>NZ_PVWK01000015.1 GCF_003003795.1 Stenomitos frigidus ULC18 | reverse complement strand
ACCTCAAGGTCAGTCTTGGGCGTGAATCTACCATATTTTCATGCGTGGTGGTGCACGCAGTGCATGATGACTTCGTTCCCAACTTCCGTTTTACGCTGCACGTAGGCTCCCACTCTCCACCGGGTGTGTTACGAGTGCTTGCAGGTCAGGGGTTCCAACTGCCTGCCGTTTTATCCTTTCCCATTTTGGGCAAGCCTATTAACCCATGTAGGCTTGTTCACGATGACGATGGTTCAAACGTGGATTCACTTTCGTTAGCCTTATCCAGCTATGCTCGACGGGATTCTCAATTGGGTTTTGAGTGACCGCCTTTTATCCCTGCTTCAAACGATTGAGAGTCAGTCGCGCGTTTGAGGGATACGCTGTTACCCCAGCACTTGGGGAATTGGAATTGTCCTGATTGGACTCACCATACAGAAGTTGAGTTATCAAGGTTCTTTCACCCTGACCCCGTTTTATTTCAAACCTTATGGAAGGGCTTGACTTGAACGGGAACGAGTCGCACAGACCCATTCGTGTAATTTGGTGTCACGATAGGCGTTAAACGCTTGCGGCATAAAGCTCTCAGTGGTCAAGCATGAGATCGGCGTGAATCGTTTTGTCGCTGTATGGATCAGCAAGGCGGTTACGAGCGCGTTGAGGCAGAGCGCGATTGATCACTTCGACTCATGTTCTGATTGGCTAGCCATCATTGCGCGGTAATCAGGGTTAATTGCCCCGCGCAGCAGAAGGGCTGATTCAGAGACTCTCTTCGATAGATTTTCTGAAGCTCAATCCAAGTAAGGCTTTCCAGCCCAACTTGCACTTTTAGGGTCGTCTGTCGCCTCAACCCCATCACCGCTCAAATGTCGTCAGACCACCCATTTTGGTAGAAAATTGATTGTTGAAATTGCTTTCTAGCAAGGGTTCTAGCCGATGTGATACTTAATAGCCAAGAACGGTGCTAGACCCCCAAATGGGTCAAAAGCCTGATTGGAAAATATTCAAAGTTGTGATCAACCTGGCTAAGATTGCAGAGTCGTAAATGTGAAATACATGAGAGATAGCAATGCAAGCAAGAGGCTGATGCGTTTCGTGGTTTGTCCATTCCTCTGTGCCGCTTTGACTAATGGGTAGGCAATGAGTCCCGCTGCCATGCCATCAGCGACCGAGAAGGTGAGCGGCATGATTAAGATCACTAGAAAGGCAGGAATGGCTTCTGATAGGTCATTCCAGTCGATAAAGCGAACGCAACTCATCATCAAAACGCCAATCATAATCAGTACAGGAGCCGTTGCAAAGGCTGGAATAGCAGCAAACAAGGGCGCAAACAGGGCTGAGACCAGAAATAAAAGGGCAACCACGACCGAGACAAAGCCACTGCGTCCGCCTTCAAAAATGCCAGAGGCGGATTCTAGATAGGGAATCACAGGCACACTACCGATCAAGGCACCCAACATCGTACTGACTGTGTGGGAGAGCAAAGCCTGCTTCGAACGGTGTAATTCTCCATCGGGCTTCAAGCGGTCTACTTGGTGTCCCAAAACGTTGAGTGCGCTGATGGTGTCTGACATGGAAACAAAGAGCAGAATAAAGACAACCGCAATAAAATTTCCTAGTTGTGACCAGGTGAGATAGTGCACTCCAGCGATCGCCTGCCCAACTAAATCAAGCGGTAACTGCGGTAGAGTCACGATGCCTTTCGGTAAGGGGGCAACGCCGCACAACCATCCAAGAGTTGCCGTCCCGAAAATACCTAGCAGCAAAGCCCCCTTCACCCGTCGAACCGTCAGCATCGCGGTGAGCAAAATGCCGAAGATAGCAATGAGCGTTGCAGGGTGCTTGAGCGATCCTAAGGCGGTCGTTGTCGCGGTGCCGGCAACAATAATACCCGTGCCAAAATTGGGAGGAGCCGCTTTACCCGACAAGGCGATATAAGACAGAAATAGCCCTAAGCCAACCACCATTGCCTGTTTGAGCGAGTTGGGAATGGCATCATTGAGTTGACGACGAAACCGACTCATAGACAAAACGGTAAAGAGCGTGCCTTCTACCAGAGCAGCGGTCAAGGCCAAGCGCCAATTCATCCCCATGCCCAGTACGATCGAAAAGGCAAACAAGGCAGCAGTACCAGTGCCAGGTCCCAGCGCGAAGGGATAATTAGCCAATAGCCCCATCATCATGCTGGCAACCGCAGAGCAAAGCACGATCGCGACCAAAATTTGCTCAAAAAGATCTCCCGGCTGGTTCAAAAAAACCGCATTCCCCAAGATGTGAGCATTAACGACCAGAATGGGAGCCGTGGTCATGAAGGTGGTCAGGCTGGACAGCCATTCAATACGGTAGTTGGTGCCTAGCTGCTCAAACTGAAAGAAATGACTGATTCTATCTGACCACGGCAGTTTCGTGGGCAAGTGGAGGGAGCTGTTTAGCTTATTCATAAGTGCTTTTGGGGGCTTTAGAACCAATCAGTAAATAAAGTGACGAAATATAGACGCAGTAAACGTTTGATTAATCAACCGAATATATGGTGAGATGACAACCGTTCTATGTCGGCTGCTCACACACTCCAAACCATTGTCTGACGTGGGTGAGAGGCTCGTTTTGATAGACACTAAAGTTAACTTGATTCAAGTTTCTAACCTGAATCGATCGACCGTAGACAAAGCCTGCATCAAAAGATTGAAAGTCTTTCCAGGAGAAGCGATATTTTTGGGGATACACGCTAGACGAGATCAATTTAAATAAAATCTGTGTAACCAATTCGTTTGGCGATCATTGCCCATTGTGAAGCCAATCACAAACGCCTCATCAGCGAGAGATCTCCCGAAGCGCGCTACATGGACGATCGTTCAATGTATGTTTTGACGGTAATGGAGCTGCCACAATCGTTCTAATTTGGCAATCCGTTGCCGCATCACTCGTTGATGGTAATGCCGTCTGGCAACGATACTAAGGGCAACAATTAAAGGCAGGAGTAGCGCGATCACCCCTGTTGCAATCGCGCTATTCTCATGCGTTGTTGGAATGGAGCTTGGAGAAGGAGTGATGGTGTGAAAACTCTGTCCCACAGGGCGTGAAAGCATGACGATCTCCTGGGTTGATTCACGGTATCGCTTGGAATTGTGATGCAGCTATGAATTTACGGCTTCCCTGCTAAGAGATGTTCAACTTGATCTGATGGTATGAAGTCCCACCGCGGATCAATGTCATCTCTTGTCTGCCTGTCAGTTATCACCGTGTGGTGCAGCGTTGATCTGATTAGAACCAGTCAAACGTTATGCCCTCCATGAATGGATCGTTGCTGAATGCCAGTCAGGTGTTGTGCCTCAATGCTTTGCAATGTTCAATCTGTTTGGGCGTCTACCTGGAAACAAGCCTGCTGCGAGCCCCGGCACACCAGCGGGAAGCCGCTGACAAGCCTACAGTCCTACGTGCTTCACACACGCTCCGCGAACAACACTCTGCACATTGCCATAGCTCGTCTCAATCTTTAAAACGGTTGATCACGTTGTTCGCTGGATTTGATCATTGTTGTTTTGAGTGGAATATGGCATCCAGCGACTTAGGCCGCGAGGAGAAGGTCTTGAGGGGCATGCAACTGTGATACGACCGCCAAAAGCAGCTGTATTTCTGGATCAGAAGACTGTAATGCTCCTGCTGCAGTAACTTCGCAGGTTTGCCACCAGGTCGGGTGGTGGCTGAAGAGCGCCTGCATCAGTTGGGAGTATGCTCCTGGCGCTTCCAGTGTGGAGCAAGAAAGTCTGAGAAAGGCAGTCATGCGCAAGAGGGGAGGCACATGCGGAGCGAGGAGCTTTTGTCTTGCCGCTTCGAGTCGGGGCTGCGCTTGCTTAGAGGGGGTTGATTGGGCAGCAGTCTTAAGAGGTGTGATCAGTTGCATGGTTGGTGTTTCCTTTGGGGGCGAAGGTTGATGAGCTGTGTCTGTGAAGCGCCTCGTGGTTTGAAAGGACGCGTGGCACATCTATTTGACAGTGATAGTAAAAGTATTGTGGGGAAGCACTCTAGGCGTAGTTTAGTGAGCAGGCTTCATGTACTGCTTGGGGGCTGCAGACGCACCCGCAAAGCGCCAGTTGATTGCTTTGGGTAACTGGGTCGGTTGCATCGTTGCCAACTGACAGCGATAGCTTGCACCGCGGTAGAAGAGAGTCTGGTATACCCCGGTTGTAACTGGAGTGGAAGGTGCAGGCGAAGGGCTATAGTTGAAAGCTTGACCGCGATAGATCAGTTGCATGGTTAAGATTCCTTTTGGTGGGGCGTGACGATGAGTTGTGGTTCAGTGGGCATTTATGCATGCAGACAGCAATGAATGCAGGCAGTAGCAGTAAAGAGGCTGTAGGCAAAAGCGTTATGTCGCTTAGTGAGCTGGGCTCAAGCGCTTGGTTTGAAAGACAGTCCTGCCAGCAAAGCGCCAGTTGATTGCGCCTGGTAACCGACTTGGCTGCAAGGCTGGGCAGGAGCATTGGTAAGCACAACCACGATAGAAGAGGGTGCGAGTTACCCCAGTCGTGGCAACCGGTAGTAACGTTGCGGGGGTGTAGTTGTAACCCTGTCCACGGTATGTAAGTTGCATGATTGACGTTCCTTTATTTAGAGATTGATGAAAGGTGGCAGTTGGGTACTTTATTCAACTGAGGTTGCAAGTCATTTGCCCCTTTTGGTAAGCGTTTCAGCTTGCGACTTCCTCGTTTGAATGTATTCAATCTACTCTCAGGCGATGGGTTCCTACATCTGATAGATGTCATCTCTTGTAAGCACAATTTTTGTCGCGATGCGCTGCTCAGAGCATGACAGATGTCATGCTCTGAATAAATGAATCATGGCGTTGTGACTGGGAACGTCCTACCACCCAAACGGCTAAATGACCGATGCCTTGGTGTATGTGGGCATCAGGGCTGCCGCGATCGCCTCGGTCGATCGCTCCATCACCAGAATCTCACTTGCCAGAGTTGGTAAGTTTTCGCTGCACACCAACGGGAACGTGAAAGCGGCTATTCACGATTGATGCCAACAAACTTCGCTTAAGAAATCGCTTCAGGGTTCTCTAACCAGGACAAAAAGGTGCTGGCAACAACCGCTGCTTGCGTGCGATCGCGCACATTGAGACGCGTCAAGATGTGAGAGATATGGTTTCGTGCCGTTCCTTCTGTGACACACAGTTGTTGAGCAATTTCTTTGTTACTTCGTCCAGCGACGATCAAACACAACACTTCCCGTTCACGGCTGGTCAGCTCAGTAAACCCAGGTGGCAGTTCTAACGGTTGCGGAACGGTGTCTTGTGATTGTGGCTGTGGCTGTGGCTGTGATTGTGGTTCCGGTTGCGGGGTGCCATCGTCTTCTGGTTCTGGGGCAACCGCGATCATTTTTTCTAAAATGCCGGGTCCAAACTGGGTATAGCCGCGATGAATTGAACGAACCATGTCTGCCAGTTCTTTAGAAGGGGTGTCTTTCAACACATACCCTTTTGCCCCGACCCGGAGCGCTTCTGTGATGTAGCGCGCGTCGTCAAACGTCGTGAGGACTAAAACCTTCACCTCTGGAAATTGCTGGCAGATCTGCTGCGTGGCCTCCACGCCGTCCATGACGGGCATCCTGATGTCCATCAACACGACATCAGGTTGGAGCGGGGTGCCGTAGAGAGACTGCAAGATCGCGATCGCCTCCTGTCCATTTCCCGCCTCTCCCACAACTTGAAAGTCGGGCTTGCGCTGCAACAGGGTTTTCAGCCCCCGACGCACAATTTCCTGATCTTCCACTAGCAGTAAGCGAATCATACTTCACTAACCCTTCTGTCAGGAAAGACGGCTATCAGTTGACAGCCAGTGCCTGGTTGGCTGGCAATTTGGAGGTGTCCTCCCGTTTCAGCTACTCGCTCTTGCATTCCTTTCAAACCAAAACCACTGCGGTTAGCATCAACCTGGAAGCCCTTGCCGTTGTCTTGCAGCATGACTTGAAAACCAGCATCCGTTGAGTGCAATTGCAGGTGCACAGCGGTGGCATTAGCGTGTTTGCTGATGTTGGTTAAGCCCTCTTGCACCAACCGATAGATGGCGGCACTCACTGGGGGCGAAAGTACAGGAGGCAGGCAAATCTGGCGATCAACCGGAATACCGGTTGTATTTTGAAATTCCTGAGTGAGTTGGGTTAACGCCTCTACCAGCGATAGCCCTTGTAGCGGATCTGTCCGAATTGCAGAGACAGATTCTCGTACCGATCGCAGTGCCTTAGAACCCAACGCTTTTGCTTCTTGCAAGAGGGTATAGGCTTCATCGGGCGCTTCTTGCCAGAGATCTAGCGCGGTCTCCATTTGAATATTGAGGGCAACAAGAGCGTGTCCGAGGGAATCGTGAATATCACGGGCAATCCGGTGTCGTTCGGCAATGGCTGCTAAGGCTTCAATCTGCTGATTCAACGTCTGTTCCTGTGCCAGAGAGCGGCGGAGTTCCGCTTCTATGACTTGAAGCTGATGGTTGCGTTCTTGAAGTTGCTGATTGCGTTCCTGAAGCTGTTGTTGCAAGCGGTGTAGTTTCAGTTGATTCTCGACTCGCACCAGCACTTCTTCGACCTGAAACGGCTTGCTAATGTAATCAACCCCGCCAACTGAGAAGGCTTTCACCTTATCAAAGACTTCGTTAAGAGCACTAATAAAAATGATGGGAATGTCAGTCGTTGCTGGCTGGATTTTCAAGCGCTGGCAGACTTCATAGCCGTTCATCCCTGGCATATTAATGTCTAACAAAATCACGTCAGGTGGCTCAGCCTGCGCCACCATAAGAGCGGCTGAACCACTCCTGACACTCCGAACCTCATAGGCCTGATCCGTTAGCATGGCTGACAGCAACCGCAGATTATCGGGCGTATCATCAACAAGGAGAATATTGCCTTTAGGGGGCGAGCTGGAGTCCATACTCAGAAGGTCTTGGGGCTATTTTGAGTTTAAGTACATCCGTTGGCGCAACCGCAGCGATTGTATGTAATCATACCATCAGTGAAAAACGAGTGGATGTCTTATGACGCTGCGACAGCGCATACTCTTGATTATTGGCCTCACAGCAGTAGCCCTGAATTTGGTCTCGTATGCGATCGCCTCCACGCTGCTGCTGAACAACGCCCGGCAAGCCGAAGAACAAGACACCCGTAAACAGATCAACAGCGTTTTGAGCGTCTTCAAGCAATCGCTAGCGCAGTTCAACCGAAATTTTTCCGATTGGGCGATTTGGGATGATGCTTATACCTTTGTAAAAGATGGAAACCCTGAGTTTATTCGCTCCAACTTGATTGAGGCTCAATTGGAAACGAATGAAATCAATTTCATCGCCTTCATTCAGCCCTCTGGTCGCATTGTTTTTGGTACTGGCTTTGACCTCGCGACCAAACACAAAACACCCATTCCCAAAAGTTTACAGCGTCATCTCGTACCCGGCGATCGACTGCTGCAACATCCCGCTTTGACGAGCACCATCTCTGGTGTGGTGTCTCTGCCAGAAGGTGCCATGATGATTGTGTCTCGCCCCATCCTGACGAGTGAGGGAGGTGGTCCCATTCGCGGCACGCTCTTAGTGGGGCGCTACCTGGATCAGGATGAAGTGAATCGACTCGCAAAACTGATCCGCTTGCCGCTCTCCATCCAACCGGTTGAAACTGCACAGTTGCCAGCTCGTTTACAATCCTGGCAACAGGCTCCAATCGCAGAGACTGCTGCCGTTGCGGTGCATCCCTTAAGCGACGCGACGATCGCCGGCTATGCGCTGCTGAACGATATCTATGGCAAACCCGCGATTGTGCTCAAAACCGAAAGCGATCGTACGATCTACCAGCAAGGGCAGGTAACCCTCCGGTTTTTGAGTGGGTCTATTTTAGGCATTGGGCTTGTTCTTTGCGTAGTCACGCTGCTGTTGCTAGAGCGATTGGCCTTATCCCGGTTGGCAAAGCTTAGTACTGAAGTGAGCGCCATCAGCCGCGACAACCTTTCAAGTCGCGTCTCCGAACTGGGACACGATGAACTGTCCGATCTGGCGGTTCGCATCAACACGATGCTGGCAGACCTGGAAGCTTACGAACAAAGACGCCAACAGGCGGTGGCAGCGCTACAGCAAAGTGAAAGCAAGTTTCGCAACCTGTTTGAAAACTCTCAAGTAGGAATTTTTCGGACCCGCATGGAAGACGGCTTGATTTTAGATACCAATCAGCAGTTCATTGCCATGACTGGTTATAAACCCTCAGACTTAATCATGCAAAAGCGGACAACTGATTTTTATGTGCATCCTGAGGATCGGGTACGGGCACGGGCACAGTTGTATGAGAGTGGCGCACTGCATAACTTTGAAGCCCAATTTTTGAAGCGAGATGGCTCTAAATTTTGGGGGTTACTCTCTGCCCGTCTCGATCAGGCATTTGGTTGTGTCGATGGGGTGATTGCTGATATTAGCGATCGCAAACGCATTGAAGACGAACTGCATGGGTTATTCGCCGCCATGCCAGATGTCATTCTGGTGTTTGACCACACGGGTCGTTGCCTGAAACTAGTGGCAACGAACCCTCAATTACTGGTGAAACCCAGTGAAGAACAGGTCAACCGCACCGTTTACGATGTTCACCCACCCGAACTGGCAGCTTTGCATCACCGCACCATTCAGCAGGTCTTGGCAACGCAGCAACCGCTGACCAACGTCGAGTACAGCTTAACCATCGCTGATCAGCTCATGTGGACGTCTGCCAGCGTTTCACCGCTGTCCGAAAATACTGTTCTCTGGGTGGCGCGCGATATTACGGAACTCAAGCAGGCAGAAGCGGCGTTACGCCAGAGCGAAGCCACCAATCGCGCCCTGATTGACGCCATGCCTGATTTGCTGTTTCGGATTCAACGCGACGGAACCTATTTGGATGTACTCAGCAACGATCGCCTCAAAGTGTTTAGCGCACTGCAACTGGCGGTTGGCACTACGGTCTATGATTCTTTACCGCTCGAGCTTGCTGAGCGGCGTTTGCATTATATGCAACAAGCCCTAGAAACCAGAGAACTCCAAATCTATGAACAACAGCTCATCATTGAAGGCGAGCCGCTAGATGAAGAGGTGCGAATTGTGCCCACACTGGATGATGAAGTGCTCGTGATTGTGCGCGATATTACCGATCGCAAACATGCAGAAGCAGCCCTCCGCAGCAGTGTTGCCGCCGCAGAAGCAGCCAACCGCTCCAAGAGCGTGTTTCTGGCAAACATGAGCCATGAATTACGTACGCCGCTCAATGTCATCCTGGGCTTCAGCCAGTTATTGTTGCGCGGTGGAGACCTCAATGCGCAACAGCAAGAATACCTGGATATCATCAATCGGGGTGGTGAACATTTGCTGACGCTCATTAACGATGTGCTGGAAATGTCCAAAATTGAGGCGGGCAGAGTGAGTCTCAACCCGACGGATCTGGACTTCTACGGGCTGCTCAACTGGCTCTACCAGATGTTTCAGATGAAAGCCCAGGCAAAAGGTTTGCAACTGTTGCTGGAGCAGACACCTGATCTGCCCCAATTCATTCACGCCGATGAAAGTAAGCTGCGTCAGGTGTTAGTGAATCTCGTTGGCAATGCGGTGAAATTCACCCAGGATGGCGCGATCGCCCTGCGCGTCAAGCTGGCAGAAGCCGCACACGAAACCAAGGAAGAGCACCCCCATCCTCCTAACTTTTCTACCCATCCTCCTTCCACAACCCTTCTGTTCGAAGTTGAGGACACGGGACCTGGCATTGCTTCAGCCGATCTTCCCCGTCTGTTTCAGCCGTTTGTGCAGACAGACAGTGGAAAACAGTCCCAGGAGGGTACAGGGTTGGGACTGGCGATTAGCCAGAAGTTTGTCAACTTGATGGGCGGCGAAATTACCGTTAGCAGTACCGTTGGTATGGGTACAACGTTCCGTTTTACAGTTCAAACCGCGATCGTGAATAACCCAGCCCAACTGGCAACCGCTCCCCGTCCTACAGTCGTTGGCTTGGCTCCGGATCAGCCCACCTACCGGATTCTAGCCGTAGATGACAAAGCCGAAAATCGCCAGATTTTACAGACGTTGCTGACCTCTGTGGGGTTTGAGGTGCGGGAGGCTGTGAATGGGTTAGAGGCGATCGCGGTCTGGGAAAGCTGGCAACCCCATCTGATCTGGATGGATATTCGGATGCCGGTGCTGGATGGCTACGAAGCAACTAAACGCATTAAAGCGGCCAGAGATCGACTCAGCTATCCATCTCCCATCATTATTGCCCTCACGGGTAGCGTTTTTGAAGAAGATCGGAAAATAGCGTTGGCAGCGGGATGCAGCGATTTTGTCCGCAAACCCTTTCAGACGGAGATCATTTTTGACAAGATGGCAGAATTTTTGGGTGTCTGCTATGTCTATGCCGAGACAGAAACAGACAAAAAGATCACTGAGGTAAGCCAGTCATACCTCAGCGATCATTCACCCGTGACCCCTTTGACAACGGCGGATCTGGCGGTCATGCCCCTAGATTGGTTAGATCAATTGCACCAAGCCGCTAGTCGCGCAAACACCAAACGCCTGCTCACCCTCATTGAGCAAATTCCGTCTTCAAACGCTCACATGGCAACAACTTTAACCCACATGGTAGAGGAGTTTTGCTTTGAAGAAATTTTGGCGCTGCTGAACCATTGATCCCAATGATGCTCTCAACGTGATGACAGCAAAGAACCCCAGAGTGCCTGTTGGAGCCGGATTGCCCGTGGGCAGCATCCGACTCCAACAGGCACACAAACTTATTGGGTGAGAATGGGTGTAATATGCTGCCTGAAGGGATTTCTAGCCCTTTGGAAAGTCTGGAATCATGGGCGATCGGGTGTAATAGCGCTCCCATCGCGGATTTGAGTCAGCCAGAGACCAGAAATATGACCCAGGAGGAGGGGATTGCTTACATCAAACAGGTGTTGAACCAGGTTAAAGCCAGACGACAGGTCGAAACAGCGCAGAAACGTCAACGCTTCGCGGGACCAGACCAACTGGCACTCCCCTTTGACCAGGAAACGCCGTAAGCTCTGGTAGCACTGCAGCTGCAACGCTGTCACTCCAGCGCGCGCTCACGCTCTTGCTGCGCTTGGTGCGGCTCAGCTTCTACCAGTTTCGCCTCTCCAGGTGGAGCTGTCAGAGCGTCGTGGTTAATTGCCCCGCGCAGCAGAAGTGCTGATTCTGAGCCTCTCTTCGATAGATTGGACCAGCGCGCGCATTTGAACAGAAACCTACGGTTTCGGCTGAAAGCTTTGTTCTATAGGGCTTTCATTTCCCATAAAGGGAGCAGCTAGAAGAACGACCGTTTTCTTTGCGCCGAGCTTTTAGCCGCTATGAGGTCTTAATCAGCACAAGAAAACTCATCAAGCAAGCAAAATCAGTTTACAGGGTCAGTTCTAAGTTTCCTGACACATTGAAACCGTAACTTTCTGCATGGATGCGCCCGCTAGTCCATATACGGGCAAAAAAGTGCAACATGAGCTGAAAAGCCTTATCTAGATTGAGTTGCAGAGCATCTGTCGCAGTGAGGCTCAGTATCGGGACTGCTGCGGGAGCGGCAGCAGTGCTGATTTACAAGCAACAGATACTTGCTTCTTCCAAACTCCCTCCAGACAATGCTTCTAGCCATCTGGCACCTTTTTGCCTTTATCTCGGCTCAACCCCTCCCTACGTTCTGCGCGCTTTAACGATGGATGACACGCCTTACCAAGAGTGGAGTGCCCGCAATTGGGGCGTTTTTTTCGATTGGTGGGCTTCCATGCGCGTGAGCACATCATCCAGAATGGTGATCGCTTCGGCAATAAACGGGCCTTTATTCAACATCACACATTCCGCACGTTCAGCCATCGCGGCATCGGTCATCTCACCCCGTGAAGGGGCACCATTTTTCACCAGACTTTCGAGCACCTGAGTGGCCCAGATCACGGGCACATGCGCTGCCTCACACAGCCAGAGAATTTCTTCCTGGATCTCGGTTAAGCGCTGGTAGCCAATTTCAACGGCCAAGTCGCCCCTTGCAATCATGACCCCAAACGCCTGCTTGCCCGCTGCATGAATGATGAGTTCAGGTAGGTTGCTGACGGCGATCGCCGTTTCAATCTTGGCCACGATCTCTGGGAGGGGTCTTCCCTCAGAGCGTTGAGCCAATTCCTGCTGCAATCGCTCAATATCCGCACGTCGTTGTACAAACGAGTAGCCAATGATATCCGCATGCCTCGCCACAAAGTCTAAGTCGTGTAAATCTTTTTCGGTGAGCGGACTCAGCGGTAAAACCGTATGGGGAAAATTCAACCCCTTTTCAGGACGAAGTTTGACCCCTTTAGGGCTGGCGTGCGTCACCTGTAGCAAGAGTCCTGATCGCCCATCGGGCAGGGAATGCTGAGTCTCCACTACGCGCGTCCGAATTTTGCCATCGTCGATATACACAGGGGTGTCAACCGTCAGCAACGCGAGAATTTCGGGAACTGTGCAGCAGGTTTGGAACTGGTCTACAGGCGATGGAATCGCTTCATCGGAGGCCGCGTTACTTTCAGGTTCAAGCTGGCACTGGGACAGTAGAATCTGATCGCCTCGAAAGACCCGTTTTTTCCCCAGGGGTGCCAGCACAGTCCCCGTGCGGATTTTGGGACCCGCTAAGTCCATCATGATTTTGCAGGGTGTTCCGGTCTCCTGGGCTGCTCGATGAACCTGGTCAATCATGCCCTGCCAGCTTTCGGGAGTATCGTGAGCACAGTTAATCCGGACACAGTTCGCCCCGCGTTGCACCATGGCTCGCACCATGTCGTAGTCAGTGGCAGCTTCCGTCGGTAACGTCACCATAATCCTGACGCGACGCTGGGCTGGGGGGTGACCAAACAAGGCTTCCGTGTGCTGTTGGAGTAACCGATCGCCTTCAAAAAAAGACTCAATTGGCGGATGGTTGCAAGGTTGGGCAGACTCAGCGCCACAAATCAGTGCCAGCGTGGCAATCACCGCATCCAGATTGGGCATCACGCGGGCTTCGATACGTCCCAAGGAAGACAAGCCCCAGGGCATCAGTGCCGCCTGAAGCTCACGTAGATCGTGCCGACGGAGCGCGAGATACTCCGCTAAATTCAAGGCACTCGACAGAAAATCGGCTCGCTGAATGTGCGATCGCCATTGCTCAAACATCGATTGGCCTTCGCCTTCAATCGTCTGGCGAAGCGCTTGTAGCGTGGATAGCAAGACATGGGGATCAGCAAGATTCAGCGGATCAACTGGCTTTTCTGACGTTGAGCTAAGCATAAAAGGCCCCTTGTATTGAAATTTTTCTCTCGAAGATAAAGCGCTGTAGAATGTCCAAACCATCTACTTGCAAACCAAAAACATCTGCTTGCAAACCGATTGCAGGCAGTATTTAGGGTCTTGTTGTGGCTGGTTTATTGCTTCTAATGCTCTTTTTGCGGCTTTGGGGCGATGAAGGCACTGGCACGGTTGGGTTGGTGAGCAACGATCGCACCGATTCACGAAAGTCTGGCGCAAGATAACGTTGCTGAAGCGGTTGCCAATGTTGCCAAAAGGCCACTGCATTCTGCTGCATCACTTGATCGATGGTCGGTAACACATCTGCCAGATCCGCTTTGAGAGCAGATTCTAAAAACTGACGCAGCACCACCTGATCTTGAAGCTGACCCAGAATATCCTGGATTGATTTAAACTCTTCAATTCTTTGGAGATAGGACGCATCATAAAAAGCAGAGAAAAATTCTGCCTGATAACGAACGCCTTTCATCTGCTTACACAAGCCGTGTAGGAGATCACCAAACGTGTGCAATTGTTGATTCAAAGCCTCTGCATTTTCGATGGGTATGAGCGTTACAGCGCCCCCTTGAACCGTTGCTCCCACGAGCCAACCTGGATGGAAAAACAGTTGGCAGACCAGGGGCAATAGTAGATCGGGCAAAATTTGCACGATGGATACAGCGCTCATTGGGGTATAAACAGGATGGTCTATCCAGGCTTGTATGGACTGCTTTAGTGCTTGATAGCGAGCGCCGTGCAGCGTTTTTTTCAAATGCGAAAAGCTCTCGCTACGGGTTTGGCGTAACTGCTTGAGAACCTCATCAAGCGTTGACTGTTCCGATTTTTGCAACAACGGCTGATAGTGAGTTTTTAGCTCTTGCTGCAACACATCTAAATCGCGTGTTTCTCCCAATCCTTTAGCCATTTTCCCAATCGATGCATCACGAATTGTTTTGGGCAGTACGATCGCGGTGTGAAAGACTTGAACGGCTATTCTCAAGCGTCGCATGCCAACTCGCATCTGATGCAACGGCTCAGGATTCTTATCTTTGAGAACAGCGTCTTCTTGTTCGACAAATTTCTGAAAATTTTGACTAATGATTTGATAACCATACTCACCGAGCTTGATCGAAGCATCAAATGCCTGAGTCTTCATGAAACCACACCTACATTACTACTTCGACAACCTATCAACCAATCTTGAAGGTTAAGACGATCGTGCTTTTTTTGGCTTAAAGATTCGTTCTATTAGCCAAAGCGACCTTCGACATATTGCCGGGTGATCTCATTCTGCGGATGATCAAAAATGACATGCGTATGGTCATACTCTACTAATTCACCTGTACGGCTACCCTCCTGCATCTCAAGATTAAAAAAGGCGGCCATATCCGATATCCGTGCAGCTTGATGCATGTTATGAGTCACAATCACAATGGTGTGCTGCTGCTTGAGATCGATCATCAATTCTTCAATTAGTCGGGTTGCCAATGGATCGAGAGCCGAACAAGGTTCGTCCATCAAAATGACTTCTGGATTGGCAGCGAGTGCTCTCGCAATACACAGCCGTTGTTGCTGTCCGCCAGAAAGATCAAGGGCACTCTCCTGAAGCTTATCTTTGACCTCATCCCACAAATAGGCTCGCCGGAGCGCTTGTTCAACATGCTCATCTAAAAGCCCCTCAAACAGTTGAATTCGAGGGGCAAAGGAAACATTTTCATAAATCGATTTCGGGAAAGGATTTGGACGCTGGAACACCATGCCAATGCAGGCACGAAGCGCGATCGGGTCAATCTCTGGATGGTAAATATCGGTATTTTGAAAGAACACCTGTCCCTCTAGACGGGTTCCTGGAATAAGATCATTCAGACGATTAAAGCAGCGCAATAATGAGCTTTTACCACAACCAGAAGGACCAATAAACGCCGTGATGGTATTTTTATAAATCGGCAAATCAATCTGACGTAGCGCTAAAAATTTGCCATAGTACAGTGCTTTCAGTCGGGCGTGCAAAACGATATCGGATTCATTGGCGAAGGTTGATGTATGTGCTGGAGAATCTGCCAGCATAAATACGCTCCTACAACTGTGTTAAATACAGATTTCGATCCTCGAACAAAACCGCTCCATCTGAGATTGAAGAGTAAAAGTATGAGGAACTTGTGAGGATGATTTCCAGTTCAGTTTTGGCACCCCTCTGAGTTCACATAGCCAGCACGAATCTCCCGTTGCTCGCTGATCAAAGGTAACGAAAAAGCAAGATTCCTGTAACGAATTGCATGGCTTTTAGCCTTTTCCTCTGCCAAACACAACAGAAGAATTAAGATCGAGAGATTAACAGAATATTATCTTTGGGTTTAGCGAGGTTTAACGAATATGCTGTTATGCCACAAGTCTTTACGCCAAAACGTCATGCTACTTTTTGTCTCAGGGACGCTGAGTTTAACCGCAGGCTGTACGATAAACAGTCAAGCCAGTCAGAATTCTGTGCAAATCGATGGCTCCTCTACGGTCTATCCCATTACTCAATTAGCAGTCACGAAATTTAACACGGGCGAATTAAGCCATGTGAGCATGACGGTTCGGCAAGCGGGTACAGAAGCTGGTTTTAAGTCGTTCTGTGCTGGTGAAACCGCCATCAATGACGCTTCTCGGCCAATCTTGCTGAGGGAGATCGATGCGTGCAAACAAAATAATGTGAGATACGTTGAACTGCCGATTGCGTTTGATGCGCTGACCGTTGTGGTCAATGCGAAAAACCAGTGGGCCAACGACATCACGACTGCAGAGCTTAAAAAACTGTGGGATCCTGCGGCAGAGGGCAAAATCAAAACCTGGAATCAAATTCGGGCTGGCTGGCCCAACCAACCCATCCATCTCTATGGACCAGACAAAAACTCTGGAACGATTGATTATTTTGCGCTCGCTCTGGGGCTTCCAGAACATGGCATTCGTTCTGATTACATCGGCGACGCAGATGCTCGCGTGCTCGCTCGAAAAGTTGGCGATGATCCTGCGGCACTTGGATACTTCGGGTATGGCGCTTACCGAACCAACACCAATCATCTAAAGCCACTTGCTATCGATAGCGGCAAAGGAGCCGTGTTGCCGTCTGTCGAAACGGTCAACAATACACGCTATCAACCCTTTTCTCGGCCTCTTCTCCTCTATGTCAATATTCAGTCTGCCCAGGTCAACCCAAACGTGAAAGCGTTTGTTGAGTATTACCTCGGTCACACCGAAGAACTTGTCAAGGAAGCGGACTATTTCCCCCTGCCTGAGGGCGCTTATCACATGAATTCGGTGCATTTTTATGATGCTAAAGCTGGCACTGTCTTTGCGGGTGCACCACAGCCTGGGATGACAATTCCGCAATTGCTCAGAAAACAAGCCATCTTTTAGCGATGATGGGGCTGGGTAGCGGTTTCGCTTCAAGGGGCACCCAACGGTTTACACCGAACGCCTCCCATGCCACTCTGCCGTTCAAACAAACGCGCACATACTTGTATGCCACACGGCGATCGCTACGTGGCATAGCTTCATCGTCATTGAGTTCAATGTCAACCCACCAGAGTGGATAGTCAGCAGCGTTCGTGTGTAACCGAACACCTTGCACCACATCCCATAAACCCATCTCGGAAATGGAGCCAACCAGAACAATTGCTTCACCTGGTTGAGTCACGGCACGAATCTGGAATCGCACATACATACTTTTTTCACAAATGACGATACCAGACAGACGTTATTCAATAGGAGCAAGGAGAAAGCACAAATAGCACTGACTGGCATTGGGTTGCTTAGCGTGCCTTGTGTTTGATTGAACCACGCTTACTCCTGAGACCAACGTGATTGAGCAAACACCAGGCTTTGGCAATATCAAGCTCAGGCGTTGCTTAAGCATCAACAGCAGCTGTGTACCCAAACCGTTAAAGTCTATCCATGTTCGGTAGACGCATTGCTGCATAGCGGGATGAATCAGGCAAGGACAGAAACTCGAGTCGTTACCTTTGTTTGCTCCCAGGCTTTACCGAACTGATGTTGTCTACGATGCCAACGTCCTGGTTGCTGCCTGCTTGAGGCAACGCGAAAGCTCCTGTTACCGCTCCTCTCAGCATCAACCAACGACTCCACTCAATCATCGGCTGCAACTAAGTGCCCGATGACCCGCACTTTGCTGAGTTCTCGGACAAGGCGGAGCGCCTGGTGCTTGTAAAGCGGATAGGGGAGCGTTTGCGGCAGTTGATCCATGACAGTTCGAGCCGTACCGATCGCGCAGCCAGAAATACGAGCGAGCGTGGTTGCGCCTTCAAAGACGGCACCTGGAACGATGGCTTTCTCTACATGCACAAGCCAGGAGCGTTTCAGCGTCTTTTCCTGTTCGACCCGTTGTAGCCCTTCAATGGTGGCTAGAACGACTAAGCGATCGCCAATGTGCAGGCGTACATCATCCGACGGCGTGACTTTCGCAAACTGGTGGCCGTCCTTCTGGTGGAACAGGGGTACAACCCCGTAGCCATAGGCAATTTCTGCCAGCAGGCGGCCATTGAGGGTATCCCCAGCTTCAATGTGATACTCAGTGACCAGGATAGTGCGCTCGTTGAGGTGGAAGAGATGCAAAATATTTTCGCCAAACGCCGCTCCGACAAACGCTTCTGCGGCTAGAGCGTCAGTCCCTAACACTCGAGCCTCCGGCAGCAACCGCGCAATATTGTCCCCAAAACGTGGATCCGCCGCACGAATGACCAACTGACAGCGAGGATTGGCCATTCTTGCCATCAGCCCCAGTTCCAGATTGACCACTTCATCGTCAGTGACCACCACCACACTCTTGGCTGTAGCCAGGTTAACCCGCTTCAGCGCCTCTCTCATCGTGCCAGCCACAAAGGGCATTTGGGGCAAACGCTCTGGGTCTAGGGGCACTGCTCCAATGCCAACCAGGGGCTGCTTCAGGGTCTGTATGAGGTTGGCAACCTGCTGTCCCATCTGGTCGAGGCCAATCAGCACCACATGATTGGCTTTGGGTACAGGGGGACGCCGCCGCATGAATTGAAACCGCGCCGCTAAAATCCATTCCGTCAGCGTGGCATAGAGAATACCAATAAAAACAGTGCTGGCAACTGTCATCGTGACGCTGAAGAGATACAGCCACCAGGGAATCGGGAAGGACAGTTTCAACCCACCGCCAAACAGATTGTCAAAGCCACCTAAAACCAACACTAAAGCAAGATTGAGCGCATCCAAAAGACTTGCATCCGGATAGGTCAGCTTGTAGAGTGCTGTGCCTCCCAGAAATAAGCCGAGCATGATCGCGCTGGAAAGGATGCCTGCCCGTTGAGTCTGGTTGCTGTCTTGCCAGACGCTCTGTAAGGTGCGCTTGAGGTTGCGCCATCTGAGGGTAGGCGCGATCGTCCGCCAAAGCGGTTGCGTGCGACCAGTAGACGGCATCGATTCACTGGCAAGCCTTTCGGTCGCTTCGATGTAGGTCAGGATATCCCCCTCTTGCACTCTAGCCTCCGGGTCCCATTGGTAAAACGCATCCTGTAAGGGCGCATGGCCGCAGGTATGGCTTAAGACTTGCCGGGAGGCCGTGTTGAGTTCATAAAGTTGACGGCAGCCGCACCAACGATGACTGGGCGACATCGTTTCCTTCACCACCCGCAGCAAATAGCCCTCAAAGTTGAAAAAGCCCTGATTGGCATCGCCTAACGCTGCCAGAGCAAACGCAGCGGCGGGAAGCTGGGTGTCCTCATAGGCGACAAAGTTTCCGAGATGCTCGCTCAGTAAAGCATTCAAATTTTCCTGCGCCGATCGCAGGACAAGTCGCACGTTAGGGTTGAGCGATCGCGCGGCAAACGCAGCGGCAACATTCACCCGCTCGTCGTTTGTGACGAGCAAAATAGCCCGACACTCACGGATCTTTGCCTGTTCCAGGATCTCCACTTGACGGCAATCACCAATCACCACCGCATCCAACCGTTCGCGCAGTTTTGGCAGCTCCCAGTGCTGCGCCTCCACCTGATCAATGCCGCTGACTTTGACCCCAAATTCTTTGAGCAACACCGCGCAATACTGACCGAGTCTACCAAGACCACAAACCAGAAAAGCGCTTGCAGCAGCCGTTTCATTCTCTGCCATCACCATGAGGCTCCTTACTGCGATCGTGGTTCTTGGGGGCAAACGGATGCTATGGGCACGTATGGCATTGAGGCGAGAGCAGGCGAGCGCCACTGTTTAAGCACCATCAGTTTTGCCTTGCCGAAGTTGTGGTAGCACACCCGTTTTTTGGGAACCCTATGAAGACTCAAGCGACCTTGATAAATTTTGTGTGTTTTTGACAAAGGTTCCTGTGCGCAGTTCCCTTATAGAGGAAGAGAATTGAGAAGCTGTTTCGCTTCAATCTCGTTTCATGAAGGGTTGAACGCGACTGAAGTAATGCTTAAATTGCCCCTACTAGCATGAATAGATTATGTCAAAGACAACCGATATGAAAGTCAGTCTCCTGTTACCCCCTGCTTTATTAAAAGCGGCAAAACTCAAGGCTACTCAAGATGAAAAAACTTTAGAAGATTGGCTTCTGAGCCTTATTCGAGAGAACGTACAAGATGATCAGCCAGTGGCATTAACGGCCTTAGACTGGGGACGGATAGACAGTCGCATTGATCAGAGAATCGTCTTTTTAGAAAGACAGGTAGAAGCTTTAGCAGACAAGGTTACTTTTTTGCTCCGTGAACAACCCTCGCTACAAACTTCAAAGCGAAAGAATCTAGAGAATGACAGTACCTTTGATCGAGCATTAACACCCCTGGCAAAGACAAACTGAATCCAACGAGCAAAGGCGCTTAAATGGGTCCAAACATATAATTCCCAGCTTGTTCAGGCTCATTGCTGTAGAGAAACACTTGAAACGTAGACAGCACTTCCTCCTTGCTTAAAACTCCGTCTCCATCTCGATCAATCCTGGCAAACGTTTCGTCAACGTAGATGACTGGCAGATTGTAAACCCGAAACAGGGCCGTCCATTCGCCTTTGTCTAACTGCCCGCTTTCATCAGCATCGACCACATAAAAGACGGCTTCAGTCAAAAGCTTTAGCTCTTCCTGGTAGGTTTTATCGTTGAGCACAATGTTGTAATAGGCAAACCACTCTTCTAAACTCACACAGCTATCTTTTGCATGATGTAATTTTTGTTTGATCGCAGCACGCATCCGATTCCATTGCAGCAAGAGATATTGGCTGAGATTGTTTTCGTAAGCTGGCGTACCTGGCTTCCATCCCCGTAAGGCCGCAAGACGTTGAGCCAACTGCTCAAAATCAGCAAGCTTTAAGACCCCAAGATTCTGTGCGTCATACATGGAAAATAGCTTCATCAACTTCCGTTTTTGAAATGCGGTTAGCATATTAACATCATTGTGATTTGGGCTACATGAGCCAGAGTTTTGCAAAGAGAAAGCATTAACAAATAAAGCGTTTAGGCACCCTATCTACTCAAAATATAACGACGATTTCTATAGTTTTAAACTAATCGGATTTTATAATATTCTCGAATCTTTCAGGGATAGCTTAAGAAGACTTCACCTGTCATTGGGTCTTGATAGGATTGGTCTTTTAGCAAGTGCTGTTATGAGTCTGGACAAGGAAATGATGGAGTGACGGAACCTACCGAGCTTTGAGCTGTAGAGGAAAGCAAGGATGTCTTAAAGGGCGGGATTGCACCCATGTAACCGAACGTCTATGAAAGGCGATCGATGCCTAATACAGGCGATCGATAATGCCAACGAACAGCATCGTTTGAGTGTCCGATGAGACAGCTTGCAAGTGTCCTAGGCGCTGCTCTATTAGATGTCCTCAAGCCGTAACGACCCTCGACGTTCTCGTTTGCCGTCATGGTGCCTTTGGCGGTAGCTGCTCAAACCGTAGATGGCGGACGGGGTAAAGTGCTTTCAGGTCGGCGCGATCATGTCCCAATCGCTGGGGTAAAGGTCACGTTGCCTCGGACTCCCTCACCCCCTGGTCACTGAACCATCATTCACCCAGCGATTGATGTAGCGGGGTAAATGACGGGTGGTGAAAGCGGGATATGGTGTCTGGAGTACGGTTCACTAAAGCCCGATCGTCCGCCCCTTGAAGCCAGCCACGTCAAAGTAGCGTGTTCGTCCTACCGTCTGGTATTTGAGGAGCGTCTGTAAGCCATTAGCGGCGGGTTTAGACTCCCAGATCTCAGCCTTTGCTGCCACCGTTGCGGGTCCATTAACCAGGGCTTCGCTCAGCACACGACCAACCAACTTGCCTTTCGTGGCTAATTTCAAGTGCAGCAAGTTTGCCAAGGTTAAAGGCACATCGGCATTCCCAACCGGAGCCTGATCAACAAACCCTTGCTTGAAGTCAGGCCTGATCGCGGTCATGAGGTTGAAGGTGTCGGCGCGACTAAAGCTGCCGTGCATCCCCTGCCCTTGCTGCAAGGGCGTATCCGAGACGACTGCACCGCAGGCCGTCGGAGTGCCGCAACCCGTATCAAAGGACTTGAAGTTCACCACGATCGCAGGGGTAGGAGTCCGAGCGGCACCGCGTAAGTTAATCGCACTGAAGGGGAGGCTACCGGGTGGCTGTCCCAGGGCGTCGTTGACAAACAGCCCGCTCACATAATCTTGCTGCACCAGAAAAGCGACAATTTTGGCTGCCAGCGCTTTGCGGTTAGAGGACTCTGGTAGATAGATTAAATCAGAGCCACCATTCGCGGCCACGACGACGGTTGGTGGCTTTGTCTTGGTCTGACCCAGCAGACCGTTTTTCGTGAACTTACCCCGCTTCGGATCAACCGCTGCATTTTGCTTGTCTGGGTCCGTCAACGGCTGCTTGAGACCCTGCGCCAGGTCGATCGCGAGGAACCCTGGTGGCAGAAACCCAGATGGCACATCAGGATAGGACAGTGAGGCGGCGTAGCTCTGTTGGCTTTGCTTGCTGATCGTCGAAAAGCCGTGGTCAGCCGTGACAAACAGGTTCGTGGTTGCCTCCAGACCGAGATCCTTGAGGGCAGTGCGGATCTGGGTCAGGTTTTTGTCCATATTCTGCCGAGCGGCTTTAGCAGTGGGGCCATCAATCCCTGGTGTCAGGGAGTTAAGGCTATCGCCCTGGTTGTGCTGCGTGCCATCGGGATCGCGCGACCAGCAGACGAGTACAAACGGCTTCTGCCGTTGCTTAAAGAGAGGCAGGATGACTTTGGTGATCACATCGGCAAAGTACTGCTGCTGCTCTGTATTCGGCACTTTGGCACCGGGTGAGGTGCTATTACCAGGTTTCCCGTTGTCTCCCCGTGACGGTGCAGAGAGCGGTAGGTTGTTTTGTTGCAGTAGGGTTTTGAACTCGGCACTCAAGGGGATTTCGGTCTCCGAGCCAGTGGCATCATCCACAATGAGAGTGGCATTTCCAGTTTGTTGCGTGACATCTTGAATCAGGGTGGGACCCACCTTACCGACCGCCGCAGTGCTCAGTCCGGCATCCCTGGCAGCGGCTAAAAGGCTCTGCTCATTGAGAAAGTTCTGCCCAAACCTGGCATTGATCTGCCGGATGACGGCATTATTTTCCAGGAAGGGCACCGGACTGCTGTTCGCACTCTGCACCGGAAAGCCGACGTTGATCGTGTTGCTGAAATCGCCCGTATCGCCCAGATAATGCCCGGTTGCGATCGCAGATGCATTGGCAGTGGTGAAGGTAGGAAACAGCGAATGGCTGTTGACGAAGTTGACTCCCTGCTCGCGAATCGCTTCCAGGGTTGGGGTATCGGTGGCATTCACTGCCGTTGGTCGTAACCCATCCGTGACGAAAACGACCACGTTGTGTACCTGATTCGCCTGCTGGGGTGGCTGGGGCGGTTGCTGGCAGGCGACCACCACCAGTAAGGTTGCTAGCGTGGACAGCAAGATGGTGCGAAACGCTCTGGGGAGTCTGGGCAGGTAGTGCAGCATGAGGATTCCTGGTAGACCTTGCTATTGATTGAATCACGCCGACTCCTCACCCCAACGTGATTTGGCAAACACCAAGAAATTGTGACAAAGATATTGGCTAGGTCTCTGATGCTTGGGTTGCCAAGCCCACCAGTTCTCCCTCTGGTGTCCGACCGACAACATAGATGTCCAGCGTCACTTCACCCACCTGGTAAACGGTCAGGTCACTGAGGTGCTGTTTGAGTAAGGCGACTAACTCACGATACCGAGCCGCGATCGCTTTCTCTTCTTCCCCAAACCAGTCCTGGTCTTCCGTGGCTCCAGCAAAGAAATCATCTACCGCCAGCGCTTTCACGAGGGCATTAGGTGGCTGCTTGGTCAGTTGCAGTAAGGCTTCAGTGGTCAGCGGCGTGTCTGCTGGATACGACCAATGCTTTACTTGAAAGGGTGCATCCATCTCGCTTAGCCACAGCAAGCCTGCGGTCGCCGCTTGCAGTTGGGTCAAAAGATCGGCTGATTGTGGGTTCATACGCATTTAAGGCTTAAGCGTTACCAAAGCATCAACGGCGGTAGCGTATCCAAGACTCAAAGGTTGCCACTGTTTAGTAGATTACCTGGGAATTTGCTCCTAGAGGTATAAAATGCGGCTACAAGCCATCAGCAGGAGTCACGTCCCATGCAGCAGCGCAGTCAGTTAAACCAACCGTTTCGTCAATGGCAATGGGTCGGCGTGCTTTCGTCCCTACTGGTGATCACTTCTGGCACCGTTTCCCAGGCACGCAACTATGGCAGTGTGCAGTTGCTCATGGGCACGCCCAGCAGCTCTCCCGATGGCACGAACCGCGATGATTACTTGTTAATTAAGCGCCAGTATGCCACGTCCTATAACAACAGCAAGGGGACGCCCAACTGGGTCAGCTGGCAATTGAATGCCTCCTGGTTAGGTCCAGTCGATCGTTGCAGTGGGTTTAGTCCTGATCCAACCCTGCCTGCTGACTTTAAGCGGGTGGTCACGACAGACTACACCGGGAGCGGCTTTAGTCGTGGACACATGACCCGTTCGGGTGATCGCACTGCCAATACGACAGACAACTGCGCCACCTTCTACACGACGAACATTGTGCCCCAGACCCAGGACAACAATGAAGGGCCGTGGTTAGAGCTAGAAAACCTGTCTAGAGAACTGGCGATCGCGGGCAAAGAGCTTTACATCATTGCGGGACCATTGGGCGAGGGTGGCAAAGGTCTCAAAGGACCGATGACTAAAATTGGCAAAAATGAAGTCGCGGTTCCAGAAAGGCTTTGGAAAATTGTGGTTGTGCTCGACAAGCCAGGGTTAGGCGTGCGGGGTGTGACTAAAACAACGCGCGTGATTGCAGTGAATATGCCGAACATCACGGGCATTAAGAATAAGCACTATACGGAATACCTGACAACCGTAGCTGACCTGGAAAAGCTTACGGGCTATAACTTTCTCTCCGATGTACCGACGGAGATTCAGGCGGTCATTGAGGCCAAAACAGACACCACTGAGACCAAAACAGACCCCTAATACGCTGTCCGATGAGGGTTCTAGAGCTTTGGAAAGTGGGCAATCACTCGCGATCGGGTGTAATAGCCTTCCCTTAGGGGATTTGAGCCAGACAGAGACCAGAAAGATGACCCAGGCGGAAGGGATCGCTTATATCAAACAGGTCTTAAACCAGGTTAAAGCCAGGTTAAAGCCAGACGCCAGGTCGAAACAGCGCAAAAACGTCAACGCTTGGCGGCACAAGACCAGTTGGCTCTCCCGTTTGACCAGGAAACGCCGTAAGCCCTGATAGCATTACGATTGCGGCTGCGATTGTGGCTTTTCAGCCTCTACCGGCTTCACCACTCCCGGTGGAGCTGTCAAAGTGTCGTGGTTAATTGCCCCGCGCAACAGAAGGGCCACGAAGATGAGTAGAAGTGATCAATCACGCTCTGCCTCAACACGCTTGCAGCGATTTTTGTGCATCAGCTTTGACTAAAATAGGCAAGATCACAGTCTGAAGCAACTGTGGGGGAAAGGTTTCAAGCGATGTGGTACTTCATGGACAGGAACGGTGTCATGCCTCATTCTCTGGTTCGAATCGCGAGTCACCGTTAAATTAGTTCTGGGTCAGCGATGATTTCGACGATCACGGGACCCTTGTAGGCGAGAGCCTGAGCGATCGCGTCATCGAGAGCAGCCTTTTGTGTCACTCGAAGGCCAAAGCCACCGCAAATCTCAGCATAGTTCGAGAAGTTTGGATTGTGCAGTGATGTTTGCCACACCTCCCATTCGCCTGCCCGCTGCTCTTTGCTAATTTTACCGAGTTGGCTGTTGTTGAGCAGAATGTGGGCGATGTTCATGTCATACTTCACAGCCGTGTTGAAGTCGCCCATGTACTGACCAAAGCCGCCGTCACCGGAGACTGAGACGATCGGGCGCTCGTGCCCTGCGGCAGCCCAGGCTCCCATTGCACCTGGAAACCCAAACCCGATCGACCCCAGATAGCCAGACATCAACACAGACTGGGCTTCGCACTCAAAATAGCGACCAAAGGAGTAGGTGTTGTTGCCTACATCTACAGAAATGACCGCATTGCCTGGGATCTGGCGCGTCATGGCGGCGAAGATGCTGGCGGAGTTAACGCCATTGCCCCGGTCATCGGCTTCCCGACGCTGCTTTTCGGCACGCCAAAGGGCCCAGCGCTCCGCCACCTCGGCGCGTTGATCGGTTGTTTGGGTTTTACCTTCGAGTGCCACCTTCAATTGCTCTACGACGATGCTAATTTCGCCCCAGACGGGCACCGTAACGGGATGGAATTTACCCAGTGCCAATGGATCAAAATCAACCTGGATGATCGGTTTACCGGGGTAGATGCCGGTATGGTTTGAGAACGAGGCACCAAAGACTAAGAGCAGGTCGGCTTCGTTCATAAACCAACTGGCGATCGGCGTGCCACTGCGACCCAGCACGCCACAACCGAGGGGATGGCGATCGGAAATCTGCCCTTTGCCCTTAAAGGTAGTCAAAACGGGGGCATGGAGCCGTTCTGCCAGTGCAATGACCGCAGGCATATTGAACCGCGCCCCATGGCCGACGATGATCACCGGACGCTTGGCTTGCTTGAGGTGCTCCACAGCACTCGCCAGAGAATCCGGGGGTGGCGCGATTTGCAGCGGGGTGATGCGACCGGTCGGATTGGAGGCTTTGGCCTTTTCTGCGGCAGGCTGGGTTTGGATCTCATCCGGGAAGATCAGGTGCGAGACATCGCGTTCCAGCAGGGCGTGTTTGATGGCAAGCGTCATCAACTCGGCATGCTGGCTGTGGCTGAGAACGGTGCTACTCCAAGCAGCAACGCCGCTGAAGGCAGCGGCTAGATCGCACTCCTGGAAGTTGCCAGTGCCCAGTACCTGAGAGTTCACCTGACCCGTGAGCGCCAGAATTGGAGCGCGATCGACCTTGGCATCCCACAGACCCGTGAGCAGATTGGTGGCACCGGGACCAGCGATCGTGAGGCAGGCAGCAGGCTTACCTGTGAGCTTGGCATAGGCAGACGCAGCAAAGGCACCCGCGCCCTCGTGGCGAATGCCGATAAAGGTCAATTTTCCCTGCTGTTCCTGTCGTCGCAAGGCATCGGCTAAGCCCAAGTTAGAGTGACCGACCATGCCAAACACATGGGTAATGCCCCAGTTCACCATGGTCTCTGCCATCACGTCGGTAATGGTGCGAAGGTGAGGCGCTTCGTCAGGAAGTTCAACGTAGATGCCATCGGTCCGCACTTCCACTGGAAAGGTTTCGAGGGCATCATCCACCGCCAGGTTTCCAGGCGGCTTTCCAGTGAGCGGACAATAGTCCCAGCCATGCCAGGGACAGCGCAACAGTCCGTTTTCAATCGCGCCTTCGCCGAGCGGACCACCTTGATGGGGGCAGCGGTTATCGAGCGCTCCATACTGATCGTGATAGTGGGTCAGCGCCAGACTTTTATGTCCGGCAACGACGGTTTTCACCCGTCCTTCGGGGAGTTCATCCAAAGCTGCAACTCGAAACCATTGAGTGGAGGGTGCGGTCATGGGGAGATCCTCGCGCGAGTAGGCTGACAATTTCTACGACAACGTTCTACGACAACGGCGTGACTCCGGCGTAGGAAACACCAGACAGGTACGCCATCTCTCGATGCCAGGTGGTGAGGTCATCGGCGCAGAACTGGTTGAGGTGAGTATGTCCACAGGCACGGGCAAGGACTTGCATCAGTTCAGTCGAGGCACGGAAAAAGCGCTCGAGGCGCTGAGCCGCTTCGTCAATGATCAGGCGCGATCGCAAACTCTCTTGCTGCGTGGCAATCCCCACTGGACAATTATCTGTATGACACGCCCGCATGCCCAAACACCCGATCGCCTGAATTGCGGCATTCGAGAGGGCAACGCCATCGGCTCCCAGTGCCAGTGCTTTGGCAAAATCCGCAGGGGTGCGTAGCCCTCCGGTCACAATCAGCGTCACGTCCTTGGCACCACGCTTGTCTAGATGACGACGGGCACGGGCGAGAGCTGGAATGGTGGGCACCGAAATGTTGTTGCGGAATAGCAGGGGAGCCGCCCCCGTGCCACCGCCGCGTCCGTCCAGGATGATGTAATCCACCCCGATTTCCAGCGCCGCATCAATGTCGAATTCGATGTGTTGAGCCGAAAGCTTCACCCCGATCGGAATCCCACCAGTGGTATCGCGCACGGTCGCCGCAAATTTCTTAAAGTCTGTCACCGAGTCCCAATCGGGAAAGCGCGGTGGCGACACGGCCGCTTGTCCTTCCGGCAACTCCCGCACTGCCGCAATGCGACCTTTCACTTTGTTCCCAGGGAGATGTCCGCCCGTGCCCGTCTTGGCACCCTGACCACACTTGAAATGAAACGCTTGCACTTGCATTAGCTTGTCCAGCGAAAAGCCAAACCGTGCCGAAGCTAGGGCGAACGCATACAAAAGTACATATCTCAATAAGCGCCAATTCTGGCTACTTTATTGCAAATGGTCTCATCAAGCAGAGCTTATTGCGAACAAAATTGACGGCTTTAGCGTTGCGTAGGTATAGATTGTGTTACCCCTAGCGTGTTAAGAAACGTGTGCGTTTGCCCTAGTGCCGAAGCCAGTTCATAGAAATAACGACCATTTGCTGCCTGTTCCTCTGGCAACATCCCCCCTTCACCAGAACAAATGCCCGTGCCTGCTAGCTCTGCGCCTTTTGCCAGAGCAACTTTTGCTTCCTCTGATAGCGCCCCAAAGCTCATGTCCGACACAAAGAGGGGGATGTCCAGTTTCAGCGGTTGCTTCGCCCTGGGACCAATCACCAGTTCTGTGCCAACACTGACATCATCGAGCTGAGGCAGGCGAGCCAGTTGGGCGGTGACAAACTGTAAGTCATCCCACTGCGGCAAGGTCGGTGCCGGAACGCCCATCGCCGCCACCGGGCCATGATGCCCAACTTTGCTCAATCCCTCCCTGGCAAGTTGATGAATGTACTGGGTGCTGGGTTCCTCGATCGTGCCGTGCAGGTCGGCGTAGGCTCCCTGATAGGCGGTGCGATCATAGGGCTGGGGATGCTGATGCTTCCAGGCAAGGATTTCATCCACATCCACATACAGTCCATCAGCTTCAACCCAGGACTGAAACTTGTCCAGCGCTTCGCTGTTGTTGTAAGCGCTCACTCCACTGGCCAGGCGATAGTCCCACCCGTGAACGCCGCAGATGATATTGTCGCCCTCGACCACGCCATCCGCCATGAGCGCGCCGCGATGTTTGCAGCGTCCGTACAGCACAGACACCTGCTCATCCCAACGGATAATCACCAGGTCGATGCCTTCAACCAGAACCGGGATGGGTTTGCGATCGCTCAACTCACTCCAGAGGGCAATTTTTAGAGGCTTCATTCGGGCTCCTACAAGACAGCAGCACAACACTGAGGGGCGTTTCTCCTGATCAGAACAAGCAACAGATTCCTGCTGGAACCGCTTTTCTTGACCCCAACGGCATCGTAGCACCAGAGTGCAGAGTGCAGATTAGAAGAACGGAGTGGCATGAGTAGTCGAGCCGAAAACCGTGTTAAGAGTGTGTACTAGCGTTAGCGTTTCTACTCGCTGCCGCTATGGTGGGGACAACAGTTTCACCCAGTTGGGACGCGATCGCCAAGTTGGCTAGCATCAGAGGTATCCGGACATTTCTCAACTTCTTCTACAGAAAGAAGTGCGGGCGCTACAGGCGATGGATCAACGGATACTCCAACAGAAACATGCATTGGAAGCGCAAGAAAATGATGAATCAACGGAGTAAAAACAATGAACACATGGCAGGCAATCGCTAAAATCTCTCCTCACGAGTTAGTAGAAAGTAGGCTGCAACTGCATTATGCCATTCAATTGCTTGCCGCAACGGGTGCAGCCTTGGCAGAAGCACTCCCAGACTATAGCCACACCAGTTTGGCATGGCATTCGGGTTTAGACGTCTTTGTTGGTGCTGCGATTCGAGCAACAACACCCTTTCAAGTGGCACTTGATCCAGTCAGTCTCACATTAATGCTGTTGGATCAGCAGAGTGAAACGACCATCACCTTACCGTTGGCTGGAAAAACAATGGTGGAGGGGCTTCACTGGCTGCAGCAAGAGCTTTCTCACCTGGGTGCGGATGCCAGCAAACTTGTGTTTCTGGGCATGGTTCAAAAATGGCAGTTTTAAGGTAGCAGTGGCACCACAAATTAGACCCTCATTTCGAGGATGCTCTGAATCGCATGGGCTGGTCGAGTTAAGCTTGTCGGAAGATCTGGAACCCTAACAGCTCCAGCCAGTGAGGATGACTCGCACTCGTCATCAACTGCTTCGGACTTTTGCCGACTCGCTCCGGGACTGCACTGCGGATGAAACAGCGGTGGTTGAGGAAAAATTGGAGCAATCCCAAATAAGGTTTACCCAACGTTCGACGCAGGAAAAAGTAGTCGCGTAAGCGAGAATTGAGATTTTCGACCAGAGAACTGGCTCTGGGGATTTGTTTGAGCGCTGCACTCACTGCCTCCATCACCGCGTGGAATTTCCCCGAGAGTTGAGCGTGTAATTGATTCCAACGCTCCCAGTAAGGATTCGAGGTGGGCGATTTACGATTGAGCAAGCAAACATCGCGCACGGTTTGCAACGGCACGTCAAAGCCCAGCGCCATCTTCGCCAGCTTTTGGTCGAGCAGACCTGCAAACGCGAGTACTTGATCCCGCTGATGGTGTAAGGATTTGCACAGCGTCTGAAGCTGAGGATGCGCTTTACACTCCCGCTGTTGGAGTTCAGTGACGATGAAGTCAAACAGTTCCTGGCGGACTGCCAACAGTGGACCCGCGAGTTCAAGGACATCATGCGACATCCACTGCAACAAGGTTTTGACCTCAGTCGCCAACCGGACGAGCTTCTGCTCAAGTTGATGCACGACGTTCAACTTGCCTTGGAGAGAACGAGTGTTCTGACCCTTAAGTTGAGCTTGGGCAAGCTTCTGCTCAAGTTTTAATCGTTTAGACGTAGCTCCAGCGGCTTGTCGGTTCAGGATGTTAACAACGGTTTCAAACTGTTGCTGAAGATGAAAGACGTCACCATGACAAGGAATATCAGGCAGAACGGCTTTCTGACCGGCTCTCAATCCTGCCCCAGCATCTGCAATCGTGAAATCGGGCTGAAATCCTTGCTCCATCACATCGAGCAAATGCCAGCCCCAAGTCTCTCCATCGCGGTGTTCCACACCTTGAAGTAAGTAGCAGTAAGTTGAGGCGGCATCAACTCCAGCCAACACCGGTTGAGACCCTTGGAAGCTTTCGTCGTGAAGTCCGACCTGGATTCCAGACAAATCTTGTCCTTGATTGATCTCAGATGCCGTTGCCGCAGCGGACTGAAGGCGATTGTGGATCGTTCCAACGCTGATGGATACGTCAAATAGATCGCGCAACAGTTCGACGACTCCGCGATAGGAACTATGGCAGATCAGCACCAATCCCAGGATGAGCTGAGACAACCAAGTTTTCGTCACGGGCAGATGGAATAGCACGTCGTCGTCGCTGGATGTCCGCTCAAAGGTCGCATCCATTGCCGTCTTTGCTTTTTGACCTTGCTCGTACAGAAACTTGCGACTGACTTGATGTGCAGCCGCAAGTTGGCTAACGGGCTGCGATTTTGCCAAGACCTCAATCGCCAATTTCTGGCGGGTATCAGGGGATAGGCTGGCTGCGATTGATCGGCTGAGACTCATGCGATGGGTTCAACTTAGGGCTAAGGAGACGACCCTTCACATTACACCGAGTTCTTCCAATCTGTTACCTTCATTTGAACCACGCCCTTGTCTCTCCAGGGGAAAGTGTGAAGATGTAATGTGCAGCAGCCTTTGTACCGATTTGGTTGGGGTTCACTGCCCCCTTACAACCCTTGACAACGTAATCATTAATGCCATCTTTCACATAGGGAGAAGCATTTGGCAGTCCAAAGAGGCGCTCATGATTGGTCTCATTTTCTGTAAAGAGAACGTCTGCGTTCCCTTGAGCATAAAACCATCGTTTCCCTAACGTAGGATGAAAGGCTTCAATCAGCGTGCCATCATCATCAGAATGAAGTGCTTGTAAGGTTGGCTTCTCTAGTTCACTATTCCACGACCAGGTATTGCGGAACCAGAGGGTTGGTAGCAAATGCAGCGTTTTTGCTTCTGACCCGCGATTGATGACGGTAATTTGGATCAGCATGTCCTCAGCCGATCGCTTGGCATATTCCACAAACACATCGAAATAGCGATTTTCATCAAGCACTCCAGTATCAAGCAATTCAAACTCTGGTTGATGACGATCGCGGCGACGATTTTCTGCTACCAGTTGCTCATAGGGAAAGGCTTTATGTGGGTACTTATAAAGCGCTTTCATATAGGAATGTGTTGGAGTATTGTCTAGATAAAAATAGTATTCTTTAACATCCTCTCCATGATTGCCTTCATTGCCTGTCAGCCCAAACAGGCGTTCTTTCAAGATGGGATCTTCCCCATTCCAAAGGGCGATCGCAAAACAGAGTCGTTGATGGTTATCGGAAATACCCAATAAGCCATCTTCACCCCAGCGGTACGCCCGCGAACGTGCCTGTTCATGCGTGAAGTAGTCCCAGGCGGAACCATAAGGGCTATAGTCTTCGCGTACCGTTCCCCACTGGCGATCGCTCACGTAGGGTCCCCATCTGCGCCAGTGGGCGGTGTGGGCGACCGCTGCTTCTAATCGTTGCTCTTCTGCGGTTGTAGTTGCCATAGCGGGGAGTACTCCATGCTCAGGGATTCGGTTAGCAGAGTCATTTGCTAACTGAAGTATCGACTCATAAATCAGTAGAAAGACTGAGGGCAAGCTTAGAATTTGATGAACGGCAATGCAACGGTGCAATTGTGAGTGAAATGCCGCAGCGGGCATAGAAAGAGCAGAAAGGAGTGGAAGCTAGACTATTTCCACTCCTAAACTTTCTTGGTTGCAAATCAGGCGCGCAATACTTCTGCAACTGTCCAGGCTTGGGCAATGCAACCGCTTGAAAGCATGACTCTTGTCAATCGGAAGCGACTGGCAACATCACTGTCACAGTTGTGCCAACGTTCATTTCACTGGCTAGATGAATTTGTCCCTGGTGCAAATCAACGCATCGTTTGACGATCGCGAGTCCTAACCCTGTTCCCTGAATTTCGCCAACATTGCTGGACCGGTGGAAGGTTTCAAACAATCGTTCCTGGTCTTTAGACGGAATACCAATGCCCTGATCCTGAATTTGAAAGGTTGCCATCGTTCTCTCACAGGTTACATCAAAGCGAATCTGCCCACCCTGGGGAGAATACTTGATAGCATTGGAGAGTAGATTGCTCAGGATATGCTGCATCAAGGTACTGTCCATCGTGACCTGGTTGTCTTCTCCCTGATAGGTGAGGGTCAGAGTCTGCTGTTCGCTGAGATTTACCTGTAGAGTTTCGGTCAGTCCCTGGCAGAACTGTTTCAGGTTCATAGGTTTCGGGTTGTATTGCAGCCCTCCGGCTTCGGTTCTACCCAGTACCAGAACTTCATCCAGCAGTCGCAGCATATCAGTGATCGAGTCTTGAATCAGTTTAAAGTAAGTCTCTTTCTGGGCTTCTTGCAGATGACGATTGGGATTTTGCAGCGCCTTGGCACAACCGCCAATGGTCGTCATGGGATTGCGGAATTCGTGGGACACCATGGAAACAAATTTCGACTTGAGCAAATTGAGTTCCCGCTCTTTTTCCAGAGCTTGCAAGATTTGCTGCTCATTTTCCTGGAGTTGCTGATTGGCTCGGAAGAGTTCTGCCGTTCGTTCCTGTACCCGCTGTTCTAACTGGTGGTACAAGCGAGCATTTTCAAGCGCGATCGCCGCCTGGACTGAAAGGAGTTGTAAGACCTCCAGACGCTCAGGCGTAAAGGCATCGATCGTGAGATTGTTTTCCACATAGAGAATACCGGAGAGTTTGCCCTGATGCATCAACGGAGTGCAGAGGATAGACTTGGGCTGATACTGGATGATATAGGGATCCTGGGTGAACGTACCGTCCTGAGTCGCATGGTTGAGGACGACGCTTTCATGGGTACGAACCACATAATGGATAATTTTGATGGCAAGAGGACGATGTGAGGTGATGGCATCTTCAAGTGGAAGGGATTGTAAGACCGCCACCTGTTCTTGAGGCGTATCTGCCGTAGCCGCATGATGGATCACGCGCTCGGCCTCAATCAGCAGTTTGCCCTGGGTTTCTAAAATTAAGTAGCCCCGCTCAGCACCAGCATTTTCCAGCAAAATCTTCATCAAATTGGCCAGCAATTGATCCAGCACAATTTCACTTGCAAGCGTTTGAGCCGCTTTCATAAGCGTGTCCAGATCCAGAACGGCAGATTCGGTGCTGCTGGAGGTGTCTGGCGAAGTAGCTCGAACCTGACTGAGGGTACTGGATTGGCTGCGTGTGGGACGATCGCTCAAAAGCTGGGGATAGCGTTGCTCTAAATCCTTGACCTTAGCAACAGCTCCCCATTGCTGATAGGTATAGTGAGCCTCTAGTAAGTAAACTGGGGCGACTTTGCTTTGTCCTCTGTCTAAGTAGAACTTAGCCGCTAATTCGTTCGCCAGGGCTGCTTCCTGGCGATAGTGATGCTGAGTAGCCAGGTCAATAGCACGATCGTAGGCTTCCATCGCTGCCAGGGGGTTTCCCAGAATGCGGTAGCGTTCAGCTTCTACGAGTTCAAACTTGTGCTGATAGTTCATCGGCGCATGGTCTGCCCAATGCTGCATTTTCTGCTGATTACTGGCAACCTTGTCCAGGATTTGCTGTTGTTCATCTGGGGAGCCATCTGCAAAAATGGCAAGATGCGCCAGGGCATCATAAAAGTAAGCAATGGGAACCACCAGCAGACCCATCGCCCCATCGCTTAAAAGTTGGGTTGCAGTGGCGGCAGCTTGAGTCGCCTGGGTATAATCCTGAAACCAGTAATGCAGCATCAGCTTGTTGAGATACAGATGAAACAGCGTACTTCGATCGTTTCTGGCAAGATGCTGGGGCAACTGTTCAATTTCGTTATAGCTGGTACCGACTAAAGCACAGGGATGCGCGGATCGCTCCATCAAATTTAAAATGGCTTGATGGTAAATGCTGGTTAAATTCACAGCCCGTGGTTGGTTGAACTGACGAATTGTCTCTGCATAGGTAGCCATTTCCGCGTCCAGCTCTGGCAACGGCTTGCCCACTAAATAGGCATGGTAAAACCGAAAGGCGATCGCCGCCGTAGCGTATTCCAAATCTCCCGTTTCTAAGCCCTGCTGATAGGCATCCAAGAGCGGGTCTAGGGTTTCCCGAAGATGCTCTTTCCAATGGCGCAGGTAGATATTGACCAGAAGCAAGGTTTTGGGAACAAATTCTTTAGCATTCAGTTGGGGCAGGAGATGGGATGCCAGCTGAGCAAACTGATAGCCTTGATCCAAGTTATCTTCAACGCCACAAAGCACCATGCCATAGTCGGCATAGCCAAAGGCTGAACCCGGTGCGTTGCCATATTGCAGGGAGAGCTGCATTTTTTGGAACACCATCAGTTGCCACAGATGAGGCGCGGTGAAGTAAGTGGGTGTGCAGACGCAAGCGATCGTCTTCATGGCAGCCAGTTTCAGCGGATCAGTCATCTTGGGTAGCTGAAGCAGATCTTCAACCGCCTTTCCTGCCAAGGCCCGTTTCGTTTGCGTGGCTTGTTCCACAATGTCGGTCAGCGCAGGATTAGGTGGAATAGGAACGTCCAGAAGGCTCAGCGCCTTGAGGGCGATCGCGATCGCCTCCGCCATGCGGCCCTGGGTGATGCAAGCCCGCATTTGGATTTGGTAAATCGTCACCTGATCGAGTGGGGCGTTGGTCTGTTGCAACACCACTGCTGCCAGCGCTTCCATTTGCTCGAAGTCGCTGCACAGGTAGGCAACTTCTGTCGAGGTCACATACAGAGCCAGCGTCAACTCATAAGCCTGACTCCAACTGGTGGCACTTAGCAAGCGACGACCAATCGTTAAATAGTTGGCAGCAGTTTCATAGGCGACGGATGCCTGAGCAGACTGACCCGTCAGTAAATTGAGTGCGGCTAATTCATGCTTCTGGGTCTGATCCAGAATTAAATCTAAGCCAACATTCAGGTGGTTAACAATGTCAAAAACGTTGCTTTCTAAGCCGTCTGCTGGCGTGGCTTGCCACAGCAATTGTCCCACTTTGAGATGAATTGGTTTCCGTTGAGCTTCAGAAATGAGCGCATAGGCTGCTTGCCGCACCCGATCGTGGGCAAAGCGATAGGCGGGAGAGGAATGGAAACTTGTCTGCTGCTTCAGCCCATTGATCGATTCATGTTCCATGAGATTGACCGACTGGAAGAGCCTGTAATCATTCCCGATCGGCACAATCAGAACAGCTTGTAGCGCGTCCCACAGATCAGCCGCCGCTTCCGTGAGGGACTGTTCACTGACGATCGCTAGAGTCCCTAAATCAAACTGGTAGCCAATGCAAGCCGCCAACGTCAGGCGTTGTTGAGCAAGGGATGGTAGCTTTTGAATTTTACCAACCATCAACTCCACCACATTATCTGTTAGCTGGGCAGCCTGAATTGCATTCAGATCCCACAACCATCGCCCCTGCTGTGGATCAAAATTAAGGTACTCTTCCTGGTAAAGGGATTTCAGTAGCTCATTCGACAAAAATGGATTGCCATCCGTCTTTTGCATCAGCAGTTCTGCCAGAGGCAATGCCTCCGCTAATTCACAGTTGACCGTATCAGCAATCAGTTGATTCACATGGGCAATCTGCAATGCTGAAAGGGTAATGGCATGGCTTGAAACTCCTGCCTGTTGGACTTGATTCAGCGTTGTCATGAGGGGATGGCTTGCCGTGACTTCATTGTCTCGATAGGCACCAATCACCATCAGGTATTGACGATCTGGAGCGGTAATCAAGCGCTGAATCAACTTGAGAGAGGCGAGATCAGCCCACTGTACATCATCCAGAAAAATGACTAGGGGATGATCGGGTTGAGTAAACACCCGGACAAAATTTTGTAAGGCAAGATTAAAGCGATTTTCGGCTGCGGTTGGAGGCAGATCGGGCACAGCAGGCTGTTCACCCAGAATGAGCTGCACTTCAGGGATTGCGTCGATGATGATCTGACCATTGTCTCCCAGAGCCAGTAATAGGTGCTCTCGCCAGCGGGTAATCTCCTCTGCCGTTTCAGACAGGAGTTGACGAATCAGGTCACGAAAAGCTGCAATCAGGGAGGTATAAGGTTTGTCGCGGTGAAACGGGTCGAATTTTCCAGCGATCAAATAACCCCGTTGCTGGGTCATGGGTCGGTAAAGTTCCTGGACTAAGGCTGACTTGCCAATGCCTGCATGACCAGATACCAGGATCAGTTCACAACTGCCGTTGGCAATCCGCTCATAAGCTGTCAACAACGTCTTTACGTCTGCTTCTCTGCCATATAGCTTTTGGGGAATTTGGAAGCGGTCAGACCGATCGTGCTCAGCCAGGGGAAAGGCAGCAACCTTGCCGTGAGTTTGCAACTGCTGCAAGCAACGTTGCAAATCTGCCTGAATGCCCCAGGCACTCTGATACCGATCTTCGGCAACTTTTGCCAGGAGCCTCATCACCAGGTCAGAGACCACTACCGGGATTGCGGGGTTGATTGTCTTGGGTGGCATTGGCTGTTTAGCAATGTGACAATGCACCATTTCCAAGGCATCGTTGGTGACAAAGGGTAGGCGATCGCATAACAACTGATACAGCATGGCTCCCAGGGAATAGAAATCCGTGCGGTAATCCATCACCCGGTTCATGCGACCCGTTTGCTCTGGAGACATAATAGGCGAGGGTGCCCTCGATCACCTTAGGGTTACTCAAAGTCGGGTTTTCTCGCGACAAGATAGCGGCAATGCCAAAATCAATGATTTTGACCTGTCCTGTCGTTAGATTGAAAGCAATGTTAGATGGGTTGATGTCCTTGTGGATGATGTTTTTCGGGTGGATGTCACCCAGGATTTGGGTGGTTTGAATCGCCAGGTTGAGAACCTCGACCAGGGTAAACGATCGCTGCTGTAGCAAGTGACTCAGAGCGACACCCCCAAAGTCCTCCAAAACGATCGCCAGTCCACGAGCGTAAGACTCCAAGCTATAGGCTTTAACCACCCCTGCCAGATCCAGGCTGTGGGTAATAGTGTATTCCAACCGCAAGCGCGCGATCGCCTCTGGAGAGGGATACTCTTGCTTCAGTGTCTTCAAGATCACCGGGAGGCGATCGGATTCGCGCACCCCCCGGTAGATGAACGATCGGGGACTTTCATACAACTGCTCAACAACTTGATAGCCCGGGATCGTAACCATTGCTTAGTCCGGCTCAGATAAGCTCTATAGCTTAGACAAGCTCAATATTGTTGATTGATTGCTGAAAAGCAAGCACTCTTCACATTTGTTCTAAAGACATTCTAGGGATGAATGCCGGGAATATTTAACCGAATCCGGTAGATGCTGGTTTGGGCTGCTAAATACAGCGTTTTGCCATCGGCATCACCCCAGGTAAGGTTGTGAGGATGTTCGGAACCGACGATCGTGCCCAGATGCTTTCCTTGGGGTGATAAAATCCACAAGCCGCCAGGTCCAGAAACATAGAGGTTGCCTTGCTGATCGACTTTAATGCCATCGATCGCGTCCTCCCCTGGCGCTTTCGTCATGTCATAGAACACCTTGCCGTTGGACACACTGCAATCGGGATTAACCTCGTACCGCATGACGACCTTGAACTTCTCATCCCAATTACCCACGTACAGATACTTCTCATCGGGTGAGAAGGCAATGCCGTTGGGCCCATTCAACTCTTTGGTGAGTCGTTTGAGCTTGCCATTGTTGAGGCAATACACACCGCTGTAAGGTAGCTCCTTACGGGAATCTTCAAACACTTTCGGTAAGCCAAACGGTGGATCGGTAAAGAACAGGGCACCATCTGAGCGATAAACCAGATCATTCGGGCTGTTGAGACGTTTTCCTTCGTAGCGATCGGCAAGTACCGTTAGCACCCCATTCTTTTCCAAGCGGGTGATGCGCCGATTGCCATGTTCGTTGATGGTTAACCGACCCTCTTTGTCGAGCGTCAGCCCGTTAGAGCCAGGTTGTTTATATTCACCGATATCTACCCCTGTATAACCGCTTTTGGTGCGAAAGACGGAAACTTGACCATCGGTTAACCAGCGATAAATCGTGTTCGCGTTTGGATCACTGAACAGCAGGTAGCCGCCATCCTTTATCCAAACTGGACCTTCGGTGAATTGAAAGCCAGTGGCGAGCTTTTCGAGCTTGGTGTTGGGGGGGACGATCGCATCCAATGCCGGATCCAGTCGATCAATTTTAAGGCTGGCATTGTCTGGAAGTTTGCCAATCACCGAGGGCTTGTAGAAATCTAGAGTCGCCGATCGAATCCAGATGAAATTGCTTGGTGGATTGGAAAGAGGACCATTGGCACCAAACACCGCAAGCTGAAACTGCTGTCCTGGCTTGACATTACGTGCCACCAAGACTCGATTCGGTGCATTGTAGCCCTTGATTAGTGACCCACCCGTTTGCCCCAAGACCAATGGTAATTGTCCGTTGACCCAGACCTCGGCATAGTCATCGACCACAATTTCAAACACGATATCAGCGCCTGTGGGATCAAAGTTGCCAACTTTTTGTGGAATGGTCAGGTTAAGGCGATACCAATTGAAACAGAGTTTTCCAGCGCAGCGGCGCTGATCAAGGGTATCAGGAGCGATCGCTTCCCATTGAGAATCATCAAAATTCATCACACCCGCATGAGGCGTAATGTCGTAGGTTTTATTCGGTGCTCCTGATGCTTTGCGATCTGCACCGGGACCTCGGAAATCAGCCGGGACGATGTTGGCATCGCTATAACGCCACTGACCTTTGATCAATTGCGTGCCTGCGGATGTTGCTAAATTAATCACAGCGACCGGATTTCCCGCCGGGACATCAGCCGTGACTTGGGCAACAGTTCTAGCAGATTGAACTACCAATGCCGTCATAATGGAAAGCAAGAGAAATGGAATTCGATGTTTCATAATCAATCTCCAGTAATCAAAAAATGTATTGCGACCCATGATCAACGATTACTTGATGGCATTGGCACCAGCGATCGCGATGTCTTCGTCTTGTTGAGCACTGGCAGTACCACTGACTCCAATCGCGCCAATGATCTGACCATCCACTTCAATCAGCACCCCCCCTTGCAATGGTGTGAAGTCTGCCATCGCAACCAGTGAAGTGCGACCATTTCTGATGGCATCTTCAAAAAACTTGGTGGGGTGTTTGAAAATTGCAGCGGTACGGGCTTTGCCGATGGAAACATTCGCTGCCGCTCCAAAGGTGTTGTCTAGCCGTTCTAGCGCAACTAAGGTTCCACCATCATCAACAACGGCGATCGCGCCTCCGGGTGCTTGCTTTTGTTTGGCAGCCGCGATCGCAGCTGCAATCACGGTCTTCGCGCCTTCCAAGGTCAGCGCCTTCTTATTGACAACTTGAGCCTGAGCCACAATCGCTGTTTCTCTACTATTGAGCACTTGAGCGTGAATAGTCGGAACGAATGTAGACAAAGCCAGTGCCACTGCAATGCCATGAATCAGCGTTTTCATGATGAATAGCTCCTATTTCGGTATGATCAAAGGTTTGAATTAAATAGCTTCGGGAATGCAAACTCTGTGCATGGGCATTCTTATGTCGTACTCGCACGAGAATGCCCAGCTTCATCAATCTGCATTGCTTAGGATCACGAATTAAATAACTTCCACAAATTAGATTCGCCGGAGGGCGCACAACCGTGCGCCCCTACGACAAATCCGTATCTTATTTAATTCTCATTCCTTAGCGTTCTGGTGTGATGGTGACCCGCATCACTTGACTCGTCTGTGCATAGGCAGCTTGATCCTGTACTGCTTGCACCATGCCATTTTCATCTACGCCTGTATTGGGAGCCTTTTGACGGGGACCTTGATTGGGTCCAATGCCAGGTTCTTCATCCACTTCGGTGCCCGCATTCCAGAGACTCATTTGGGGGGTAACGTCACCCTGAATGGGTTTACCGCTCGCATCAAAGAGCGCGATTCCTGATTGTGGCGCGTAGAACCAATCATTGGATTGTCCAAACATAGTGACAAGCGATAGCTTTTGCCCTGGGGATGCTGTGACCGTAAACTCAAATACTTGACCAGGACGGATGCCACCCGCCTTTGCGGCACCCACTGCGGTGTTGAAGATACCGCTGGATTGCACACCCTTTTGGCTCTGTAACGCTTTTGCCAGATTCGTTGGATCGCCATCTTCCGCGATCGCTTCAATGCCCTGTCCTCGGTCTTTCTGACCCACTGTAAACAGCGGAGCATCGTTGTTTGAGATCAACCAGACCCCAGGAGAGAAGTCGAGTGTCCACTTTGCCCCGTTGGAAGCGGTAAAGCTATTCGTGATTGAGATGTTTTCAATGCGAACTTTGAATCGAGTGGCGTTGCTTGTCTGGGGCATGTTTGCCCTCGGTGCGGCAACTTCAGATAAAGTTGGATGAGTGGGTACTCGGAAGTTAAAGGATAAGGCAGCAGATTGGGTGCCTACGGCGGTAGCGATCGCTAAAACTGTGCCAATGGCAAGGTTGCGAAATTGCATAGTCATCTCCTTGGAAGAGCGTATTGCTTGAAGTCTGACTATGATTAAATTCCAACTATCTGAAACTCGCCTGAAAACAAGAATGGATTAGCTAAAGCTTTGCTGAAGAAGGAATGAGAAGCTGATATTAAATAGGAAGAAGCCATTTGACAGACATTTCCTATTGGAAAAACCCCTTTTTCTACTTCTCAACCAATCGCATCGTATGACCATCGGGGTCTCTAACGAGAACTCCTTTTTTGAAACCCAAGGCTTTTTCCGGAATAGTGACAATGCTGGGAGAAACAAAAGTGGATTGGTTCAGGCGTAACCGTTGGGCGATCGCCTCTATATCCTTCACCACCAACGTCGTTTGCCAATGCAGCAAATCATTCGGTTTGGCATCTATAGGGAGCGATCGCCCATCCTTTGGTTCCAGGTATTCCAAAAACTCAATGCCGGGTCCAGCGGGAGAGCGCAGCCCGGTAATGTGTAATTGTGCGCCTTGCACATTGTTGAGATGTTCCTGCTCGGTGCCGTAATTCATGCTTTCCCCTGCCACTTGTAGACCGAGCAAATCCCGGTAGAACTTGAGGCTGGCGGCTGTGTTGGAGACCACGATCGCCGTGTGGTCAATGCCCAAAAAGATCTGCTTTGTTGGTTTCTGCCATTTCGGATCGCCCTTTCCAGGCGGAAAGTAAATAATCTCTAAATTGTGCCCGTCTGGATCTTTAAAGTAAAACGCACGAATGCCTGCGGCAGCTTTGTTGGAATCAGGAATGCGCTGGGGAGCGGTGGACGCATATTGTACTTTGTATTTGCGTAAGTGTTGGTAGGCTTTGTCCATATCGCTCACTGCGATCGCAATATGTTGAAACCAGCGATCGTTACTGCGTGAGTCAATGGGAATCGGTCGCCCTTTCGGTGTCAGGTATTCCGTCAACTCAATCAATTCATTGCCGAGTTGCAGTTTTACCACTCGCAGCCGCACCCCAAATAGCCCTTGCAATTGCTCATACTCTGTGCCCAGAACTTCCACATCAGAGATCTTCTTGAAGGACAAGACATTTGAGTAGAAATCAACGGCCCGATCCATATCCGAAACCGTCATGCCCACAGACTCTACAGCAACGACAGCGTTCTGCACTGTCTGTAGTTGAGCTAATTGAGTCGGAATGGCAGCGCTCTGCCGAGACGTCTGGGAGCCTGCCTCAAGTTGCGGTGCTGCAACAATCACGGCAAAGGCAACCACAGCGAGGAGCAATCGTTTGAATGTTTTAGTGAATTGTGTCGGCATGGTCAAACCTCAGCAGGCGATTCGGACTTCAGGAGGGCAATTGATGTTCTCAATGCAGCCTGTAAGAATGCCTCAACCTGTGGCTGTTGGGCTTCAGCACTGATAGACTCAGCGAGTCGAGAAGCAGGCAGTACAGCCCCCACCCAATGCTGAGTGTGCCAAAAGCCATCACGATCGAGGGCAGGAAGGCTGGCTGTATCTGGATACGGGTAGGGAGATACATACCAATACGGTTCGTTGTAGTTGGTATCTCCAGGCGATAAGCCCACTCCGACTGTGAGTGGGCTGCCGTTTTTAATACCGGGAAGCATGATGAGCGTTGCCATATCAAAGTGATGCGGCCAAATACGGGTAGCAGTCGCATCCTCGGTCGTAGCAATGATTGCCTCAAAGAGCGGAGCGGTATTGGCGTAGTAATTTGCCAGTTCACCCAACGCCAATGCCTGATGGATATCAAAGGAAGCACCGTAAGCAAGGGGATGATCAGGAAAGTCATCAGGGGGATAATCCAGAAACGCAATTTTGTTGCCATCGACACCCAGTTGAGAAAGCTCTTGTTGAAGCCAGTTCAACCCTGCTGCCATTGTTTTTCCAGGCAATGGTAAAGCAGCGATCGTTTCGCTCTGCTGATTCAAGAGGATTAATTTGAGTCTCACTGGATCAAGTGCCACTTGGAACGGCTGTGGTGCTTGAATGGCAGAGCCAACAAACACTTCTAAAACCGGATGCCATGCCAAACTGGTATGGCTATAGTCTGGGAGTGGTTCTGCCAATGCCGTGCCTGTAGCTGCAATAAACTGAATGGCATAATGCAGTTGCAGCCTACTTTCGACTAATGCATCAGGAGGAATTTTAGCGATCGTCTGCCATGCTTTCATTGTTATGACTCCATTGATTAACCATTTTCTTGCGCGTTCAACTCATGCTTCTGTTGCAGTAGCCGTTGATCCATTGCCTGTAGCTCCTTCACTTCTTTCTGTAGGAAGAAGTTGAGAAATGTACGGATACCTGTAATCGCAGCCAGACGTGCGATCGCATCCCAACTTGGCGAAACCGCTGTGCTCACGATATCGGCGGCGAGAAGAAACTCTAGCGAAAGTGCTAGAGAGATGCCAAGCTCTAAGCGAATTGCCTGCTGCGTCGATTGAAACCGTTTCTGCTTTTGGCGAATCAGCTTTTGGAGTGCCACCACCAATGAAACGGCAATAATCAGGATGGCAATGAATTCCAGAACAATCTTTAAAAACAGTGCGAATTCCTGTAAAAAGCTTTCTGAGGAACGAGTCAGACCCAACGTTGGGCTAACAGTAGTTTCAGCCGCAAGTTCAAGAAGGATACTATGTTGTAAAATTGTAAGCCAACCAAAAGCAATTGCCATACCGTGATGTCCTATTGCATGCGATCGATCAGATGATCGCCCACTCGTAACGCATTGGCAATGATTGTTAGAGTAGGGTTGACAGCACCACTGGAGCAGAAGAAGCTACCGTCTGTAATGTAGAGGTTGTCAATATCGTGAGTGCGGCAATTGAGATCCAGCACTGAGGTCGTGGGATCGTCGCCAAAGCGACAGGTGCCAACCTGATGTCCAACGCCGCTGAGTGGCAGTCTGCCTGTATAAGTTTGACCTGCATCTACAAAGTAAGAGCAGTTTGGCATAATGGACTGACCGCATTCAATCGACTTGAGGATTTCGATCCAGCGCTGTTCTAAGCGATCGTAGGATTCCGAATTATTTTCGGTATACTCCAAAATGATTTGGTCACCATCCACCCGAATGCGATTGTTGGGATCAGGCAAATCTTCCACCGTGAGCCACCAATCGATTGAATGCGTGGCAACCTCTTCAGGAGTCAGCGGTGCGTAGGCGGCTGCATTGCCTTCCAAGGCTTCTTTGCTGACTTTACCCAGTGTTTGAATTTGTCCCATTGGATATTCATAATCGCTCTCACCCCAGTAAAAATCATTGATGGAGAGGGTTTTTTGAAACTTGGTCGGGTTCGGTTTTTTACTGACACCAATGATGGAACCCAGGACGTGTTTCATAAAATTGCGTCCGACCAGATCAGAACTGTTAGCGAGTCCATGGGGATGCTGTTCATTCGCAGATTTGAGCAAGAGAACCGAGGAGTTGACCGCACCACAGGCGATCACCACAATATCACCAGAAAACTGCTGCACCTGTACCTGCCTTGATTCGGGGTCACGGACTTCTACCTCAACGCTAGAGATTTCGCGTCCAGAAGCGCTAGTGTGCAGTTTCAGCACCCTTGCTTCTGTCAGTAGCGTCACATTCTCCTGTCCCATAACGGGACGAACCGTACTGACTTCGGCATCTGACTTAGCATGAACCAGGCACGGAAACCCATCGCAGGTATTGCATCGAATACACTGGCTGAGATAGCGCTGTGCTTCATTCAAGTGAATACCAACGGGCGTATGGTAAGGCTTCAGACCTTTAGACTTTAAGACCTCTGAAACTTCTTCAATGCGTGTTTCATGACTGACAGCGGGATAGGGAAACTCTTCACTGCGGAAGGGCTCAGTGGGGTCTTCCCCACTCTTACCATGTACCTGATAAAGTTTCTCCGCTTCTACATAGTAGGGTTCAAAATCTTTGTACTTTAGGGGCCATGCTGGTGAAATGCCATCGCAGTGCTGGAATGCTTCAAAGTCTTTTTCCCGCAGCCGAAACAAGGCTGCACCATAGACTTTTGTGTTGCCACCCACAAAGTAACTCATGCCGGGGTGAAGTTCGTTTCCGTCTCTGTCATACCAGACTTCAGAGTTATGATAGCGATCGCTATTAAACACAGTTTTCACGTCCCAGTTCTCTTTCTCTCTGGGCAAAAAGGGACCGCGTTCCAGTACGAGAATTTTTTTGCCGCTTTGAGCTAGGCGATAAGCCAGGGTGCCGCCCCCTGCTCCAGTCCCAATGATAATGATATCGTAATGGTTATTTGTAGCCATTTTATGTGCTCCATATTGAAGAGAATCACGAGTAAAGATGGAAATGATGGGTCAGTATGATTGATCTATCTGATTGAAAGTTGAAGGCTGGCTGAGAGTTTTGCTCAGATGTCTAAACCTGCTCCTATAGGTCAAGGACAACTTTTGCGGTTTTTGGTTTAGAGATGCAAATCAGTACCGAACCGTCCTCAACGGTTGCTGTGGGAGTTGTTTGGTACTCCACTTCACCCTCTAGAAGTTTGCACTCGCAGGTGCCACAGATTCCTTGACGACAACTGTAGGGAGGGTTTAAACCATTGGCTTCAGCAAATTCGAGAAGACTTTCTGTGTCAGCTTGCCAGGTAATGGTTTGATTTGATTGGGCAAAGACAATCTCCGCTACTTTAACGTTGTCACCATTAACTTCAGCATCTGGGCGATCGCTGGCTGTCTTACTTGCCTTTGTAAACAGCTCAAAAAAGACTTGACTTTCGGGTACACCAGCATCTTTTAAGCCTGCGCGAATCGATTCTAGAAATGGGGGAGAACCACATAGGAAATACTCTGCTTCTTCTATGACCAAGGATTGAATTAAGTCAACATCCACATAGCCAGTGCGGTGATAATGACCAGTATCTTCCTCTCTCGGACGACTGTAGGCAAAATGAATGGTTAAATTGGGTTTTGCTCTGCGATCGCCCTGACCTCATCTCGAAAGGCATGAAAGCTGCCATCCCGCGCCCCATGCAGAAACCAAAGGGGTCGCTGTGGATTGAGACGAGTCACCGCTTTTGCCATGCTCATCATCGGTGTAATACCGACACCATTACTGATGAGCACTGCGGGTATAGACGTTTGCACTTCTAGAATAAACTTACCGCTGGATGGCTTTGCCGGAATCACCGAACCTTCATGAACATGATCATGCATAAAATTTGAGGCAATTCCTGGCATCACATCTAAGCCTGGAGGCATCGGTTCTCGTTTAATCGATAAACGGTAATAATCGCAAGGTTCGGGATAGTCCGATAATGAATAGGTACGAATGACAGGTCTTGTCTGTCCAGGAATCTCTAACTTAATCGTCAGAAATTGCCCTGGTTGAAAGTTTGGAATTTCACCCTTATCTTCTGGTTTTAAGTAGAATGATGTGATTTCCTCACTTTCTTTGACTTTGCGAACAACGACAAAGTTACGCCAATCCCTCCAGGTAGTATTCTCAACCAATTGATTCGCTTGTTCGTCCGGTAAAGCTTGTGCAGTTTTTGGCTGATTCCCCCGATTTGTATACGCTAAACCAAATACTGCACCGCACCCTGCCCCAATTAAGGAAGAATATAACGCTGCCTTATAAGCAGATTCATCTTTTGACTTTGTTACGCCAATGGCGATCGCAGAAGTGAGGGTAATCACTGAGAGAGTTGTAAATGCTGCGGTTAAACTTCTGGCGAATGGATTCTGAATGCTCCCCAGACTTTCAAACATACTTCACTCCTGATGAATACTTGGTTGGTGGTCATCCAGTGATCATTGGAAAATTTAAGAACAGGCGACAAATGACTAACCTCTACACCAATTTGTCGCTCAATAGCTGCGAGCCATTACCCATACTCTGTGCTCGATAGCCGCAGCGGAAAATACAGCGTTTATTGTTATGATGGTGGAGTTTGGCACACCGGACTGCGCTCCATCCCCTCAACCGAACATAAACCTCAGACGCTGACAACATCCCCAACAACGGTGCCGTAAAGTAGACCCAGATGGCTGTCCAGTTGTGAGCCGGAATTGCCGATGCTAGTGTCCGGGCTGGATTCATGCTCATACCCGACAGCGGAGCCTCCAACGTGATGTAGGTTGCAATGAGTATCCCTGCAAATACCCCAGTGAAGCGAGCCAGTTTGGGTGTGTTGGAAACCACTAGAATCATCATCATGACCCCAAAGGAAATGATGAGTTCTGCCAGAAAGGCAATGCCTGCGCCGCCCGCCCCAGGAGCCGTGACAACATAACTCACGTTTGGATCGGCGATCGCATCTCCCAGAATTCTTGCTGCCAATAGCACTCCCAGCAAGGCACCGAAAAATTGCGCCACGATATAGAAGAGGGCATCCATGGGTTTAATCTTGCCCAGTCGGAAGAAGGTAAGGGTTACGACTGAATTGATATGTGCTCCAGATTGTTTACCCCACGGGGAATAGATGATGGCGATCGCGGTTAATCCCATCGCCACCCCAATGATCAAACGGCGCAACAATGGGTTAGTAATTGCCTGATGAACCAATGAAGCTGGATGCTCTAGGATGGCTGTGACCACGCTTGCAGAAATCATGAAAAGTCCCAAACCCGCAGCTTCCATCAAATATTCCGGATAATGGCGGCGTAAAACATTCATGGCGTAGTTTCCACCTTGTCAGTTTGGGTAGACTGGCTGACTTGAAGCACCGTATCCATGGCATCAGGCCCCGTGCGAGCAGCTAGCTCAGGACAGGGTTTATTGGCATGATGAATCATCGTTGTTTCAGCAGGCTTCTTACTTAAATCCACTTCCTGTCGTCCATAGCGAAGCACCGTGGACATCCAAACCAGTTCTTCCATGAACCGTTCCATGCGACGAATGTAGGTCGGCTTGTCGATTAAATTGCCAGATTCATCAAACAGCTTTTGCACATTGCCGAAGTTGAGGTCATAGAAGATGGTCATTAGCCCCAACTCGCGCATCACAGGTAACAGATTTTGAATCACTCGCGTACCACCAAAGGGACCGGCGGAAACGCCGCACAAACCAGCGGCTTTGTGAATGTATTCCTTTAGGCAAGTATCGAGGACATGCTTGAGCAAACCAGGATAGCCGTGGTTGTACTCTGGTACAACAATGATTAAGCCATCAGCTCGCTCCATCGTGGCAGAGAACTGGGGATCTTTGATTGACTCGCCTGCATCATCGGTGACGATCGCGATCGTACGAATATCAATCAATTCGGTTTCCACATCTTCTCGTAGACTAATCTGCTCCACGAGAAAGTTAGCAACATATTCACTCTGGCGACCTTGGCGAGGAGTGCCAAGAATCACAGGAATAAACAAAGGAGCATTTGCCATGACTACTGCTCCTGATAATTCCAAAGCAACCCACCATCCACAAAAAACGTGCTGCCTGTGATGTAATCAGCATTGGATGAAGCCAGGAATGACACCAGAGAAGCAACATCCTGTGGTTGCCCCAACCGACCCAACGGAATATTTTTGAGCAATGCACCCAACTTTTCAGGGTCATTGAGCAGTTTAGTGTTAATGGGTGTCTCAATTGCCCCAGGTGCCACATTGTTAATCGTGATGCCCAGTGCACCCAATTCCACTGCCAGATTTCGGGTAAACATTTTCATGCCACCCTTGCTAACGCAGTACGCGGCGAAATTGGGAAAGGGTAAATCCTCATGCACGGAACTGATATTGATCACCTTTCCAGGGCGTTTGGTTGCAAGCAGATGCTGCACAAAGGTTTGCGTGGCAAAAAACACGCCTTTCAAATTGACATTCAGCACCGCATCGTAATCGGCTTCAGTGACTTCCCAGAAGGGCGCGTGTTTTTCGATGCCAGCATTGTTCACCAAAATATCTAGCTTGCCAAAATGCTCAATGCTTTCTGTGATGAGCTCCCGTACCATCACCACACTGCCTAAATCGGCTTGGATTGTATGACCACGAGAGTGTGGGCACTCTGCCATGTAGCATTTGCCACCGATCGCTTTCACCTTTTCCAGAGTTTCCTCGGCACCTTCTGGATGAGAGCGATAGTTGATGACAACATCAGCACCTTCTTGTGCCAAACGTAAAACAATTCCCTGACCAATTCCCTGACTACTGCCCGTAATCAGTGCAACTTTACCTTCAAGTGACATGAGAGTTCTCCTTGGCATCCATTCTTGTTGGCCACAAAGACGATTGTTGCCGGAAGGCGCGATCTCAAAATGATTAATTTCTATGAATCTCAGTCTGAAATGCTGATATTTCAGCAAGAAAACTTTTAGTTCATTCTCAGCCGATTTTCATTTTTATACTTTGCCAGAGTATAGACTTTGTTTTTTCAAAGGGGTAAAAAGGGAGAGAACACTTAGGAGATTTCTGGCAAAGAATTTACCCAAGCTTCTAGAATATTCTTATGTTCTTGCAAAAAGTAAGGCACAAGCGTT
>NZ_PVWK01000011.1 GCF_003003795.1 Stenomitos frigidus ULC18 | reverse complement strand
CGGTCTTCTGGCTTCTGAGCCGGTGCTTGAGGTCTGTTTCCGTTTCGGTGATAGCGAGCTTGTAAACGCCTGCCATAGCTGCTGCTTGAACGCCATAGCTACTTTATACCATCTGTAGCCTAACCTTGAGGAATTGGTATTACTGCCTCCTGCACTGAAAGCACCGACAGCTATCTTTAAACCAGGGTTTGCTTACTACAAAGCGGCGATCGTGGCACCAGAACTCGTGGAAGCAGCGTTGGTTCAAACGAGCCTCTTTGATGAGCCATCCTCAGCTAAGAGTCAGCAACTCATGTAGCCATTCGACCAGATCAATCGCCAGTTGGGATCTGGAGCCATTAAATATGGCGCTGTGGGGCTCAAGCAAGACTGGCAGACACGACTCGGCTATCCCTCGCAACGATACACCACGCAATGGGACGAACTGCCGATCGCAAAAACATGACCTGACGGGCAGAAAGATGAGCGGCTTTCGACTCATACGATCGTTTCATTCAGGCTCATGTCGCGCTATTAGTGTGTCGCCCAGCTCAGCGCTAACTAGCCATGCTTGCAAACGATGCCGTTGGGCTAAGCGATCGCTCCCAGGTCTTCTGGGGAACAGAGACCACACGCAACGGTTTCACAACGCTGGGTGACTTCAGCGAGTAGACCAGAAAGGCGACAGCCACGTAAGCAAAGAGAAAATATTCCACTACGGTAGCGGCAAGGGTCAAAACGTCTTGAAGATTGTCCATGTCATGTCGCCTCAAGCTTTAGTCTCACTGTCTCACCACTCGATTACATTGTCTGTTGCAAGCGACACCTGACCCGCGATCGCTACCAGACAATGCGATCGTACCGAGTGGGCTGGAAACCTGATTCTGTCGTAAAGAATCAACACTGTTTTCCTTGTCTGAGACTTGATCCAGAAGCCCGATGTAGAAAGACTTGTGGCGTCATCTTGCACTTTTTAGGGTTATGTCGGCTCAACCCCTTTTAATCCCTCACAAGTTCCTCAAATTGTTTGTCTACCGTATGAGTGTGGGCAAACAGGTTGCCCTGATCAATTTACAACCTTACAAGCATTCAGGGAGGAAAACAGTATGTCGCTCATTCGTTGGCAACCCCTTAAAGAACTGGACACGCTGCGTCGCCAGATGAATCACCTGTTTGATGAAATGATACATAGTGATCGCGAGTTCGATCAATTTCCCCAACTTGAGAACGCACTCTGGGCACCAGCGATCGAACTCAAAGAAACGGACAAAGACGTGATTTTGAAAGCCGTAGTACCTGGCATTGAAGCGAAAGAGCTGGATGTTCAGGTCAGCGAAAACGCCGTTTCCATTACCGGAGAACATCGGGAAGAGAAATGCACCGAAGAGAAGGGCTACTTCCGTTCGGAATTGCAGTATGGTCAGTTTCAACGCACAGTGCCCCTGCCAGTCTCTGTCAAACATGACCAGGTTCAATCTGAATTTAAAGATGGCGTGCTGACACTGACACTTCCCAAAGCTGAATTATCCCATCGGAATGTGACCAAAATCGATCTAACAGCACAACAAAAAGCACGGGAAACGGTTGTGCAGCAACGTCAACATGATGAACACCTGCAAGAAACGATGCATGAGCGCGCAGCCGAGGAGATGGGTTCAGCAGTTGCTCACTAAAATTCACGTCGTCTACCTGAAGAAGATTGCGAAGATTGAAGATTGTTTATAGCCGTTTGAGAACTGCTGCAGCTTAACAGGAGTTGTCTATGAAAACCCATGATGCTTATTCAACTCACCGAAGCGCGATCGTTGGTGTTGAGCTGCTCCTGTTAATAGCGGCAGGAGGAGGCGTTTGGTGGACTTGGCAAGCATCAACGCCAACCGCTTCAAATCAGCAAGCTGCTCCAACAAGAACAGATAAAATGCCTGCGGCTTCACATCCACAGCCAGCTCCTTCACAATCGCAAGCAGCAGTGAGTCCTCAACTCACAAAGCCATCAGCATCTTTGAACAGACCCCAAACCAGGGATCTGCAACCAGAAAGTTATTGGTTGAAGGTCGATGGACAACGGATTAGCCTGGTGCCTCACCGGATTGCACTCAATGCAGCGGTGTCTTCTGAGCAGGCACTCATGGAAGGAATCATCAATCTTCTTGCCAATCCCACGGGAGGCGATCGCAGTAGTGCCATTCCAGTAGGCACTCGCTTACTGAGTTTGCGCATGGCTCCAGAAGGGATCTACGTTAACCTGTCCCGTGAATTTAGTCAGGGCGGCGGTAGTAGCTCAATGATTTATCGAGTGGCTCAGATCCTCTACACCGTCACTAGTCTTGATCCAACCGCAAACGTATATCTCTCAGTTGAAGGACAATTTTTGAATGAAAAACATCCCTTGGGTGGCGAAGGGCTGATCTTGAGACAACCCCTCACACGACAACAATTTGCGAAAGATTTCTCCCTTTCCTAATCCTGCTCGCCCATACTCCTCATACTCCTAGTGACAACGGGAGGCGTGCATCCATTGTGGCGCTGCTGCAAATCGCTATCGAACAAGGAATGAAAGCAGAAGATGCCTTCCAGAGGGTTGAAAACCTAGACTTACTCAGTGATTGATCGCAAGAGAGGATGCAGTCATGCTGAAAGTAAGCGTCGTTTTTGGATAGGCTCTTAAAATATTTGCTCTACCAGGAAGTTAACAGGCAATTTTGAGCAGCCGGTGTTGAATAACCGCTCAAGCGATCGCTGTTTTAGCAAGGCGCTGGTATTCTGTGGCATTAAATCTGGCATCTCTTGCCAGCAATGGCGGCAGAAAAAAGCAGTTTGATGATGGCGAAAACAGCGCACCATCGGATAACCACAGCAAGGACAGTCTCTCATAAAAGTTTTCGCACCTATTTGTAATCACTTCTTTAGCGAGATGGCTGATATCGTGTTCGCTACCTGGTTGTCACAAGCATCTCATCCAAAGATGAGGAATTTGTGAAGCCCTCACAGACTAAAGAAGCATGAATAGATTTTAAATTGCTGTAATCTAAAGGATTTTACTGACCCACATAAATGCCTAGTGCGCGTGCTGTTTGGACTAACTCGCTACAGGGGGCAACTGCGAGCGGGCTGTGATCGCAAACCTGGTTAATTGGAACAGCAACCACCTGTCCATTCTGCCAAGCCACCATTTGATTGAATTGACCTTTTGCAATCAGATCAACCGCAGCTCTACCAAAAGCAGCAGCCGTCAAGCGATCGAGCGCCAAAGGAATACCGCCTCGCTGAATATGTCCTAAAACAGAAACTTTTGTATCGATCGGATAGTCGCTGACTTTGGCAATACAATCCGCAATATATTGCCCTCTACCGCAGGATGGCTTCTGATTGGGTTGACAGGTTGCGTCATGGGCAGGATGAATGCCTTCTGCCACGACCACGATCGCAAATTTACGTTGCCAGCGATTGCGCAGTTCGGCTAAATGGCTACACAACTCTTGAATAGAATAGGGGATTTCGGGAATCAAAATCACATCGGCTCCACCTGCAATGCCAGAGTGCAACGCCAGATGCCCCGCCTCGCGCCCCATGACTTCTACCACCATCACGCGATCGTGACTCGACGCTGTAAACGTCAGCCGATTCAGCGCATCGGTAATGGTATTCACCGCCGTATCGAAGCCGATCGATCGCTCTGTGAGCGCCACATCATGATCAATTGTTTTTGGAATGGCAATGAACTGCCAATGACCCTGGAATGCCAATTGATTCAAAATGGCGATACTGCCATCACCGCCAATGCCAATCAATGCATCTAGTTTCAATGCCTGATAGCTAGCAATGATTTCATCCATACAAGCCAGGGTATTTCCTTTGTTGATGGTGCCTAAGATCGTTCCACCCATGCTGAGGAGTGGATCAATGCCGCGTAGATCGAAACTATGCATGTGGAGCGGAATCACCTGACGTTCCAGCAGCCCTTGAGTGGCATACGGAATCCCTAAGACCTGCCAATCATAGGAAAGGGTGGCATGGCTCACCACGGCTCGAATCACGGCATTGAGTCCAGGGCAGTCGCCACCACTCGTAAGAATCCCCAGTCGTTTTTGTGTGTTCATCGCAGTTCTACCTGAAATGCCTGTTCCAGCCAATCAAAAATCTGATTTAACTGCGCTAGGGTCACCAGCCCATACTGCCAAAGGATCATGGGCAACAAGCTAGGACTTTGCTCAGGATGCCGTAAAGCAAGCTGAAGACCGGCATCAGGAATCATCAAATCATCCTGCAAAAAACGTATGAATTGGGCAAGCTCTCCAGTTTTCATCGTTGCTCCTCCGAATACCGTTGCTTTGAGGGTAGACGATAAATCTGAGGAAATTGTGAGCTTTGTTTTCTTCACAAGTCCCTCAGATTCTTGACCTACAGTTAGCCTCAGAGGAGTCAGTATCGTTTGGGACAAACAGCCGTTTGTCCTGACAGTCCATGGTGTGCCCATCCTGCAAAGGATTATCGATCCCGCCTTCAGTTACAGCCGTTTTCAGTTGGGTGCACCACAGATCAATTAAGCGTCATTGGTCATTCGTCACTTGTAGTTGACCAATGACCAATGATCAAAGCCAAAGACTTGTGGCTTAATCGATTGAGAACCGCTGTAAAAGACGTTTGGTCTCCCAAATGGTGGGTGATTTCTACTCTAGAACAGCCTCAAGCAGGCGCGATGTTTGACTACTCCACGTCCGATCTCTCTATCCTTGTACGTTGTTAAATACCCTACAACAACTGCGGCAGGTGATCGTTCAGGAAGGGCAGGATATTTTTGACTAGTGGCGATCGCGTCAGCGTTGCGGAGCAACATCGCAGATCCAGCGCCATGAGTTTCTCAGTGGTCTCAATCTTGCCTATTACCTGGCGCTCCGACGACAGGATTTACGCCCTTTACAAGCGGCCTTAATGCCCTGCGGATTGTCTTCTTTGGGTCGATTGGAAGCGCGAGTGATGCCGATTTGAAACTCAGCCCACTGACGGACAAGGATTGACAGGATTTAGATTTTGTCGCTATCCATGCCGATATTGTGGGCTATTCCTTTGTGCAATCTGCCGAGGACATGAAACAACTCCAGCAGGAGTTAGCCGCTCGGATGCATCAACGCCGCCAGATTGCCATTATGGCGAAGATTGAAACGCCTCAGGCTGTGAATCATTTACCAGAGTTGATTGTGCAAGCGGCGGTTCAGCAACCGTTTGCGGTGATGATTGACAGAGGCGATTTGGCGATCGAGATTGGGTATCAACGGTTGGTCGAAATGCAGGAAGAAATTCTCTGGCTCTGCGAAGCCGCTCATATTCCCGTGATTTGGGCGACTCAGGTGCTAGAGAGTCTGGTCAAAAAAGGCATTCCCTCGCGGGCAGAAATGACGGATGCGGCAATGGCAGAGCGGGCTGAGTGCGTCATGCTCAACAAACGTGCCTTTGTTGCCGAAGCTGTCACGATTCTGGATGATGTTTTGACTCGGATGCAGGCGCATCAATTGAAGAAAACACCGCAACTCCGGGCGCTGCACTCTTGGTGAACCGTGGTTAGAGACTGCAAAGCCATAAACCCTTTGTAAAAGTGGATTTAGCCAATTTATCCTCACAACTTCCTCAATTTGTTGACCTAATCTAAAGAAACGCGGGTGGTGCTGAACAGCAGCAAGTATGGAAAGATGCCGTTCATCCCACCTCAAATTCATCCCTTGATTTAGCAACGTCGAAACCCGATCGCGATGGGAGACAAAATGAAAAGTTTTGATTATGTCATTCTGGGCGCAGGGCTAGGCGGACTTTCTGCCGCTGCCTGTCTTGCTCGCCAGGGTCATGAGGTCGCCGTTTTAGAAAAACACTATTTACCCGGTGGCTGCTGCCACACCTTCGATTACGGCGAGTATCGCTTTTGTGCCGATGTGCATTACATTTCGCAATGTGGTTCTGGTCAAACGATCAATCAATTGCTCAACTATCTTGAATGTAATGTTCCATTCAACTCGCTTGATCCAGATTGTATCGATCGCGTGATTACGCCTGAGGTTGACTTCAAAATTCCACTGGGATGGGAAACCTTGCGTACTCGCTTACTGGCAACGTTCCCAGAAGAGCATGTCGCCATCAATCGCTACTGCGATGAGATTCGAGCACTCCATCAAAGCATGCATCATTTGGTACAGGACGTTCACTGGTACGACCAAAAATGGTTCGATTGGTTGAAGCTACCTAAGTATTGGAACCTTTTCTCCAAGCGAGATTGGACACTGCAAGATCTGTATGACCATGTTGGACTCTCACCCAAGCTGCAAAACCTGTTGGCGGGGCAAAGCGGTGATTATGCTCTACCCCCCAATGAAATCGCCCTCCTGACCCACACGTCTCTCGTTTGGGACTATTCCGAAGGCGCATACTACCCCAAACATCACTTCAAACATCTGGTGGACACTCTTGTGGAGGCAATTACCGCCAGCGGTGGTGTGGTGCAGCTTTCAACACCAGTGGAGCAGATTGAAGTGTGCGATCTCCAGGTGCAACATGTCATCACAGCCGAGGGCGATCTTTATCACGCGAAAAAAGCCTACATTAGCGACCTCGATCCTAAGCTCACCGTGGGTCTGATGCATCCCTCTGATGCCTTAAGTCCGCGTGAACATCATCGCCTGACCGACTATCAATATTCAGCCAGCGCATTCAACATTTACCTGGGCTTAGATCGTCGCTTTGAGCCTGAACGCTATGGCATCGGCAACTGGAATCTCTGGTACTATCCAACGGGCAATCTCAACCAGGAATATCAAAAACAGTTGCAGGGCGATCTCAGTCATCCGTGGATTTTTCTCTCTTGCCCCACGATGAAATCCCACGAACCGGGTATGGCTCCCCCAGGGCATCACGTTCTGGAGATTGCCACCGTCTGCCCCTATGAACCATTTGAACAGCTCCACAAAACCGATCTCAAAGCCTACAAAGCCAAAAAGCGGGAATTCTACCAACAAATCATGACCAGTGTTCGCGATTTAATTCCCGACGTGGATGCTTATATTCGCATGAAAGTTTTCGGTACACCAACCACCAGTGAATATTACCTGGGGCAACCCCAAGGCAATATTTATGGTGCCAAGTTGATTCCGCAACAGGTAGGGCTGAATCGGTTGGGCTATACGACCGAATTGCCCAATCTCTTCTTTGTTGGAGCCAGTGCAGGCTATCCCAGCGTGCCCGGTGTGATTGGTAACGGCATGGATGTGGTGGAACTGATCACGGGGCGATCGGTGTGGAAGCAGCAGGAAGGCTCGCAACAACTGGTAGGGAGCAAACGACTATGACCGTGAATCATCGAGAGAAAATTATTACGTTGTGGGCAGTCTTTCTCTTAGGCACACTCTTTCATACCCAACTTGGCTTGATGCCACTGTTCCACAACCAAAGCGTGGCGATTTCGGAAGCCCACGGAGGAGGGTCTATTGCCTGGATTCTATGGCTCATGTTGGGCTTTTTTACAGTCCCCATGATGGCAATAATTGCAACGCTCTTCACTGATTCAAAACGCTATCGAAAGCTGCACTTTGGGGTAACAATTTTCTATTCAGTGATGAATTTAGCTCATGTGATTGCTGATTCACTGGTACAGCCGATCGCATGGCACCAAATCGCTTTAATGGTTCTGTTATTTGCGATCGGGCTGTTGCTTAATCTCGTTTCTTTTCAATGGATGCAAGCACGAAGCTATGGCAATCTATTGCGGGAACGTGAAGTATCTCTGTAATATTTTGTGACTTCTCAATGTAGTTGGAATCGCTTTTTAACGCTTGCCAAAAGGATGCTCCTACCATTGCCAGTTGTTCCGCTTGATAAGGCGCAAGCGCTTGTAGAGCAACAACCAGAGCAACAACCTGCACTTAAAAAACTGCTGCGATATAAGCCTTGAAGGCGTTTGGATAGCCTTCAAGATGTGGATAGACAATTTCGATAATTCCAAAACACATAGCTTTATAACTATATGCTTTGTAGAGGCAGAAGACCGACTGTGGCTTTGGTACAGCGTTGAACTTATAGCACGTTAAGAGAGGTTCAATTTCAATGAAAAAGTTAATGTATACGGCGATATTACTGCTGGCAGTCAGCCTATCAATTCCGGTTGTTGCAGCCACTGGAAAGCACTGCACAGGCGATCTTGCGCATCTAACGCCTCCAGTGGTGAACAACCCAACACATATTCGCAATGTGGTCTGGAAGAATATGCGGGCAGTGTGTCTGCAAGAAATTGCACACGCAACGAAGCCAACTCGTTTAAACAAAACCTGAAGCAATCGTCCCCAATGCTTTGCCAATCTAACCACAGAGGTAATAGCGATCGTCGGTGTTTCCTTCAACCTCACCATTTGTATGCAACGATGCATCGTTCCAACTTGTCGCAGCTTGGCTAGTGAACGCGATCGCATGGATTAGTCGAGTCGGCAACCAGGGCATCGCGAGGCGCTCCTCGAATGCCTTTGCCAACGCGATCGCCAAACCCTCCCTAGATAAATGGACAAACCATCATGGTTGTATTATCGGGTTCTGAGAACGGAAGGATGACAGGATAAGGAGTGGATAGCAGTAAAGACAAGCTTCTGGCATTGCTGAATTAAAATATGATTTTCCGATCGTAATCACGGCAGCGATTCCCTTCTTCTCCTCAAAACCCAATGAACCCTATTCATATCTCCTACTTTTCTGATGTCCTTTGTGTTTGGGCATACATTGCGCAAATTCGCCTGAATGAGCTTCAAATAACCTTTGGAGACAAGATTGCGATCGTCTATCACTTCGTTCCAGTTTTTGGTAATGCCCGTGAAAAATTAGAGCATCGCTGGCGCGATAAGGGCGGCTTAAAAGGTTATAGCGACCATGTTCACGAAGTTGTAAAAAAGTTTGATCACATCACCGTTCATCCTGATCTTTGGACGGAGATTGTTCCCCCATCATCCATGTCCTGTCATTTGTTTCTCCATGCGATTCAATTACTGGAAGTAAAAGGCATTATCCAACCCTCAGAGAAGGGTTTTGAAAAAGCAACCTGGGCGTTGCGGGAGGCATTTTTTACCAAATTGGCAAATGTCTCCGATCGCAACGTACAATTTGCCATTGCAGAGGCGCTAGGACTTCCAGTTTCTATGATTCAGAAGCAGATCGATAGCGGTGAGGCTTATGCCCAACTCTCCAAAGATTTTGACCTGGTAAAAGAACATACGGTGTCTGTCAGCCCTACTCTGATTTTTAATGAGGGACGGCAACGGCTGAATGGCAACGTGGGTTACCGGGTCATCGAAGCGAATATCCAGGAGTTGTTGCACAATCCGCCCGGAGAGCAATCCTGGTGTTAGCTATTTCAGGTAATCATTTCCGATCAAGAGACCAGCGTTGGGTTTCACTAGGTTCAACCCAACCGACAAAAAAGATCGGTCAGTCAACCAGGATTGCAGACCTGTGCCTTAAAGTTGCAGGGCAATCCATCATCGCGATCGGTCAGTCTCAAGGCTCTGCGGTTTCGGTAATATGTAACCATTGCCATGCTGGAACTGCTCTCAAATGCCTGAACAATTTACCCATGGTTACGCGTTGCTGATTGGCGTGGGCAAAACGGTCGATGCTCGCTGGTCACTGCCGGTGACGGTCAAAGATGCTCAGGCACTGAAAGCGGTTTTGATCGACCCTAACCTTTGTGCTTATCCCTCCACACCCGACCATATCCGGTTATTGCATGATGAGGGCGCGACCCGCAGCGCCATTTTGGCTGGACTGGACTGGTTGCAAGGGAAAGCCGCCGCAGACTCGGACGCCACCATCGTGCTCTACTACTCCGGGCATGGGATGTTTGACCTTGCCAGCCATACCTATTACCTGCTCCAGCATGATTTCGATCGCCAGTCCATTGCCCAAACTGCCCTGGCTGCCGATACGCTGACCGAGAAGTTACGCCAGATGACGGCCAAACGGTTGTGGGTGATTATCGATAGTTGTCATGCCGAGGGCATGGCAAGCGCCAAGGATGACTTGCCTGCTGACTGGTTGCCAACGGCGCTGCCCAAGGGGGTAGTGGATGCGTTGAAGCAGGGAGACGGACGGGCAGTCTTCACCTCGTCGCGGGGCAATCAAAGCTCCTGGGTGCGTCCCGATCAAACCTTGAGCCTGTACACCTACCATCTGCTGGAGGCGCTGAAAGGAGCCGCGAACCAACCGGGAGATCGCCTAGTCAACCTCTCTAACGTCATGACCCACCTGGGCAAAACGGTGACAGAGAGCGCCCGCACAATGCGTCAGGCAGAGCAAACACCGTTTTTTGATACGGCAACGGAGGATTTCCCGGTGGCGTTGTTGCGGGGAGGGAAGGGGTTGCCTAGTCAACCGCAGAGTTCGGCATTGCCCAGGGTGATGACAAATCAGGAGGTGGTGACCCCAGCACTGGCAATGGCGCGGCGTTCCCTGGCAATTTTGGAGGAGCAAGCCGCTGGGTTTGGCAAATTGCAAATGCCCGCCCATTTACGCATTGAGCTAGAGGAAAAACGGCAACAGGTGGCAGAATTGGAAGCAAGATTGCAGGAAGGGAACGCCAATGAGTGATCGGGCTGAATTAGAGCAAATGCTGACCACGGCTCAAATGGTGCTGACTGTTTTAGAAACCCAAGCCGCTGGCTTTACCAATCTGACGATTCCAGCCCACTTACAGGTGCAACTGGATGGGAAACGTCAGGAAGTGGATAGCCTGAAGGCGCGGTTAGCGCAGTTGCAGGGGGGCGGCAATGCTACCGTACCGGATAATTTGCCCCGCTATGGCAGTGTGTTTGTTGGGCGCAAAACCGAGATGGCCCAATGCCTGGAAGCACTGGCACCGGAGGAGCGGGGTTGGGGCGTTGCCATTGATGGCATTGGCGGCATGGGCAAGACGGCGCTGGCACTGGAGGTGGCGCACTGTGCCCGCAAGGATGCCCTGTTTGATGCCTACCTGTTTGCCTCCGCCAAGACCACCTGGCTCAGTCCAGACGGCGTGCGGCAGGAAACCCTGGCGCTCTCCTCCCTGGATGCCTTTTGTCGGGAGTTTGCCCGGATCTTGGGGCAGGACGAGATTGTGAAAATCACCGAGGCCACCGAGCGTCGCCGCGCCCTGCTGGATGCCCTGCGAGGACGACGGGTGCTGCTGATCTGGGACAATCTGGAAACCCTCACCGCTGAGGAACGGGACCAAATCGCCGAGTTTCTGCGCAAGTTGCCCGGTGCCAGCAAAGCCATCATCACCAGCCGTCGCCGCACCGGAGAAAGCGCCGTGACGATTCGGTTGGATAAGCTTTCGCTGCCGGAAGCCTATCAGTTGATGCAGGACAAAGGACGCTTGGCTCCTGCTTTAGCTCAGGAACTGAAAGCCACCAATGATGCAGTCAAGCAGCAACTCTATGATCTGGCAGGCGGCAACCCCCTGGCACTGGACTGGACGCTGGGACTGGTGGCACAAAAGGGCTACTCCCTGACTGCCGCGCTGGAGCGATTGCGGGATGCAGCCGGTTCTGAGGATCTCTATGGCTTTCTCTTTACCGATGTGGCGCGCGATTTGCAGCCCAATGACCGGGCGGTGTTGTCGGTGTTAACGGTGTTTCAGACCCCTGCAACCCTGATTTCCCTGACGGAGGTGACGGAACTGACCCGGCTAGTGGTCGAAGCATCTCTATCACGCTTACTGATCCTGTCTCTGGTCAGTCAGATGGAAGGGGGAACCTATGGCATTCATCCTCTGACTCGCACCTATGTAGAGACGGCATTGAGAGCTAGCAGGGAAGGCGCATGGACAGCGTTTCAACAGTTTGTTGGGCTGAAGGCGCAAGCGGGAGAGGTGCAACTCAGCCCGAAAGCCCAGCGCAAAGCCTTGCGCTACTGGGTGGACTATGCCCGCAAGTACGGCGGTCGCTCTGAAAACTACAAAACTTACGACAAGCTGGAGGCGGAGTGGCAAACCCTGGAGGGCATTGCCAACACCGTGTGGGATCTGTCCGGCATCCCCGGCACCCTCCAGGATCGAGAAGCCGCCCAGATGCTGATTGACCTGGAAAGCGGACTCTACCAGTTTCTCCTGTTCCGGGGCTACTGGGACGAGGCGATTCGCCTGGGGGAATGGCGCTACCAGGCAGGGCAGGCATTGGGACAGGGTAGCGATGCCGGGTGGGGGGCGTACCATGTTGCCTCGATTTACTACTTTCGGGCAGAGACCGATCGCGCCGCAACCTGGGCAAAACAGATGGCGGCAGCGATGGAGCGGGGCGGCAATCGGCGCGATCGCGCCGTCGCAATTCAGCTTCAGGGACTGGTTGCTAGACAACGCGGGGACTGGGCAGTGGCAGAGCGGTGCTATCAGGAGGCAGTGGCAGCGTACCGGGAGTTAGGAGAAAAGGAAGATGAGGCGATCGCCCTCAACGATCTGGGAACAGTTGCCCGTCAGCAGCGGCAGTACGATCGGGCTGAGACCTACTATCAGCAGGCACTGGCGATTGCCGAAAAGATAGGAAATAAAGAAATGCAGACAGCATATTGCGGCAACCTGGGTTTGCTAGCCCTCAATCGCGATCGCCCCCACGATGCCCGCCCCTGGTACGAGCGAGAACTTGCCCTGGCCCAGGAAGTGGCACGGCAGGATCTGGTGGCTGACGCCCAGGCAGGGGTGGCGCAGGTGCTGGAGGCGGAGGGGCGCGATGCGGAGGCACTGGATCTGGCACGGCGGGCGCTCCAGATCCAGGAGCGTCTGGGCGATCAGGGCGTGGGGTTTTCGCGGTCGCTCGTGGCGCGGTTGCAGTCCAAATTAACCTAGATCTGTGGTCAGGTTTAGACTGCCGAGGTTTTCAAAACCTCGGCAGTCTGGGGCGTAAGGTCTGGGGTGTGAGGTCTTGAGTGTGAGAGCCTCGGCTCACTCTCTCGTTTTGAGCACCGCAATTAAATCTAGGCGATCGCACTGACGACGCACTAAGGGATCTGCGGACTCATAATCTACCAATCAGCCAGGTTTCGACTACGCTCAACCTTCGACGGCGGCAAGTTGAGCGCAGTCGAAACTGGTAGTTTATTTTTGTGCTAGTCCCTTATCGCCCCGATCGACGCCTAAAAGCTCACCTAATTTGGTGGTCAGCAGCACTCCATCCAGCGGTAAGGCGATCGGATTTAATGACCGCGTAGCGCAAGAGCGGAAATTTGTAAAATGCCGTGTAGATTTTTGTCACTTCAGACCACAACCAAACCCCTACACCTGTGCCGATGACGGCACTAAGGAACACAATCACTAAAACGAGTTTGAGGAAATGTGCGCCAATATCCCAGTTGCCGTAACCAAAAGCTTTGAAGATTTGCCATTGAGTTGGGGTGTCTTCACAAGATCCTCAAAACTTCTCCCTAGGGTTAAAGAAGGAGATGAGTCCAATGGCTGCTGTTAAAGCTAGGCACCAGCAACAAACTGTTAAGCCCAAAAAGCAAAGACAGTCAAACTGTTTTATACCAAATCTCGCAAAATAAACGCTACAGATGCGCCCTCACCCTAATCCCTCTCCCACAGGCTAAGGTGTACACACAAGTCATTGAATCCAGTCAAACGGCTACTGAACCGCCCCCTAGCCCCCAAGTTTGGGGGAATCAAACCGCTTAAAGTCCCCCAAACTTGGGGGCTTAAAGCCCTTCGGGCATACAAGAAAAGGGGGCGAAAAGAAGTCAAACGAAGTCTGACTCGACTTGTGTGTACACGGTAGCTCCCACAGGAGAGGGACTTTAATCCGGCTCTCTTCTCCCTTTGGGAGAAGGGCTGGGGTGAGGGCAAGATCTGTAGCCTTTGCTAATGGATTTGGTATTAAGATCTCAAGCTGAGGTTCTTCGGGAGTTACGGCTGCTTTGGGAAAATTCATCCTGAATAAACCCATCTGTAGCTGTCGCCAGATAGTTTAGGACATGGGATCAAAGGGGGTGTGGGGGCGTTGCCCCCAGCCAGGGGTCCCACCCCTGCACCCCGTCCTAACCAACATGGCTATGGCTATAAATCAGGAGCGCTTAGGCAACGTACACCATAAATTACCTTTCGAGACATCCCGTCATCAGAGGCGATCGAATCTCATCATAGGAAACTGAATCATGAATCGCTCTCAGCCCGTGAACCAAACTGAAATACACGCAATTGATGCTCGTGAACTGCTAAAACGGTATGCTGCTGGGGAAAGAGACTTTAGCGGTGCTCTTTTAACCGGAACTGACCTTAGCGGAGTGTCTTTGGGCGGCGCAGACTTTTCTAGATCTCAACTAAACGGTGCAAACCTGGCAAACGCCATCTTAAGCACCGTAAATCTTAGTGAGGCAAACTTGGCTGGAGCGGATCTATCTCAAGCTAATTTGTTTGGCGCGTTCTTAAGCGGTGCAAATCTGAGTCAAACCATGCTCAGGGCAGCCAATTTAACTGAAGCCGATCTCAGTGGTGCATCGCTTGTAAGGGCTGATTTAAGTGATGCGCTCCTGCATTTGACTTGCTTCGCTGAAGCCGATTTAACTGGAGCCAATTTAACTGGAGCCAGGCTGTGTGGAGCGAAGATGTGGAAGGCAAATCTGTGTGAGGCAAATTTGCATGGTGCCGATCTATGTGATGTCAACCTATGTGAGGCAAACTTGTGCGGAGCCAATTTGGATGCAGTGGATATGAGCGAGACCAGCCTAACCGGCACAACGATGCCCAAAGGTGAGGTTTACGGTTAGCGTTTTAGAGCGCTTTGATCGTCAGTGATTCTGGTGCGATCGCCACTATAACCCTGATTAAACGAACCCTGATTAAATGGAGGTCGATGATGACGATTCAAGGAACCCTGGAGTAGGTTTAGCATGAAATACTGTCAGAGGGCGTTCGGAACCATCGTCCTCATTCTGATTTTAGCGATCGCCCTTTCCAAGACTCTGGTACATCTATTGACCGAAGCCTGGTGGTTTCATGCGATCGATCTTACCAGTGTCTTCTGGACAAGATTAACCTGGCAGGTGCTGCTTTGGTGTGTTTCGTTTGTTGCCTACAGCGCCTTTCTCTGGGGTAACTATCGGCTGGCAATGCGAAACTCGCACACCCGTGGGTGGGCTGTATTGCAAACGAATGAGTTGGCACTGAAAGCGGGCGTTGATCGTTTTTTTAATCTGGTTGCGATCGCGCTGATTCTGTTCATTGCCCTGATAGCGGCAGCTTCCAGCCTGTCAGCCTGGGAAACCGTGCTGAAAGCTTTACATCCCACACCGTTCGGCAAGCAAGACCCCATCTTTCACCAAGACATTAGTTTCTATCTCTTTCAACTACCACTTTATGAAGGGATTCGCCTGTGGCTGATGGGACTGATTTTGGTGGCGATCGCCCTGGCTTTAGCGGTTTATCTGCTGAGGGGCATGATTGTACCGGGCGATCGGTCAGGGCTTCAGGTGATGGATCATGCCAAGGCTCATTTAAGCCTACTGTTAGGGGCGATCTTTCTCCTGGTTGCCTGGGGCTTCTGGTTAAATCGATATGGCCTGCTCGCCTCTTCTGGGAAGGTCGTCTTTGGTGCTAGCTATACCGATGTCCATGCCAGAGTATTGGCATGTTTGGTGATGGGTGTGATATCGCTTGCTGTCGCCTTTCTGTTTTTCCTGTCGCTGCGTCGCCGTAGTTTTACCCTGCCGCTGCAAGGATTGATGCTCTTTGTGGTGACGTTTATTGTTTTTAACGGCATTTATCCCTGGTTCATGCAACAGTTCATTGTCAATCCCAATGAATTGTCCAAAGAAAAGCCCTACATTGAACACAATATCCAGTTCACCCAGGCGGCCTATCATCTCAATGATGTGCAAAAAGAACGCTATGCAGCGATCGCCAAACTCAACCGTCAATCCCTACAAGCTAACCAGCCCACCGTTCGCAACATTCGGCTCTGGGACTACCGCCCCCTACTCAGTACCTACAAGCAGCTTCAGGAAATACGGCTCTACTACAAATTCACAGATGTAGATGTCGATCGCTACACCTTGAACAACGACTATCAGCAGGTGATGTTGTCGGCGCGGGAATTAGCCTATGCTCAACTGCCCCAGGAAGCCCAGACCTGGGTCAATCAGCGGTTGAAATACACCCACGGGTACGGTTTGGTCATGAGTCCGGTGAATCGGATTGCCTCGGATGGTTTACCAGAACTCTACATCAAAGATATTCCGCCTGTCTCCAGTCTCAATCTGCCGATTCAGCAACCCGCTATTTACTACGGTGAAGAGACAAAAAACTATATCTTTACCGGCACCTCAACGGATGAATTTGACTATCCCTCCGGCGATACGAATGCCTTTACTCGCTACAACGGTACGGGTGGTGTCCCCATCCCTTCTCTTTGGCACAGACTCGCCTATGCCTATGACCTGGGCAGTATCCAGGTTTTGATTTCCAACTACTTTACCAAGCAGTCTCACATTCACTATTACCGCCAAATTCAGGAACGAGTCAACCATGTGGCTCCGTTCCTACAGTTTGACCATGACCCCTATCTGGTGGTGATTGATGGCAAGGTGCAATGGTTGCTGGATGCGTACACCGTCAGCGATCGCTACCCCTATGCCAAACCTGTTGCCCAGATGCAAGGGGATAATCAGGTGCTCAAGGCAGGCAACGGTGCCGCGATCGTGCGAGACAACACCAACTACATCCGCAATTCGGTGAAAGTCCTGGTGGATGCCTACGATGGTTCCCTGCGGTTTTTCGTGGTAGATGAAACCGATCCGGTGCTGATGACCTATCGCAAGATCTTTCCGCACCTGTTTGAACCAACGGATGCCATTCCGCCCGCTGTCAAAGCCCATTTCCGCTATCCCGAAGACCTGTTCAAAATTCAGGCGCGGATGTACCAGACCTACCACATGAGCGACCCGGAACTGTTTTACAACCGGGAAGACCTCTGGCAATTGCCCAGGCAAACCTACGAGGGCAGTGAGGTGGTGATGGAGCCGTACTATGTGATCATGCGCCTACCGGGGGAAGAAAAAGCCGGATTTATGCTGATCCAGCCCTTTACCCCATCGAATAAAGACAACATGATTGCCTGGATGGCAGCCCGATCGAACACCAAGGACTACGGCAAACTGTTGCTCTATGAATTTCCGAAAAAAATGTTGGTCTACGGGCCTCGCCAGATTGAAGCACGGATTGACCAAGATCCGGAAATTTCGCAGCAGTTTACGCTCTGGAGTCAGGCTGGCTCCAAGGTGATCCGAGGCGATTTGCTGGTGATTCCCATTGACCAATCGTTGCTGTATGTGGAACCGATTTATCTGCGTGCCGAACAAGGCGAGTTACCCCAACTCAAGCGAGTGATTGTCGCCTACGATCAATCGGTGGTGATGGAAAATTCGTTAGAACAAGCGCTCAATGCTGTTTTTGGCGGCGAACAGGCTGGGCAGAAAGGGACAGCGATCGTCAGTAGCAAAACGTCAGCCCTGGTGCGATCGGCGCTCGAAAGCTATCGTCAGTCCCAAGAAGCATTGCGCCAAGGAAACTGGTCTGAATATGGGCGCTATCAGAAGGAATTGGAAAAAACTTTACAGCAGTTGTCGCCGTCAAATGAATAAGTAAATGGGTGTAATACCAATTAAAAGCATGACGGCTACAGATCAATCGCTGGGTAGAGTCAAGGCATTGCCTTGTCCCTAAAGGATGTGTCGCCTTTTCAATTCAAATGGGTGTAATTAAATTGAACATACTGACGAAACGTCTTGAGTGAGGCTTCAGAAGAGGGGCTTTGTTGGAAGGGACTCACCGCACTCGTGTTCCAGCCTGACCTGCCAGAATAGCTGTGGCGTCCTCCATCCGACCAATTCCCGCAATCCCACCAGTTTGTTCCACAAAGCGGCAGGCGGCCTCTACTTTCGGAGCCATTGAACCCGATGCAAATGAGTAGCGACGCAATTGTGCTGGAGAGACGTGATGGAGTGACTGGGCGGCGGTCGTGCCCCAGTGGGTATAAACCGCATCGACATCAGTGAGTAACAGCAGTGCCTCCGCTCCTAGTGATGTAGCGAGCAGTGCCGCTGACAGATCTTTATCAATCACCGCTTCCACCCCTCGAATGCCACCGGTGGGTGTCACCACGACTGGAATCCCACCTCCCCCAACACAGATCACTAGTGCCCCTGCTTGAACCAGGAGTTGAATCGCAGCCAGTTCAATAATCCGCTGCGGCTCTGGGGAAGGCACTACCCGACGGTAGGCATTGCCATCGGGAGCGATCGCCCATCCCCGTTCTGCCGCAAGCTGTTCTGCTTCAGCCTGGGTGTAAATGGAGCCGATCGGCTTGGTCGAGTGAGCAAAAGCCGGATCATTTGCATTGACTTCCACCTGGGTTAACAGCGTAACCACCAAGCGATCGGGCAATTGATTGTGTAGCTCTTGTTCAATTAGGTAGCCGATCATCCCTTCGGTTTCGGCATTCAACACATCCAGGGGATAGGGCTGCACCCCCTTGTAGGCTTCTGCCTGAAGCGCCAGCAATCCCACCTGAGGACCGTTGCCGTGGGTGATGATTAAGTCATGTTCCTGTGCCAGAATGGCTATCGCCTGAGCCGCCAGCCGGATATTTGCCTGCTGGTTTTCAGCGGCCATCGGTTCTCCCCGACGCAGGAGGGCATTGCCCCCCAGTGCTACCACAATCCGCATTGAAAACCTCCCAGATCGTCCATACTTACCACTGCGATTAGGCCCCAGGTTGGGCAGGGTACCCATCACAGCTGATTCCAGCTCGCATGAGAAATTCTTCAACCAGTGCCGCCAGTCCAGGTTCACTGGCTTCCGCAAACTCATAGTAAGCCCGCACGATCGGCTTATTCACCTTAATTAACGATTCCAGATCGATGGGTGTCGCCGAAACAACCACATCAGCGGGGGTATGATTAATCGTTTCCTGAAGCGCCTTTAGCTGTTCGGCAGAGTAACCCAGCGCTGGCAAAATTGAGTGCAGGTGGGGATATTTCGCATAGACCTCAGCGATCGCAGGCACCGCAAAGGAACGTGGATTCACAATCTCCAGGGCATGGGCACGGGTGGCAGCCACATACCCTGCTCCGTAGGGCATCCCACCGTGGGTCGTTGTGGGACCATCTTCCACCACCAGCACTGATCGACCCCGCACTGCCTCCGGATTGGCAAGCCGAATAGGAGACGTTGCCCGCACAATCGTAGCGGTTGAATTTATCGATCGGGCTGCCTCGGTCACACGCTGAATGTCAGCAGTGGCGGCTGAATCTACCTTTGCTACTACGATAATGTCTGCCATTCGCAGCACGACTTCACCGGGATGATGCGTCGTTTCATGTCCCGGACGCAAGGGATCAACCAGGACAATATGTAAATCCGGACGAATAAAGGGGAAATCGTTGTTGCCCCCATCCCACAAAATCAGGTCAGATTCCTGCTCTGCCAGGTTGAGCACCTTTGCATAATCGACTCCAGCGTAAACAATGGTGCCTGCTTCAAGATGGGGTTCGTATTCTTCCCGCTCCTCGATCGTGCAGTCTGCGGCGGCTAAATCGGCCCGGTCAGCAAACCTTTGGGCAATCTGTCGCTCCAAATCACCGTAAGGCATGGGATGGCGAATCACGCCCACCCGGAAGCCCCATTGCCGTAATAGTTTGGCTAGCCAACGGGTTGTTTGAGATTTGCCGCAGCCCGTTCGCACAGCAGAAACGGCAATCACAGGCACTTTAGCTTTCAGCATCGTGCGATTGGGACCCAGCAGGCTAAAGTCGGCTCCGGTTGCCAGGGCGCGGGACGCCAGATGCATCACCTGGGCGTGGGGCACGTCGCTGTAGGCGAACACCACGTGATCAATTCGTTGTTCTTTGCAAAGCGTGTCTAGCTCTGATTCATCCACGATCGGAATGCCGTTGGGATAGAGCGCCCCTGACAGCATCGGAGGGTAACGGCGATCGGCAATCCCCGAAATTTGAGTCGCGGTAAAGGCCACAACCTCCGTTTGAGGATTGTCCCGATAAACCAGATTGAAGTTATGAAAATCACGACCCGCGGCTCCCATAATTACAAGGCGAGTACGCGTTTGTGCTGCCGGGTTCAATGGATTATTAATCATCTTTTTCTTATCCTGTACATCATTGACGAATGGGTTGCAACGGATTGAAGGTAAATGCCCAGAGTGACTATCTGTTTGGTTAGAAGAATGAAACTGAGATGACTGGGTTCACTTCAAAAACTGGTGAAAAACGCTGTTGTTAGACTCAACCCCAATGCCAGCAGCAAAATTGGTGCACACCATCGAGCCAGTTCCCAGCCACCAATGATTGTGGCGAGTAGGGCTTTTACGATTGTGTTCACCATCGCGGCAATCAAAATTCCATTAGTACCCACCAGGAGAGGCAGATCTCCTTTGGTTGCTTGAGCCAGGGAAAGACTAACGGCATCGACATCGGTCACGCCAGAAATGGCAGAAAGAGCGTAGATGCCAGCATTGCCAAACCAGGCTTCCATTGCCCGAATTAGAACAAATAAAATCGTAAAAACTGCACCATATCCCAGGGCTGTTGCTAGTTCGATGGGATTTTTGAGTTCAACCTTGGTTGATGCTTCAGTCGCCCTTGTTCGGATGGCGATCGCCCCAGCCGCAATGAGTGGAACCATGGCTAAACAAGCAACAGGCGGTACGAGCGAAGGTAGTAGCAATGGGTTCACGATGGAAACTTCTATCAAAATGCGGAGTGCCATCGTTCCAGATGCCAGGGAAATCCCGGCTCCTAGTAGGGCAAAATTTCTTTGCTCGCGTCGTGCGATTCGCCCGAAAGAAACGGTCACGGCTGTAGACGAAACCAGCGCCCCAAGTACGGCTGTTGCCAAGATACCGACACGGGTACCCCATAGACGCATGGCAAAGTATCCCAGGTAGGAGATGCCTGCGATCAATGCCACTAGCAAACCAATTGCATGCGGATTCAGGGCAGACCAGGGTCCGAGGTTGCGATCGGGCAACAGAGGCAGCACAACTGCCGCAATCAGCAACAGTTGGAGGGTGGCTATTAGTTCACGGCGATCGATGTGCTTCAATGATTGGTGCAATTCTTGTTTAAAGCCCAGCAGAACTGCCGTCACCACTGCAATCGCCACCGCCTCAGCAATCAAGCCTTTACCTGTCAACGCTCCCAACATGAAGGTGATGAACAGCGCCAGTTCAGTGGTAATGCCAAAGTCCTGAGTTCGTTGGGTGATCAGTCCATAGGATATCGCAACAATCAGAGCAAGCCCCAGGAAGGCAACGGCAAGTATACCTACCCCAAGTTGTGCTGTCAGCAGGGCTGCTATCCCTCCCAAAAGACCAACAAACCCAAAACTTCTAATGCCTGCACTCCGAAGACCTTCGGGGCTTTCGCGGCTCTCCCAACCTCGTTCCATGCCGATGATCAACCCAATTGCCAGGGCAATTACCAGCCGCAGTGTCACTGTTGTGTCCATATCTTGTTCTTTCCAACAAGCACCTTATATGAAACATGCTAGTCGTTCGCCAGTCTCAATAGGCATTCGGTGCCGTGAACAATGCGGCAGCCGCAAAGCGATAATTTTAAGATTAATCCTTTGCCCTTTGGGAGTTCTAGCCATGCCCTCGCCGTTTCTGGGAATGGACCTCTATCTTGAACAACCTGCCTTCTGGTCATCGTTTCATTTCCGTCTCATTGGGGCAATGGCACGGGCAATCGCTACTCGAACTGGAAAATAAAGCCGACACAATCACAGCGAAAACGAGTTAATTCGTCATCATTGGCATGGGCGAGATCACGAGCGTGAAAAAACACCTGCCCACTGGTTGGTGTATCCAGTCCACCCAGAATGTTGAGCAGCGTTGATTTGCCACTGCCAGATGGTCCCAGAATGACGACAAACTCGCCCTCGTACAGATCTAGGTCAACAGACTGTAGTGCATGAACCTCCACGTCACCCATGCGGTAAATCTTGGTCAGTGCTTGCACATGAAAGCTAACACCAGACGGAGCAACAGCATCCGGATAGGGTTTTATCGTTCTGGGTCGATTCCACATCGCCTCACCCCAATGGCATCAATCCTCACACCAGTCTTCATGACCAAGCAAATCCAGAATTGAATCTCTTAATAAGAAATCATTCCTTTCAAGTTCGCGTTCAATATCGCCCCACTCCCGCGCTGGCAAGTATTTGCAAAGCGCATAAATCGGTTGTCTCCGGTCGAGGACACCCTTACAGACTAGCTGGCGTGCCTCTTCCCGGATGACATCTAAGGAATACTGAATCGGTTTTAGCATGACCCTCTCCTCTCCTCTAGATGCAGAATGAACAGACAGGCGATCGCTGCACCATCCCATCTTCAACATAGAGAAAGAAGTTGAGGAACTTGTGAGGGTGAGCCTCTCTTAATAAGTCGAGTTGAATAGCCTCACAAGTTCCTCATTTTTTTCTTTTAACTTTAAGGTAGAGCAATTGTGAAGAGGGAGCGCTATGTTTCACAAAATTCTAGTTGCCATTGATCACTCTGAACTGGGGCAGCATGTTTTTGATGAGGCACTGATCCTTGCCAAACCCATCCCAGCTAGCCTAGTGCTGCTCAATGTGCTGTCACCAGAGGATGAAGCGAGTCCAAGTAGTCCGGTCTTGATCGGCTATGAAGCTTATCCAAGCAAACTCAGCAAAAGCATCGTTGAGATCTATCAGGAGCTTTGGCAAAGCTATGCTGACAGAGAATCGGAGCTGCTGCAATCGCTCACTGATGCAGCCACCACCGCAGGCGTAGACGCAACATTTCGTCAAAGTTTTGGTAACCCTGGTCGAATCATCTGTGAACTGGCCTGTGAACTGGACGTGGACTTAATCATGCTGGGTCGTCACGGTCGTTCTGGTTTGAATGAGCTGATCTTAGGCAGCGTCAGCAATTACGTGCTGCATCATGCACCCTGCTCTGTACTGACGATTCATCGACAAGATCAGAACGCAGGCGATCGCGCTGAAGCAAAGCAAGTCGCAATGGCATCCTAGAACCCCCGCATCCTTATGGTGATCAATCAGCAAAACAAATATGTTAGGGGCGCTGTGCCAGAGCATCCCAGTGGCGATAAGCGCTTTAAGATGCTTGATGCCACAATCAAGCGTCATCAGTATCAGCAAGACGCACTGATTGAAATTCTGCATAAGGCACAAGAACTATTCGGCTATCTAGAAACCGATCTGTTACTTTACATTGCCCATAGCCTGAAACTGCCGCCCAGTAGGGTCTATGGAGTCGCAACGTTCTATCATCTGTTTTCGCTGGCACCGAAAGGGTTGCATCGCTGTGTCGTGTGTACCGGAACCGCCTGCTATGTCAAAGGTTCAGCAGCATTACTGGCAGCGGTTGAGCAATCGACCCATATCCATTCGGGTGAAACCACATCCGACAATCAACTCTCCCTCTCCACCGCCCGCTGCCTGGGTGCTTGTGGGATTGCCCCTGCGGTTGTGTTTGACGGTACGGTATGTGGTCATCAAACGCCAGAGTTGGTGTGCGATCGCTTGAAAGAGTACTTGGAAAAAGGGGAGTAGGGAGTATGGATTTATCTGAATTACTGGAAATTGCTGAAAAGGAACGCCAATCCCAAAAAGCGTTGCGGATTCGCTGTTGTGTCGCAGCGGGTTGCCTCTCTTCCAATGCTCTAGCCATTAAAGAAGGGTTGGAAAAGGCAGTCACAGAAGCAGGGTTGGCAGACACCGTAGAGGTCTCTGGTGTAGGGTGTTTGCGTCTTTGCTGCCAGGGTCCGCTGGTTCAAGTAGATGATCTAGTAGAGCCAGATAATCCTGGAATCCTTTATGAAAAAGTCACTCCCGATCAGTCCTCTGCGATAGCAGCATCTCTTCAATCGAAACCATCTGTCAATACACTAACGCCACTCCAGAAAGGCAATCTCACCCAGCCGTTTTTTACCCAGCAACAGGCGATCGTGTTAGAAAACAGCGGCAAAATTGATCCGGAACGAATTGAAGCCTACATCGCTGCAAGTGGCTATCAGGCACTTGGTCACGTTTTGCGTGAAATGAGTCCAACCGAAGTCATTCACGCAGTGACCCGCAGTGGTTTGCGAGGACGGGGTGGAGCGGGGTATCCCACCGGATTGAAATGGGCAACGGTGGCAAAGGCAACTGCAGAACGTAAATTTGTCGTTTGCAATGCCGACGAGGGCGATCCAGGTGCCTTTATGGATCGCAGTGTGCTGGAAAGCGATCCTCATCGGGTGCTGGAAGGCATGGCGATCGCTGCCTACGCGATTGGTGCCACGCAGGGATACATCTATGTACGAGCAGAATATCCCCTCGCGATTAGCCGTTTACAATTGGCAATTCGGCAAGCCCAGCGGTTGGGCTTGTTGGGGAGTCAAATTTTTGATTCCCCCTTTGACTTTCGCATTGATATTCGCATTGGGGCCGGAGCCTATGTCTGTGGTGAAGAAACAGCCTTGATGGCATCGATCGAGGGCAAACGAGGCGTGCCGAGTCCGCGTCCTCCCTATCCCGCAGAACGCGGCTTGTGGGGATTTCCAACGCTGATCAACAATGTCGAAACCTTTGCTAACATTGCACCCATTCTTCGTAACGGAGCCGACTGGTTTGCCAGCATTGGCACTGAGAAAAGTAAAGGCACGAAAGTTTTCGCCTTAGCAGGCAAAATTTGCAATACGGGACTCATTGAAGTGCCGATGGGAACATCATTGCGACAAATTGTGGAGGTGATGGGTGGAGGTGTACCCGATGGCGGGTCAGCGAAAGCGGTGCAAACCGGTGGCCCCTCTGGCGGCTGCATTCCCGCCTCAGCCTTTGATACGCCTGTAGACTATGAATCGCTGACTCAACTTGGTTCCATGATGGGGTCTGGCGGCATGATTGTGATGGATCAGAACACCAGCATGGTGGATGTAGCGCATTACTTTATGGAGTTTTGCCGAGATGAATCGTGCGGCAAATGCATTCCTTGCCGAGTTGGCACTGTGCAACTCCATCAACTGCTGACAAAAATTCGTGACCGTAAAGCAACCTCTGCGGATTTGGAGTTGCTGGAAGAACTCTGCGATATGGTCAAACACACCAGTCTGTGTGGCTTGGGTCAATCTGCACCCAATCCAGTTTTAAGTACACTGCAATATTTTCGAGAGGAATATTTAGAGTTAATCAATGCTCACGCGACAGTTTAAAAACTGTTTAAGAATCTTTCTAAGGGCAGGATATGTATGGTTCACAAAATTTTAGCGATGATCGATACATCCTCAATGAATCAATCCGTAAAGCAATGTCGGTAGAGTTGAAGTGCTAGGGAGTTTGATATGCGATATAAAGCCATGTGGATTTTCTTGTTTTTCCTTGTAATTGGGGGTTTAGTCGTAACTCCATCCTTCGCCAGGAATCCCATGATGGATGGCGGCATGATGGGTGGTAATGGCATGGGTACCATTCATCAACTGTTCGCGAATCATCAGCAGATTCATCGGACTGTTCAAGACATTCCAGGCGGCATCCGGGCGACTACAGAATCTGATAATCCTAAGGTGACTGCATTGATTCAGTCTCATGTTCCTTCAATGTATCAACGAATGAATAAAAAGCAAGTCATTCCAATGGTTCAGATGGCTCCGAGTTTATCGCCTCTGATTCGCAATGCAGGCTCTTATCAACGGCAATTTCAACTCACATCGAAAGGCATTGCTGTGACTGAAACATCCCAAGATCCCAAGATCACCGCTGTGATCCGTGAACATGCTCGTGAAGTCAGCAAATTCGTCACAGAAGGTATGCCAGCCATGATGAAGCAAAGGACGAGATGAGAGATCAAAAACAGAGTAATAGCAATGCTCGCTAAGCTGAAAGGTTGAGATTAGCTGACACCACCTTACACAAGCCTAAAGGAGAAGAAAAATGATTCATCCTGCAAATAACCCATACTTGTCACTCCTGGAAATTCCGCCTGGATACCTCAATATCATGGGCTATGTGGATGAATCTGAGGTGAATGGGCCTGGTTGTCGCGCCGTGATCTGGGTACAAGGCTGTCTGCGGGAGTGTCCAGGATGCTTCAATCCGGCATCTTGGACGTTTGAAATGAATCAACTGATGGCAGTCGATACTCTGGTACAAAAAATTCTGAGCAATCCTCATAACACGGGAGTCACATTCTCTGGTGGCGAACCCTTTTGGCAAGCTCCCGCACTGGCAACTTTGGCTCGCAAGGTCAAAGCTGCTGGGTTAAATGTGCTGTCTTTTACCGGATTTACGTTGGAGCAGTTACAGGCAGAGTATGCCCCTGCTGGTGCTCAAGCGCTATTGAAAGAACTCGATATCCTGATTGATGGGCCTTATATCGAGTCACTCGCCATTCATGAGCCCGATTCGCCTGTCTCTTCTCGCAATCAGCGGGTGCATGTATTCAATCCTGCTTTCAAAGACAGCATCACCTGGGCGAGCGATCAGATGGAAATTCATATTCTCAAAGATGGAGGGCGAATTGTGACGGGCTATCGTGGCCAGATGAGTTTGAGTGAATAGCCGACGAATGCTTGGGGAGCCTTTATGGGAGTCAAAACGTTAACGATCAATGATCAACCGGTGAGCGCCCGCGAAGACGAAACGGTTCTAGAGGCGGCGCAGGAAGCGGGTATCCATATCCCAACATTGTGCGCTCTGGAAGGCGTTTCGGACGTGGGAGCCTGTCGGCTTTGTCTGGTGGAAATCGCTGGAAGTAGTAAACTGCAACCAGCCTGTGTGACCAAAGTGGCAGAGGGCATGGACATTAAAACCAACACAGAGCGGTTACAGAAGTATCGCCGCACCATTGTTGAAATGCTGTTCGCGGAAGGCAATCATGTTTGTTCTGTTTGTGTTTCTAACGGGCATTGTGAATTGCAAAATCTGGCGATCGCCGTAGGCATGGATCATGTCCGGTTAGAGTATCAATTTCCCGATCGCAAAGTCGATCTGTCCCACGATCGCTTTGGCATGGATCATAATCGCTGTGTGCTCTGCACCCGCTGTATTCGCGTCTGTGATGAACTGGAAGGGGCACATACCTGGGATATGGCGGGTCGAGGGTCTCAATCTCATGTGATCACTGACCTGAACCAACCCTGGGGCACCTCTCAAACCTGCACATCCTGCGGCAAATGCGTCGAAGCGTGTCCCACGGGTGCGATTTTTCATCAAGGTTCAAGCGTTGGCGAAATGGTTCACGATCGCGCCCGCATCGAATTTATTGCGACGGCTCGTCAGAAGCAACAATGGCAACTTTAAAGGAGGTATTTTTATGTTACGCCCTCATGTTCCTGAAACCTATCTGTGGATTCTTTTGTGGTTTGTTCTAGCATTACTGCTCTTGGTCGCAGAAGGTGCTTTGTTGACGCAACCAGCGATTGCAATCATGGGTCAAACGAAGGAAGTTTTGGATACATTTTTTCTTCAGGTTTCTCGATTTCCTTGGTGGGGATAGTGGTGGGACTTACGCAGAAGATCCCCCAACGCCCTTAAAAAGGGGGCTTTCAAAGTTCCTCCCTTTTTAAGGAGGGCTAGGGGGGATCGGGTTTTGCGGCTTTCAGTGCGTAAGTTCTAACCGATTTCAACTGAGGACTCTTCAAATTGGTCTGAACATTCGTTGAGCAAGGTTCGCTGGAGGAAACGATGGCGCGTGTGAAATTAGCAACGGTCTGGCTGGGTGGCTGTTCTGGTTGCCATATGTCCTTTCTGGATTTGGACGAATGGCTGTTTGATTTGGCAGCCCAGGTCGATTTCGTCTACAGTCCCTTTATGGATGTGAAAGCGTATCCAGAAGGTGTGGATGTGGTGTTGGTGGAAGGGGCGATCGCCAACGAAGATCACCTGGAGATGATTTACAACGTGCGGGCGCGATCGCGGATTTTAATTTCCTTTGGCGATTGTGCGGTGACGGGCAACGTGACCGCTCTTCGCAACCCCTTAGGCAGTGCCGAACCTGTGCTGCAACGATGCTATATCGAAGCCGTTGATATTCACGGTCAAATTCCCAGGGAGCCGGGGATTGTTCCCCCTTTGCTAAAGCAAGTTACACCCGTTCATGCAGTAGTCCCAGTGGATGTTTATTTACCCGGTTGCCCGCCACCCGCCGATCGCATTCGGGCGGCTCTAGAACCCCTCCTCAGGGGTGAAATGCCCCATTTAGAAGGGCAGCAAATCAAATTTGGTTAAGGAGAAAACGATGCCCAGACAATCGACTGAAAAGCAACCCCACCCATCGAGCCAGTCGTTAAGCCTGAAAAAAAGCTGGACGTTATGGGAATGGTGGGTGGGGATTATGGCGATCGCCCAACTCATCGGTTTAGGGATTGGCTTCGTCGCGAGTGCCATCACGAATTCGATCGGAATAGAGCACGCAGCGACCGTTTTCCATCTCGTTGGGCTGTTGGAAGGAATTGTATTGGGCGTGGCTCAATGGCTAGTTCTGCGCCGTTATGTGAAACGTATCAATGCCTGGGTTATCGTCACGGCGATCGCCGTCATGGTCGCTTGGCTGATTGGCTTAAAAGTCAGTGCGCTGATGATATTTTCGATTGGACTCGATCCAACGCTGACGACCGCGATGAAAACAAGAGCCTTGCTCCAGGGTGTATTTTTCCTGGGTGTCTGGGTGGGAGGAGTATTAGGATTTGCCCAATGGACTGTGCTTAAGGCTCACATCCACCGAGCTTTTTTGTGGATTGTGGCAAATGCTTTGGCTTGGGCGTTGGGTCTAGTGGTTGCATTCATGATGGTCGGGATGACGCATACCGATCAATTCAACCTTGAGACTGTATTGCTTGGAGCCGCAACCGGGCTGACAACGGGGGCTGTCGTTGGTGCAATTACAGGCGTTGCTCTCATTTGGTTGTTGAAACCGCGTTTATTGCGACGTAATTGATAATCCCTAGGAGGCTCCCGATGATCAAAGCATCTGACATTATGACCAAAGACGTTGCCACGATTCGTAGCTCGGCAACGGTAGCTGAGGCAATCAAACTGATGCAAGAACGGGGTTGGCGGGGGTTGATCGTAGACCGACGCCACGAGCAGGATGCTTACGGCATCATTACCGAAACCGATATTGTCTACAAAGTGATTGCCTTTGGCAAAGATCCAAACCAAATGCGAGTCCATGAAATCATGACCAAACCTTGCATCACCGTTAATCCCGACCTGGGTCTGGAATACATTGCACGCTTGTTTGCCGATCATGGTCTGGTGAGAGCACCCGTGATTCAGGGCACATTGCTGGGCATTATTTCGCTCGCTGACATTCTGGCCCAGCGCACCTTGATCGAACAACCTCAGTCCGTTGTCTGGGAACAAGATATCCAGACCGCTACACGGCAAGCCCGATCGATCTGCGCGGAAGCTGGAGTCACGTCACAGGCATGTTTAGCGGCCTGGAATGCGGTCGATGAAATACAATCTGAGGCAGCCCATCAGCAAGCAAAAAAGCTGCTAAAGACTGCGTTTGAAGAATACTGTGAGGAATTTCCTGAAACAATGCGATCGCGAATGCTTGATAACTTTTGCAGTGGATGAGCAACGACTAATGACTAACGACCAATGAGCAACGACCAATGACTAACGACCAATGATTAACGACCAATCACCCCCAAAACGATGTCTCAGCGAATTGTGATTGATCCGGTAACACGGATTGAAGGACACGCCAAAATTACGATTTACCTGGATGATTCTGGCCAGGTGACGGATGCCCGCTTCCATGTCACAGAATTTCGCGGGTTTGAGAAATTTTGCGAGGGGCGACCGCTGTGGGAAATGCCGGGAATTACAGCCCGGATTTGCGGCATTTGTCCGGTGAGTCACTTACTGGCATCGGCAAAAGCAGGCGATCTCATTCTGGCGGTCACCATTCCCCCCGCAGCCGTCAAGTTACGGCGCTTAATGAACCTGGCGCAGATCATCCAGTCCCATGCCCTCAGTTTTTTCCATCTCAGTGCCCCCGATCTATTGCTGGGCATGGATAGCGATCCGCAAACACGCAATGTCTTTGGACTGATGGCGGCAGCGCCCGAACTCGCACGGGGCGGCATCCGTCTGCGTCAATTTGGACAGGAAATCATTGAACAATTGGGCGGACGCAAAATTCATCCCTCTTGGGCAGTTCCCGGCGGGGTGCGATCGCCCTTGTCTGAGGAGGGACGCAATCACATCCGCGATCGCCTTCCTGAAGCCCGCACCACTGCCCTGAATGCGCTGGGTCAATTTAAGCAAGTGCTCCAGACCCACGAACGGGAAGCCCAGACCTTTGGCAACTTTCCTTCCCTGTTTATGGGCTTGGTGACCCCTGACGGACTGTGGGAGCATTACGACGGCTACCTGCGCTTTGTTGATAGTGCTGGGAATATTGTGGCCGATCGCCTCGACCCTAGCCGCTATCAGGAATTCATTGGCGAAGCGGTTGAACCTGATTCCTACTTAAAATCCCCTTATTACAAACCGTTGGGCTATCCCGACCAGAATGATCATTGCCGATTAGACAGCGGTATCTATCGCGTTGGCCCCCTGGCACGGCTGAATGTCTGTACCCAGATTGGTACACCCCTCGCTGATCAGGAATTGCGAGAATTTCGCGATCGCGGCAATGGCACCGTCACCGCATCCTTCTTTTACCACTACGCCCGCTTGATTGAGATTTTGGGGGCGATCGAGAAAATTGAACAAACAATGGATGATCCAGACCTATTCTCGACTCACCTAAGAGCCGATGCAGGTATCAATCAACGGTCAGGCGTTGGAGTCAGCGAAGCCCCACGCGGTACTTTATTTCATCACTATCAAGTAGACGAAAACGGGTTAATGAAAAAGGTGAATTTAATCATCGCCACCGGGCAAAACAATCTGGCCATGAACCGCACGGTCGCTCAAATTGCGCGTCACTTCATCCACGGTGCCGATATTCCAGAAGGGATGCTGAATCGCGTGGAAGCTGGCATTCGGGCCTTTGACCCTTGCCTAAGCTGTTCCACCCACGCTGCGGGGCAAATGCCGCTCCATGTTCAACTCGTTGGCGCAGATGGTACTCTGCTCAACGAAACTTGGCGGGATTAGCGATCGATCGCTATCCTTTGGAAAATATTCTGTTTGTACGGTCGTTGCTGGGTTATTGTATGACCGATCATTTATTGCTGTTGCGGACTAAACCAGAGAAACCGGCAACCCAAAGTGTCGTTAGCACCCAACCTGAGATAATGTGCAACCAGAAATAATATCGCAGTAACGCTCCCCATTTGATGTGAAAGAATGGATTTTCAACTCCTTTGGTCGCATTCGGTAGCCAGTAAGTTTTGAGCCGTAGATCAACTATTGGCAGAAAGACATCAAGGGAATAGATGATTGGGTTGAATTTTGGATGGTTAGGACAGGCTTGATCAACTTGCTGAAGGGTAGGCGGTTTGCAGTCTTTATCGGTGGCAGAAATTAGTCCATGCTGGTATCCCACGTTAAACAGAAAAGAACCAGCAACAACTACAACTAAGCCCCAAATCAATGCCCACTCAGGATGATACCCGTAGGCGATCGTGTAACCCAGGAATCGCTTCCACCCCTTGCTAAACCAGTGCAGGTTGCCACGTTGGAGCAAGTCATTTTCTCTCCCGATTAGTACCTTAACGGCTTCATCCCCCTCGCCAACCGAGCGGAGGACTTTGGCAAGCTGTTCGTAAGGTTGGGATGAAAAGAGTGCTTTGGGCTGAAGCCGTAACCACGTGAGATGCCGTTCACAGTTTTGCAATGGTTTTGTTCCAAGCACCTCATACGCAAGACCATTCAGTGCCAGATTTCCTGAAAGAGGCAAGCTGTTTTCAGCGTGTTCAAAGGTCTGAACTTGAGCGAATCGAAGATCGAGAGCCATGCCTTGGGGTGCTCTTATCCTAGCGATCTCCAAGGTTTTACCAACCCTTGCTCCGTACAAGCTAATTAGCCCCTCTACCTTGAAATCCTTCAGAGAAACATTTCCTTTAACATCTATGGCATCAGCCAGTAATGCAACGATGCTTTCCGCCCTTTTTACCATGAAACGATTAAGATCCTGGACAACAAAGAACTCTAATGCAGAGACGCTTTTAGCCCTGGCTGTCATAAGGTGCTTCAAAACCAAAATAAGAAAAACCCCTAATGAAGGCTTTACAGCTTCTTCGGGTGCCTTATTTTGCTTTACCGGAAGTAGGTTCAGCCAAAACTTTACAGCTTTTCTAGATAACTTATTTTGTAGTACCCGATCTATTTTTAGGCAAAGGCATAGAATCGCAGTCACTTGCTCGTCTTCAAGTATTCTGCCAGAGCAATTGAGGTCACCCCCGATCGTGGCACCGAATAAGCTGACTTTCCCGATTGCCTGAAAGTTATCACTTAAGAAGACACCACCCGTAACCTTGGCATTTTGTGCAACCAAAGCAGCTTTGCCTTCATTAGTGAATTTCCCTCCAGAGCAGTCGAGGTCACCCCCAATCGTGGCACCGAATAAGCTGACTCTCCCAATTGCCTGAAAGTTATCACTTAAGAAGACACCACCCGTAACCTTGGCATTTTGTGCAACCAAAGCAGCTTTGCCTTCATTAGTGAATTTCCCTCCAGAGCAGTCGAGGTCACCCCCAATCGTGGCACCGAATAAGCTGACTCTCCCAATTGCCTGAAAGTTATCACTTAAGAAGACACCACCCGTAACCTTGGCATTTTGTGCAACCAAAGCAGCTTTGCCTTCATTAGTGAATTTCCCTCCAGAGCAGTCGAGGTCACCCCCAATCGTGGCACCGAATAAGTTGACTTTCCCAATTGCCTGAAAGCCTTTGTCCAGGTAGATATAGCCTTTAATGTTGGCGTCTATTGCAACCAGTGCAAACTTGTCTTCGTCTTCATTAGTGAATTTCCCTCCAGAGCAGTTGAGATCACCCCCAATGTTGGCACCGAATAAGCTGACTCTCCCGATTGCCTGAAAGTTATCATTTAAGGAGACGTCACCTGTAACCTTAGCATTCTGTGCAACCAGTGCATCGTTTCCTTCATTGGTGAATTTGCCCTGGGAGCAGTTGAGATCTCTCCCCATTGTGGCATCGACTAAACTGACCATCCCAACTGCCTGAAAGCCTTTGCTCAACCAGACAGCACCCATAATCTTGGTGCCCAGTAAAACCAGTGCACTCTTGTCCTGATTGGTGAATTTTCCCTTGGAGCAGTTGAGGTCACCCCCAATCGTGGCACCGCGTAAATTGACCTCCCCCACTGCCTGAAAGTTATCATTTAAGGAGACGTCACCCGTAACCTTGGCGCTCTGTGCAACCAGCGCATCGTTTCCTTCATTAGTGAATTTCCCCCCAGAGCAGTTGAGGTCACCCCCAATCGTGGCACTGAGTAAGATCACGCTCCCGATTGCCTCAAAGCCATTGCACAGGTAGACATCAACCGTAACCTTGGCGCTCTGTGCAACCAGCGCATCGTTTCCTTCATTGGTGAATTTGCCCTGGGAGCAATCGAGGACACCCCCAATTGTTGCATTGACTAAACTGACCATCCCCACGGCTTCAAAGCCGTCGCTAAGCCAAACAGAACCCGTAATCTTGGCGCTCTGTGCAAACAGTGCATCGTTTCCTTCATTTATGAATTTGCCCTGGGAGCAGTCAAGGTGACCCCCAATGGTGGCACCGCGTAAAATAACCATTCCCACTGCCTGAAAGCCATCACTAAGGCTGACAGGGCCTGTTACACTGATCTCTCTGGCGTTGATTGAAGTGGAAATTGGTGGTTTAGCAGGAGAGACGAGCAGTTTACTCGAGGCAATGCGTGTACCACTTAAATCAAGGTTTCTGAGCTTGGTTTGTTGAAGCTGAAGCACCTCAGTAAAGTAGCACTGGAAGCAGCACAGCGGCACATTAACCTCTGAAAAACTAAGGTTCAATGAGCCTTCAATCTTTGCCCCTGAAATGTCTATACCTCGGGGAAGACAGAGTTTCCAGACTTCTGGCTCGATACAGAGCCAACGAATGCGATCGGCTCTTAGAGTCCGATCCACCCCCCAATTCAAAGCCTGATCAAGATTGTTGTGCTCCTCAGATGACGTGCGGTAGTCAGCAGGTCTACCCTTTGCAATGGCACGAAAGAGCGTGTACTCAGAATCAGCTAGCTCACTAAATGCTTCCTGTGCCAAAGTGAACAGCTTTTTCTCAGCACCATTCAACTCACCAAACTTTTCACAAGCTAGTTCTAGTAGCTTTGGCTCTGGGTTTTCGTTCATAGCCTTATTCTTTACTCGTGGCATAATAGGATAATAGAGCCTTTAATCGCTCAGCTTGCAAAAGATGTACTGATTTTATGAAACATTCAATCGCAGGCTGAAGTGATATTTCTGAAGTATTAGCACGCTCGCATTTCATCGCGCGGTTGATCGCCCTTCCCCAACACTCCAGAGTAGCAACCCCAACCTGTCCTCATAAGTTCCTCACAGTTTAGTTCTATCGTCAGGATATCTACAGTCTGAAGAGGTACAGCATATGAGTCAGGATACCGAGGCGAAGCCAGAAGCCACGATCGAGCCAGATCGTGTGGTGGATGTCAATACCAATGCGGTCGCTGCTGAACCAAGAGAGAAGACAGCAGCCGATGAGAACGTCAAAACTGAAGAATTTCGGATTCAGGGCGATGAACTCGTCGCCAAGGTCAAAACCTTGATTCATGAAGGGAATATTCGCCGAATTATTCTGAAAAATGAGACAGGTCATACCTTGATTGAGATCCCCTTGACCGTGGGCGTTGTGGGGAGTGTTTTGAGTGCAGCGTTGTTCCCAGTGTTGGCAGCGGTGGGTGCGATCGGGGCTGTGGTGGCACACCTCACCTTAGCAATCGAGAAGCGAGAGTAACTATCTAATGGATTGCCACTTAGCCGCTACACTCAAAAGCCTGCGCCGATCGATCCTAGTGATTGGTTACGGCAGTCCGTTACGCAGTGATGATGGTGTTGGACAGCAGATTGCCAAAGCGATCGCAGCTTGGGGAATGCCCAATGTGAAGGCGATCGCTGTTCACCAACTGACCCCCGAATTGGTTGAATTTCTGGCAAAGGTTGATATCGCCATTTTTATTGATGCCTATCCTGCCACCGCAGACCAGGAGATCCAAGTTCGCCCACTGGAGCCTGCTGAGTCTGGCATCACATCAGGACATTGGTGTGAACCGCAGGTGTTGCTGGCAATGACGCAGGCGCTCTATAGCAAACATCCCCAAGCGTGGTGGATGATGGTGCCGGGGGTAAATTTTGAGTTGGGAGATTGCTTTTCTGCGGTTGCAAACCAGGGCATAGAAGCAGCATTGCAGGAAGTTGAACAGTTAATAAAATCAGCGAGGACAGAATTATGCATGAAGTTGGGATGATGCAAAGTATTTTAGAGCGGGCTGTAGAGCGTGCTAAACAGGAAGGCGCTCACCATATTGACGGAGTGCATATGCGGGTGGGGGCTAGTTCTGGAGTTGTACCCGACTCTTTGGAATTTGCGTTTGAAGTTGCGAAGAAAGGCACGATCGCAGAGGATGCTCGACTCCAAACAGAACTTGTTCCCGTGGTGTGTTACTGTGCCAATTGCAATCTTGAGTTCCAACCCACGGATTTACTCTATGAGTGTCCTGAGTGTCACCAGCCCAATTGTGAGGTCAAACAAGGGCAAGAATTTGAATTGGCTTTTCTAGATGTGTCGTGAGGAGACGTGATGCCAGAAGCGTTTAGGTCAGCGACAGACAAAGCCTATGATGTCTTACGGACTGAGCATCAACCCCTGAAAGCCATCTTTACGCCCAAAAGCGTTGCGGTGATTGGTGCCACCGATCGAGTGGGAAGCGTGGGGCGAACGGTTCTGTGGAACTTGATCAGCCACTCCTTTGGTGGCACCGTATTTCCAGTCAATCCAAAACGGCATAGTGTGCTGGGAATTAAGGCGTATCCGACGATCGCCACTGTGCCAGAACCCGTTGACCTGGTGATCGTCGTCTTACCTGCGCCCAGCGTTCCCGATGTCATTGATGAATGTGTAGAGGCTGGAGTCAAAGGTGCCATTATTATCTCGGCTGGCTTTAAGGAATCAGGGCAGGCGGGTGCCGCCTTAGAAGCGCAAATCCTGGAGCGGGCACGTCGCGGCAACCTGCGCATCATTGGTCCGAATTGTTTGGGCGTGATGAATCCGCTCACGGGTCTGAATGCCACCTTTGCCGGAGCCATGGCGCGTCCTGGAAATGTGGGGTTTATTAGCCAAAGTGGGGCGCTGTGTACGGCTATCCTGGACTGGAGTCTACAAGAAAATGTGGGCTTTAGTGCGTTTGTGTCCGTGGGTTCCATGCTGGATGTGGGCTGGGGCGATTTGATTGACTATTTGGGAGACGACCCGCACACGCACAGCATTGTGCTTTACATGGAGGCGATCGCCGATGCGCGATCGTTTCTCTCCGCAGCAAGGGAAGTGGCGCTCACCAAACCAATTATTGTGATCAAGGCCGGTCGCACGGCAGCAGCAGCAAAAGCGGCAACCTCCCATACGGGCGCTCTGGCAGGCAGCGATGTGGTGCTGGATGCGGCCTTTAATCGCTGTGGGGTGCTGCGAGTCGATACCATTTCTGACTTGTTTGATATGGCAGAAGTGTTGGCCAAACAACGCCGCCCCCAAGGTCCCTGCCTGACCATTCTGACCAACGCGGGTGGCCCCGGTGTGCTGGCCACCGATGCGCTGATCGCCACTGGTGGTGAACTGGCGGAATTATCGGAGAGGGCGATCGCGAACCTGAATCAACTTCTGCCCGCGCATTGGAGCCATGGCAACCCGATCGATATTCTCGGTGACGCCGATCCCCAGCGCTATGCCAGCGCATTGGACATTGCCGCTCAAGATCCCAACAGCGATGGCTTGTTGATGATTCTCACGCCTCAAGCCATGACCGACCCAACGCAAACGGCTGAACAATTGAAAGCGTACGTGGAAGATCGTTCAGAAGCGACGCAGACCGCGTCTTCAAAACCCAAACCCATCTTGGCCAGTTGGATGGGCGGAGCCGATGTTGCAGCCGGGGAAGCCATGCTCAATCAAGCTGGCATTCCCACCTATGCCTATCCCGACACCGCAGCGCGGGTATTCAGCTACATGTGGCGCTATAGCTACAACCTGCGCGGACTCTACGAAACGCCAACGCTCGCTGAAAATGCTGATACCGAGAGCATCGATCGCCCCTTGGTCGAAACCATCATCCAAACCGCCCGTCAAGCTGGTCGCACCCTTTTGACCGAGGTCGAATCCAAACAAATTCTCAAAGCCTATGGCCTGCCAGTCGTTGAAACCGGTGTCGCCAAGACCGAAGAGGATGCCGTACAGTGTGCAGGCGCGATCGGCTATCCCGTTGTCCTGAAACTGCTCTCCCAAACCATTACCCATAAATCCGATGTCGGTGGCGTGCAGCTAAACCTAGTCGATGCCGCTGCCGTCAAAAAAGCCTACCGCACCATCGCCGCCTCCGTTGCTGCCCTTTCTCCCCACCCTCCCTTTCTCCCCGACCCTCCCACTCCCTTCCTCGGCGTCACCGTCCAACCCATGATCAAACTCGACGGCTATGAACTGATCATCGGTAGCAGTTTGGATAGCCAGTTTGGCCCCGTGGTGTTGTTTGGCTCCGGTGGACAACTCGTAGAAGTCTTTGAAGACCGGGCGATCGCCCTGCCTCCCTTAAACACTACACTGGCACGACGAATGATGGCACAAACCCACATCTACCGTGCACTCAAAGGTGTGCGCGGACGCCCCCCGATCGATTTAGCAGCCTTAGAGCAATTGCTCGTGCGCTTCAGTCAACTGGTGGTGGAACAACGTTGGATCAAAGAGATTGACCTGAATCCCTTGTTAGCCAGAAGCCAGGAGTCGTCTCCCTTCCTTGCGCTAGATGCGCGAATCGTTTTACATGAGCCGGATGTTCACCTAAACGAGTTACCCAAGCTGGCTATCCGTCCTTATCCATCGCAATACCTTTCCGCCTGGACGCTGAAGAATGGAACCTCCATCACCATTCGTCCCATCCGTCCCGAAGATGAGCCACTCATGGTTCAGCTTCACAAAACGCTGTCGGAGCAAAGTGTTTATTTCCGCTACTTTCACTTAATCAAGCTGAGTCAACGCACGGCTCACGATCGCCTGACCCGCCTCTGCTTCATTGATTACGATCGCGAGATGGCACTGGTAGCCGACTACAAACATCCCGATACAGGAGCCCATGAAATGCTCGCCGTGGCGCGGCTCAGTCAATTGCATGGCACCCGCGAAGCCGAATTTGCGCTGTTAGTGAGCGATCGCTACCAATGCCAGGGGTTAGGGACAGAGTTGCTGAAACGCTTGCTGCAAGTGGGTCGAGACGAGCAGCTAGAGTATATTCATGCCGAAATTTTGGCTGATAATTCTGCGATGCAGCGAGTTTGTGAAAAGTTAGGTTTTAGCCTGCAATTGATCGAAGCAGACATCATGAAAGCAACGATAGAAGTAAACCAATGAACGTGGCCTTTCAACAACGGTTGCAGATTGTGATTCAAGGAGCTGTTCAAGGGGTCGGTTTTCGTCCTTTTATTTATCGCTTAGCAACTGAGCTAGGTCTGGTGGGTTGGGTGAACAATTCGGCTCAGGGCGTTGTGATTGAAGTAGAAGGATCGCGATCTCAACTTGATACCTTTCTGCTCCGACTTGACCAGGAAAAGCCACCGCGATCGCACATTCAAAGTTTAGAAGCCTCCTGTCTGAATCCAGTCGGCTATGCTGCCTTTGAAATTCGAGCCAGTGTTGTCGGGGAGAAAACAGCCATCGTTTTACCTGACCTTTCGACCTGCCCTGATTGCCTTCAGGAGATCTTTGACCCCACCAATCGCCGCTATCGCTACCCCTTTACGAACTGCACAAACTGCGGTCCCCGCTTCAGCATCCTTGAGGCGCTCCCCTACGATCGCCCCAACACGACGATGCAACGCTTCAAGCTTTGTCAGCATTGTCAGACAGAATATGAAAACCCTCTCGATCGCCGCTTTCATGCCCAGCCAAATGCCTGCCCCCACTGCGGGCCTCATCTAGAATTGTGGAGCCAGACCAGCGAACTGCTGGCATCCGATGACAACGCATTGAACATGGCAGCAGATGCCATTCGCCAGGGCAAGATTGTGGCGATTAAAGGCATCGGGGGCTTTCATTTATGCGTCGATGCCCGCAACGAAAAAGCGGTTCAGCGCTTGCGTCAGGCAAAGCACCGGGAAGCGAAACCCTTTGCCCTGATGTACCCTTCAATGGCATCCATCAAGGCTCACTGTGAAGTCTCTGAGTTGGAAGCACAATTGTTGCGATCGCCCGCCGCCCCCATCGTTCTGCTCCACAAATTATCCGCTTCATCCGTTACTCCATCCGTTGCCCCCAACAATCCCTCTCTGGGCATCATGCTCCCCTACACGCCTTTGCATCACTTGCTGATGGCTGACTTAGGATTTCCCGTTGTTACAACCAGTGGCAATTGTGTTGATGAACCCATTTGCACCAATGAGCACGAAGCGATTCAACGTTTAGAAACTATCGCCGATCGATTTCTCGTTCATAACCGCGAGATCGCCCGTCCCGTTGATGATTCCATTGTCCGAGTGCTCATGGGACAAGAAACCGTGTTACGTCGAGCACGGGGCTACGCTCCATTGCCAATTCGGATCAGGAGTCATACCCCCCCACCCCCTCACTCCCCCACCCCCCATCTCCTAGCCGTTGGAGCGCATTTGAAAAATACGATCGCGTTCTCCATCGATCAGCAAGTCTTCGTCAGTCAGCATCTTGGTGATTTAGACACGGTTCCAGCCTTTGAAGCCTTTCAGCAAGCGATCGCCAGCTTTCAACAGATCTATGACCTGCAACCCACTGCGATCGCCTGTGATTTACATCCCGATTACCGCTCGACTCAGTTCGCCCATCAACTGGCTTGTCAATTACAGATTCCAGTGATACCGGTTCAACATCACTATGCCCATGTGCTTTCCTGCATGGCGGAGCATCAGCTTGAGGGTTCCGCTTTAGGCATTGCCTGGGATGGCACTGGCTATGGCTCCGATGGCACAATCTGGGGCGGCGAATTTTTGCATATTACCGATAGGAACTTTCAGCGGGTCGCCCACCTACGACCATTTCGTCTGCCTGGAGGAGACAAGGCTGTGAGAGAACCGAGGCGATCTGCCATGGGGGTATTGTATGAGTTGTTTGGCGATGCGATGTTTGAGATGCCAACGCTTGGGCCTTTACAAACATTCTTGCCTCAAGAACTGAAGCTGATCAAAACAATGTTGAGCAATCAAATCAACTGTCCCATGACCTCCAGTGTGGGACGGTTGTTTGATGCGATCGCTTCAATCATCGGATTGCATCACCAGACTCAATTTGAAGGGCAAGCCGCAATGGCATTGGAGTTTGCGATCGAGGCGTTAGAAACCAATGAATCCTATCCCTTTTCGTTGCCCAGATCTCCGACTTCTTTAAAGAAGTCGGAGATCTTAAATCTGGAGCCAGTCATCATTGATTGGGAACCCATGGTACGGAATATTTTAATGGACAGTAGCGCTGGTGCATCGAGCAGCAGTATTGCAGCGAAGTTTCACAATACACTCGTGGAGATGATCGTGGAAATGGCAAAGCGAGTTGGCGAAGAACCAATCGTTCTCACGGGCGGCTGTTTTCAAAATCGCTATCTAACCGAACGCACCATTCAACGACTCAGAGCAGAAGGATTTCGACCTTACTGGCAGCAACGCATTCCACCCAATGATGGCGGCATTGCGCTGGGTCAAATCATGGCAGCGTTACGGGAACTTTCAGGAGGAAAAGAGCCATGTGTTTAGCAGTTCCAGGAAAAATCATCAGTATCAATGACCAGGACGATCCCTTGATGCGGACTGGCAGAGTGAGCTTTGGTGGCGTGATTAAAGAGGTTAGTCTCGCCTATGTTCCTGAAGCAAAGGTAAACGATTACGCGATCGTCCATGTTGGCTTTGCCCTCAGTATTCTTGACCCTCAAGCAGCAGAACAAACGTTGAGCGATTTACATCAAATTCAGACCTGAATCTTACAACGATGGATATCCATACCTTACGAACAGACTATACTCAAGCCGCGCTAGGACGAAAGGATTTACAGGACGATCCCTTTAAGCAGTTTGAACTCTGGTTTCAGCAGGCTTGTCATGCAGAGTTGCAAGAACCGAACGCGATGGTTTTGGCGACAGCTTCTACTCAAGGAGAACCCTTGGTTCGTACTGTACTTCTGAAATATTTTGACAGCGATGGCTTTGTGTTTTTCACAAATTATGAAAGCCGGAAGGCTCATCATATCAGCGAAAATCCACAGGTTTCACTGCTGTTTCTTTGGCTCCCGCTACAGCGCCAGGTGCAAATCACGGGCACCGCTGCCAAAATCTCGACCGCCGAATCGCTCAAATATTTTGCCACTCGCCCTCATGGTAGCCAATTGGGAGCCTGGTGTTCGCCGCAGAGTTCAATCATCTCATCCCGTCAGATGCTATTGATGGAATTTGAGCAGATGAAGCAGAAGTTCCTCAATCACGAAATTCCCTTACCCTCGCTTTGGGGTGGCTATCGGGTTGTTCCCAAGAATTTTGAATTTTGGCAAGGGCGTTCTAACCGATTGCACGATCGCTTTGTATATATTCGCCAAGATGATACCGATTGGGAGATTCAGAGGTTAGCTCCTTGAGGTTTAAAAAGAATCAATCTTCCTCACAGACTCCTCACAATTCAGATCTACACTGAAAACTAGCTTCCAGACCTATGAATTGGCGTTGTCTTAGACCATTACTGGCTCATGCCTGTGAATGAAGGTCTGAGTGAAACACAGTTCCTCAAGAAACAAAATAAAGTTGATCAATTAGTAGCAATAGATGATTACTTAATAGAGGGTTCGTCTCATGAATAGCAATTTTTATCCGAATTTAAAGAGAAGTTTGAGTGTTAATCCTTGGATCTTGATTATTGTATGTTTATTACCTATCGGTATCGGCTCGATATACTTCATCCAAGAGCATCGATACCAAACTGAGAAGACAGAGAAAGTAGCTCTTCAGGAGGAACTTTCAAAAGCTAAGAATAGTCTTCAAAATATCCAAAATCAAATCAGTAAAGATAGTGCCCAAATTGAGAGTGCTAACCAAGAGATTAAAAGTTTAAAGACTAGGCTAGAGAACTCTAGCAAAGAAACTCAAGAGTTGAGAAACAAGCTTACATCTGTCGATAAGACTGCGAAGGCTCTTAGCACTCAGATTAGCACTCAGAAATCAGCATTTACACAATGTATGACACAGGTAGGAAATATTGTAGAAACAACAAGACCACTCTATCAAAAAATACAGGAGTATGGTCTGAGTAGGAAAACGTTGTCAATGTTTCCTCAGGGTCTAACAGCTTTAGGTAAATTCACTGAACTGCATGCTGTGTGGGAAGGTAAAGCATGCAAAGAATCTCAGCAACTTTCCTCAAATCAATAGAGTTGTTGGGTAATAAGCCGAAAAATCCTTGAAACCCAATCCCAATAAGCATTTCAGCGATTTTTAGTCAAAATCCTTGAAACTCAGTCTGCAAGGGCATTTCAGCGATTTTTATCGTTATATCCCAACAACTCTAATGAGTGAATTCAGAGACTTGCGCCTTAAGGTTTGGAGCGATCGCGCTACCCTCACAAGTTCCTCAAACTTTTTGCCTAACCTCAAGGTGAGAGCAAATAATTGGGATTCTATGGGTATGGCAAATTCTAGGGAGAGAACCTTTGCAACCATTGATGGGAACGAAGCTGTCGCTCAAGTTTCCTATCAACTGAATGAAGTAATTGCCATCTATCCCATCACGCCTTCCACACCCATGGGCGAAGGGGCAGATGCTTGGGCTTCCGAAGGGAAACCCAACCTTTGGGGCACCATTCCTGCGGTTGTGGAGATGCAGAGTGAAGGCGGCGTGGCTGGAACCATCCACGGGGCCTTGCAAACGGGGGCGTTGACCACGACCTTCACGGCATCCCAGGGATTGCTGCTGATGATCCCCAATATGTATAAGATTGCGGGTGAACTGACGCCGACAGTGTTTCATGTGGCGGCGCGATCGCTGGCAGCCCAGGCACTTTCCATCTTTGGCGATCACAGTGATGTGATGGCGGCTCGTACCACGGGCTTTGCCATGCTTTGCTCTGCTTCTGTACAAGAAGCGCATGATTTTGCGCTGATTGCCCAAGCCGTCACACTGCAATCCAGAATCCCATTCCTACACTTTTTTGATGGGTTCCGCACGTCCCACGAAATTGCCAAAATTGAGTTACTCGATCAGGACACTTTACAAGCACTGATCGATGAAAATTTCATTCACGCTCACCGGGCACGCGCACTGTCGCCGGATCACCCCGTCTTGCGGGGCTCAGCCCAAAATCCCGATGTCTATTTTCAGGCGAGGGAAACCGTCAACTCCTACTATGCAGCCTGTCCAGACATCGTGCAAACGGTGATGGATCAGTTGAGCCAGTTAACGGGCAGATCTTACCGTCTGTTTGATTATCACGGCGCGACCGATGCCGAACGGGTGATTGTGCTGATGGGTTCAGGCTGCGAGGCAGTGCATGAAACCGTCGATTACCTGAATACTCATGGCGAAAAAGTCGGCGTGGTCAAAGTGCGGCTGTATCGTCCTTTTGATGTCAAACGATTTGTTGAAGCGTTACCTGAGAGTGTGAAAGCGATCGCCGTCCTCGATCGCACCAAAGAACCCGGCAGCACAGGCGAACCGTTATATCTGGATGTTGTCAATGCCATTCATGAAACCAATTCAAAATTCAAAATTCAAAATTCAAAACTCATTATTGGTGGGCGCTACGGGCTAGCTTCTAAAGAATTCACACCCGCAATGATCAAAGGCGTTTTCGACAATCTTGCTACAGCAGAACCCAAAAACGATTTCACAGTGGGAATCAACGATGATGTCACCCACACGAGTTTGGAGTATGACCCTGAATTTGCGATCGAGCCAGACAACGTCGTTCGCGCCATCTTTTATGGTCTCGGTTCAGATGGCACCGTTGGAGCCAACAAAAACTCAATCAAGATCATCGGAGAAGAAACCCAAAACTACGCGCAGGGATACTTTGTTTACGACTCCAAGAAATCGGGTTCTGTCACCATTTCTCACTTGCGGTTTGGCTCACAGCCGATTCGCTCACCCTATTTGATTCACCAAGCGAACTTCGTCGCCTGCCATCAACCGGGATTTCTCGAAAAGTTTGATATGCTCCAACACCTCATTGCAGGTGGAACCTTTTTGCTGAATACTCCCTACAACGCTGAAGAAATTTGGGAACATCTCCCCCAAACGATACAGCAGCAGATCATTGCTAAACACCTAAAGGTTTATATCATTAATGCCTCCAAGGTTGCCCGTGATTGCGGTATGGGTGGACACATCAATACTGTGATGCAGGTTTGCTTCTTTGCCGTATCTGGAGTTCTGGCTAAAGAAGAGGCGATCGCCCAGATCAAGCGTTCGATTCAAAAATCCTACAGTAAAAAAGGCAATGAAATCGTTCAAATGAACCTCAATGCCGTTGATCAAACCCTCGAAAACCTCCATGAAGTGGCAGTAATGGAGCAGTCAGGAGCCAGGAGTCAGGAGTCAGCAGTAAATCAGCCCACCCCATCACCCCTTGCAACCGCGCCAGTATTTGTCCGCGACGTATTAGGCAAAATGATCGCAGGCTGTGGCGACCAAATTCCGGTTAGCGCTTTACCAGTAGACGGCACCTATCCCACGGGCACAGCCAAATATGAGAAACGCAATATTACCCAGGAAATTCCAGTGTGGGATCCTGATGTTTGCATTCAGTGTGGCAAGTGCGTGATGGTCTGTCCTCACAGCGTGATTCGTAGCAAAGTTTATGACTCACAAGCATTGGAGAATGCACCAGAAACCTTTAAGCATGTGAATGCCAGAGATCACGATTGGCAGGGGTTGAAGTTTACGATTCAAGTTGCTTCAGAAGATTGCACAGGTTGTGGCATTTGTGTCGATGTTTGTCCTGCGAAGAACAAATCACAGCCGCGTTTGAAGGCGATTAACATGGCATCGCAGCCACCCTTACGGGAGGCAGAACGAAGCAATTGGGACTTTTTCTTGCATCTCCCCAATCCCGATCGCCCGTCACTGAATCTCCACAAAATCAGTCAGCAGCAGATGCAAGAGCCGCTGTTTGAGTTTTCGGGTGCTTGTGCGGGGTGTGGAGAGACGCCCTATCTTAAATTGGTGAGTCAGTTATTTGGCGATCGCGCCCTGATTGCCAACGCTACCGGCTGTTCTTCCATCTACGGTGGCAACTTGCCCACCACCCCCTGGACTCACAACGCTGACGGGCGCGGCCCCGCCTGGTCAAATTCCCTCTTTGAAGACAATGCCGAGTTTGGGCTGGGTTTTCGCGTCTCCATTGATAAACAAAGCGAATTTGCCAGCGAACTGCTCCGGCAATTAGCGCCTCAAGTGGGGGAAGCGTTAGTGGATGCGATTGTCAGTGCGATGCAGCAAGATGAAGCCGATATCTACGAACAACGTGAACGCATTGTCTTACTCAAAGAACGAATGCAAAAGCTCTTTGAGGAAACATCTGATCACAAGCTAAAAGCCATCATCCAAAATCTCACCCCCCTCGCCGATCTGTTTGTGAAAAAGAGCGTCTGGATCATTGGTGGGGATGGCTGGGCGTATGACATTGGGTTTGGCGGCTTGGATCACGTTTTGGCAAGCGGTCGGAACGTCAATGTGTTGGTGCTAGATACCGAAGTGTATTCCAACACGGGTGGGCAGATGTCCAAAGCGACGCCGCGTGGAGCGGTCGCCAAATTTGCAGCAGGCGGCAAAGCGGCTGCCAAGAAAGATCTGGGTCTGATTGCCATGACCTACGGGAATGTTTACGTTGCCAGTGTCGCCATGGGCGCCAGGGATGAGCATACGCTCAAAGCCTTCCTGGAAGCCGAGGCGTATGACGGGCCATCACTGATCATCGCCTATAGCCATTGCATTGCTCACGGGATTGACATGAGTACTGCCATGCAAAATCAAAAGGCAGCGGTCGATTCTGGGCGGTGGTTACTCTATCGCTATCATCCCGATCGCCGCCAGCAGGGAGAAAACCCGCTGCAATTAGATTCCCATGCTCCCAAGATTCCCCTTGAGCGATCGATGTATCTGGAAAATCGGTTCAAAATGTTGACGAAGACCAAACCAGAAGCCGCAAAACGCTTGTTAGAGGAAGCCCAACAGGATGTCAATGCTCGCTGGCAGATGTATCGCTATCTGGCAGCCCGACCCACCGAACCATCTCCATAAGAAAGGGAACCGTTACCATGGATTTAACCACAAACTATATGGGATTGGCGCTGCGATCGCCCCTGGTGCCCTCCGCCTCACCGTTGTCGGAAAACATTGACAATATTCAGCGCATGGAAGATGCAGGTGCGGCCGCTGTCGTCATGCACTCCCTCTTTGAAGAGCAGTTACGACTAGAACGCTACGAACTGCACCACCATTTGACCTACGGCACCGAAAGTTTTCCAGAAGCCCTGACCTATTTCCCGTCATTAAGTAACTTTCGGGTGGATGCCGAAACCTATCTGGAGCATATTCAAAGCGCCAAGGAGAAGGTCAATATTCCAATCATCGCGAGCTTGAATGGTTCCTCTGTGGGCGGATGGACACGTTACGCCAAGCAGATTCAGCAAGCGGGAGCCGATGCCCTGGAACTGAATGTGTATGACGTCCCAACGGACGCCACGTTGACCGGAGCCGCGATTGAGCAAACCTATCTCGACATTCTGCAATCGGTAAAAGCGGTGGTCACCATTCCGGTGGCGATCAAACTCAGTCCCTACTTCACCAACATGGCAAACATGGCGCAGCGGTTCGATCAGGCAGGAGCAGATGGACTGGTGTTGTTCAACCGCTTCTATCAGCCAGATATTAACCTGGAGACGTTGGAAGTGGAACCAAATGTATTGTTAAGCACTCCGCAAGCAATGCGGTTGCCATTGCGTTGGATTGCTATTCTCTACGGTCAGGTCAACGCCAGTTTAGCAGCTACTAGCGGCATTCACACCGGACAAGATGTGCTGAAAATGCTTATGGCAGGTACTCATATCACCATGCTTTGTTCGGTGCTATTGCGGCATGGCATTGACCAGATTCGCGTGATTGAACAAGCCATGCACGAGTGGATGGAGGAACATGAATACGAGTCAGTGCGGCAACTTCAAGGGAGCATGAGCCAACAGCATTGTCCGAATCCAAGCGCATTTGAACGGGTTCAATATGTGCGATCGCTCCAAACCTACCAACCTGAAGCATCCTACTATGAAGTTCGTCGATGAATACCGGGATGCAACCGCTGCACAACGCTATGCTACGGCGATCGCACAGATCACCACACGCCCTTGGGCAATCATGGAAATCTGCGGTGGACAGACCCATTCTATCGTCAAATTTGGCATTGATGAATTGTTGCCAAAAGAAATCACGTTGATTCACGGCCCCGGTTGTCCAGTGTGTGTCACGCCGATTGAGCTGATTGATCAGGCGATCGCGATCGCGCCCCTTCCCAAGGTCATTTTCTGTTCCTTTGGGGATATGCTGCGCGTGCCCGGTAGCCATACCGATTTACTCATCGTGAAAGCAAAGGGCGGCGATATTCGCATCGTGTATTCGCCCCTGGATGTCCTTAAAATTGCTCAGACGAACCCCACAAAACAAATCGTCTTCTTTGCCGTTGGGTTTGAAACCACTGCACCGGCAACAGCAATGCTGGTCTACCAAGCGCATCAACAAGGCATCCAAAATCTCTCTCTCTTGGTGTCCCATGTCCTCGTTCCCCCTGCTATGGAGACGATTCTGGCTGCACCCCATAACCAAGTCCAGGGGTTTTTAGCAGCGGGGCATGTTTGCACGGTGATGGGCTATACCGAGTATGACGCGATCGCCCAAACCTATCATGTTCCCATCGTCGTCACAGGCTTTGAACCCGTGGATATTCTACAGGGCGTCTATCTCTGTGTGAAGCAGCTAGAGGAAGGACGGGCAGAAGTCGAAAATCAATATGCGCGTTCCGTGCGTCAGTCGGGAAATCACATTGCCCAAAAACTGATGCGAGAAGTGTTTGCGATCGTGCCCCGTCAATGGCGTGGCATCGGTGAGATTGCTCAAAGCGGCTTAGGACTCCGCGATGCCTATGCGAACTTTGACGCCACGAAACACTTCAACCTGCCCACTCATACCGCAACAGAAGCCACCGAGTGCATCAGCGGCTTGATTCTACAGGGTGTCAAAAAGCCCCATGAGTGTTCCGCCTTTGGGACTCGTTGCACACCCGAGCATCCGCTCGGTGCACCTATGGTCTCTTCCGAAGGCACTTGTGCTGCTTATTATCGCTACCGCCAACAGTAATGGAAGGTTTGCATGAAGACGAATCAGAACGTTAGGCTGTCTTGCCCGATTCCCATTCAACAATATCCTCATGTTCTCATGGCGCATGGCGGCGGCGGCAAGCTGATGCATCAATTGATTGAGCAGATGTTTGTGCCAACATTCAGTAATCAAACTCTAAATGTCCGGCATGATGCAGCAGCCATTGTAATACATGGTCAAAACCTAGCATTCACAACAGACTCCTACGTGGTGCGTCCCCTCTTTTTTCCTGGTGGTGACATTGGTTCCCTCGCCGTGAACGGTACTGTGAACGATCTGGCCATGGCCGGAGCGCGTCCCCTTTATCTGAGTGCTGGCTTCATCCTGGAAGAAGGACTGCCCATGGAAACACTGTGGCAAGTCGTACAATCCATGCAGTCTGCGGCTCAAGCGGCAAACGTGCAGATCGTCACAGGAGACACGAAGGTTGTAGACCGAGGTAAAGGGGATGGTATTTTTATTAATACGGCTGGGATTGGCGTGATTGAATATCCTCAAAGCATTGCACCTCAAAGCGTTCAGCCGGGTGATGTTGTGCTCTTGAATGGCGATCTTGGACGACACGGCATGGCGATCATGGCCATTCGAGAGGGGTTAGAGTTTGAAACCACGATCGCAAGTGATTCGGCTCCCCTTGCTGAGGTAGTTCTGACACTTCTGGAAGCTGGAATTGAGCTTCACTGCTTGCGAGATTTAACCCGTGGTGGTTTGGCAAGTGCTTTAAATGAAATTGCGGAAGCCGCAGGTGTGGAAATTGCGATCGCGGAAGCCCAAATTCCCGTTCATGAAGAGGTTCAGGGTGCTTGTGAAATCCTTGGGTTTGATCCGCTGTATGTGGCAAATGAAGGACGATTCGTTGCGTTTGTGCCAGAAAAGGATGCAAAACGTGCCCTAGCAATCATGCGTTCTCATGCTTCTGTGAAAGCAACCTCAGACCAACCGACCAATCATCCTTGCGCCATTGGGACTGTCACAGGCAAAGCACCAGGCATTGTGAAAATGAAGAGTAAAATCGGTGCCCAACGTATTGTGGATATGCTGAGCGGTGAACAACTACCACGCATTTGCTGAATTGTCGCTATGTGGACCTGCTACACAAGCAACTGGTTGCGGGTTTTGCTCTCTGGATGAATTTGTCTGGAAGCCTCTATCTGCTTGAATTTCCATCGACTTAAGCTAAAGTGACTCCAGTCTTTTTAGCTTGACAAGAATTGGAGGAATCATGGCTGCATCTAAACCCTGGCAAGGGCTTCCCACGCATTTGACCTTGGAGCAGTTCGAGGAATTTGTCTTGCCCCACCTGCATACTGGCAGTCGTGGTTCGCAGCTGTCGAGTATCACAATTAATGTCACCGACTTACGCTATTTGTCGCGAAGCTCTGAAAGGCTGGGGAGCTTTAGCTTTAAGGCATTGTTTGATTCAAAGCACGTTCAGCCAATGTTGTCTGAAAGCATGTCTATCTTGCTGAACCACTGCGGCTAAATTGCCGTCACAGTAAACTTTTCGTTATCTGTGACAAATAGCGTGATATTTTCTGGAAGAAACCTACGACAAATAATGTGGTACAGCGAGGTTAGCGGATCTGTAGGAACTCAATCGGCTAAAAGTACTTCTAGACAAGAGATATAAGTCCCAAAGGTATGCGATAAACAGCGTGGCACAAACGACATTTATTGTGATACTCGACAGTATCATGGTCAAACAACCGATATTTTCTGCTTGCCCAAGTGGTTTAGCGTTGGCGTAGCCTCTCTGTAAGGAGATTTCTAGGAATGAATTTACCCGCTAGCAGGTTGAATAAGGATATCCCATTTTGGTAATTCTGGATTGCGTT
>NZ_PVWK01000127.1 GCF_003003795.1 Stenomitos frigidus ULC18 | reverse complement strand
ATGCACGACTGCCTTGAATCCTAAGTCTTCTGTATTCTCCATGCACTCATTGTTAAGTTACGTGTGCGTTCGCCCTGCTCACTCGCTTAGGTCTATTGGCTAATTGACTATTCTGCTGATACAGCATTGACATCAACGGTTTTTGTCTCGGATGTGAAACCTGAAGTTGGCGCATCAACTGCCTGTACAGGCTCTTCACCCTTGCGAACTTTGAGTCGCTCAAGTGCCCAAGCCGATAATTCAGCAACCAACAGGGTGGCGATGAGACCGTCGTCAATCCAGCCCACAATGGGAATAAAGTCTGGGGAAATATCGAATGGGCTGAGTAGATAAAGTAGCGAACCGCCAATAATCCACCAACGATATTTAGGGTTGCGAATGACGTTGCGATACCAACCTGAGATTGAATCTTTCATGGATGTGTCTCCTCCGACTACATTTAAATCTTGTCAGATTACTGTAGAGAACTCCGGTGTGGATATCCTCCTGCTTTTTGGAGAGCATTAGTACGGGTTCGGCGCTGCGAGCGAAGCAGGCTGATCAAATCTATCGTGAGACCGATGCTGCACTGGAAGCAAGACGGCTATTAGAGGTCTTCTCTACACCAACTGAATGGCTTCAAGGTCACATACTGTTGAAGCTTTTAATAAGCACTCTTTTCAAGCATCGTTGCGTTAGCACGGCTCAACCTTGTACTGAGAGCAATCGTGCGTTCACCTGTATCGATTAATACCTCTATTTCTTGCGTCACCCTACTAAGTCACGCGATCGTTACAGAAAGTTGACTCATTGCCCTCCAGTTTTCAGCTTAACCCGCAACATTTTGCCTAAATTTGACTGAAATTTCGTCAGTCTGTTTGAATGAGGTTCTAAATCTCTAAAATTGAGTAGCCTCAGATTTATCGACATGCCAAGCGGGATTCTGAGGTGGGGAACGTATGGAGGGTAAAACAGACTGTGAATGTTGCGGAAATCTTTCAAAAAGGTGGAGTCACGATCTTACCTTTGCTTTTTCTCTCAATTTTGGCGCTCAGCGTCATCATTGAACGTGCCTGGTTTTGGACGAGTGTGCTGCTCAAGGAACGTGAAATCGTGAATCGCGTTTTGGATGCAGCACGAAGAGACTGGGCAACAGCGAAGGAAATTGCTCGACAGGCGCATGAACAGCCGATCGGACGGTTTCTTTATAGCCCGCTGCAGCTTGAAAATGCTGATCCGGAAATGTTTCGGTTGGCGCTCGAAGCCACGGCAGATGAAGAGCTTTCCTCTATGCGCCGTGGTGATAAGGTGCTGGAGGCCGTTATTGCGCTGGCTCCCTTGCTGGGTCTACTGGGTACGGTGATCGGCTTAATTATTTCGCTGAAGTCCATTCGCATCGGCGATATTGGCACTGCTTCAACAGCAGGGGTGACAACAGGTATTGGTGAAGCCCTCATTAGTACCGCTAGTGGCCTAGTCGTTGCGATTCTGAGTCTGGCCTTTTACCGCTTGTTTCAGGGTCTCTTGTTTAACCAGGTCAAAGTGTTTCGCAAGGCTGGCAATGACCTGGAATTGCTTTACCGCCAGCACTGGTTGCAACAAGCTAGCAAACCGCTTTAACACGAAGACATCACCGACGATCGCGCCTTCAAGAGCGCTCCGATCTTGAAGCTTTTGGGACTGTGGATTGTTTCTAAGGACTGCCGTAATGAAAATTAACCTTGATACGCCGACAGAGGAAGTCCAGATTCAAATCATTCCGCTGATTGATGTCATCTTTTGCATTTTGACGTTTTTTATTCTGGCAGCGCTCCAGTTAACTCGCCAGCAAGGGATTGAGATTGATTTGCCGAAGGCAAGCACTGGTGCGACACAGATGCGACAAATGCTCGTGGTAACCGTGAGCGCTACGGGGCAAACTTTTGTGAATAAACAGTTTGCCGATCGCGCCCAGCTTTATCAACAGCTCCAGGACTATCATCAAAAAAATCCTGATGGCTTATTGGTGCTGAATGCTTCGCAGACGGCATTTTACAACGATGTCGTACAGGTGCTGGATGTGATGCGGCAGGTGGGCGGCGATCGGGTCGCGCTGGCAACCCAACCTGCTGAAACCAGTCAACCCTCTGGAGTCATCCCTGCCCCAACGGTTAGTCCCACTATTACTAACCCTACGACTGACCCGTTCAATATTTTTGCGACCCCCAGTTCTGGTCAACCAGCTAATTCATTACCGTTTCAGAACCCCCCTGCCTCTGGGCAACCCTCTAATGTTGCTCCGTCCGGAGCACCTGCGCCAAGGACTAATCCTTAGCAAGGAATCAATCGTAGCAGGCAGTTGAGAACTGCTGGGGATGTTGCGTTCTGGAGTTTATCCTGACCGTCGATTCCTCCCTACTACTTACTGCCTACTGACCACTGTCTCCAATCTGTACCTTTTTGTCGAGCCATGCTTCTTACTCTTGGTACACGTCTTTGCTGCGGTTCCATCAGTAACGTTTGAATACCGGCAAGCTAGTTGAGCTTTGTCGTTAGTCTAACTGAGAGGTAATGAGCAATGAGCAATGAGAACGTTAGAAGAAACAATGAACCCGATGCAAACCCTGATCCGATTACGGGTGAACCGGGTGCTCATCCAGTCGGCACTGGTGTTGGCGCAGCGGGTGCTGGCGCAGCGGGAGCGGCTGTGGGTGGTGCGATCGGTGGTCCCGTTGGTGCTGTAGTCGGTGCTGTAGTCGGTGCTGTTAGTGGTGGTTTAGCTGGTAAAAACGTGGCTGAACGAGTCAACCCTACAGTTGAGGAGGCGTATTGGCGTGAGAACTATGCTTCGCGCCCTTATGTGGAGCCGGATCACGACTACACCGACTACGAGCCTGCTTACCGCACCGGTTATGAAGGCTACTCTAGCCACCATGACCAGGGTGTGACCTACGATCAGGCTGAACCTACTCTGCGCCAAAATTATGAAGCACGGCAGGGTGGCAACAAATTAGGGTGGGAAAAAGCGAAGCACGCGACGCGTGACGCGTGGGATCGCGTTGAACGCGCGCTTCCTGGCGATGCTGATCACGATGGCAGATAGTTTGTGGCTCGACCATGACGGTTAATGAAAAACGACTAGGATCAATCGATCCTGGTCGTTTTTTTGTTTTTTCAAATGACTTTGAAGCTGTCTAGGCCAATTGGACACTTTGCAAACTGCCTACCCTCCAAATCTGGGTCAAATCCTCGACCGTATCTTCTATTACTTGAACTAGCAAGCATTTGCTCGCTTTTACGTTGACGGACGATCGCTACACTTGGTTAAGCAAGTTGGCATACTGTACAACAGTGTGTAAAGCGATGAAATTAATATTTTCTTTAGACTACGCGTTAACACATTACCCGTTCGAGTCTGCTGGAGAAGCAACTGATGGCGATTTCTCGAATCAAGCGTCAAACTCTGAAAGACTCTAAATGGCAAACGTTTCGTCCCCGCATCGCGACACTGGTTCTTTTAGGGTCTGTCGTATTAGCCGTCGGAGTGTGTATTGCCTGGTTTACGGGGCAGGGACGGATTGATCACATCTTCACTCGATTGAATTGGCTACAAGAGTCACCGCCGCTCTGGCTGGTCGTGCCAATGGTCGCCGTGCAATACCTGCTGGCACCAACGGTTATTCTTTTGTTCATCGCGCTGGTGGTAATGAAGGTTTCTCCAGAACCGCGCCGTTGGTCACGGACGATTGTGGTAGGTATTTTGCTAGCGCTGACCATTCGGTATATTGCATGGCGATCGCTAGCGACACTCAATCTTGCTGATCCTTTAAATGGCGTCTTCAGCCTGGGCTTGTTTGGGCTAGAAATGCTGATGTTGGCAAGTGGGATCATTCAGCTCTTCCTAATGTTGCGGATGAAGGATCGTCGTCGGGAGGCAGACCAAAACGCGATCGCTGTACTGGAAGGAACATTCATCCCGACAGTCGATATTCTGGTACCCACGTACAACGAACCGACGTTTATTCTACGACGCACAATCATGGGGTGTCAGGCGGTGGACTATCCATACAAACGAGTCTATTTGTTGGATGACACACGGCGGCCGGAAGTGCAAAAGCTAGCGTCAGAATTGGGTTGTGAGTATATGACGCGCCCAGACAACCGCTATGCTAAAGCGGGAAATTTGAACCATGCGATCGCCCTCACTGCAGAAGCTGGCACTTACGCCAAGAGCGACCTGATCGTGGTGTTTGATGCTGACTTTGTACCAACCCGGAACTTTCTGACGCGCACGGTGGGTTTCTTTCAGGATGAGCAGGTGGCTCTGGTACAAACGCCTCAGAGCTTTTATAACCCTGATCCGATCGCCCGTAACTTGGGCTTAGAGGACATCCTGACACCCGAAGAAGAAGTCTTTTATCGCCAGATTCAACCGATTCGGGATGGTGCGGGTGGGGTCATTTGTTCGGGCACCTCGTTTGTGGTGAGGCGCAGTGCGCTTGAAGCAACGGGTGGCTTTGTGACAGATTCACTGAGCGAAGATTACTTTACGGGCATTCGTCTTGCAGCACAGGGTTATCGTTTGCTGTATCTGGATGAGAAATTGAGCGCTGGTTTGGCAGCCGATAACATGTCGGCTCATGCGACCCAGCGGTTACGGTGGGCTCGCGGTACGCTTCAAGCCTTTTTTATCGAAGCAAATCCTCTGACCATTCCCGGCCTCAGCCCCCTACAGCGTCTGGCACATTTAGAAGGGCTGCTGCACTGGTTTACCAGCATTTCTCGCGTCGGCTATTTGATTATGCCGTTGGCCTTTTCCTTTCTGGGTGTCATTCCCGTTCGAGCCACGCTGGATGAGTTGATGTATTTCTTCTTGCCCTACTATGTGGTGCAGCTCATGTTTTTTTCCTGGCTCAATCACCATTCGCGATCGGCGCTGTTGTCAGATATTTACTCGCTGGTGCTGACTTTTCCACTTGCACTCACAGTGATTCAGGTCATGCTGAGCCCGTTCTCGAAAGGCTTTAACGTGACACCAAAAGGCACTGCTACCGATCGCTACTTCTTTAACTGGAACCTGGCACTACCGCTCATTGTGTTGTTTCTCATGACGGCCGTCAGCCTGTGGTGCAACCTGAGCATGTGCATGGTCACTGGTTGGTCGGCTAACGTGACACCCGAACTTAAAGGCCTTGGGCTTGGCTGGCTCTGGAGTAGCTACAACCTGATCATGGTCGGTATTGCACTATTGATTTTATTGGATGTGCCACGACCCGATGCCAATGACTGGTTTAACTTACGCCGAACGGTGCGGTTGTGTTTTTCACCACCGATCGACGAACAGCGCGAACCAGAAGCACAGGGATGCAGAGACACAGGGAGGGAGAGCATAGGATCGTGGCGGGATCGGGATCGGGGCAATGCAAGTACGCTCGTCGCGCCATCGCCTCGCTCTTTACTGCTCTCTGCACCACAGACTCACAAGCCCTTACCCCTCATTCTTTGGGGCGTGACGACCATGATCTCTGAAGCGGGGGCCGAAATCGCTCTGACTCAAGCGGGCTTTCCGACCTTGGCACCGGGAGACACACTACCGGTCTCGCTAGAAGTGATGGAAGCTGACTTGAAACTGCAAGGGGTGGCAGTGCTTAGCGGTATGAGGGATGGTTTTCCGACTGTAAGAGTGATGTTTGAGCACTTGAATTTGCAGCAGCAGCGCTGCCTGGTGGAGATGTTGTACTGCCGCCCAGGGCAATGGAAACGCCGCAAAACGCCGGGAGAGTTTCAGTCGTTACTGCTGTTGTTCAGGATTTTGCTGAAGCCACGGATAGTCTTCGATCGTGATCACGATGTACGAGCACTTGAGGTTGCCAAGGGGTAGTGTGGCTCTGGTACTAAATTGTACTGACTGATCCGTACTTGTATGGATCTAAGGTTAGCCAGAAGAGTAGTGGCACCCAATTGTAGGATCTATTGGTTTAATCAGTGATCCCGCCTATCCCAATCACAACAACATGGCAGTAGAATGGTTGCCGTTGTCTAAAATCAGGTCAAATCGAAAACTGCGTGCCACATAATCTCATCGCTCTTGGTGAGTCTGCAACGGTAGACTCGTCGCCTCGTTCAGAAGCACTACCATTCACCTTACAAGACCTGAAAGCAAGTATCCCTGCTTGCTGTTTTGAACCCTCTGTCTGGAAATCTCTCTCGTACTTCTTTTTCGATCTTGGTATCATTGCTGTCCTCTATGCGATCGCCCACACGATTGATGCCTGGTGGTTTTTCCCTTGTTTTTGGCTGCTGCAAGGCACGATGTTCTGGGCGCTCTTTGTCGTCGGACACGATTGTGGGCATGGCTCGTTTTCGCGACAAAAATGGCTCAACAATCTGATTGGGCATCTCTCACATACGCCGATCTTGGTGCCCTACCACGGCTGGCGGATCAGCCATCGGACGCACCACAGTAATACAGGCAACCTCGACACGGATGAAAGCTGGTATCCCGTATCCCAGTCTAAGTATGAGCAAATGCCCTGGTATGAAAAGCTTTTTCGCTTTTATCTGCCTCTCCTGGCATACCCGATCTACCTATTTAAACGATCGTCTGATCGCAAAGGGTCGCACTTTCACCCTGACAGCGCCCTGTTTCGTCCGTCTGAACGAGGAGACGTGCTGACCAGCACGTCACTTTGGCTGCTGATGGTTGCCTTTTTGGGCGGACTTGCCTATGCCTATGGCTGGCTGTTTCTGGTGCAGTATTATGTGGGGCCTTACATTGTCTTTGTGATCTGGCTCGATTTGGTGACGTTTTTGCATCATACAGAGCAAGAGATTCCCTGGTATCGCGATGATGATTGGTACTTTTTAAAGGGGGCACTTTCAACCATCGATCGTGACTATGGTTTCCTAAACTCCATTCATCACGATATCGGTACCCACGTGGCGCATCACATTTTTCTCAACATGCCCCACTACCACCTGAAAGCCGCAACGAAGGCAATTAAGCCTATTCTCGGCACCTATTACCGCAAATCGGACGAATCGATCTGGAGCGGTTTTGTGCGCTCATATCGCACCTGTCGCTTTGTACCGAACGTTGGGTTGCAAGTCTATTATCAAGCCCCCAATGAGCGCTCAACAAAAGGACATTGAGTTTAGGACTTAGCTGCAAGGACGATCGCTGACTGAAGAGGACGCGATCGTCCTTGCCTATGAAACTTAAAAGCAGTGTAGACTTTCTTGCATATTGCAGACACCAGCATCAACGATGGCAACCAATCAACCAGAACCCAGCACTCAGCAATTACTCACAGCGTTACTGCAATCAGCTGCCCAACAAAACCAGAATCTTGATGCACTGACGCATCAAGTCGGTCAACAAACTCAACACCTTGATGTGCTGACCGATCAAGTCGGCCACTTGGCCGAAGTGCTGACTGAACAAATGGGTCGCTTGGGAGGAAAGATTGATACGCTGACCGAGGTTGTCACGACTGGTTTTTCAGAGTTGAAAGCTATCACTAGCGAACAGGCAGACACTGCCAAACAGCAGGCAGACACTGCTAAACAGCAGGCAGAGAGCATTTCGCGCCTTGCTGCCACTGTAGAACGTCAGGCTCAGATGGTAGAGCGCTTGCTACCCCAGGGTTTACTGCAATAGGATCTGAGGCAACGACTCTCGATCGGCTTGAAAACCAGGAGATCAACGCGTGCAGATTACTAAACGCAATGTCGAACTGCGAGTAGACGACGGCCTCATGCGGGTGTATGTTGCGGCTCCTAAGCCAGCGGGACGTTATCCTGGCATTTTGTTCTATAGCGACATTTATCAGCTTGGTGGTGCGATGACTCGGTTAGTCGATCGCCTTGCAGGCTATGGTTTCGTGGTAGCGGCTCCCGAAATCTTTCACCGGCTTGAGCCTATCGGTACTGTAATTGAGCCAGATGATTTAGGCCGCATGCGAGGAAACGATGCTGCTAGACGGACGGCGATCGCCGAATACGATGCCGATGCTCCTGCTGTGATTGCTTGGCTCAAACAAGACGGGACTGTTTCGGCTGAACAAATCGGCACAATGGGCTTTTGCATTGGTGGGCATCTCGCCTTTAGAGCAGCGTTCCAACCGGATATTAAGGCTGCAGTCTGCTGCTATCCCACAGGCATTCATAATGGCAAGCTCGGTAAGGGCGTTGCCGATACGCTACAGCGAATGTCCGAAATCGAGGGCGACTTGCTGATGGTCTTTGGAACGCTGGATCCTCACGTACCCGACGAAGGGAGACAGGCGATCGTCCAGGCACTAACGGCTGCTGGAACCACGCATAAAATTCTGCTCTATGAAGCAGACCATACCTTTATGCGTGACGATGGGTACCGCTACGACTCAGCAGCGGCGGATGCGGCATGGGCAGAGATTACAGCCTTTTTGAAGCAGGTTTTAGACTAAGGAGCTGTAAAGAAATAACGTCATGGACTGTAGCGGTCAGCCGTTAGCGGTCAGCCATGAGAGAAAAGCTGATAGCTGATAGCTAATCCAAACGTATGCAGTTATTTTTTAACAAGTCCTAAGCTCAGCCGGAGCGATCGCCTACTGAATTTTGGCTTCAAACGAGCGACAAAAATCCTGCACACCCGTCTTGATGACAAAAATGGCGACAGGCGTTGCCAGCTTCAGCGGTAGCATGGTGTGCTCGGTCAAACTCAGGAGCAAGTTTCCGGTCAAACCATCCTCCAACGCTTCTTTGTGATCGGCACGACATAGAGCATGCCGCCACTGTTTGGCGACGCCTTCAATCCAGCGATCGTTGGTATCAGGTTCTTGCCCAACCTGAATGGCCAGCGCGATCGAGGCATCTTCTAGATCGCCTTCACAGTCCTCAATTTCATTAAGAGCAGCCAGCGCATCGGGGTAATCTGCCAGGTCAGCCCGAAATTGTTCGATTTCTTCCGGTGTCACAGTGATGGTCATACAGCGGCGGGTTACAGAGACCACGATCCTATCAGTTCGTGCCTTTAATCCACCACACCTTCTTCTTTAGGGCAACCCTGCCCCCTAATCGATGCGTTTCTACGCCGCGTCGTCGAAGCCCCTGAGGGCACTGAAAGTGTACAAGCCAAGTGCGATCGCTTACAGCCCAACGAGTTCTCGTGATTCCAAACCTGTCAGCTTTTGGGCGATCGTGAGCCGTGTTTCTAACTTGGCAACACTAAACTCATTGCGTAAATGCTCTAACCGGGCGAGCGCATTTGCTTTCTCAGTTGAGATACGGTTCAAAGCGTCCAGTGCTCGCTGATACTCTTGATTGACCTGAAGCACCTCAAAGCGCCGTGCTTTGCGCTGATGGTCATTCTTGAGTGCGGTTTCAAACGCGACGACCATTTCGGCGTTCCCTTCAAGGCGGGCAAGGTGCTGGCGCACATCTGCAATTTGATATTCAAATTCGTTGACGGCTTGAGCAGCCTGCGCGATCGCGCTGGGATATTGACTGAGACTAAGTTTCATAAAAAACCCCTGGAAAGCAATAAAGAGCAAACTGAATGTGATCGGCAGAGTCAGGCTCAAGCTCAACGAAACTCAGGCAGCCAACTCTGTTAACTGAGGCAGTGGAGTAGAGTGAGGCAGTTCCTTTGGTGCAGAAAACGGTTTCGTTGTATCGACAGAGGCTTTCTCCAGTACTTTGACTTCGATGTTGACTGCAATGAGATAGGAACCGGGTGCTTCTCCTATAGCCTGAGCTACCAAATCGGCTAAAGCGGGATGATCAGCCGTGATGGGGTCGCGTAAGGTGCGGCGATCCCAGTCGTACTTCGCGTCTGGATCAAGGTTGAGAATGTAGTGCTTCGTCATGAGACAAGAACTTAAAATAGTACATGTATACTATTTTAGTGGATCTAGCAGTCGGTAACAAGTGTGGTGTCAGGCTGCGATCGCAGCTTTGGAAACACCAATACTGGAGGGCGTTAAAGTGCCTTCGGCCGTTCGTCGTGCGCCGCGTCGTTCCCAATACGCGAGGGTGCGAGCAAGGTCTCTATGACCGCGCAACTGAATTTCATAGCTTTGTGGCATCACTTGGCTACGACGCATTTGAAAGGTGGCGCCAATTTTGGCTAAGCTTTGGGCAAACGTCTGCGCTTGCTTAAGGTGATCAAAGCCGAAATAGCAAATGGTGGGGGAGACTTGAAAGGGCGATCGCACGACCAACACTCTGGGCGATAGGTACTGTCCTACTCGACCTTTTTGGAATGAAAAGAAGCGACCAATTTGCATTGGAAATCTCTAGCTGTCGTCTTCTACGATCGTAGTGAAACAATAGGCTCTTTGGGGGCAGGGATCGCGAGGGGAAACCGCCTCTTGAAGCGATTACACCTGAGGGCTTTGGCAGGACGAGGTGTGGTTTTCCGAACGATCGCAAGAAACCGGTTTTTTGGACGCAATATGGATGATGACAGAGCTTGTGAAGCAACCTGATTTCTGCCACTAGCCTGCCAGTTTTCGCTACATGGAAGTGCTGCTGAAAAGACAAAAAAGGGACAAGGAAGAGAAACTCCCTTGTCCCTTTTTTACTGATCTTCTGTTACTTTCTTCGGTCACCCAACGGTGTCTACAAATTAGCCTCTGATGATGCTACGGGCAACCAGTGCACCGACCGTTTCTAGCTTGAAGCCCCATCCTTGAGGGAGGTTGTCGTCACCATCATTTTGTCCGAGGTCAACGTAAATACGGGGAGGGACGAAGTATTCGCGATCGCCTGCCCCAATGAGCATTTCATCTGCCTTCTGCATAATGCCATCGACCATCGTGTCGAACTCTGCATACGAATTGTAGGACTCGTCAAGCTGATCACTGACCTGGTCTACAAACTGACCAACGCTCACCACTTTTGGATCGCTGGCGGGCAGGCTTTCCAGTCCCAATTGCTGGAGGAGTGCTGGTTTCATAAATTTGAACAGCCTTGCCTGCGCATCCACCAGTTTGTGATCACCATACTTTTCACGCGGCAGAAGGGTACGGAACGCGCGGCGAATCACCTGCGAAATTTTGAAGGGTGGTAAGGGGAGGCTGTTAGGCGCGATCGTTTGGCGATTTTGAGCCATCAGTACATCCAGCGGCGGCAGATCTTCTGGCACCGGTGGCATGGAGATATGAAAGCCCTTGAATTCTGGGTTGCTCGTTTTTTGGCTGAGTAGGTTTGCCTGCTGACTGTTTTGCATCTGCTTCAGCCCCATCACTTGCTTCGCTTTGAAGCTATCACCATCCAGCAGGCTGGTGATGGTCTTCAGGTTAAAGGGATAGAGGGGAGTGTTCAGGCTGATGAACATGAACTCGGCACAATAGGTCTTGTTAGCCGGATCATTAAAGAAGGTCAAAGCGCGAGGATCGCCAATACAGGCAAGTAGTCCATTTTTGAGAAATTCTTTGAGCGCGACGCGATCGGAGACATGAGTCGGATCGCCGCCGTTGTAGTCTTTAGGAAACTGTGCAAAGGGGTTGAGGACTGCCATCCAGTTAATGATGGAGTTGGTATAACCCCGTGCCTGTTCTGGCGTGACAAAGGTTGGAAAAACGAGACGCTGAGCCACAGCAACGAAGCCGTCTTTACCGTACATACCACGGTGGTAGTCATTGGGCTCGTTGAATGTGCCGAACGAGTCGATCAGCTTTCCTGTCTGGTCTACTCGCTGAGCAGGGACGATCGCACCCGCATGGTGCCCTTCATTTTTAATAAATGCTTCTTGGAATAATTCTGGCTCCAGGGGCTTACGCGTGTCGATCGGCACCCCATAGCGTTCTTTGTGCCACTGATAGGTACAAATCAACAAGCCGTCTCTGGCTAAAAATTTAGCAATATCTGCATGACCTGAAACCGTGTTGCCTGCTGGATCGGTGACGCTGACGGCATCGGTAATGCCAATGTAACCGGGCACAGTGATCGTTTCAACCTCTAACGTTGTGGTGTCGTCGAGAATGACTTGCTTGGTGAACAGTCGCTTCAGATCAGTGACAGGCTGACCCTGCCAATCACCGACTAGAGCGTTAAAACGGCTAATGTCGATCGCCTTTGGTTCACGTAGCGGCATCGCTTGAGCTGCTGCTGTACTGCTGAGAGGTTGAGTAGAGACACCAGGGCTAGATGAAGTTGGGACAGGCGGCTTCGCGGGAACTGTTGAGGGGGTTGCAGAAACGTTGGTAGGAACACTAGCAGCAGGATGCTCTGAAGCAGGCTTCTGATCTGAGGGCATAGCATTAACCTTGAGTTGTAAATGAGCGTAGAGCGTAGACGGTAGTCCTAGAAAAAATTTTACTACCGTCTATTCCTTAGCAAGAGAGATTGCTATGATTATCTACAATCGCAGTTATTGCTTTCCGGTCAACGGATGCCCCCAAAGACTGAAAGTTCAAAAAATTTGAAAAAACAGTCTACCTGCTGAAACCCGATCGCGCGCAGCCATTCGCACTGAAGCTCAACGGGCGCAAGGATATTCGCCTTTTTGTCCTCTCGGTAAACAAACTGTTTGCCGACCGCCTCTCGTGACAAAACTTTACCTTGCGTCTGATGCCATTGGTAAATTGCATCTACTAAGGTTTCGTTAAACAACGCTTCGATCCAGGGCGTTGCCGATGCTACATGCTCGATATTGAGAAAGCCGCCGCCCGATCGCAGCAAGTGAAAGATTTCCCGGTACAGGGCTTGCTTGCGATCGTCCGGTAAATGGTGAATACAGTAGCCCGACAGCACAGCATCGAAGGCATTGGAAGTCGGTGAACCTAAAGCGGTCTGCCAGTCGGATGTATAGAGGTCTGCCTGCAGAATGGACACCCGCGACCCAAACGGCTGTAGACGCTGTCTTGCCTGTTCCAGCATCGGTTCCGAAAAGTCGATCGCGGTCACATGCGCTTCTGGATAGTGAGTGAGGATTGCGTGGGCGATCGCGCCATCACCGCAGCCCAAATCGGCGACACGTTGAATGGGCATCGACAGCTGATCGAGCACACGTAGGGCAATGTTAATTTGTTCCGTAGCAAAAGGAATGGCGCCTCGCACGCCGGTCAAAAAATTCTCTGCAACCGTGCGGTTTTGCCAAATTTGATCGGTTCTCATGGTGAATGCCATTCCTATGCCAAACTGCTGGTGCTAAGGGGAACCATGCCCCCCGTGATCGTTAGCCCCAAGAGCATTGGTTCATTTGGCTGGATGAGCTGACCTGTGAGCATACAGCGTTCTTCTTGCTGTGCTGTAGCAGCAACCGTCGCGCGGATTTCAGGAAGCGAAATTTGAGGAGTATAGGTGCCTGACTTTTGCTGGACGTATTGCCACAGCACGTCACGAATGAGCGCCTGATAGCCTTGGTTACCGGAGAGTTCTTTGAGCTTTTCTTTCAACTCCCGCTCCAGGCGAATGCTGGTCACTTCCATGTCGGTTGTAGCGGTGCGGGTGAGTGTATGCATGACGGGACTCCTTCATCGGCGATAGTTCGTAATACAAGTGTAGTATGTCGAGCCGATTATGGAAGCGATCGCTCGGTCACTGCCCAAGTTCTCCTATTCCCGTCCCAAGCTTTCTTAAACCAACATGGTTGACCCAGTTAACTCAGGCGCTTTCCCAGCAAAAAATTGCCGTTGGGTACGGGCAGGTTTTGCCAGAATCTTGCCCTCTAGCCATTAGCCTTGTGCTCAAACCTGCCCGTACGGGTCTTTTGTTTGCTAGAAATTTCCTTAATTCTGGATCGGCTGAAACAACTGGCGTAGTTTTCGCAGCGACAGCCGAATCTCTTCTAGTTCCTGTTCGTTGAGTTTGCTAAAACGTTGCTTGAGATAGGCAATGTGAGCTGGAAACACCTCTTCAAAGACGCGATCGCCCTCGGTCGTCAGTACAATCATGAAGCAGCGACGGTTCGCTGGTGGTACTTCGCGGCGCACCAGTCCTTTGCGCTCCAGGCGATCGATGATGCCCGTTAACGTACCTTTCGTGACCAGCGTTTTTTCAGCCAGTTGCCCCATCGTCATTCCAGGCGTATTGCCCAGGGTACAAATGACATCAAACTGTGGTGCCGTCAGACCCAATTGCCGGATGTGCTCATCATCGTACGCATTGAAAGCTTGAAACGTCCGCGCCAGTTCTCGCATGACCGGAAGAAACGGTTCTTTAGCGGCTTTTCGTGTTGCTGATTGCGATTCTGTATTGTGCTGAACGGTTGGCTGAATCTCTGCTTGCGTCACAGTATCGTCCCTAAAACTACGCTTCCCAATCGACTCACTGCTGAGACTTGAGAGTACACATAGCCCTAGCCTACAACACAAACAGTACTAATTCAAACTAAGTATGGGGCGCTGGTGCAAAAAGCCTGAATCATTTGTGAGTCTGACTTCAACGGGTTTGCAGTCCTCTGAAGAGGACTCCGTTCCGTTAGCCTGCACTTCTAGTGCAGGGCGGGGCAGGGAATGGCTGTAAGCTTTGTCAGTCAACCAGCAGAGAGCAGTAATGTTGCCTCTAAATCCTGCCCTATGGTTCTAATGTCTTCTAGCAAGCTTTTTGTATGAACAACCGTGGTACGAGGGTTTAGCAACGTAAATTTCAGATAAATGAAAGCGCCGATTTGAGTTTGAGCAATAATTGCTTGTCCTTTTTGCATTAACGCTAAACGAATCGATTGATTGATCTGATTGGAGAAGGAAACCAGCGCAAGGCTGGAATGCTGCGTTTGAGGAATGTAGCGAAAGACAACGGCGTTTATGGTCGGAATGTTGGCAAGCTCAAAGACATCATCAGCCTTTAGCAAAGACGCTGTTTCTCGTGCAGTATTGATGGTTGTTTCAATCATGTCTGCAAAGGTTTTGCGTCCGAGACATTGCATGGAAATAAAGAGTTTGAGTGCATCAAATCTACGGGTTGTTTGCACCGATTTGACGACTAAATCTAGAATACCTAAGTCCTCGTTCGTTTCAGGATTGAGGTAATCGGCATGTAATTTCAGCAGATCAAAGTGGGTTCGTTCTTTGATGAGAAACGCTCCACAGCTAATGGGTTGATAAAAAAGCTTGTGGAAGTCGATCGTCAGAGAGTCAGCCGCAGCAATGCCGTGCAATAAGTGACGATAGGTGTCACTCATAATTAAGGCCCCACCGTAAGCGGCATCAACATGCAACCAGAGGTCATACGCCTTAGCCAGTTGAGCGACATCAGTGAGCGGATCAATGCTGCCAAAGTCAGTGGTGCCAGCCGTAGCCACAATGGCGATCGGCAGCAACCCTTCTTGCTTAAGTGCAATGATCTGCTGCTCTAGATGGTGCGGCGATAGGCGGTAGTCAGCATCCGTTGCCACTGGAACGACTGCCTGCTGTCCTAAGCCTAATAGTGCGGCGGCTTGGCGAATGGTGAAGTGGGCGACATCAGAACACAAGATCCGAAACTGGGAGGCTTGAGGCGGCAGCCCCTGCTCCTGAATCGACCACCGGAAGTGCTTCTGGGCATAGCGATCGCGGGCTAGCAGCATGCCCATAAAGTTTGATTGGGTGCCGCCACTGGTAAACACACCATCCGCTTGATGGTCAAAGCCAAAGAGTTGACACAAGCTTTCGATGACGCGCTGTTCCAAAAACGTAGCGGCAGGGCTCTGATCCCAGGAGTCCATGGACTGATTGGTGGCACTAATCAGCAATTCTGCCGCCAGGGACGGCACCAACGTCGGACAGTGCAAATGGGCAATGCAGGTCGGATGAGACACGTTGGCAGAATGTTGAATCACCATTGCTCCCACCTGCTGCAAGACATCTGACAAGGGGGTGCCTTCTTCAGGACACAAGTCAAACCCAGGTTCAGGAAACTTGCATTGCTGGGGCAGCAGGCCACTGTAGGCTTGATTGGCTAAGGCAAAGTGTTGAATCAGGATCTCGGTTGCGTCTGCGATCGCCGCTTTGTAGCTACTGATGCTATCGGCAGATGGATTCAGGAAGAAGTGGTCAAAACGGCGATCGTCAAAGGTCATAGTGAAGTAGTAATAAGGCTGGTTGACAGACAAATCCCTGGTAGGGGCGTTAAGCCAGTTACCCCTGTTGCGCCGCTGAGCGATGTCCGAAACCCGCTCCTACCTTGACAGCGGCATGAAAAATTTCAGCAATACTGTCAATTTGTTCAGGTGTCACAATGAGGGGCGACAGGAACCGGATCACGCTGCTATGGCGACCCCCCAGCTCCAAAATCAAGCCTCGATCGAGACAGGCCTGCTGAATCTGGCGTGCCATTTGCGGATCGTTGGGATGCACACCACGACCGTTGCAGGGTTGGTCAGGGTTAACAATTTCCACACCTAGCATTAACCCACGTCCGCGCACATCACCGATGCAAGCATGGTCAGTTTGAATCGTTTGTAAATGAGTCAGGAGGCGATCGCCCATCGCTGCGGCATGTTCTGACAGCTTTTGCGATCGGATATAGCGAATGGTTGCCAGCCCCGTTGCCATCGCTAATTGATTACCGCGAAACGTGCCTGCGTGTGCCCCTGCTTGCCACACATCCAAAGAGTCGTGGTAGACAATGACCGACAACGGTAAACCGCCACCGATCGCTTTAGAAAGCAACAAAACATCGGGAATGATGCCACTGTGCTCAAACGCAAAGAGTTTCCCTGTGCGCCCCCACCCGGTCTGAATTTCATCCACAATCAGCGGAATCATGTGCTCTTGAGTCATCCGTCTGATTTCCCTGACCCACTCATCAGGTGCAGGAATGACACCCCCTTCGCCTTGTACCAGCTCCAGAATCATGCCAGCTGGCTTTACAATGCCACTTTCAGGATCATTCAGGATCGATTCAATATAGTGGCTTCCCACCCAGCTTCCTTTTTCACCCCCTAAGCCAAAGGGGCAACGGTAGAGGTAGGGATAGGGTAAGAACTGGACATCTGGCATAAGCGAAGCCACATCTTGCTTCGGCGACAAATTGCCCGATACGCCTAACGAGCCGTGGGTCATGCCATGATAAGCCCCATCAAACGACAACATGCCACGTCTGCCAGTCGCTGTTTTCACCAGTTTGATGGCGGCTTCTGTGGCATCGGAACCGCTCGGTCCACAAAATTGAATTTTTGCGCGCTGTGCGAACGTTGGGGGTAGACTTTGCCAAATTTCTTCGACAAACTCATCTTTGATCGGAGTGGTGATATCTAAGGTCTGCCAGGGTAAATTGCTGGTTACTGCCGCTTGCAATGCCTCCAGCACCACCGGATGGTTATGACCAAGCGCCATCGTGCCTGCCGCTGCCAAACAGTCGAAGTAGGTTTTACCATTTGTATCGGTGAGATAAATGCCTTTTGCTTCCTTAATCGCAATTGGGATGCGTCTGGGATAGCTGCGTGCATTCGATTCGCGTTCTTGTTGACGTTTCAGGTAATCGATCGGCTCTTTCATTGTTTTAGCGTAAGGATTCTGGATTAAATTAATTGTCAGACTCCCTCGATCGCCCTTCATAGGGCAACCAGCAAACTCTATTCATGTAACAGCAAGCCGTTTACTTAGCCCTTTGCGTTTGGCATGGGGACGTGAAGTAAAGGTTGCTGGAATTGATCCTGTGTGCTTCATCGCTAACTGGAACTGATACCAGTTCTACGAAATAGCGCTACAGATTAGTCAGTGCTGTTCGCGGAGCGTGTGTGGAGCACGAGTGTTGGGTGCTGGATCTGTAACTAGAATTCAGGCAAATGGTATAAGGCATCAAAGCGATTAACAAGCCGTGAAGGTCGTTAGCAGTCCATAGTGCAGTCTACGAACAGCGATCGAAAAACCAGGCAAAACTCGACAATAGAACGTTTTCGACAGGTTACTTTTCTCGATTTGCAACAGGGCAGGGAAGCTGTGTCGATGCGTCGCTGGGGAGTCGTTCTAGCGGTTTTCGCTAAAACTGTCAAAGACGTTTAACACAAAATTACACGGTTAGCCTTGTTTGACAACAGTGCTTTGGCTTGCCTAAGAAAGCTTTACAGTGAGGAACTGTTTGATGAGCCAATCTTTGCAAAACAAGCTGACAGAGACCCGCCTGCTCTGCCAGCAATTAAAAGAGAGCTTTGAGGCTATCAACAGACAAGGGACGCGATCGCGGCAATAAAGCACCTGTTTAGTAAAAGCAAATGTAGGGTAGGGCAAGCCGTTCCGACAGACTAGAAAAGCGATCGCTCAGATCTGGCACCAGTGGCATCAGCCTGCCCTGTAATGAATGACCGGCAAATCGTACAAAGTCCGTTGCAACGGACGTTCTGCTCCTAGCCCAAACTTGAGTTCAGGACGGGGCAAGGCAAGGGGCGAAAGGCCTAAAAAATGCCTTCCTGAGCTTAGATAGGTTCAACAAGGGGACGACTGGAGAGGATCAACGGTGCTCAAGCCCTGCCTACGCTGCTTTCTTCTGCCGCACGGGACGCTTGTAAGCAGACTTTTTCTTGCGTCCGACGGTTTGGGCTTCGCTGCTATCGGCTCCAAACTGAGCAATCACAGCGGTTTTGGCTTCCAGAATGGTGTTGTGAAACGCCCATTCGGCAATACGGGCAGCATCCAGAGCCGCACGGTATTGTGCTTTGAGTTGGGCTTCGAGCTGCTGTGATTTCAGCATTTCAGCCTGGGCTTGTTCGATCTGAGGGAGGGAGGCTTCTTGACGATGAGGGGTGTAGCCAGTGATGGTCTGTAACCCCTGGTAGATGTCCTGGTCTGCATTCAGAATACTGGGACTGAGGCGGTTATTGGTGTTTTGCGTGAACATGGTTCGATTCCCTGACGATTGAACTGGATAAGGTGAAGATGCCCGATCGCCGCCCTGGATCAATCAACAAGAGGCAGGCTTCAAAGACTCTTCAAACAGATGCCAGCAAAAGGGATAGATCGAGACGCGGGATTTACCATTCCTTCATCTTGACGGGTCAATTCGTGCGATCGACGGGTCAATTGGCTTACTCGATCGGTCAACTCGTTCGATCGATGGGTGGCTTTGCGTCCTCGACGGATTGATTCGCGTTCTCAATGGGTTACTTTGCGTTCTCGACGAGGCAATACGTTCGCTCGATCGGTCAATGGGTTTGGATGGCGGTCAAGATCCCCGGCTTCTATGGAAAAGAAACTGTATGGCGCTGCGTTTTTGCCAGAAGCCGGGGATCTGGGCTGAGGATGGGCAAGCGATCGCTTCAGGCATCCTTTGAAGGCTCTGTATAGCGACAAAAGATTTCCAGGGAGAGCTTAGAAATGTATAGCACGGCTAAGGTAGCCAAGGCTGGATCGATGGGGAAGGGCAAGACCACCTGACTGGCTAGATAGATAATTAACCCGGTGAGCAGGGGGGTACTCTCTTTATTTTTCATGTAGTCTTTGAGCTTTTGCCGGAAGCCTTCATCGCCGCAGAGTTGCTCGCGCAAAACGTCCAGGGTGACTTGCTTGAGGGATGCCTGCCCAAAGGTGGCGGTTCCCTGTTGCGATCGCAGCAGCAGTTCCAGGCTAGCATCGAGATCGCCGTCTTGATCGATCAGAGTGGCGATCGCGGGCTGGGAGGGTTCATAATCGCGTAAGGCTTGCTGTACCTGCAAGAGTTCAGTTTCGCTCAGTTGCATCTGGCATGTCTCCGATGTTCATAGGGGCGTAGCATTGGGGCACGGATGGTTGGATAACGTCAAGGCGCGTTGCCCTAATGCTACGCCCTTACCGGATCGTTCTGGAACCGTAGGGAATAATGATGTAGTTGTTGAAACCAGCCTCTCTCCACCCAAAATCTCTGCCCATGTCTATCATTAGCATTCGCGAGCAGCAAAAGACGGAAACCGGGTTTAAGGCGATCTTAAGTTTTGACGGGGGAACAGAGTACCCGATCGTCGTAGAGAACCCGTTTCTGCCAGAACAAGAGGCGGAGCTGGAATGGTATTTTGAGCAGTGGCTGGTGTTTCCCCTCACCCAGACGGCACGGGCAGAACGGGCGCGAGACAGTGTGCGATCGTATGGGGAGGCGTTGTTTGAGCAGGTGTTCAAACGGGATGTGGATGCCTACAGCGAGTACAAAGCCACGCGGGATGTCCTCACGCAGATTGAGATCATCGGTGACAGTACAGAGTTTCAGGCGTTGCACTGGGAGGCACTGCACGACCCCAAGATGCCCCGATCGCTGGCGGTGGATTGCGTCATGGTGCGAAAGCGGGTGAAAGCGACGGCGGTCAATGCGGTGATCGCTCCGGCTCCGGTGATTCGGCTGCTGGTGGTGACGGCACGACCGGGGGAAGAGCATGATGTGAACCATCGCACGATTTCCCGTCCCCTGATGGAGTTGATCCAGCAAAGCAAACTGCGGGTGCAGGTGGATCTGCTGCGTCCGGCGACGTTTGAGGCGTTGACCGCGCATCTGGATGATAAGGGCGCAGGGTTCTATCACATCGTCCACCTGGATATGCATGGGGCGGTGATCAGCTTTGAGCAGTTGGCGTCAATACCCCACGATCGCTTTACCTTTCGGTTTGGGGAAGCACTGGAGCCGTTTGATGGGGTGCGGGCGTTTCTGTCGTTTGAGAGCGGCAAGCCGGGAGAATCGGACTTACGCGAGGCGGCGGAGTTGGCAAAGCTGCTGACCGGGAAGCAGGTGCCCGTGTGCATTCTGAATGCGTGTCAGTCGGCGAAGCAGATTCGCGGGGATGAGCGGGAGACGAGTCTGGGCGCGGCGTTGATGGCAGCGGGGATGCAGACGGTGCTGGCGATGGGCTATTCCGTCACGGTGTCGGCAGCGGAGATCTTGATGCAGACGCTGTATGGGCAACTGTTTGCGGGCAAGGGGTTGGATGAGGCGATCCGGCTAGGACGGAAGGCGCTGCACGATCGCAAAGAGCGGCGGGCGTACTTTAACCAGACCATTCGCCTGGAGGACTGGCTGCTGCCCGTGGTGTATCGACGGGGACAGGTGAACCTGGGGCTGCAACCATTTCCAACGCCCCAGGCAGAAGCCGCCTACTGGCAGGAGCAGGAGTCGCTCTATCGGTTTGAAGCGCCGACCTATGGGTTTGTGGGGCGGGATCTGGAGATCTTAAAGATTGAGCGATCGCTGCTGCGGCAGAACGTGCTGCTGGTGCAGGGCATGGGCGGCACGGGCAAGACCACGCTGCTCAACTATTTGCGCGAATGGTGGCAGACGACGCAGTTTGTGAAAGACGTGTTCTATTTTGGCTATGACCAGAGAGCGTACACCCTGGAGCAGATCCTATTTGCCATTGCCCATCGGGTGTATGACCCCTATGAGGCGGCGCAGTTTCAGGTGATGCCGCTGGGGGCACAGGTGGCAAAACTGGTGGCAACGCTGAAGGCACAGCCCTATGCCCTGATGCTGGATAACCTGGAGTCGGTGACGGGGCAGGCGCTGGCGATTCAAAACACGCTGAACCCGCAGGAGCAGGCAAAGCTGCGGGACTTTTTGCAGCGGCTGGTAGGGGACAATCGCGGCAAGACGAAGGTAGTGCTGGGGTCGCGGAGCCGTGAGCAATGGCTGGATAGCGTGCTGAAAGGAGCCGTATATGAACTGCGGGGACTGGATGCGGAGGCACGCACGGCACTGGCAGACCAGATTTTGGCGCGCCAGATCCAGACCAACGGGATGCCGGATGAACGCAAAATTGAAAAGATTCGGCAGAGCGAGGACTTTCGGAAGCTGATGAAGCTGCTGGCGGGGTATCCGCTGGCGATGGAAGTGGTGCTGGGCAACCTGCGGCGGCAGAGTGCGACAGAGATATTGGCGGGGCTGGATATTGGCGATGGGATCGCCGATGGAAATAGCGAGGATAAGACCAAAAGTATTTTGAAGTGCGTGGAGTATTCCCACAGCAACCTGTCTGCCGATGCCCAAAAGCTGCTGGTGTGTTTGGCTCCCTTCAGTGGGTTTCTGGTTCGTTCGGTTTTGCCGCAGTATGCCGAGCAGTTGCAGCAATTAGCCCCCTTTCAGGACTATCCCTTTGAGCAGTTGGATGGCGCGATCCAGGAAGCCATTGATTGGGGCTTGCTGTCGCCCGTTGATGCCAATAATCCACACCTGCTGACAATTCAGCCCGTGTTTCCCTACTTCTTGAAAACAAAGCTGAACCAACTCGATGGGTTAACCCGTGAGGCGCTATCGGAGGGATTTAAAACCCACTATCGAGGATTGGCAAGATATTACAAACAATTGATGGACTCGAAAGAGCCACAGGAGCGACAAACGGGAATTATTTTCTGCCAATGGGAATATGAGAATCTCTACAACGCTTTGCAGATTTGCTTAGAGAAGCAAGAGAGGGTCAATATATTTTATTGCCTGGATACTTATTTTCAGTGTATCAGTGACACCCAAAGCGGATTACAGCTTGTAGAGTTTGTTGCCCAGAAGTTAGAGAGCTACCCATCTGAACTTAAAGAGAATGAGTTAGCGGATCAAGTCGTTATTGTGTTTGGGCAAAGAGCAGGAAAATACCTGGAAACACAGCAGTACTCACAAGCAAGAAAAGCTTTCCAAGAATTGCTAGATGCGTTGACATCAGCACCAAGTTTGGAAGAGCAACAAAAACAACGTTGGATCGCCCATACCTACCACCAATTAGGCAGCTTGGCGCAGGAGTTGCGCGAGTTTGAGGAGGCACGCCGCCACTGCCAGCAGGCATTGCAGCTCAAAATCGAGTTCAACGATCGCTACAGCCAAGCCCTCACCTACCACCAATTAGGCATTGTGGCGCAGGAGCTGCGCGAGTTTGAAGAAGCACACCGCCACTACCAGCAGGCGTTGCAAATCTGGATCGAGTTCAACGATCGCTACAGCCAAGCCCGCACTTACCACGAATTAGGCAGGGTGGCGGAGGCGTTGCGCGAGTTTGAGGAGGCACGCCGCCACTACCAGCAGGCATTGCAGCTCAAAATCGAGTTCAACGATCGCTACAGCCAAGCCAATACCTACCACCAATTAGGCATTGTGGCGCAGGAGTTGCGCGAGTATGAGGAGGCACGCCGCCACTACCAGCAGGCATTGCAACTCTTCATCGAGTTCAACGATCGCTACGAACAAGCGGACACCTACCACCAATTAGGCATTGTGGCGCAGGAGTTGCGCGAGTTTGAGGAGGCACGCCGCCACTACCAGCAGGCATTGCAACTCAAAGTCGAGTTCAACGATCGCTACAGCCAAGCCCGCACCTACCACCAATTAGGCAGGGTGGCAGAGGAGTTGCGCGAGTATGAGGAGGCACGCCGCCACTACCAGCAGGCATTGCAACTCTGCGTCGAGTTCAACGATCGCTACAGCCAAGCCCGCACCTACCACCAATTAGGCAGGGTGGCAGAGGAGTTGCGCGAGTTTGAAGAGGCACGTCGCCACTACCAGCAGGCATTGCAACTCTGCGTCGAGTTCAACGATCGCTACAGCCAAGCTAGCACCTACCACTGCTTAGGATCACTGGCAGAAGCGGAAGAACAGTATGCGGAAGCAAAATTACATTATCAGCAAGCGTTAGAACGATACATCGAGTTTGGCGATGACTATTGGGGCAATATTGTTCGCGAAGCGCTCGATCGGCTTTCAAGTTAGAAAGGATCGACGTTAGTAGACTTCATCGTGCGTGCCGATATCAACTAAAACGATTGCCTCTTCTTCTTCATCCTCAAGCTGCTGAAAATAGAAGACAATCCGAAAGTCGTATGCCACAGAGCAAGACCAGAGGTCTTTGAGTTCGCCCTGCAACTTATGGGTTTTGAGAGTGGGAGAAAACGGATCGATTTCAAGTAGGCTGAGGGCTGTTAAAACGTTGGCTTGAAGTTTAGGACGATTTTTACAACGACGTTTAAGGGCACGACGAAAGCTTTCATCGAAAATCAACACCCTCATTCGTCATGTCCAAAGATATCAGCCATGAGTTCGATCGCAGTACCTCTCTGAGCAGTGCCATTGCTGACCGCTTGCATGGTTGTCTTCGCGTTCTCAGCAATTTCTTGGCGACGTTTAGCGATGCGGCGTTTGTGGATTAAATCAAACAGTGTATCTTGCTCGTCTTCTGTAAGAGCTTCTACAAACTCAATGACTGCTTGTAGGGTAGGAGGGTGAGACATAGATGGGTAATACAATCTAGCTCTCATTATAAAGCACAGCTACGCCCAAGCCAGCAGCTACGGTCAGCCAGGGTTGTTGGCAGAAACAGAGGGCAACCCAGCAGAAGCGAGAATCTGTTTGCCGCAAGCACTGGAAATCTTTGTTGAATTTAGCGATGAATATGGTGCAACGATTGTTCGCAAAGCGCTCGATCGGCTTGGCAGTTAGCAATGAGGTGGAGGGAAAATCCCTTGCATTTCCAAGGCCTCGGAGGTTTCCAAAACCTCCGAGGTCTCAACGCTTCCAATGCTGGGCGGTACTATTCAGGGCGATCGTCCTCGCCCCCAGCGCCACCCACCAGACCTTAAAATAAACGCATAGCGCCAGGGAATCACCATGCAAATTACCCTCGATCTCCCCGATAGCCTTGCCCAAACCGACACCTTCAACCAAAGCGACTGGCTGCGCGAAATTGCGATCGCCCTCTTTCAGCAAGAACGCATTACCCTTAGCCGCGCTAGCAAAATCGCTGGGATGGATCTGATGGACTTCCAAAGACTCATCGCCGATCGCGGCATCTGTGTTCACTACGATGTAGAAGACTTTGAACAAGACGTACAGCACCTGCGCGATCGTGGCTGGCTATGATCGTTGTCAGCGATACCTCTCCCCTCTGTAATCTTGTCCTGATTGACCATCTCTGGTTGCTAAAAGCCATCTCCAAACCGTCATCATTCCTACCCTCGTTGCCGATGAACTCGCGGCTGCCAATAAGCCTGCCATTCCTGCCATGCTCCAGCTTGATTGGATTCAAGTTCGATCGCTCAGCGATATCACAATCGCTAACCAGCTTCAGCGCGATCGGGGACTAGATGCCGGAGAAGCCAACGCGATCGCTCTGGCGCTTGAACTCCAAGCCGATGATCTTCTCATTGATGAACGTCTAGGACGGCAGGAAGCTCGTCAACTTGGACTTTCTATCATTGGCATTCTGGGCATTCTGGTCACAGCCAAACAAAGAAACCTCATTCCCAAAGTTCAGCCCGTCATGGATGCTTTGATCCATCAAGCCAGGTTTCGCTTCAGTTCCCAGTTATATCAACGAGTCTTAGATCTCTCTAACGAACTCTAAACCCGTGAACAACTCCTTTATCTGAGTAATTTTTTCGCTCCCAAGACCTCCGAGGTTTTCAAAACCTCGGAGGTCTAAGAGTCGTTATCAGTTGTTACGAACCTAGTAGAAATTCGTTGATGGTGCTCCAGTCGTTGCGTTGGGCTACTTTTTTGCGCATGACGATCGTGTCAGCCAGGTAGTTCGCATCCCGCGCGACACCTGAAAAGCGACCGGAACCCCAGGTATAGAGCCAGGGAAGCCCTAGAAAATAGAAGCCTGGTATGCCTGTCACACCGCGATCGTGCCCCGGATAGCCTTTGCCATCAAAAACGGGAATTTCGATCCAGCTAAAGTCGGAATGGTACCCTGTAGACCAAACCACTGCTCCGATGTTTGCAGCTTCATAATCGAGTTCAAGCAATGCCTGATCGGGTTCCCAGGCAGGTTGGTACGGTAGCTCAACGGGAGCCTGGAGGTGATTTTTGTCGATGAAGCTATCGATGCCTTTTTTAATGTTTTCGGCTACGGCATCGGCCTGGTCGAGGTTTTGCTTCAGGTTAGCAGCAAATTCGAGCTTGCCGTCGCGAATGGTCTTGAGCCTGCCATGCAGTTGCATCCCTTCGAGTGCAAACTGGCGCAGGTCGATTTCGCGTCCGCCACCGCGACCCGTAACATAGTGATTGGTATTGGTGCGGGCTTTCTCTTTCTGGGGATGCTCGTCGATCGACAGATCGTAGTAGCCCATTTGATCCAGCCAATCCACCACATCTTTGCCACGGTAGCGACGGGGCGATCGAGGCGCACTGCCCACACACAAATGCACTTGCTTGCCTGCCAGGTGGAGATCTTCGGCAATCTGACAGCCGGATTGTCCGGTACCGACAACCAACACTGCTTTGTCGGCGGGTAGCGATTCGGGGTTGCGGTATTCAGAAGAGTGCAGTTGGACGATCGCTTCGGGCAATCGTTCGGCGATCGTGGGTAGCTTGGGAATGTGATACCCACCGACGGCAATAATAACTTGATCGGCTGTGTACTCACCGATCGTAGTAGACACTTCAAACACACCCTGCGCCTCATTGCGACGCACCTTTGAGACCGCAATGCCTTCCTTGAGAGGTGGATCAAAGGACGCAGCGTATGCTTCGATATACTGCACAATTTCATCCCGTTGCATAAATCCGTGCGGGTCATCGCCGGGATAGTGGAAGCCAGGAAGTTTGCATTGCCAGTTGGGCGTCACCAGACAAAACGAATCCCATCGCTTGGAACGCCACGAGTAGCCGATCGTATTTTTCTCAAAAATAATGTGATCAAACCCTCGCGCCTTCAGGCAGTAGCTCATGGATAGTCCTGCTTGACCACCGCCCACGATGACGACAGGATAGTGCGTTTGCATGTGCTTTCTACTCGCTTGCTTGGTCGGATTGTTTGCAAGCGTACGTGCTGCTAGAGAAGCGGGTTTGTATCTCTGAATACGGAAGGTTGAAGTCTGATGATCTAGCGAGGGGTGGCGATCGCGGCCACCTGAAAAGCCATCAACTGACTGCAAAAATCTGTTTAAATCGACAGGTTGATGACAGTTTGTGATCTTTTAGCGGTGTGTTTACAATGTTTAGGGACGTTGTCTCTAGGTTCTCTAAACATTGCTTTGCCAATTCCTGTTGCGGCATCAAAGCGTCATCACGGATCAAGATCGAACGTCATGAGTTTGAGATGGTCGGGATTGGCGATGATTTCTTTGGCAAGTAAATAGCCAGTAATCGTCCAGGTCTGGTACTTTCGCGACTCTTTACCAATGAGACGACCGTCGGGGCCGTCATAGTATTCGGGCCATTGGTCTTGTACCAGGCGACGCTCAGCAATGGCGATTGCGTGGTGTGCCAGTTCGCCGCGGTTCATTTTTTTTGCCGCTGCCACTAGCATCCACAGCAAGACGGGCCAGCTTCCCCCGTTGTGATATGACCAGGGACGATTTTTGGGGTCAGCGCCGGTGACCGTACGCCAGTCGTTATCTTCTAGCGCCGGGTAGCAGAGCTTCATGGGCATATGGCTGATTAGATCGCTCCAGCGCAGTTCAATCAAATTCAAAATCTTGTGAGATTGGAGCTCTGTTGTGAGGGAGGCAATAATTGCCATCAGGTTGCCCAACGAAAAGAAGCGACAGTCTAACTGGGAAGGACCGAGATTACCTGCTAGATAGCCACCCGCCTCGGGTATCCATTTTGCTAGTCGGTAAAACGGGATGGAATCGGAGTAAATGTTGAATTGATTGAGCGCTTCTTCACCGTACTCCTCTACTTGATAGCGGTAAATCACGTTCAAACGGTCTGGATCAAGCCAGTAATCTTCGCGGAGTTGCCGGAGCAGGAGCGGTAGACGGTTGCACACGGCTTGAATCACAGTTTGATTGGCTGGATTCGGTACCAACAGTTCCAAACTGGCTCGAAGCGCAGCGTAAAACAACGATTGAATGTCGAGCGGATGTCCGTAAAGTCCCATGCGACGATCGATCATGCTGGCTCCGTCGGGCACGAGCACCATTGGATACATATCGAAGCGCGTGACCAGACACAGTTCGAGGCTGACGCGAATGCCTTCTTGAAAATCGTCGCGTTGCACGAGCTCAAAATCTTGCGTCGAAATGACATAGGCACGCAAGAGAATAATCCACCACAAGCAGGCATCGGCTGGAGCCACCCGACCGATCGCGTGATTACCAAAGTCTGCTTTAAGGTACTCTTCCCCATTGAGCGAGGCAATTTTGAAACTCGCAGGCATCAACCCGCGACTGGGTTTGGAGCAATCAAGTTGCCCTGTTTTGGGCTGGAGCTTCAGGGTTGCTTCCAAAAAATTACGCACAATGGCGGGCTTGCCTTTGATCAAATACAGCAGCCCTGATGAAATAAAGTCGCGGATAAAGCACTGATCGTAGTTTAGTGATGCCACCTCAGGGTCACTGGCAGCGATCGTGCCGATCGGTTGACCCTGGTAATAAATAACGGATTTTTCAAGGGCTTCCCATGCTTGCTCGACAATCGTCTGTTCGCTCAATCCTTCATCCCTCTTCACTTATGACGTCTCAGAATAATTAACCACTACGATCAATATAGACGTCACATCTGGGCGATCACTGCCAAGCATGTAGCAATCTTGGCCAAAGATGTGACAGTCTGTTTAAACATTTCCCAGAGTTATTCGTGTACCCGGCAACTTTCGATAAGCACCCGATCGCCGCTGCATGATCCGTTGCGCAACGTCTTCCTTGAGGAGAGTCAGAGCGGATCTAGTCAACAAAAATATGTGACGATGATCTGAGGAGCCTGTCACGCAAAAAATGACCGTTGGGTACGGGCAGGTTTTGCCAGAGTCTTGTCGTTAACCTTGCGATCAAACCTGTCCCAATCGGTTAGAAATCACTTTAGTACTGTTGCACTTAGAAAAGCGACACAGAGCGTTTGGCTTTATCCGTCGCAAGCTTCAAGCCATGTGTAGCTATGATTGAACGATCATCCAGGAACCATCTCCATGAAACCTAATGCTTCTGCGCTGGCTGTAGCGACTGTGCTCTCGTTGGCAGCGCTTGCCGGAATGACAGTGGCCTGTTCCCAGTCTTCAGAACCGTCAGCAGGGATAGCCAGCCCATCACCGATCGCGCCTTCTATCAGCCCGTCGCCTCTCAGCCCGTCGCCTTCCGTAGCGCCAACAACGACGGCACAAAAGCAAACAACTGCGGTCACTCCTCGTTCATCGCCTGCTGCAAACCGGACGATCGAGTCGTGTGTAGTGAGAATGGCACTCGTCAACGACCCTAATCCGCCTTTGAATGTCCGCTCTGCACCGACAACAGAGGCCGATAATGTGGTTGGTCAATTGAAGAACGGCACTTTTGTGACAGTGGACGATGACCAAAACGGCTGGCTCCAAATCAAGACGCCCCTGAATGGTTGGATTTCTAAACAACGGACAACCAATGGCTGCAACCAAAAAGTTGAGCGCCTCAGCCTGAGTGCCGATGGTACCGCCATGCCGATCGCCGATCGCTTTATTGGTACCGGTAGCCATCGCTATCTTTTTCCTGTGAACAAGGGGCAAACACTGACGATTACCCGCGATCGCGGCCCGTTTCCAGTGATCATTGCTCCTGATGGCAGCGTGCTGCTGGGGCATGAGAAAGACGAAAAGCGATCGAGCTGGAGTGGGGAACTTTCGCAGACTGGTGATTATGCCATTGAACTGGAGTCCAACTTTAGAGGCTACCGCTACGCCTTTTCGATACAAATGAAGTAATTGGGACATTTAAGCAATCAGTCAGGAGTCAGAAGCCGAGGGCGCAAGGGAGGCAGGAGGAGAAAGGCTAAAGGCTGACTCCTCTCTTCTAACTCAAAACTCTCTAGCTTGTCGGCGCGTACACGAAGTGGCTCCTTCGGAGCTAGCGCTACTCAAAACTTTCCCCTTCCCCCTTCCCCACTCCCCTTCCCTCATCCTTTGTACTGAATCCGGTAAATCCGTCCATTTGCTTCTTCAGTCAGTAACAAACTGCCATCGGGAAGGGCCAATAAGCCGACGGGTCTACCCCATGTATCGGGGCCAGACGGATTGACGAGAAAGCCGGTCAAAAAATCTTCGTAATAACCTTGTGGTCGCCCCTCTGCGCTAAAAGGCACAAAGACGATCTTATAACCTGTTCCCCGATCGCGGTTCCAGGAACCTCTAAAGGCAACAAAGGCACCGTTGCGGTACTTGGCTGGAAAGGTCTGACCGTTGTAAAACTGTAGTCCTAGCGCAGCGGAATGTGCCTGAAAGAGCACATCGGGCGTACGGGTTTGAGCTGCCAGGTCAGGACGGCTGCTGCGTCCGTTTTGGACGTGGTTCGGATCGAGGCGATCGGGTGTCATGTAGGCGTAAGGCCAGCCATAGAACTGCCCTGTCTGGAGTCGAGTGAAGTAGTCAGGCACTAAGTCATCGCCCAAGCCATCGCGCTCGTTGACTGTCGCGTAAAGATCGCGTGTGGTCGGGTGAAAAGCCAGTCCCACCGGGTTACGCAACCCAGAGGCAAACGTTTGGCGATCGGAACCATCCAGGTTCATGACCTGCACTGAAGCGCGTGGTAAGGGTTCTTCATCGGCATTCGATTGAGAGCCGATCGACACATACAGCTTGGTGCGATCGGGCGAGACCACGACATTCCTTGTCCAGTGCTGGTTATAGCCGCCGCCTGGTAAATCGGTAATTTTGGTGCCAGTTCCTTGAAGTTGCTCCTGCCCTTTTGTGTAAGGAAAGCGCAAAACAGCAGCGGTATTGCCTAAGAAAAAGGCATCATTGCTGAATGACATCCCAAACGGAATATTCAAGCTGTTTTGCGAACTAGCAAACGTTTTTTTGACCTCAGCCACACCATCTTTATTAGCATCGCGCAATAACTGGATGCGGTTCTGGCGGGTTTCTGTGACCAGAACATCACCCGTGGGCGTTAGTGCTAGCCAGCGAGGACGGTCTAACCCTTCAGCGAAAATAGTCACCACAAAGCCGGTTGGAACCTTGAGCGTTGGCGTGGGCGGAATGGGAATGACATTGGGCGATTTAGACGCGCTGCTACTGGCGTAGGGTTTCGGTAAGCTGGCAGGCGTAATGGCGATCGGCTGTGGTGAAAGCACCGCTGTCGGCATCAGCTTCGCTGCTGGAGCTTGGGCTGCGTTTGTTTGAGTTTGTTCACTGATCTGCACTGAGCCAGTCGAGGATGGCGAAATGCTTGGTGCAGCGCGCGAGGTGTCAGCTGTGCGACAGGCAACCACAGCAAGCCCAAGGAGGGTTAAAAAGGGCAAACGGATCATAGCAGGCTATGAAGCAACAACTGGTTACTACGCTAGCCTAGTAACCAGTTGTTGCCATAAGGCGTAAGAAAGATCTTACTCAAACACCCACGTACGACTCTTAGAGCAAGCGCTGCACGTGGGTATCAAAAAGGAGGTGTTTACTTCTTGTTGCCGTTTTCAAGCACCTGTTGCACTGTGGGGCTGGGTGCATAACCGTAACCAAACGTGGAATTTTGGCTGTCATCCAGAACGCGGGGTGTCACAATGACAATCACTTCTCGTCGTTGATTGGTGCGACTGGTACTCCGAAAGAGCGCACCCAGGAGTGGAATGTCGCCCAAGATGGGAACCTTGGTAACCGTTGTCCGATCTTCGTCCTGAATGATGCCTGTTAGCAGGAGGGTTTGCCCATCGCGCAACCGCACTTGTCCAGATTCCAGACGGCGCTCTGTCAGGAGGTTGATTACATTAGCGCTGCCCTGAATGTTGATGGACTGTTGATCGCCAATGCGTGAAACGGACGGTGCAATTGATAGAGAAATAAAGCCGTTATCATCAATGCGATCGACCTTAATCGGTAAAATCAAGCCTGCGCGGCCTTTCTCAACTGTAATGGTCGTTTGCGTTGAGTTTGTAGAAGCCGTTGTTTGTTGGGTCAGGTTTGTGACTACTTCCTGGGTCACGTTGATCGTTGCCGTTTGCCCTTCCTGTACTAACAAGGTTGGATCCGTCAGAATTTTGGCGTTACCACTGGTAACCGCGGCTTGCAATTGAAGAAGGAAGTTCTTCGCAAAATTGAATGGAGCGCCACCACCAGCACCCAACACTGATCCAATTGCGTTAATGCCACTGCCAAGCCCTGTAGTGGCAGGGGCTCTATTACCAAAGTTAATGACGGCATTACCGGCATCAAGTGTTGCACGCGTATTATCAACGATGCCGAAGGATGAACTGGCAGAGAACCGATCGAGGCTGGATAAGTCTACGTCAACGACACGAACGTTGACAGTTACCTGGCGTCGGCGAATATCAAGCTGGGCCAGCTGCGCGATCGCAATGCCTACTTTTTTAGGTTCACCGACTAGCGTTACCTGGTTCGTGCGCTCATCGCCAGAGATCTGCAGCCCTCGGAGCAACGGTGTGGAGTCTACATAATTGACGCGCTGGTTCTCAATCCGAGATTCAGTAGCGGTTTGCGTTTGTGTGATTGCCGAACCACCACCTGCTAGTTGACCGACTGGTACGGCTGTCGCATTCGTTACAAGGCGATCGCGGCTGACTGCACTCTCGGCACCCAACGTCACGAGAAAATTGATGGCACTGGTAATGGATGCCTGATTGAGGCGTACACTCCGCACTACCAGATTCCGCGCTGAGTTAGGTAACTTTGGCCCCACAAAGATGGTGCGACCCACTCGATTCGCTTCTAGACCGGTAAGTTGCAGCACGTAGTTAAACACATTCTGCACCGGCTCGTTTTCAATATCGAGCGTGATTTTCGGACCATCGTTGCTCGTTGCCTGTCCTGCTTGTGGTGGCTGACCTGCTTGCCCTTGCGCTAGTAGATCATTAACAAAGGCGAGGTTAAGCCCTGCTGTCCGTGCCAACAGTCCCAGCACTTCTCGCGCAGGAGCATCGCGCAGCACCAGACGAGGCACCCGTTCTGCAGAACCCAGGTCGATCGACGTTCCAGAGGCATCCACCTGCGCGGTTGAAATATCACCCACTGGCGGCGGCACTGCACGTGGGGAAACACTTTGAACACCAGGCGGCACGACTCCTGGACCCTGGATCTGCACGTCTGGATTGGGCAGTAAGGGTGCCGTTTGATTAGTCGGAACAGCGGTTGGTCTGCCTGGTAAAGGTGCGGGGCTTGGCGTCGGGCTAGCCGCTGGTGCCGGTTGAGCGGGCGTTGTTTGAGCCAGCGTTAGAGGCTTGGTTGGTGTGGGGACAGTAATCGTTGTGGTTGTCCTTGGCGATGCCGATGTAGACGGCAGGGGGGTGAACGGGACAGGCGATGGTTGCGCTAACACAGACAGCGATCGAGCGGGAGCTGGAAACGATGCTGTCGTTGTAGCCGCAGCTTGTTTCGTACCAAACGGGCTCACGCTCAACTTCACGCCACCCTGGTCGGGTCGGACAACTTGCCCCACTGGAGCACCCGTCTTGCCCACAACTGTCACTCGTACACTAGTGGCATCAAGGGGAGCCACTGTCACTAAAGCAATACCCGGTGCTGGGTTCTCCTTGCGGAAACTCTTCCCACCTGGTAGCTGCAGTTGACTGCTTGGCAGGTCAGCCGTCCAGCTGTTGCTGCGGTTCACGGCAAAGACCTGGGGACGTGCCCCTGCTTTTGTCTGCAGCGTGACATCAACACCTGATGCGGTCTGATTCAGCTGCACACCTGTAACCTGAACCGGTGCTGCCAGAGTTGGCTGACTCGCCATTAGTGCGATCGCCCCACCCAGCACGATGCCATTAAATCCTAGAGACTGTTTCACGATTCCTTCCTCACTCAAATCAGTTAGATTGCTTGCACAAATGCTGGGTTTAGACGCGTTGCACGGACGTGTATTCTATGGGGGTTCTCGCTGGTCACTTTACTTCGCTGGCGCTGGTGTTGGCGCTGGTTTAGGGGCTTCTTCAGGTGTGAGGGGTGACAGTGCTTCCAGCTTGAAGGTTGTGGTCAGTTTCTGCTCGGGCTGACAGTTAGTCAAGAACTGAAAAGTGCCGTTCCGAATCTCAAACAGCCGATTGATGTTGCTATTGGTGGCTTGCGTACCATCACCCACCACAATCTTCACGTCCTTAAACACCAGAAATGGCTGTAGCCGCTCAATATTGCGGAAAATTGCCTGTGTTTGATTAACATTGCCTTCAAAGACGACGTTGGCAACCTGGCGCTTCAGTTTGTTGTTCACCAGTGAACCATAGGCACTGTCTGCGATGATGCCCGATGCCTTAGCATCAGGTGTAAAGTCCTTCAGTGAAGCCTTTCGTGCCAGTTCAATGTCATTATCCTTGCGCAACGCCTGCACATTGTTGCGTACCCAGGCAGGGCACGCCGCCAAGCGATCTTGCTCCAGTTTGGCAACGCCTGCATTACGCGTCTCAACCTGACGATTGAGGTCGAGCAGTAATGTGTTGAGGGTTGATTCATTGGAAAACAGATTTAAGACTTCAGTACGTTGCTTTTTTGCTGCTTCCAGGTTGGTATTTGCCTCGGCAACTTGCTTGGCAATTTCTGCTGCCTGCTGTACCTGCGCTTCTTTAGCCTCTACTTTCTGTTTCAAATCATTGAATTTTTCCAAGGCAGGCTGCACTAGACTCACAAACAGGTAAGCTGCCAGCGCGATACCACCCACTGCAAGCAAAATGCCGAGAATTGTAGGAGTGAGCGCGATACCAAAAACCACTGGATAACTGGGCTCAGTGTCCAGGTTCGGTTCGTTGGGAAGAAAGTCACCGCCAGCGGTCATGGTTTGATCACTCCCTTACGTTGCAAATCTTCAATCCGGGTCACGAGCCCGACGGCACCCTTACGATCAAGCTCACGCAGTAGATCAGAGGCTGGTACATCGCTCAAGGCTGTTTCAATTTGGAATTCTACCTGCTTCGGTAATTGAGGCAACTCATCAGTATTTGGAACCTGTTGTTGAGTGTTTTTCAGCTTCAGCGACTCAATCTTGGGGGCATCTTTCTGCAACGTTGCTTTGATCAGCCTTGTGTTTTCAGCTTTCAAAAAGTTGGATTTTTGCAGTACCAGCAGAAAGTCGTTGACATCGTTGAACGAATTGGCAAGACCCGTAATTTGCAGCACTGAGGCTGGTGGATTGACAGCTGGGGCAGCCCCGCCTGGACTGGGACTGGCACTGGGCTGCGGCGATGCTTGTCCGGTAGAGACTGACTGGGTGATGTTTAAAATTTGCACACCAGGAGGAATGCGATCGCGCACTTCCTGCATCATGGCAGACCAGGGTTTGACCAGGTTAAACACGCTTGCCAACGCGCCTGTTTCATCCTTAATCTGCTTCGTTTGATTGTTGATGTCAGCAATTTGCTTTTGCTTTGCGGTCAAGTCGCCAAGCTGACTGTCTAGCTCGGCTTGGCGTTGCTCCAAGCTGGCATTCTGCGCCTGCAAAAACAGCAACGATCCACCAGCTGCTGCTAACAGTGCCACAGCCACGGCTGCACCAATAAAGAGCGGCCGCTTACTGTCTGTAGAGACTGCTCTCGTCTTTTGGCGTGAGCTTTCCGGTCTATATTCCGGGCGGTCGTTGAGGAAATTAATATCCAGACTGTACATCTTACCTAGCCTCCCGTAATCCTAAGCCCAGCACTACTCCTAGCCCCGGCCGCTGCGTTAAAGGTACTTCTTGGGTCACTTCTAACCCCAGAGCGGTAATGGGATCAATTTGACTGCTTGGCAGGCTGAGCCGTTGTGTGAAAAACTCATCCAGCTGTCCGATTGAGCCACCAGGCCCGGCGAGCAGCAGTTGGGCTACTTCCAAGTTGTCGCCCTGATTGAGGTAGAAGTCGATCGATCGCCGCAGTTCGTCAGCCAGTTCACCGATAATACGCAACATGGCAGCCGCACCGGGATTGCTGCCCCCCATCTTGCCAGGGCCACTCATACTATCCGACGGGTTCACTGGAATCGTCATGCTCTGCAGCAGTTCGGTGCTTCTTGAGGGCGGCAGGTTCATTGCCCGAGACAAAGCACTTTGAATTTGATAGGTACCGATCGGCACCGTCCGAGAAAACTGGGGCACTCCATCAACCGCGATCGAAATCTCGGTGCTTTCAAACTCAATATCGACGATCGCGACTGCTTCTTGCGGTGAAAACTGCCTGAGTTGCTCTCGAATCGTGCGAATCAACGAGAAACTGCTGATTTCCAGTACATCAATTTGGAGTCCCGCCTGTTGAAAGGTGCGGACGTAGGAATCTGTAATCTCTTTACGAGTTGCTACTAGCAGAACCTGAAATTTTTCGATGCCGTCTTCATCAACAAAAAGCCCTAGTTTTTGATAGTCAACATCTGCCTCTTCGCGAGGAAACGGCAAGTAAAGCCCAGCTTCCTGATTGAGCACCATCTCCCGAAGCTCTTGATCGTTCAGCTCTGCTGGGATGGGAATAATGCGGGTAACAGTATCCCTTCCACCCGCTATCGCTGTTGCGACTCGTTTTACCTTGAGTTTATTATCTGCTAGAACCGACTGAATGAGCTCAGCCATACCCACAACGTCAGTAATCTGACCTTCTTGAAACAGACCTTCTGGCACTGGAACGGTTGCTAACGCTCCTAGTTTAAACCCTTGGCCTTGTTTACGTAGCTGAGCCACGCTGATCCGATCGGGCGCTAACTCGATACCGATGCCTTTAGGCTTTCCAGGAAGCAGATTTTTCAGAGAGTTAACCACAATGCTGTCTACTCACTTAAACAGTTGAAGGGGGGCTGATGAGAACTAATCAAGCACGATCTAGATGTCAGGGTATGGTACCCCATTGCCGTTGAAATCTATCTCTCTGGAACCAAAGATATAGACCTTAAACGGTAGCATTGACTGGTGGCTTTTTGACAAAGAAAAACGAGCAAAAGTCATCGTTAAGTTGAAACGCTCTAAAGTAAAACTTTTGCGTTGAACAACTATTTTCTTGGGTATCGATCGCGTCATCGATCGCGGTTCTGAGGACAATTATTCACTGTGCTTAAACCGTGATGATTGAGAGAGCGATCGTCAGAAAAAAGACTCTCCCTTCGTAACGTTCTTACTTACTCACCAGCGATGTTACACATAATTTGGAGAGTTGATCAAAAAATTTTGGAAAATGGCAAGAAAATGAAGGAAGAGGGCAGGGGAGGCAGAGGGGCATGGGGTATGAAGGCTAAAGGATGAACTCAAACTTCTGCTCAGCGGTCAGTGGTCAGTGGTCAGCGGTCAGCTTCAACTCTCCCCCTGCTCCCCTGCCTTCCCCTGCGCTTCCTATCTTCCCCTCACACCCCACACCCCACACCCCACACCCCACACCCATGCTTGATCTCACAAAGCTTGCCCAACAAATGCAGGGCATCAGTCAACAGCTAACGCTCGAAGCAACCGCTACACGACAGCGATTGGAGCGGGCGCAACGGCTCTTGGAGTTGGCTGATCAGCATCAAGCGCGTTTGGTGGAGCAGCAGCAGACCTGGCGCGATCGCCTCAGCTTTACCGCCGCTGCACCTGTCGAACCGCTCAATCTGCGGGTCAGCATTCCCGTACCCCCTGCTGCTCACACTGTTTTGGCAACCGATGGCTCACAAATTGCCCCCAGCCATCACGAAATTGCCTACTGCTATCTCATCAACGTGGGACGGATTGTGCTGCATTACGGTCAAAACCGTCTACCCTTGCTCGACAGTCTTCCTGAAGTCTTTTACCGTCCCGAAGACCTTTACGTCTCACGCCAATGGGGCATCCGCACCGAAGAGTGGATGGGCTATCGGCGCACGGTGTCGGAAGCAGTGGTGCTGGCGGAGTTAGGGGAAGAAATGGGAAGGCAGGAGGCAGAAATCCGAAGGCAGGAGGCAGCAGGCAGCAGGCAGGAGGCAGAGGGAGTGGAGGAAGCAGGGGAGGCAGAGGAAGCAGAAGGTAGAAGGCAGAACTCAAAACTCTTACCCCTCTCACCTCTCACCTCTCACCTCTCACCTCTCTCAAAACTTCCCCACACCCCACACCCCACACCCCACACCCTCGCAATGGTTGATGGCTCGCTCATTTACTGGTTCCTGGACTCGTTGCCAGGGGAAGCGCGCGATCGCATCTTGCCGCCTATTCTCGACGCGTGGAGCAAACTTCGCGATCTGGGCATTCCCTTAGTCGGCTACATCAGCGCCTCGCGGAGTGGGGAAGCACTCAATTTTCTGCGACTGCAAGCATGCCCTTACGACACGCCGGATTGCCCTACGCATTGTTCTGGGTTGGGCGATCGCGAAGGGTTTCCGCTGGCACACGCGCCCTGCCAGGTGTTGGAGCCATTGAAGGATGCGGCGTTGTGGGCAATGGAACTACAGCCTGGTCAACGCAGCCCCCTCTGGCGTAGCTCTGCCCGCATTTTGGATCTCTACGGTGATCATCACATCTACTTCTGCTATGTCCATGTCGGCACCGAAATCGCCCGCGTGGAGTTTCCCGCGTGGGTCGCTGAAGATGCCAATTTGCTCGATACTGCGCTTAGTTTGACGTTGGCGCAAGTGCAAAAAGGCTACGGCTACCCGGTCGCGCTGGCAGAGGCGCACAATCAGGCGGTGGTAAGAGGGGGCGATCGTAGCCGTTTCTTTGCGCTTCTGGAACAACAAATGATCCGCGCTGGCCTGCGAAACGTTGGCACGTCCTACAAGGAAGCGCGTAAGCGCGGCAGCATTGCGTAAGGGGAAAGGCTAAAGGATGAAGGATGAAAGTTTTGAGTTTTGAGTTTTGAACTGCTCCTCCATCCCCCCATCCCCCCATCTCCCTTTTAGCCTTTAGCCTTATCCTTTCCACGAAGTCATCCAGTCCAAAATCGCCGCATTCACCTCATCGGGACATTCATCGTGGGGACAGTGACCTGCGTTTTCTAGTTCGATCAATTTCAGGTTGGGGTTGTACTCGCCGTACTGACTCGGACGGGCAAACTGTTTGGGAATCATGCGGTCTTCCTGTCCCCAGATGAGCAACATGGGCACCGTGAGGGTGGGCAAGATCGTTTTGATATGAGGGCTGTAGCGAGAGTCGGTGACGGCTCTGAAGATGGCGGCAAATGCCTGTGCGGAACCTCGGTCTTGGGGTGGCCCTGCCAGAATATCGATCAGCTCGTCGGTAACAGAATCGGGTTGGGCATAGGCGATCGATGCCCAGGTTCGTACAAAGTTGGGTCGTCGCACTAGTGGAAACAACGCTTTGAGCAACAGCGGTGAGAGGATCAAGCGTTTGAGACTGCCAACTAAGGGACGCAACGGTTTTGGTAGCGCTTCTTCTTCCATCGACAGGTCAGGCAGGCTAATCATCACAACGCCTGCCACCATTTCGGGATGAGCGGCGGCAATTGCCATGCAGACCAGAGAGCCGATCGAGTTGCCCACCAGCACCACAGGCGTTTGGATAAAGGTCTGCCAAAATTCGTAAACCTGCTCTACCCAGAGATCGGTTCTATAGGTAGCGGCGGCTTTCTCTGAGGCACCAAAGCCCAACATATCCAGCGCATATACCATGTGATGTTCTGCCAATGCGTCCAGATTGTTGCGCCAATGCCCGATCGAGGCTCCAAACCCATGCAGCAAAATCAACGGTGTTTCACTCCCCGACTGCGCTGCCCGAATGTAGGTGTAGCGAGTCTGCCAACCGCGCCAAACCCAATCGCGCTGGTTGCCTACCCGATGTCGCCAATGCAAGGACGTTGTCATATTTCAGTTCACAACTGGTTACAGAGACTCTTTCTATTCTAGTGGTTGCGCACGATGCTCTCTGAGCCACTAGCGTGAACGTGCCCTGCAACAGTCGGTATGCTAACGTCAAAGCAAGAGCGTACTTCTGGAATTTCAAGTGATGAAGTCTCTGCAAGACTATACGATCGTCATTCGCCCTGATGATAACGGCACATTTGTTGCCTACGTGCCTGCAATATCGGGATGTCACGCCTGGGGACAAACGGCTGACGCAGCGAGATCTGAGTTGGCAAATGTCTTTGACATGATCCAGCAAGAATATATGGAAGCTGGAAAAGCGCTTCCTGAAGATGTTGAGTTACTGGTTGCCAATGCCAGCTAAAGCGAGCGAGTTAGCCAAAGTTGCCCGTAAGTTAGGCTTTGAGCCAGTACGGCAAAAAGGGAGCCACGCTCGCTGGAAACATGCTGATGGTAGAGCAACTACGATCCCGGTGCATGGAAAAGCCGAAATCGGAAGTTGGCTCTTCCATGAAATTTTGAAGCAAATGGGCATCACCGAAGAGGAATTTGACAGGCTTCGGTAAAGTGAGGAATCACAGAGCCACTAGCGCGATGCTCCGTGAGCCGCTAACGCGAACGCAACAACTGCACAAAGGTATCGCTAACGGTGTGGTCTTTCGTGTCCGCCGCGTATTGGATGAGCTTTTCGCGCAGGTCTTTCGCTGCCTCCAGATCCATCAGTGTTGCCAGCAAGAAGTAAACACCCCGGAAGCGCGAATCGCCGATGTGGTCGAGCAAGCGTGTTTCAGCGTCCGTGCCTTTGCCGAGAAATGTTTGCACCAGAAAGAATTCGGCAATCTTGTCGTGGCGGAAGTACCATTCTTTCTTGGCCTCGCCCTTCGCATCTTTCCACTGCCGACTCACCACCATACGGAATTTCTCGTCTTCCATACAGAGCAGTTCGTTGTAGAACGTGTCGGCTGGCAGCGCTTTCTGATCCACCAACCACTGCTGATAGACCGCTTCCGAAAATTGCTTCAGCGGGAAGTCCTGGTTCCAGGTGCGGCGATACTCTTCTGCCATCAGCTTGTACTGCTGCTCACGCAGATTGAACAAATCGGGCTGTACGCCACCTGCCAGCATCCACGCCGCCAGCGTCAACTCCATTGGGTTCGACAGAATAGTACGAGCGGTTTTCAGTTCCTCTGGGGAAAGGCTACTGAGATTGGCTGCATTCAAGTCTTTCGCGCCCCCTAAATCCCCCTTTCTTGAATGCCCATCAGGGCTATATTCTGGGGGACTTTGAACGGTTTGGTTCCCCCAAGATGGGGGGCTAGGGGGCGGTTCGGCAGTGACTTCGCTGGATTCGATCGCTTGCGTTGTAGCTGGGGACTGGTCACTGAGCATCGTGCTCAAAAAGGTGCGACACGCCTGTTCGTAGGCAGTGCCCTGCACAGGGGCCGCTTTGGGTAACGAAGGCTGGCGGGAGAGCAAATAGCGTTCAATTTGCGCCGATTGAAGGGGCTGCATGACGTAGGTTTTGGCAGTGGAGGGCGGCAACCACTCTAGCGGCTGCGTGGTCATGAGGATGTTGCCCTTAAAGTGACTCTCCACAAACTGGGTGATTTTTGCCCGCGTGTCGGGGTTGACTTCGTTGAGTCCGTCGATGCAGATGTCAATGGCTCCGCTGTAGATGAGGCTTTGCAAAAACTTGGTGTCTTTAATTTCGTCGCCGTGCAGCTTTTTTTGAATCGCTTCAATCACACCCTCGGCGCATTTGGTAGCAGGCAGATAGACGACAATGCGCTGCGACTGCTGAAGCAAATGCCGCAGAAACATCGTCTTGCCCAACCCAGAATCGCCCTCCAAAATCACCTGCCCTTTGATTTCGGGAATGACCTGCATGATGGGCTGTTCGTCCCCTGCTGCCAGTTCTCTCACATTGGACTCCGAGAAGTAGGTATCGGGATGGAAGTGGTTGAGTCCGGCATCTGCCAGCAACGAGAACCGAAAGGGAGCAAACAGCTTGCGCCGCAGAAACGGAATCCAGGTGAGGAGGAAGCTGACATAGCCGAAACCGAGGATGGTACGAACCCAGGGATTCCAGAAGAAGATTGCCTGGATTTGAGGCGATTTGGGATAAGCGAAAATAAGGGCAAGCCAGAAGGCAGCGTGAGCCAGAATGGTTGTCCAGAGATTAGATAGCCATTGCCAGACAGTGAGGGTTGCAATGGCTGCCTGCACCGAATCGGCATTGGGTGAGTTGGCAGCTTTGAGGTTGGTGTAATGCTGTTGCAGCAGAGCAATATCGCCCGTCTGCCATTTGCCCATCTTGGCAACCAGCCCAATTTTGTTCGCCAGGTCATCGCGCAATGCGGGGAGGTCTTTTGATCCATCCCAGGCTTTCTGGAACACGGTCAGAGTTTTAACACCCTCGTCATAGTTCAGTTGATCGGGCAACTGCTTGGGTCTACCTACCCATTTGAGCAAGCGTATGACCTTTTCGTCTCCACCACTGAGGAAATAGGTGTAAAACCGCCAGTTATCAATGTCCGATTGGTCTTCATACACTGGACTAAGAACGATAACAGCCAGATCGAAGCTCAATTGCTCTAACTGAATCAATGCTTTTGCTGCACCGCTACGGACATAGGAGTCTTGCTTCTCGTCTTTAATGAAGTTGAGGATGTCTAGGATGTAGGACTTGGCCGCGTCACCAAAATTGCCCAATGCTTCTGCTACCCTGCCACGGGCAAAAAAGTCTTGCTTCTCGTCTTTAATGAAGTTGAGGATATCTGGGATGTAAGACTTGGCAGCGTCACCAAAATTGCCCAATGCTTTTGCTGCACCGCTACGGATAGAGGAGTCTTGTTTCTCGTCTTTGACCAGGTTGACGATGTCTGGGATGTAGGACTTGGCAGCGTCACCAGAATTGCCCAATGCCGCTGCGGCACCGCTACGGACAGAGAAGTCTTGTTTCTCGTCTTTAATGAGGTTGAGGATGTCTGGGATGTAAGACTTGGCCGCATCACCAAAATTGCCCAATGCTTCTGCTACCATGCTACGGACATAGGAGTCTTGCTTGTCGTCTTTGACCAGGTTGACGATGTCTGGGATGTAGGACTTGGCCGCGTCACCAAAATTGCCCAATGCTTCTGCTGCACTGCTACGGACATAGGAGTCTTGCTTCTCGTCTTTGATGAGGTTGAGGATGTCTGGGATGTAAGACTTGGCAGCGTCGCCGAAATTGCTCAATGCTTCTGCTGCACCGCTACGGACATAGGAGTCTTGCTTCTCGTCTTTGATGAGGTTGAGGATGTCTGGGATGTAAGACTTGGCAGCGTCGCCGAAATTGCTCAATGCTTTTGCTGCACCGCTACGGACATAGGAGTCTTGCTTCTCGTCTTTGATGAGGTTGAGGATGTCTGGGATGTAAGACTTGGCAGCGTCACCGAAATTGCTCAATGCCGCTGCTGCGCTGCCACGGACATAGGAGTCTTGCTTCTCGTCTTTAATAAAGTTGAGAATATCTGGAATGTAGGACTTGGCATCTTTGCCGAAGTTGCCCAATGCCGCTGCGGCACTACCACGGATAGAGGAGTCTTGCTTCTCGTCTTTAAGCAGGTTGCCAATCTTTTGAACCGTTTCCTGCTTCACGAGCGGTCTGATATCCTGAGATTTATAGCCAGCCAGTTGATCCAGTGCTTGTGCTTTGACCTTAGAGCGATCGTCCTCCAGTGCTGCTTCAATCCCTGGAATGTGCCACGGTTGCAGTTTGGGCTTGGGTTCCTTAGCGCTGACTCCAGTGGTGAGGAGGGTGAGCGTTAGGGCGAGGGTGAAGAGAAAGGCAAGAGGGAGTAGGGAGTGGGGAGTGGGGAGTGGGGGGAACGATCGAGGATAGCGGCTTCCATGCATGAGGCAGTGCCTTTGAGGGAAACGATACTGCAAGCAACAAGACTTGAACAGAGAATTTCGTCCATTATCGTCGATCGCGCTGGACTCAGAAAGCGGGTTTCTCAGCTAGACGCTGTTGCCTTGTACGTAACACATTCACCAGAAACCCGATTTCTCGGCATCACGCGCACCATGTTTCAAGTTCCAGGAGCGATCGTTCCTACTTGAAGTGCGTTAGCGAAGCTTTCCGAAGGAATCGTTCTTACTTCAGGTGCCATCGTTCCGGTTTCAAGTGCGTTAGCGAAGCTTTCCGAAGGAATCGTTCCTACTTCAGATGCGTTAGCAAAGCTTTCCGAAGGAATCGTTTCTGCTTGAAACGGCAAGTTTCCTATTTGAAGTGCGATCGTTCCTGCTTGAAATAGCAACTTTCCTACTTCAAGTGCGTTAGCGAAGCTTTCCGAAGGAATCGTTCCTATTTGAAACCCCAAACTCCGAGCTTTGAAGTGCAAGCTTCGAGCATTGAGCCTGATTGTTCGTGTTCAAAGGGTGACGTTTCGAGTTTTGAGCTTGAATCGCCGAGTGCCAAACCGTAAGTTTCGAGTGTTGGGCTGCAAGGTTAGAGATCAGGGAGCGATCGCCAGGTTTTACTCAAGCGGATAGCTCACAACCACTCCCAGTGCCAGAATGACTGCTTCCAGCCTTTATGCTTCCAACATGCCCAACTGAACGTTAAAGCGCTCTAAAGCGATCGATCGTGTCTGTAAAGGGTTGGCGGTTGAAACTTTGGTCAGACCATTATGGGTAGAAGGCTCTAGCTGAATCAACCACGGTACAGATGCAAACGTTGGCTTCCAGCCTGTAATCGGTATCACAAGACGAAGTTTCAGCCGAGTTAAATCATCGGCACTAATCACAATGGCGGGTCGATTTTTCTGCATCTCATCCCCGATCGTCGGGCTAAATTGAACCCACCAGATCTCGCCACGCTGCGGTTCACTACTCGTCATTCCAGTCGTCATCCTCGACGTACTCTTCAACCCACTCCATGTCTTCACTACCGGGTTGAAAATAGGGCGCAATCAAGGCGGCTTGCTGCTCCAGTTGCCGTTGCTGTTCCGCCAATGGCAGTTTGAGGAAAGCTCGAATCTCTCTAGCCGACTGAGGCTCATGCTGCTCAGGCTGTTTTAAAGCTTGAGCAATCTCCAGTAGTGAAGGCAATTGCTCATCGGGTAATTGCTCAATCACTGACAATAATTCTTGACGAGTACTCATTGCAGGTCACTCAAGTCTTTAGCTTCGATTATATCGGTTCAGCAAAGGCAGACGGAATGGATATGATGACGAAACTTTCCACAATGCTTACTGCGATCGCAACTTTCGCTCAAGACTACAGAGAGGACTAGAGCCATGAAAATACGCTACTTTCCCGATACCGATACGCTATCCATTCGGCTTAACGATCAACCCAGCACTGAGTCAGAAGAAGTGGCACCGGATGTTGTGATTGACTTTGATGCTGATGGTGGCGTTGTGGGGCTAGAAATTGACCTGGCATCGTCTAAGGTCGATTTAAAGGCACTTGAACTGAGCGGCTTTCTGACACCCGCCGCGATCTCCCACTAGAAATAGAGGTTTTTGGTGCGCGATCGCGATCATTCTAACCACAACAAGCTATGTGCTAACTTCAAATTTATGTGAAAGATGGGAAAAAGCTTCAACAAGGTATGAGAAGAGCCAGAAAATTAATCATACCGATGCTGATCAGCATTCCTTGCCTTTTCCTGTTCGCACAATGCCATATTGGCGCGATCGCGCCAATACTAACCGGAAAGAAAATTTGGCTTAGCGATAAACCACAGTTGGTTGAGCAAGAGATTCTTCGTCAAGTGTCGATCGGCAGTTCCATTGAAACAGCCCGCGACGTTATGGAGCAGAATGGCTTTGAATGTCGCTATTACAAAAATGAAACTTACTACTACCGTGGAACGGGTGCTGAGTCTAGGGATATAGACTTCTATGCATGTGGTCTCAACAAGCCGTGGTTTTTTCTAACAAAGACTTGGTCAGTTCAGCTAGAAACAAAACAAGGCAAATTAACACGAGTTTCAGCTTCTTATGGTTATGTGACTCTTTAGATTGGTCGGCGTTGATCTGGACGAAAGTAGATAAGCAACTTCTTTTGGACAATGTTTTGCGCTCAGAACGATAAGTTCCGGCTTCCAAGCTCAGCCGCTTGAGCAAAAAGGCTGAGGTGTTAAGTTCTAAGCTCGATGTTTCGTGTTTAGAACTGCAACGATTGCCCTTAGAACGCGATCGTTCCCCTTTGAAGCCACATCATTCTCATCTGAAGTGCGATCGTTCCCATTTAAAACTGCACCGTTCCCGCTTGAAACTGCAATGGTCTCATCTAAAGTGCGATCGTTTGAGTTTAAAGCACGATCGTTGTTGCGCCAAACAAGAACGATCGCGTTTGCAAAGCAATGTTCGAGTTCAGAACGCGATCGATCCAACTTAAATCTGGAACGTTTGGTTTCAAGCGCCCATCTTTTTCTAGAGTGTCATGCAAGACCTTCTTTAGAGGGGCGATTGTCTCAACCACACTCTAACTACGATGGAAATTGTTTGGACATTCCATGCAGAAGAACGGCAACGGCAATGGGAGCAACGGTTTGGTATTACGCGCGAAGAGATCGAAACAATTTTGCTCAACCCGGAACAGGTTGTACCTGACGATGAAGGTGTTCTTGTTGCACAATCAAGGAGAGGCAATGGCTTGCTGCGTGTAGCCTACGTGCAAATTGGCTCAACTCAGCGCCTCTTGACCCTTTATTGGACAAATCAAGTGAACCGCTACTGGCAGGAGACCCCGTGATGAGACTGCAATATAGTGCCGATGCCGATATTCTGATCCTGATTTTGCAAGAAACGCCACCTGTGAATGCCATCTCAGAACCGGGTGGTGTTGTTGTCAGCTACGACGATGCAGGAGAACCCGTCAGCGTTGAGTTTCTCAATGCATCCAAACGTCAATTGATCCGTCCTGGAGAAACAAGTTTGCCGATTCAGCTCTAGCGCGGCTTTAAAGCAGAAGCGTTTCAGCTTGAAGCAGAAAATTTTGGTTTTAAGGAGCGATCGCCTCAGCTACTCCAAATTACCTGGATCGATTCCGGCAGGTGTTGCTTGGCTTGTTCATTGGCACGCTTCTGACTCGAAGGCTTGTATCCTGATGAATGAATGACTCATTTCCATGAACAATGCTTGACCTGAAGCTAATCCGAGAAAATCCTGACCTTGTGCGCGAGAAACTGACCACTCGCAGCGGTAGTTATGACATTCAACCGATTCTGCAGTTGGATGAACAACGCCGATCGCTGGAGCAGGAGCGATCGCAGCTTCAGGCGCGCAGCAACGAAATCGGCAAGCTGGTTGGGCAAAAGATGAAGTCTGGCGGTACGGATGCTGCCGAAATTCAGGCGCTCAAGGATGAAGGCAACCAGGTGAAAGCCAAACTGAGCGACCTGGAGCCGCAGGAAAAAGACCTGAAAGCGCAGATCGAAGCACTGGTGTTGACGTTGCCGAACTTGCCGAGCGACACTACGCCGATCGGCAAAGACGAAACCGAAAACGTTGAAGTCCGACGCTGGGGCGACGAGTACAAGCCTCAACAGACGGGGATTTTGCCGCACTGGGAGATCGCCGAAAAGCTCGGCATTCTTAATACGGAACGGGCAACCAAGATTGCTCAAGCTCGGTTCGTCGCGCTTTTAGGGGCGGGTGCGGCATTAGAGCGGGCGTTGATTAGCTTTATGCTCGATCGTCAAACTGCCGCAGGCTACCTCGAAGTGTTGCCACCGCTTTTGGTTAACACTCAATCGATGACCGCTACAAATCAGTTGCCCAAGTTCGCCGAAGAAAGCTTCCAGTGCAAGGATGATGATCTCTGGCTGATTCCCACGGCTGAAGTGCCCGTCACTAACCTTTATCGAGATGAGATTCTATCAGCAGACGATCTACCCATTCACCACTGCGCCTACACGCCCTGCTTTCGACGGGAGGCAGGTAGCTATGGGCGAGATACGCGTGGGCTGATCCGACTCCACCAATTCAACAAAGTCGAACTGGTCAAAATTGTCCGCCCCGAAACCTCTGAGCAAGAGCATCAAGCGCTGGTACAAAACGCTGAAGCCATTCTGCAAGCGCTCAAGCTGCCCTACCGCGTGGTTGAACTTTGTACAGGCGACATTGGCTTTGGTGCTGCCAAATGCTACGACCTGGAAGTGTGGCTACCCTCTGCCGGAACCTACCGCGAAATTTCAAGCTGCTCCAACTTCGGCGCTTTCCAGGCGCGACGAGGCAATATTCGCTTTAAGGAAGCGGGCAAGAAAGGCACCGAGTTTGTCCATACATTGAACGGTTCTGGTCTAGCCGTCGGTCGTACCATGGCTGCCGTGCTTGAAAACTATCAGCAACCCGATGAAACGGTCAATATTCCAGACGTGCTGCAATCCTTTTTGGGGCGATCGGTGTTGTAGGGAAGAGAGGTGTGAGGTGTGAGGTGTGAGGTTTCAGAACGCTCGTAGTTTCATCTCTCATCCCACAGCAACGCCGAAACAAGCTTTATCCCTCATCCCTCATCCCTTTCTTCAAACTCAAAACTCTCTAGCTTGTCGGCGCAAAGCGCTACTCAAAACTTCATCCCTCACTCTTCTTCATCCCTTCAGCATGGGCACTGCGCTCCATCATTTGGGTGTAGACCGCGTTAGAAATTGCAGGCAGAATTTCGGAGTTCTGGCTGTAGGTGGGGTCGGCTCCAAACACGGCGAGAATATACGCGACTTTGCCGTCTTTGGATTCGATGAAGGCAACTTCGTGGCGGGCTTTGGTCGTCATGCCCACTTTGGAGGCAAAGCGTAGATCGGCTGGTAACGATTCGCCTAAGAAGCCAGCGATCGAGTTATCCGGTTGCTTCTTCCAGCTTTCTGGATTCAGGTCTCGCGTCAGCAGAGCGATCATTTCCTGGCTACGGCTGGCTGAAATTGCCTTGCCGGAGTAAATTTCGTACATTAGCCTTGCCGCCTGATCGCTGGTAACCAGGCTCCGAATCGGTTGCTGCTGCTCGTCGAGCATCTGGAGTTCGCGCCCATCGGGGCCATCCAGCTTCAGTGAGTAAATGGGGTAGTTTTTCTGGCTGATGCTGAGACCGTCATAGCCAGCTGCACGAAAGAATTGATTCATCCGCAGACGATTCTTGAGCCAGGTAGCGTAGGCTTCGCCGCTGAGTTGACTCCCGGATGTTGTTTGGGTGATGCGATCGAAAATCCGACTCGCGGCATCATTGTCAGAGTGGACGATCATGGCAGTCAGATCGGCACTCAGTGCTGGATCGGGCTGCAAAATGCTGTTCTCTAGCTGCGCTTCACAAATGACCAACCAGAAGAGCTTGACGACGCTGGCAGGATAGCGGGGTTTCTCTTTTTGGTACCCCGCGATCATATTGGCTTTCAGGTCAATCAGCGTAATCGACAGCGGTTCAGTCGCTAAAGATTTGCTGGCGGCCAGTGCAACAGCCCCATCCACGATCGCCTGTAGGGCTGGACTCGCTTCTAAGGATGCTGGCTGGGCGTTGTACACCAGTTCGTCGATCGTCTGCTTGGGCAACACAGCAGCGGCAGTTGATGCTTGAAGTTGCGGCTGGCTTGATGGCTGAAGGGTGGCAGAGGGCTGAATGGGTGCCACTGGCTGTTGCTGTCGCTGCCTGCTGAAGGCCGCTGTGATCGTCAGTCCGACCGCAAACGAAAGCAGGGTGCCCAGTAGTAGTCTGAGTCGAGCGGTCGATCGCCGTCGCGCTACAGCACGTGATGAGCGACCGCTGGATGCTTGCTGAGGGTGCTTGAGCCTGGTCTCGCTGCCCGTGATCACCGTACGGTTTTGTGCAGCAGGCGATCGCGTTCTGAAGGAGGCCGTTGACTGGGGCGATGCCGAACGACGTTGCAGTTGTGAAATCTGGGCGCGAAGCTGCGACGTTTCCGCTTTGAGCTGTGCAATGAGGCGATCGGCTCTGGCAAGCTTTGCTTTCAGCGCTGCATTTTGCTGCTGGATGGTCTCAGGTTTAGGTTTCAGTAACTGACGCACAACTGCAACTCACGGTAGGGTGATAACGCGACTGGTACTGGTATACAGTAAGTTTATGCGTCTGCGAAATTATTTTGTTGGCAAATGGTTGCGATCGATGGCGATTTTGTGCCAATTAACATTTACCGAGTGGTAGCTTCTAGAATAGTTGGAAGTGCGTTGCTATGGTTGCAACCGCGAAACCACCGTTTCTTGGAAGTTTGGTATGTCAGTTTTGGCTGCGATCGCCGTTTTGGCAATCCTCATTGTGGTTCATGAACTAGGGCACTTTACAGCCGCCCGCGCTCAGGGTATTTATGCCAACCGCTTTTCCATTGGGTTTGGTCCGATTCTGTGGAAGTATCAAGGCCCGGAAACCGAGTATGCGTTGAGAGCGTTTCCCCTTGGTGGGTTTGTTGGCTTTCCCGATGATGATCCAGACAGCACCATTCCGCCCAACGATCCAAATCTGCTCAAGAATCGCCCGGTGCTGGATCGGGCGATCGTGATCAGTGCAGGTGTCATTGCGAATTTGGTGTTCGCTTACTTCCTGCTTGTCACGCAGATTGGTATTGCTGGCACGCAGGAGGTCAATTTTCAACCAGGTGTGCTGGTGCCGGAAGTGAAGTCGGAGATCAGTTCGGCAGCGGCAAAAGCGGGCGTTAAGCCAGGCGACATTGTGCTGGCCGTAGATGGTAAGGACTTGGGAGCCTCTAAAGACGCCATCAAGATATTGATGACGACGATTCAGAACCGTCCGAATGAACCGATCGCGCTCAAAGTGCAGCGGGACGGCAAGGTACTGCCTGATCAACTGGTGGTCACGCCCGATGCCAATGCCAAAATTGGCGTACAGCTGTCGCCTAATGTGACGATCGACCGTCGCCGCGTAGGCAATCCACTTGAAGTGTTGGCAATTGCCGCCAATGAGTTTCAGCGCATTACTGTCTTAACAGTGCAGGGGTTTGGACAGCTCATCACCAATTTTGGAGCCGTTGCCGACCAGATTTCGGGTCCCGTGCGGATTGTGGATGAAGGAGCAAAACTGGCGCGATCGGACGCCTTCAATCTCTTCACCTTTGGCGCACTCATTAGCATCAACCTGGCAATCATCAACATCTTGCCCTTGCCAGCGTTGGATGGTGGTCATCTCGCGTTCCTCCTCATCGAAGGGATGCGCGGCAAACCTCTGCCAACCAAAATTCAAGACGGTGTGATGCAAACAGGCTTAATGCTGCTCCTGGGACTCGGCATCTTCCTGATTGTCCGCGATACCAGCCAGCTAGAGTCAGTACAAAAGTTGTTTCGGTAGAAGATGAGAGGTGAGAGGAGTGAGGGGTGAGGGGTGAGGAGTGAGGGAAAGTTTTGAGTAGCGCTTTACGCCGACAAGCTAGTGGTCTGTCAATTAATTGTTGACGGGTCACAAGGGGGTAAAGTTGAGAAGGATTCCCTTGCCTTCAATTGAATGACG
>NZ_PVWK01000125.1 GCF_003003795.1 Stenomitos frigidus ULC18 | reverse complement strand
GCAATCCAGAATTACCAAAATGGGATATCCTTATTCAACCTGCTAGCGGGTAAATTCATTCCTAGAAATCTCCTAAGGGCTAACGGCAAGACTACCGCACGTTCAGCAGGCTGATCTCTGGCAGAAAGTGACACCACTTAAACAGGGATTGGGAAGCCATTTTGGATGAGGTGGGAGAAAATTGAGCCTCCCCAGCGTATCATTCTTGCGACAGAACCGGGTGAATTGCTTTCCTTCCTTTAGAGAATCACCCCTACCCTAAAGCTGGGAGTGCTTTTTGCGCGCTATCTGTATATTGTTACTCGCCTCAAACTGTTAGTGGGTAAGAGGGACTGCTGATATTTTCCAGAATGAGATTGTCACAGGTTCGCTCAATCAATCCCGTTAGAACTGTTCCGGGACCAATTTCAACTACCCGTTCAACGCCCTCTATCGCTAGCCTTAAAGACGTTTCGCGCCATCGAACGGAGCCTGTCATCTGCTGCATTAATCTCGCCTTTAAAATATCAGCGTCGATTGCGGGCGTTGGATCAACATTTGAGATCACTGGAATTTGAGCCGCTTTAAAGGGAACAGACTCCAAGATCTGACGGAACGCTGCCGCTGCTTCGGCCACAACGGGCGAATGAAACGCGCCGCTTACCTTCAGGGGGACGGCTCGACGAAATTTTACCTGAGCCAGCACGGTTTGAACGGCATCCGCTAGCCCGGAAAGCACAACCTGACCTGGATGGTTGTCATTAGCAAGAACAACGTTCGACGTTTGTTGCAATTGCGTTTCGAGTTGAGCGCGATCGACTCCCATCAACGCTATCATCCCGCCTGTACTCACCCGATCCATCAATGATGCTCGCTGTTTGACCAACTGCAAGCCGGTCTCAAAGCTAAACACGCCCGCAGCAAAGAGCGCCACGTACTCTCCCAAACTGTGACCCGCTACAAAATCTGGTTGCTCTGCCATTTGCTCTGCCAGGATTGCAGAGACCGTATACAGACAGGGCTGCGTGTAAAGAGTGCGGAAGAGCCGATCTTCTTGACGACACAGGTCGGGCACAGACCAGCCAAGTATACGCTCTGCTTGCTCAAAGCGCATTTTTGTTGCTGGCAGAAGCAACTTATCTGCCATGCCCACGGTTTGCGACCCCTGCCCCGGAAATACCCATGCGGTCTTCATTGATGAAGTCTCCCTGTGTCGGAAAGCGATGAGTGGTCAGTTTGTACGGACAGCTTCGATGAGGCTGAACGGCGATCGCGTCGCAATGACCTTGGTTACAGTTAAGCCTGCGATGGCAAACAGCGATCGATACTGCGCTTCAGTCCGCTCGTAGCCACCTGCCGACATAATCAGTGCTTCAATGTCGATGATTTTGCTGAGCGCGGGGGCATTGCCTGGTGGAATAAGCATCTCCACCACTAACAGCTTGGCCGTCTCATGCATCGCCTTGCGGCAGTTCTGCAAGATTTTGCCTGCGGTGTCATCATCCCAGTCGTGAATCAGATTCTTGAGAATGTAGACATCCCCGCCTTGAGGCAGCGACTCAAACACGTCCCCAGTGGTTAACTGGCAACGATCACTCACTCCTTGAGCCGTCAGCAGCGATTGTGCCAGGGCAATGCCGGGCGCCAGATCAAAGAAGATACCGCTCAAGCTGGAGTCCGCTTTGAGTATGCGCGCCAGCAAAGACCCATAGCCACCGGGAATGCCGACTTCGACGATTGTCTTCGTGAAGGTGTAGTGGGCGAGAATGCCGTTATCGATCGTTTCCAGCAGGCTGACCATGCTGCGATCGAACGCGCTGGCAAGGTCAGGATGTTGGGCGAGGTAGTCCAAAAACTCCATCCCGTAGAGGTGATCGAACGCGGGTTGCCCAGTTTGCACGCTGTAGAGAATGTCTCCCCAGGTCTGCCAGTGCCACGTTTCACCCAGAACGATCGCGTAGTCTCTCAGAGAACCAGGAACGTTTGAGCGCAGCGTTGCTGCACGCGGAGTTAAGGCAAATTCACCCGTTTCAGTTTCGGCAAAAATCCCCATGCTGGCAAGCGCTCGTAGCAGGCGATAGAGCGCTTGTGGATGAGTTTGTGTCGCCGCTGCAAGAACAGGAATGCTTTTTGCACCATCAGACAACACATCTGCAATGCCCAATTTTGCTGCCACATGGATTGCCTGCGAGACGCGATAGGCATTTGCCATTTGCATCATCGCTACTTGAGGTGGCATTGTTGGTGCACTTGTTGCACGATCGTCTGCCTGTTTTCTAGGGTCTGATTTCGCTACAACCATGAGTTCAATCCATTGAGGTGATTACTAATGAATCTGCCACTCTGTAGGGCATGGCATTGCCATGCCCCTACCAGAAATTCAATCTTGTTTGATCTATCAGGACTTACGCAAAAGCTGTCGAAGTTCGCCCCCTAGCCCCCAAAATTGGGGGAACTGAGCTTATTAAAGCCCCCAGAATTGGGTGCTAGGGGGCAAATGCGTAAGTCCTGTCTATGTTTTTAGTAAGACACTGCAGAGGTCAAACTGTTACGAGACTGTCCGTGAAGGGCGCGATCGCTGCTTGCCATCAGTTCAACCACATCCTTCAGAATCGTCACCATGCGTTGATAGTGCTGGATACTTTGCTCACACAGCGTACAATCCTGACGCTCCTGAAGCCACTTCTGACAAACTTGCCGTCCGCCCAAAGAAAAGTCCCAAAGCGCGTGTGATACGCCTTCAAAATACTGCGTTTGGTTAATCCAAATCTGCCCTTCCTGATCGTGCCTCGGTTCAATATAGCGAACGGCTTCCACACGGTTGCTGCCAGCGATCGGAAATTGAACGGACAGTGAGGTGCTAGTGGTTTGAGACCGTTCGAGCGGGGCACGAAGCCTTTTTGAAAGAGCGTCTACTTTGCGATTTAAACGTGAATAAACTTTCTGTGGAGCCGTGCGAGCTTTGTGATTAACTCGATTAAACGGGATGGTGTCAGTCTGCTGAGGACGACGAAAAGATTCTCTGGCTTTCTCTTTGGAGTGGACTTCGAGTAAAGACTGCATCATATATTTGTGAGGGGCATCAGGTTTGCAGACAACCGAAACTAGTTCTCAGTCTTACATACACGCAGCGTGAGAATGTCTAACGAATGAACCAGGACTGTGGAAGTTAGGGTTAGGTTGCGCCTGTTTTGCTGAGCAAGATTGACAAGCCAGATGAAACAATTTAGAGCTGTAGTGTTTATTGAACTGGGTGTTGCACTTTGGATCATGGGAAAGAATATAATTAAAAAATTCCAATCACTTTAATTGTTACTGGTGCTAGTAATCAAAAGCGTGATTCAAGCGATCGTAGACATCAATCGCACGCTGCTGCTGAGTGACGTTGAGTATTTTTCATCCTATGAGCGCAGCTATTGTCTCAGCAAAACAAACCCTTTAGCGTCGTTTGCAGGCATTTTGTGCGCCAAAGCAGCCTTTATGAGCGCGATCGCTCATAGTGCCCATCCAGATTGCACCTTCGCAGATGTTGAAGTGCGTCATAGTGCCACTGGGCGTCCCTGGATTGGGCTGGTTGGTCCGTTGGCGCAGTGGTGTCAGGAACAGAGGCTTGCGATCGATACCTCGATCAGCCACTCTGGTGAATTTGCTGCCGCCACAGTGCTGCTGTATTCAACACAGCAAAAAGGGCACCTGCAACAGTTACCCTGACGCAATCGTGAGAAGATCGCTAAGGATCGCGGATTAAATAAAATCGACACATTGTTTGCAAGTAGGGGCATGGCATTGCCATGCCCCTACGCTGGGATACTATTTGTTTGCAAGTCCCTAACAACTCAGGCCCGACGAAATTGGATCAGCGCGGAAGATGCCGTTCGTTCCATTTGCTAGCGTTGCCCCAAACGCGATTTGACCCAGCCCATTGAAGGCTTCCCTGCCTGTGAAGAATAGCTGGGTAACCGTAGAACCCGCCACCACATCACCGACCCCAATGACCTTTCCGGTTCGAGGGTCAGAGCCAACGAAGATCCCCTCGCTGCCATCATCCAACCTTGCCTGAAAAGCCACTTTACCATCAGGGCTAATGGATGGGTCCGACAAAAACGCACTGAACGGCCCCTCTGTGGTGGCAACAGTGGTCAGAATGGCATTGGTGTCGATCGTGAAAATTCCGGCTTCATGGTTATCCAGTTGAGCCAGGAACGCGACGGCTCCGTTGTCGTTGACCGAAGGTGAACCAAACAAGTCAAACACGCCCTTGCTGTCTACGATCGCCTCATTCGCCTCGCCGCTGCTGAAGATTCCCCGCTCCCCGCTATCCAGACTTGCGGTGAAAAAGACGTTACCTGTATTATTGAACGCCAGGAAGGGATACACGCCCGTAATCGGTCCATCACCGCCCACTGTGTTTATTTGCTTCTCAAATGAATCGAACTCACCGCTGGTCACAGCGATCGGCACAATCTCTCCGCCATCAGCGATGAAAATGCCAACCTCAGATTGATTGGTGATGCCTAAGAAGGCAACGTCTTTGACATCGTTGATGTCGCTGCCACCCAAAAAGAGGAAGTTACCGAATGGACCGCTGCTGGTGCTGCGATCGGCAACGGTTGTGAAGTTGCCGTCACTATTGGTAAAGATGCCGCTGGCTGCAGGTGGAGCGCCGATACCAGGACCGAACTGATTGCCTGTGAACGATACCACGCCATCTAAGTTGAGCGATGGAATAAAGACGATGTCTGCTCCTGTGCTGGGTTTGTCTGCAATCGTCGTGAGGCCAACGCCATCGCCAGCCAAGATTGCTGCAGGTGGCGCTTCAGCAGTAAAGAATGCTTCGAAGACAACGAGCCCATTGTTGTTAATGGTGGCTTGTCGAAAAGCACGATAAGGTACGTGAAAACCGTTAGTGATTGAAGTAAAGTTATACGCAGCTTTTTCAATTTCTTGACCTAGCTGTACAGTATCTATGGCAATAGGCATAGTGAAACTCCTTGCTTAAGGTGAACTCGATACTAAATATCTTTACCGCGATCTCAAGGTTTTGGTAGAGACGTCACAGGCTAATTTAAGTAATCTTCTTCACTTTTTCTACTGTAAGAAGAATGAGTGAAAATACGCAATTCAACTGGATTTTATGGATGCCTTTAAATGAAATAATGCTATGGTTATAAGCCAGAAAAAATATATAAAGCATCATTAATTAACCGTGAAAACAACAAATTTGTGCTGAAAATCTGGATTAAAATCACTAATCTTCAGCACATATAATCGCTGCGAAGGTCGCATTTTAATGAGGTTGAATCAGACCGCTATTTTAGCTACAATCCAACTGCTTCAGGCTGTGTTACTGATGGCATTTCTCCTTCGACCAGAACGCAATTTTTCAATTCATTACTCAATTCATACGGTTGAGAGATTGAAGCAGTGGCAAATTCTCGCGCTTTGCGATCGTACCACTGACGATATCTCAGCGAGAGCAGGTCTGGCTTCACAGTACATTTCCAGTCTCCATAGCCATGGTTATGCCACTCGGTTTGCGCTCTGAGAATCGGCAGATCTTCGTCAAGAATTTGGTTGGCTTTACGTCTGAGCGATCGACTCACGAGTGGGTTCCACGTCAGCCAATCTCTTGCTTCAAACACAAACAGCCTCGTCTTATTTCCTGACAGCGGCACAAAGTAATCGCTAGCAATCAGTCGCCAGCCTGGCTTGGGCTCGATCGCCACCTTGACTAAACACGGCGGCTCAAACGAGTAAACAAAATCGTTGTAGTCTTCACCATCGGCATTTTTGACCATCATGGTCATGCCATATTCATACTCGCTCAAGCTGACTTCAAGCGATCGCAAATAGTCTCGCTGCTTTTTACTGGCGATCGACTTCGTGTGTAGAAAAGGGAAATGAGCAAAATCCAGACCGCCTGCGATCATTAACTTGTGCGGAATATCCTGCTCTCGGACAATGACGTCATGCACCCAGCCCGCTTCAGTGGTGCCCTCTGGTAAACGCAGTGGGGGTGCGTCCGCCGCTGCTCCAGCAAAGACCCAAACCACGCCCAGGCGTTCTTCTGTCGGGTAGGCAAACTGACACCTGGCACCTTTGGGCAGTGTGGCATCGTCCGCTAAACAGGGAATTTTCGTACAGTTGCCGCTCTCGCCAAACTGCCACCCGTGATAAGCGCACTCGATGCTTCCCGCTTTCACCGTTCCGATCGAAAGCGGCACACCTTGATGTGGGCAAGAATCGTGTAGGCAAAGCACCTTGCCCGTGCGATCTCTAAACAGCACCAATGGATCTCCGAGTAGAGACGTTCCATACGGCTTAACAGCAGAAACATCTGAGGAGAGAACAAGCGGATACCAATAGTTCTTCAGAAATTCCATCGGACAAACCTCGCATTTGAACGTTGAATGAATGACTGTGTGTAGAATGCTGCGTATGGGCAGTGGGGCGTCAGCGCCGTTTTAATTCCGCCTGTAAATGTTCCTGCACTTTTGTTGGTTGAAGCACAGGCGCAATCGCGGCGCGATCGGGCGTTACAGTCCAATCGAATTGGCGTAGGAGTGTAGCGAGAAACACCTTCATCTCCAGCTTGGCTAGCTCCAAGCCAATGCAGGTGTGCGGGCCGCCGCCAAAGCCAATGAGTGCAAACGGATGGCGCTTGTCTTCTTCACGCGGTGGAGCAAAGCGATCGGGATCGAAGCGATCGGGGTTGGGATAAAGGTCGGGTAAGCGGTGCGTGAGCATGGGCGAAATGTCTATATACCAGCCTGCGGGAATATGGTATCCGGCGAATTCTACGTCTTTGATAACCCCACGCGCCATGCCGAAGACGGGTGGATACAGCCGCTCCGCTTCTTTCAGCACGTTGCTCATCTGGGGCAGCTTATTGAGGTGAGAGAGTTGCAGCGGCGCATCGCCCACGACTTGTGCAAGTTCGGTACGGAGGCGATCGCGCCATTCTGGATGGGCACTCAGCTCAAAGAGCACCCAACTCAGCAGCATCGCCGGATTGTCTTGTCCCGCCAGCAGCAGCATCAAGGCCTGGTCTGTGACTTCGGACTCAGTGAGGTGATTGCCCTGTTCATCTGTTGCCACCATCAACATGCCCAACACATCGCGGCATTCCTGCAAGTTGCCTTGGGCGCGACGTGTGGTAATTTTGTTGCGCACAAAACCCAGAAGATTGCGACGGGCCTGCTGCGATTGACCGTACAGCGTTTGCGGAATATCGAGTTTAAGCTTGCCACGCAAACCGCGCATCAGTTGGCGAAACCACTGGCTAGTCTGCTGAATTTCCGCATCCGATTCGGTACCTAGAAATAATTTGCTAGCAACGATCGTCGTAAATTGCCCAAACGAGTCAATGAGGGGAACGGTATCTTGTTGCCCCCATTCGATGAGCAGTTGGTCTACAACCTGTTGCACCGTGTCGAAGTAGTTGGCGATCGCCCGTCCGTGCATCGAAGGAAACATCAGCTTGCGCGTGGCGCGGTGCTCTGCTCCGCCCTGCATCAAAATGCCGCGACCCAGCAGCGGCTCCAAAAACTGCCACCCTAGTCGCGTCGAAAAGTGATCGACCTGTTCACTCAGCACCAGCCGATTAGCTTCTGGCCCAATTAAGTAGGCAAACTTGTGCCCCTTAATGCAGCTTTTGAAAATTGGACCATAGCGCTCAAACCGTCGCCAGTAGAACAATTCGTCGTCCGCAAAGAGTTCTTTGGATTCTCCGCGCCCAAAGCTTCCAGGCATCTCATCGGCGGATTTAAGTCGCTGTAAGACTTGAACTGTCATGGGAGAACTCCATACAATTTTGAGTTTTGAATTTTGAATTTTGAATTACGAATTTTGAATTGCAAAGGTGATTGAAATCTATCCGCTAGTTCAAAATTCAAAATTCATCATTGAGAATTTCCTAAGCTCGTACCGCCTCAAGAATGCTGTTCGCCGTTTGGGTTGGAATGATTCGTGCTAGCTGATAGCCAGCGGCTTCGAGGAGCGATCGATACTGCGCTTCGGTGCGTTCATAGCCTCCGGGTGTCGTCAGCAGCGATTCGAGATCGACAAATTTGCCGACAAACGGATCGTTGCCGGACGGCATCACCATTTCGACCAGTAGGACTTTGCCATTGGTGGCCATGGCTTCGCGGCAGTTTTGCAGAATTTTAATTGCTCGCTGGTCGTCCCAGTTGTGAATCACAAACATCAGTACGTAGGCATCACCGCCAGCGGGAACAGCATCGAGGCAATGTCCATGCAACAGCTCGCAGCGATCGGCAATGCCCGACGCGGCAATCACAGGTCGGGCACCCTCAATCACAAAGGGCAGGTCGTACAAAACGCCCTGCATCGTCGGATGCGCGGTGAGCAGTGGAATCAGCGTATTGCCATAGCCGCCTAAAACGGCCACATCAATCACCTTGCTCATACCAGAGAAATTGTAATTTGCCAGCAGTGCCGCTGACGCTCTCGCCGAAACGCTGGTTTTCGAGGGACCGTGCGTCCGCGCAAAGTCGGGATTTTGCTGGCAGTAGTCGTATAACTCCATACCGTGAATGCGATCGAAAGCCGCTTCTCCCGTCTGCACACTTTCCAGTAGGCGTCCCCACACCTGCCAGTGCCAATCTTTGCCCAGTACCTTGACCATCGGACCGATCGAGTCGGGCAGGTCATGACGCAAAAACTGGGCATTGGGCGTCAGGTGGAAGCGTCCGTCTTCGTCTTCGGCAAAGACGCCAACGCCGGCAAGCGCCCGCAAAACGCGGTAAAGCGATGGCGCATGGGTTCCGGTTGCCTCAGCAAGTTCCTGAACGGTTTTCGGTGCGTCGGTTAACAGGTCTGCAATACCCAACGTTGCCGCTGTGTAGATAATGCGTGCGACCCTCATGCCACCGAGCATTTGCAGCATGGCGACCTGAGGGGGCAAATCGGGCATCACTTTTGGCGCATCTGGCTTGATCGTTGTCGTCATGGGTTAAGTGAGGTGTGAGGTGTGAGGTGTGAGGAGTGAGGCGTTTAAAAACAGTCTTTTTTGCCAACTCAGCGGTTAGAAACTTTGTGCCGATCGCTAAGCTTGTTTCATGTAGCAAACTTCGTATAGCACCGGATCAGATTCGGCAATTTGAGAGATGGCAGGCATGTGCGCCGTCGCTGCTGGCGTTTGAAAAATGGCTCTGAAGTCTTCAACGCTGCGCCATTGGGCATAGTTGGTAACGCGCGTACCGTCTAGACTTTTGTGGATATTTGCCGAAATGAAACCAGAAAGTTTACACATCACCTCTTCGGTGGCATCGACGAGTAGATCAACTAAGAGCTGTTGATTTTCTGGCGCCACTTTAAATACATTGATCAGAGTGACGAGCTGTTGCTCCTGAGCGATCGTCGTCACTACCTTGCTGTCGGTTGTGAATACTGTCATAAAAGCTCTCCAGATACAAGCACTGGCTACGATAAATCGCTTCTCTAGCCATTTGAGATTAGATTACAGAGATCAGCCTTGGAAATGTGTAGAGGTTAGGTGTAGGTTGTGTCTAACTTGGCGCGTTATCTTTTATTGAGATTACAGGTTGGGCTGAACAGCGTGAAATCCCTAGCGCAGGCATGCCAAAGGCTTTACGCCAGCTGTCGCTCGGTTGGAGTTTGTAGACTCAACCCAACCGACAGTTCTATGCAAGTTCAGACGAAACTGGTATCAGTTGAACCCTAAAGCAGTTGGCTACGGAACTTGCGAATGCTGATCGTTAGAAGCACGATCGCAAACAGCACCAGCGCCAAAACATGCAGCCACAGAACATCCAAGCCCGCACCTTTGAGGAGGATGCCTCGCACGATGGCAATGTAATGTCGCATTGGATTGAGTAGCGATAGGATGCGGAAAAATGGCGGCATACTTTCCACAGGGGCGATCGCGCCGGAGGTTTCCACCATTGGCATATTGATGAAAAAGGTCGTCAAAACAACTTGCTGTTGATATTGATAAATCGTTCCGAGCAGCGTGCCGATGCTGATGCTGACAAACAAATAGCAACCGGACAGCAGCATAAACAGCAGAAAGCTGCCGCGAAACGGAACGCCGAAAATCAAGCGTCCCAACGTCAGCGCCAGCAGCACATCTCCTAACAGCAACACAAACAGCGGCACAATTTTTGCCAGCAGAATCTCCCACGCTGCCGATGGAGTCATCAACAGTTGTTCCAGCGTGCCGACATCTTTCTCCTTCACAACCGCGATCGCGGAGACGATCGTGCCAATCAACGTCAGCACCAAGCCCATGACGCCGGGAATAAAAAACCAGCTACTCGTCAAACCCGGATTGTAGAGAAACAGCACTTGAGACTGCACGGGTAGAGTGGTTTGTGCCGTTTCAAGACGACGATTATATTGCAGCATTATTTGTGAAATGTAGCCGTTGATGATGCCCGCAGTGTTGGCATTGACGGCATCAATCAACACCTGAATTTCTGCGTCACCTGCAGCAAAGCGGCGAGGAAACTCTGGCGGAATCACCACACCCACATTTAATTTTCCCGTCTCCACCTGCTGACCCAGATCCGCTTCACTCAGCGGTGGGGACTGGGCAACAAAAATCCCATTCTCCGTCAAGGCAGACACTAATTCTCGACTTTCATAAACGTTGGCGTAGTCAATCACTCCCAATTTCAAATTCTGCACATCGGGATTCAGAGCAAAACCGTAGAGCATCAACTGAACGATCGGCGGAATAATGAGCAGGAACAAAAGCTGTTTGTTGCGCAGAATCTGATTAATTTCTTTACGAAGTAATGCCAGGAAAGGAGTATTACGAAACATAAATTTATGGCATTCAGTAGAGAATAAGAGTAAACCACAGAAAAAAGATCCAACTGCTAGGGGTGGGTTTGGCTAAAAGTAACTCGGTTTGATGAGAGGCACTCCACTAGACCTGTCCTTACGATGGGGCAGATTTTTCTTGGAATTCTTTAACGTCGATCGAGCGATGAGCTATTCAGTCTCAAGCTGCATTCGGTCAAGCCCCTTACGCGATACGGTGAAAAAGAAAAGCCCTAGAACAATGAGCATGAGCAGGCTAAACCAAACGCCTGCCCAACCTGTACCGCGTACAAAAGCATCACGGGTAATGTCGATGAAGTAACGGGCGGGAACGACGTTAGGAATCAGGGATAGCGGAAAGGGAATATTGTTGAGCGGATAGATGAAGCCGGACAGCAGCAGAGAAGTGATAAACCCAATCAGAGAAGCGCCTTGAACGGCTTCTGCTTGGCTCTCGGCTTTTACCCCCAGCATCAAGCCAAACAAAATGCTGTCTGCTAGAAACACGCAGGTTCCGACCAGTAAGGGAATGGGATTTCCAGCGAACTTCAGTTGAAAGACAAGAGCACCCAGTCCGATGACGACGATCGCCTCACCAACGGCAATTAGCCAGTATGCTAAGCCCTTACCCAGCAAAAGTTCGACCGCGCTAATGCTCGATGCGTAAACCTGTAGAATTGTGCCTTTTTCTCGTTCTTTGACCATCGCGATCGCCGTTAGCAGCGATGGAAAAATCCACAGCACAACCGCAAAGGTTCCAGGCACAATATAAAGAGATTCCAGACGACCGGGATTAAACCAGAGCCGAGTTTGAGCCGTAACGGTATTTTGGGTGGACAGTAACCCTTGATCCCGCATAAAGAAATTCGTCACAGATTGAATGCCCGATCGAATCACCCGTGCATTATTGACATCCGCTGCATCGACTAGAATCTGGATCGTAGTAGGTGTTCCCGCTCTTGCCTGCCGACTGAACTCTGGCGGAATAATGATGGCAGCTTTGGCAATGCCGTGATCGATCGCGTCCCGCGCTGGTTCGCTGCCCGACCATTCTCGCGGTGTAAATTGATTCGTCGCATAGAGTCGCTCAATATAACTGCGACTCAGTTTGCTGTGGTCAAAATCCTGCACAATCACTGGAATATCTTTACTTTCCAACCGCACGGCAAAGCCAAAAATTAGCAATGTGATTAACGGCAGTAAAAACGCTAGCGCGAGGGTAAGACGATCGCGCCGAAATTGTACGAGTTCTTTGCGACACTGAGCCAGAATGCGGTTCATAGGAGATTTTGAATTTTGAATTACAGAGCCATACACTTAATCATTCATCATTCTCAATTCATCATTCACAACTCATCATTCTCAATTCATCATTCACAACTCATAATTGCCCTTGAGCTCTTTGCACAATGCCAATAAAGGCATCTTCGAGCGAGAAGGGAATACGACGGAGGGAATGAAGCGTCAGATGATGGGTGGTGAGGAGCGATCGCACAGAGGCGAGTTCTTGGTTGGGGTTGTCGAGCACCAGGTGGAGGCGATCGGCGAAAATGGAGACGCGCCAGGGTTCGAGGTGGTGTTTGAGTAGATTGGAGGCGGCTTGCGGGCGATCGACGACGATTTCGAGTAACTGTCCGGGTTGGGCCGCTTTCAGTTCGCTAGGGGAGCCTTCGGCAGCGATTTCTCCAGCCACGAGGAAGCTCATGCGGTTGCACTGTTCGGCTTCTTCCAGGTAGTGCGTCGTCACCAGAATGGCCGTGCCGTTCCGGGCAAAATCATTAATCAATTTCCAGAATTGCCGTCGCGCCACGGGATCAACGCCTGATGTTGGTTCGTCCAGAAATAAAATATCCGGCTCGTGCAGCACCGATGCGCCGAACGCGACGCGCTGTTTCCAACCGCCGGGTAGCTGTCCGGTCAGCATGTCTTCTTGCCCTACGAGTCCGCAGGTTGCAAGTACCCAATCAATTTTTTCGCGGCGAAGCTTCGACGGCACACCATAAACACCACTGTAGAACTCCAAATTTTGGACGATCGTCAAATCATCATACAGCGTGAATTTCTGACTCATGTAGCCGATGCGTCGCCGCAAAGCGGCACTCCGCAGGTCGGTTTCACCACCGAGGGATACTTCGCCATCACTGGCTCCCAGCAGGCCACACAGCATTTTAATCGTGGTAGTTTTTCCGGCTCCATTCGCGCCCAGCAAGCCGAAGATTTCGCCGTATTGAACGTGCAAATTGACGTGTTTAACGGCTTGAAAATTGCCGAAAACGCGGTTGAGATTGCAAGCGGAAATGGCGTGGGAAGGTTCAATTTTGAATTTTGAATTTTGAGTTTTGAATTTTGAATTCTCAATTTTGCATTCAAAATTTTCTCTATGGCCTCCTCTTGATCGCGGGAACTCCAGGCATTGCGATGTCCCTCCTTGTTGACGCAAACGCGTGACGAAGACATTCTCCAGGGTGGGTTCGGCGGCTTCGATGTCGGGTTTGGGTAATTGCTGCTGCTGGAGCAAGTGTCGAAGGTGAGTTTCGCCGTGCTGCAAATGGGGCACCAAGACATCCAGACGATCGCCAAAAAGCTGCACATCGGCAATCTCATCGCCTGTCGCTTGGGTAAGCACCTGTTCGGTGGCGTCGAGTTCCGGAGTGCGGACGACGAGGCGATGCAGCCCTAAACTGGCGCGGAGTTCTGCTGGAGTGCCGATTTGCTGAATCTGTCCGTCATACATCAGAGCAATACGGTTGCAGCGTTCGGCTTCGTCTAAATACGGGGTGGCAACGACGATCGTCATACCCTCAGCCGACAATTCCGCCAGCACATCCCAAAATTCTCGCCGCGACACGGGATCAACACCTGTAGTGGGTTCGTCCAGCAGCAGTACTTGCGGTTGAGCAATCAGCGCACAGCACAGCGCCAGCTTTTGCTTCATGCCGCCAGATAGCTGCCCCGCGAGGCGATCGCCAAACCGATCCAACTCCATCAGTCGCAGATATTTAGTCCGTCGCTGCTGAAAGGCCGTTTCGGGCACCTGTCGCAGCCCAGCGGCATACTGCAAATTCTCATCAACGCTGAGATCCAGGTACAGCGAGAACTGCTGCGTCAGGTAGCCCGTAACCAGTCGGGCATCGCGAGGCGATCGTTCCAGTACGCTCACGTCGCCGGCAGTCGCTTCCATGACACCGCCCAAGATGTGAAACGTGGTGGTTTTGCCTGCGCCATCGGGTCCAATCAGTCCAAACAGTTCGCCTGGCTGCACAGTGAAATCAATGCCACGAACAGCGACCAGCTTTCCGTAGTGTTTGTGCAATCCCTGTACCGAAATGGCTGCTGCTGGCGCAAGCGCGATCGTCGAAACGATGGCTGGAAGTGAGTCAGTCTGATGCATGAAGGTTTAATTAATCTTTCAGGAGAATTCTGGCATCCGCAGGCATTCCCTGTTTGGCGCAGGGCAAGCCATTGTCCGCATAAGGAGTCGCAGGATTATTGCAGCCTGCCGGATTTTCGACGCTAATGCGCACACCGACCACTTGTTTCACGCGATCCTGCTGGAAGTAAATATTTTCTGGCGTAAAGGAGGCTTGGGAGTCGATCGCGATGACCTTGCCCTCTAGCGGCTTATTGGTCGCAGAATCGAGAAACACCTGCACCATTTGTCCCACTCGCACATGGCCAATCTCTCCCTCAGGCAGGAAGCCTCGCAAATAAACGGTTTGCGGATCGATCAGCGTCAGAAGTTTCGATTGACTATCGACGACGGTTCCCGGTTCAACGCTACGTGCCGTCACAACGCCATCCAGCGGACTGACTACACTGGAGTCTTGTTCAGAGTCTTTGATTTGCGTTTCAATCTGCTGTCTGGCTGCCTGAGCGTCTTTCACCCGCGCTTCTGCGCCTTTGAGTTGTGCCTGGGCAACGCTTAGTGCCGCTAAACTCTGTTCACGCCGTTGCAGCAGCGCCGCTAACTGAGTATTGCGAATGGTCGGGTTTAAGCTGCTGCTTTCGGTTTGCGTTAGCCCCCCTGCTGCCGCGCTTAACTGTTGACGAGCGGCTTCTACGGCTGCCACCTGTGCCTGAGCTTTGGCGTGAGACGTTTCTAGAGTCGTCTGTGCCTGGTCAAACTGCTGCTGGTTGACCGCGCCCTCTTGCAACAGTGTCGCGTAGCGCTCGCGATTCAAAGCTGCCAGCTTTTGTTCTGCACTGGCTTGAACCGCCTGAGCTTCTGCCTGGGCGAGCTGCGCTTTAGCGACTGCTACTTGCGATCGCGCCTGGTCAACGCGCCCCTGCGTGTCACCCTGCGACTGCTGCACGTTTAACTGAGCTTCCTGGATCTGGCTGTTAACCTCGCTAATGGCGCTTTGCGCTCGTGCAACCTCCGACCGCGCTTGTTCCGCTTCCTGCTTTACGCTCAGCACCCGTGCCTGTGCACCGCGCAACTGATCCTGAAGTAGCTGATCGTTACTGCCATCTAACGTCACCAGCACGTCGCCTTTGCGCACGACGGCTCCTTCTCGAACCGCCACCTTCTCGACCCGTCCCGATCGCTTAACTCCGATCGCGGTTTCGTAGACTTCGATGCGTCCACTCAGATGAAGGCTTTTGTCAGCGGGGGAGAGCCATTGCCAAGCTCCATAGCCAGCCCCCGCTAGCACAAGGGCGATCGGCAGCAGCAAAAGCTGCTTGGGTGGGCGTTTCGCTTTTACAGGAATGGCGGGTAGCTCTTGCGGACTATCAACAGAACCAGGCAGTGTTTGTGTCATCGGTAGCGACCTCGGAAGCTCAGGAAGTAGGAGCGATTAGTGATAGCTAATCGCTTTCAGTGTGTTCAGTCCATTCAAGTCGGTAGGCTAAATTATTTGAAGCATGGGCTAGCGATGGCGTCACCCTAGCGGGTGTCGAGTTTTGTGCCTCAGCCCAATCTACAAGGAGCTTCGATGCAATGGCACCCACCGACTACTCATTAGCGTCTCAAACCGTTAGTAGTATCCATCAAGCTCACGCAGATCAGCTTTACGGGTTTCTAAAGCTGCGGGCTAACGGCTGTTCTGAGATTAGATTGTACTGAAGACAGGACCCGGAAGGTGTACAGGTTAGGGATAGGTTATGTCTGACTTTAGCCAGCGATCGAGCAACCAGAGCGCGGAACCCGAGTTTACCGCTGACTCTTGGTAGCGGGCAGCAACAACATGCCTTGGCTCTTTGGGAGCGTTGTCGGAGTCACCACAGAAGCATAATTCAAGCAGTCCAGCAGCAGTTGATTGGCTCGATAGTACCCTTGCAGTAGGCGTTTCTGGTGCGCGGTAAGCTGCCAATCGTGACCAAGATTACGGTACTGAACGATGACGCTTCGCAACTGTACAGTCCAGGCTAAACGGGGTTTCTGCCACCACTCCCGAAATTGCGGTGCATGCGCCCGCTCCGTTTCAAGCAACGGCAGCTGCGCTTGCAGTGCTTGCAGCACCAGCGCGAGTTCAGGCGCAACGTGCAGCGAACAGCTAAGTGCTTGAACCAAGGCGTGCGCCAACGCGTGTGCCAGAGTGAGTATGAACAAGTCCGGTGCCTCTTCCAGAGCACGATCGAGCGATCGGGCCAGGGTGATTATTCGCACCAACAGTCGATCGAGCGTGAGGTCACCTTCCAACGAGTCGCTTTGGGAGAGTTGCACACAGTCGGCCAGATCGAGGAGCGGACCGAGCTCTAGCTCAAGATAACGCGATCGTAGTTCTACAGCATTGGCAGTCGTAGAGACTGCCTCCGTTTTCTGAGTCAGCCAGCTGAAAACTCTTTGTAGACTGGCGTCTTGAGCGAGGCAATCGAGTTTTTGCTCGATCAGTTGAACCAGACAAGCGGTGTCAGGCAGCATTTCCATCGTCAGCAAAAAGACTTCGCGCCAGTGGCGATTCGTCACGTGATTGACGAGGCGTTGAAGGAATCGTTCCCGCGCTGGGCCGTTCGCCGCGCTGACGATTCGCTGCGCGGCAAAATACTCGTGAAAAATGAAATGGGGGAATGAATAAACGCCTCTTGCCCGCTCGACTAACAGTCCGTGTTGCGCCTCGATCGCTTTCAGCACGGCTTCACTGTCCACATGATCGTCCGGCTTAACGATGGCGCGAGGCAACCGGCGGCGGTAGTCGCAGATAAACTGCTCCAGTTCTTTCTGCCGAAAAAAGTAGTCCCCGCGCTCCAACATGCTCAGCGCGATATGACTCAGTAACTCTTCTTTATGGCGCAGCGGCAAGTCTTGATGGGCTTGGCTACGCTCAATGTGCCGTCGAGCGTCCCAGTTTTTCAGCAGCACTTGTAGCGATTCTTTGCACAGTGCCGCTCGGCTAGCTGCAAACTCGCCGCTGTCTTCAAAGACCAGACACAACAGCGTCAGCAGCAGCGGGTTGGTCGCCAGTTCTTGAATCGGACGATTCTGCTGCAACGCTTGCATAAAGCGGAAACACAAGCTGGTCTCGCGATCGGCAAACCATTTCAGGGCGAAATTGGTAATCTGCAACCAGTCAAAATCCGCAATTTCAACTTCGGTGAACTGCTCAAATAGATAGTCTTGGGCTGCAATGCGACAGGTAATCACAAACTGATTGGCATGAAACCGCCCCACAAATTGACGCACCGCTTGCAAAATGGATTGGCGATGGCCCGGCCCCACTTCGTCCAATCCATCTAGCAGCAGCAGCGCGTTGCCCTGAATCAGTACGGTTAGAGCCAACTGCGCCGCGATTGTGCTGATCGTGGCAAATTGCGCGGTGATGTAGTGCAGAAAATCTCTGCAGGGCGTCTCTGCAAAATCTTTGAGGCTGATGAAAATGGGTACACGATCGGCCAGAAAGTTACCTTCAATACATTCAATGGCGATTTGCTTCAAAAATATAGTTTTGCCCGCTCCAGGCTTACCCAAAATCATCAGCTTGGAGTGTTTTTCAACCACATCAAACCCCGGCAGCGGCTTTTGTGGAATGCAGTTCAAGCATGGACGATCGTCTTCGATCGCCACAGAAGCTTTGAGCAAATCGGGAATGTTGAGCCAACGACGACTGCTCATCTTCTCTAAAAGCTTAACCTCGGTATAGATCTTGCTCAGCTTGCGCGGTTGCGACATATCCAGTACGCGTAAACTGCCGCACTGCTGCTGGATGATGACCTGAATCTGCTGTCGCAATGTTTGAACCAAATCGGGCGTGGGTAGCGGAACGAAGGCAAAATCGCTGCGATTGCTATCATCACTGAGTTGCTTCTCAAACTCCGCTGGATCAGTTTCTATTTCTTCGGTCAGGTCGGCAATCTCCTGCCAGGGGAGTTTAAGCGCTTGACAAATTTTGTGGAAGTTTTCGCGCCCGATCGGTTTTTCAGCAAAAAAGTTCTGCACGGTAGCACGGGAAATTTCCAATTCAGCGGCTAAATCAATCTTGGTGGCAAACACCATCACGGCTCGGTTAGCTCGACGAATGCCAGTGGAAGATGCCTTTAGCGATCGGCTTGCTTTAACTACCACGATACGCCTCCCTGATTAAATGAATAACGGTAAAGCAATATGAAAGGTTTAAGAATCGATCGAGATTAAGATAGATAATCACACCTTAATCAAGAAATGGATGAAAAAGATGTTGCCAGTATTACAAAACTCTTTATTACAAAATTCTTTTAGAATCTTCATTTTTATCATGACTCAAGCTTTTGAAAAAAGCTACTCGTAGATTAGACACAAAATCGACAGTATTAAAGCTTTGCTTAGACACATGCAAAGGAACACCATGAGACACTGAAACGAACAAATTCATAGCACCTACTTTATGAGTTGTATCAATAGACACATTGAAAGCCTACTCGCTTTCAATGCGTTAGCGCCATACTTTTGGCCGGTGCCGATTGTTTGTGTTTTAGCTCCAGCTTTAGCGAGTTCTTCAGGCACATTGAGTGCGTAAAGACCACACGCAATAGTCATTTCAGTAGTTTTTCAAATGCTATACGGCTCTATTGAATTGTAAAGATTACTTATATCTTGTTTGTCCTTTAACAATTTAGCTCAACTTCGATCGACTGAATTGATTCTGTACATCTCGACTATGGATTAAGCCATTAGCGCTCAGTATGTTCCGGTTTATCAAGGTCAAAATTGTTGCTTTCGTTCATTTTGTACCGTATGGGTGGTGCTTTTAGAATGATTACATTTAATCAATTGCAAACACTTCTCACGGCTGGGTACTTTAGTCGGCTATCAACCTTTTTTACAGCGTTGACAGCTGGCTCAGTTGGTCAATTAGCCCCGGTGTCGGCTCAACCGTTCAGTCGATTTCAAACCCTACTTACCGCTGGACATTTCGTTGTTTCTGCCGAAGTAACGCCTCCCCGTCATTACAAGGTGGATGCTTTTATTACCAGTACAGAAAAGATTGCTGCCTGTATTGACATCGTGCAGGTGAACGACAATGTGATGGCACAAGCACGTTTGTGCCCCCTAGTTGCGGCTCAGTTAATGCAACGATCAGGGCTGGAGCCCGTTGTTCAACTGACACTGCGGCATCGAAATCGCATTGCGCTACAAAGCGATTTGCTGGGCTTGGCTGCTTTGGGCCTTCGCAATGTGGTTGTTTTAGGCGGCTCTTCCTGTTCGATCGGCAGCGACCCAACGGCGAAAGATGCCACTGACATCAGCACTGTTGATGCGATCGCGGCCCTAAACCGCTTGACCACGCAGGGACAACTGTTTAATGGTCAAATCATTACGCCACCACCAACGTTTTTCATTGGCGCGATCGCTACCCCAACGACGCTAGATCTAGACGCAAGCATGGCGCAACTGACAGCCAAAATCGACAGCGGCGCGAAGTACATCCAGCTTCAGGCGACGTTTGAACTGGAGACGCTAGAGCAGTGGATGGCAGAGGTTCGAGCGCGAGGTTTACACCAGCGAGCGCATTTTCTAGCATCGATCTATCCGTTTAGCTGCTTGAAGGCGCTAGAGCGGTTCAGTGAGATTCCTGGATTGAGCATTCCAGAGTCATTAAGGGCGCGTTTGTCACATCATGGCAGTCGATCGGAGTGCTGGAAAATCAACCGGGAGCTGATCTTGGGCATACGAGCGATCGAGGGCATTCGCGGTCTACATCTGCGATCGCTGCAGCCGCGAGACTGGCTACCTCAGATTTCAGACCTACTGCGCGTACCGAATCCTGTTGCTGTCGATGTGACCGCGATCGGCTAAGCCAACATTCAATATCCATTTGAGGGGAAAGCATGGGAATTTATCAAACTGAAACGAAGCGAGTCGTAGTGACGGGCATTGGCGTGGTGGCACCACTGGGCATCGGCAAAGAGCAATTCTGGAAAAATGCTCAGCGCGGGCAGTCCTATTTAACCGCTGATCCAGAGATGGAGTCGATGGGTATTAAGAGCAAGGTGCTCTGTCGCATTGACGACTTTAATTTGGCGGATTACTGCCAGAGTGAAGAGTTCGAGCATCTGCACGAGCAAGACCGCGTGGTGCAAATTGGCGTTGTGTCAGGATCGATGGCGATCGACGACTCCGGGCTGGATTTAGCGCAGGAGAATCCGGAATCCATTGGCATTATCTTCTCGTCGGCGATCGGCGGTACGCCATACATTCAAAAGATTTACGAATTGCTCAGCGATCGTGGCACCCAACCGATCCGCTACATGCCCGTGGGCGAAAACTTCTACAACGCAGGCATGTTCAACTACCCTGCGTCGCTGCTTGCCCGCAAGCACGGCATCGAGGGCGCGTGTACATCGCTTTCTACCGGATGCACGGCAGGTCTTGACGCGCTGGGACTGAGTGTCGAAATGATTCGCTCTGGCGAGGCAACAGTGATGCTGGCGGGCGCGTCAGAAGCACCGTTGACCAGTCTGACCTACGCCACGCTGGATGTGATTGGGTCGCTATCGGTTACAGATTGCGAACCGGAAAAGGCATCGCGTCCGTTTGACGCTAAGCGAGGTGGCTTCGTGATTGGTGAGGCGGCGGCGGTACTGGTGCTGGAGGAATTAGAGCACGCTCTGGCACGCGGCGCACACATTTATGCTGAAGCGATCGCCTACTCCAGCGTCAGCAACGCCTTCCACATGACCGACCTGCCTGACCACGGCATTCCCATGGCGAAAGTGGTGGAGCAAGCCATGAAGCAGGGCAAGGTGGAGCCCAAAGACGTGGATTACATCAATGCTCATGGTAGTTCCACGCCGCAAAACGATTTGTTCGAAACAAACGCCTACAAAAAAGTCTTGGGTGAGCAGGCGTACAACATTCCGATTAGCTCGACCAAATCCATGATTGGACATTCGCTGTCGTCGGCAAGTTTGGTCGGCGTAGTGGCAACGCTGGGCGCGATCGAGCTCTCTGTCGTTCACCCAACCGCGAATTACGAATATCCCGATGCCTTGTGCGATTTGGATTATGTCCCCAATGTGGCGCGATCGCACGCGGTCGGCACGGCAATGCTGACTGCCAGCGGTTTTGGCGGCATTCACTCGGCAGCAATTTTCCGTAAGTATGGAGAGAACGCATGAATTATACCGATCGCCCCAGTCAGCGCGTTGTGATTACGGGTATTGGCATTGTCAATCCGGCTGGCATTGGTAAGGATGCTTTCTGGAACAACATTTCGGCAGGTAATTCTGCGCTTCGTCGCATTACTCGCTTTGATGCCAGCGAATTTCCCACTCAGGTTGCCGGAGAAATTCCAGAATTTGAGCCAGCGGATTTTGTGCCCAAGCGGTTTGTCATTAAAACCGATCGCTTCACGCACTATGCCCTCGCCGCTGCGGAACTTGCCCTGAAAGACGCTGCTTTGGACCTGGAACAAGAAGACTCCTACCGCGTCGGCGTCTGGTTTGGCAACAATGCAGGCGGCTGGGATATTGCAGAGCGAGGCTTCTATGAGCTTTACAACGATGGTGCAACCATGGTGAATCCGTGGCAGGCAACCGCATGGTTTCCGACAGCGGCACAAGGGTTCGTCACAATTCGCTACGGCATTCGCGGCTACAGCAAGAGTTTTGTTTGCGATCGTGCCAGTGGTGCGAGCGGTTTGTATTTCGGCGTCAAGTCGATTCTGCAAGGCCATAACGATGTTGTTCTCACAGGCGGATCAGAAGCACCCATCACGCGCTTCGGCATGACCTGCTACTACGAAACGGGCGAACTGAGCGGCGAGACCGACCCGGAGCATGCGTACCAACCGTTCGATCGCAACCGCTCTGGCATCGTTCTCGGCGAGGGTAGCACCGTTCTCGTGTTGGAATCGCTGGAGCATGCGCAGCGACGCGGAGCGAAAATCTATGGCGAAATTTTGTCTGGCAGCGCCACGACCGATCGCGCTCCCGATGTCGGCAAAGCGTTTGAACGTGCGATGCAGGAAGCACTGCAAGAAGCAGGCGTTACGTCCTCAGCGGTGGATCTGCTGCTAGCGGAAGGCTGTGGCACGCAGGTCAGCGATCGCGTCGAAGCACAGGCGATCGCGTCGGTCTTTAAGGACGCGCCTCAAGTGCCCGTTTCGGTTCCTAAGGCGCTGTACGGTCATTTGTACGGCGGCAGTTGTGCCACTGAAGTAGCTTGCGGACTACTGGCAATGGAAACCGAAAAACTTCCCGTGATGCAGCCGCTCACAGAGTCCGATCCCAATTGTCAGCTCAATTTTGTGACGCAGCCGGAAACGCGATCGGTGTCTCAATTCATGGTCAATTCACGCGCACGAGAAGCAGTGAATTTCTCGTTCGTGGTTGGGCGCAGTCAATAGCTAACAGTACTCACTACAAGCAACCGGAGGGATATCACTATGGTGATGGATACGCTAACCGAAATTCTGCTGGAATTAGGCATTGATCAATCTGATATCAACGAAGATGCCTATCTCCGCAAAGATCTGCAACTTGACTCTACTGAAACCGTGCAAATTGCCTTAGAAATTAAGCGGCGGCTGGGTGCCAGTGTGAAGCTAGAAGCGCGGCAGGATACAACGATCGCGCAGGTCTGCGACAAGGTTGTGCAGTCAATGTCGCTGAATCCTGCAGCAACCTAACGGAGCAACCATGATGGGAATTGGTATTGACTTGGAATCAATCAGCCGCGTTGCCAACTGGGTCAAACGCTACGATCGCGACACTTTGAGCCTGGTGTTTACAACGCGTGAAATCGATCATTGCCAATCTGTCTCTTATCCTTACCAGCATTATGCTGTGTGCTTCTGTGCCAAAGAGGCGGTGGGAAAAGCACTGGGAACCGGACTCGCCGACATTGGCTGGAACGAGATTGAAACCGCGATCGACCCATCTGGCTTAACCATTCAGCTACAGGGAGCCGCTCAGCGGCAGGCGATGATCAACGGCGTTCAGCACTGGCTAGCAACCTGGTGCTGCTGGGATGACTACGTGCTGGTTCACGTCCTCACTTATTAGATCACTTCAAGGGATACTAGACCACTTCAAGGGAGATAGTCGCATGGACCGCATTTGCGAACGGCTACCCGATGTTTTCAACATTGCAGCGTATTTTATTGAAGGCAGTTTGTCGCGAGGGCACAGCGAACGCATCGCCTTTTACTATCGCGATGAGACGTACACTTATCGCACAGTGCGGAGCTATGTGCGTCGGGCGGCTACCGTATTGAGGCAGCTAGGTTTAGAGCGGGAAAACCGTATCGCTATTCTGCTGCCCGATTCTCCAGAATTAGTCTTTGCCTTTTGGGGAGCGCTTTGGGCAGGAGCGGTGCCGGTACCCATCAACACGGCCTGCACGATCGACGACATCCAATACATCATCCAAAACTGTCGTGCCAAAGTGTTGCTCACCTCGCAGATGTGGCACGAAAAGCTGTCTGAAATCAAGTCTGAGTTTCTGAGCGAGGTGCTGCTAGTCGATGGCGAAGAGCCGTTCCGTTCACGCCTCGACCAAACCAGCAAAGAAGCAACGCCCGCTCGGACGTCTCCCAACGAGCCTGCCTTCTGGCTCTATACGTCCGGCAGTACGGGGCGTCCAAAAGGGGTCGTGCATCGGCACGCCAGCATGGTAGTGTCGGCGGAACACTACGGCAAAGATATCCTTGGCTTGCACGAAAACGACATCACGTATTCGGTTGCCAAGATGCCATTTGCCTACGGGCTGGGCAATACGCTCTATATGACGATGGCAGTCGGTGCGGCGTCGGTACTGTCCGATGCCGCCAACGCCTTCGACATCATCGCCGATTTAAATCACTATCAGCCGACGGTTTTGTTTGGCGTACCTTCCACCTACGCCAGCATTTTAGCGGTGCGAGAAATCGCGCTGCTGGAAACGACGCGCTTGAGACTATGTTTGTCTGCGGCGGAGCAATTGCCCAAAACGATTTGGACTAAGTGGTTTCAAGCTTACGGCTATGAAATCTGCGAGGGCATTGGCACCACTGAACTGCTGCATATTTTCCTGTCTAACCGACCGGGAGAATGCCAACCAGGAAGCTCTGGCTTTCCGGTGCCTGGCTATGAAGTGCAAATTCTGAATGATCAAGGTTATCCAGTGACGATCGGCGAAATTGGCACCTTGCAAGTCACAGGTGAGAGCTTGATGTTGGGCTACTGGAACCGCCTCGACGAAACCCGCAACGTTATCTACGGTCACAGCATCCGCACGGGCGATCAGTATCGCTGCGACGCCGAAGGTTTCTTCTGGTTCATGGGCCGCAAAGATGATTTGTTCAAAATCAATGGTCAATGGGTATCGCCGTTCGATATCGAGGAAGCCCTGCTACAACACGAAAGCGTCCTGGATGTTGCCGTTGTCCCTCAAGGCGACGCACAGGAATCGCTCCCCTACGTGGTGGCGTTTATCACGCTTAAGACTGGCTTTACAGGTTCACCAGAACTCGAAGACAGCATTCGGAAATTAGCGAAAGCTTGTCTACCGCATTTCAAAGCGCCCAAAGTGATTCATTTCCTGGAAAAACTGCCCCGCACACCCACTGGGAAAATCCACCGCAAAGCGCTTGTAAATCTGAATGCAAGTGTCCCTGTACGGCAGATTGTTTAGTCGTTAATGACTAGTTGCGAGTGCTCACTCAACTAATTAATCATCACTAAACCGATTCATTTCACCCTACTCAACTTACACGCTATGACAACCCAACAATTGAGACGACTGGTCATGAATGCAACGGAGGTTCCCACGATCGAAGACCGGGGTGGCGAAATCCACGTACTGATTTCGCCAACCAGTGTGCAGTCCACACATTTAATCATGGGAACGGCGACGGTACCTGTGGGTGGGCGCGTGTTGCGCCACGCTCACCCGCATGGGGAAGAGTGTTTCTATGTCCTGCAAGGCCAGGGGGAAATCATCATCGAAGGTGTTGGCGTCATGCCGTTTAAGCCAGGAGAAGCCGTTTTGACTCCTCAAGGAGCGGTACATTCCATCGAAAACACCGGAGATGAAGAAATTCGCGTTGTCTTCGCCGCCGGACCGCTAGCACCCTCTCCCAAGGATGGGCACATCATTCATGAATAGTCGCTAGTGATGAGTGGTTAGTTCTTAGGACTTGTTAAAAAATAACTCCATACTCTTGGATTAGCGATCAGCGATCAGCGATCAGCTTTTCTCTAATGGCTGACCGCTGAGCGCTGATGGCTGACCGACAGTCCATGACGTTATTTCTTTACAGCCCCTTAGTTCGCTTAACAGGACAAGCGCTTAAAACTAACCACTAAAACTAAGCACTAAAACGTAACCATTACTATTGGAGCAAAGACCATGAAGAACATGATGAAAGAAGCGCCTGGAGTGGCTCAAGGCTTCTTCGATTTGGCAAAGTCGGTCAAGCAATACTCGCCACTCGATGAGAAAACCAACGAATTGATTCTTTTGGGTATTTTCGCAGCGGCTCGTGGTTTACGCGGTATTGATACTCACGTTGAGCGAGCAATGAACGAAGGTGCGACCAAAGAAGAAATCATTGCTGCCATCTTGTTGGCCTTGCCGATCGTGGGCATTACCGATACAAATCTGGCGCTGGATCAGGCTGTGGATGCGATCGACACGGTTCAAACTCGCCTCGCGACTGCGCGTAAGGAGGTTGCCAGTGCAGCGATTGGTTGATCTCAGCGTTCTAGTGGAAAATTCTCCGTCGGAGCCGCTGAAGATGCAGACCGAGCGCTTGGATCACGTTGAGGGTGCAAAGCATTTTTGCCACGAAGTCGAAACTCGCAATGCAGCGAAGCAACCCGCCGATCCGCGCCGCCTGTATCCCCAAGACTTCCCGGACGCAGCATTTATCACGCTTGACACCGTGACGCTGCCAACCCACATGGGCACACACATCGACGCCCCGATTCACTACGGGCCCAACTGCGAAGGCAAGCCCGCTCGATCGATCGATCAACTGCCACTGGAGTGGTTCTTTGCGCCCGGAGTGCGATTGGATTTGCGGCACAAAGCCGCAGGAACATTCATCACGATCGAAGACATCCAAGTAGCGCTGGATGCCACCGGACACAAGCTGCAACCACTAGACATCGTGCTGCTCTGGACGGGAACCGACAAACTGTGGGGCAAGCGCGAATATTTCTCGCACGCTCCCGGCATGAGCCGCGAAGCCACCGAATGGCTCACACAGCAGGGCATCAAAGTTATTGGCATTGACACCTACGGCTTCGATCGCCCCTTCGTTACCATGCTGGAAGATTTCTGGCGCACAGGCGATCGGGAGCATCTGTGGCCCGCTCACTTTTACGGTCGGGAGTGCGAATACATCCAGATTGAACGGTTAGCCAATCTCGATCAGCTTCCAGATACCGGCTTTCAGGTCTCCTGCTTTCCACTCAAAGTCAAAGGGCTAGATGCCAGTTGGGTTCGAGCGGTCGCAATGGTGAACTGAAGAATTTTGAATGATGAATTTTGAATGATGAATTTAAGACTCGCCATTCAAAATTCAAAACTCATCATTCATAATTCATAATTTCCCTCCCACTTTTACTTAGGAGCATACTGCTATGACTGGCTACACCGAAAATTCGATTGTGATTCTGCGTGATTTCGATACGGTATTTGATCTGACAAACGCGATCGAAGTGTGGACGGAATTATTTACCGAATATCAAAAAGCAGAAGTACTAGAACGCAAGGGCAACGAAGTTGTGTTTAGCCTGACGACGTATCCAGAGGGCGATCGTCCCTCACGCACTTGGGTTTCGCGCCGCATTATTGACAAACCGGGACGGCAAGCAACGGCAGAACGCATTGAAAAAGCCTTCCCGTTTAAGGACATGAAAATCCACTGGACTTACGAAGAACTGCCTCAAAACATAGGTGTTGTGATGACCTGGATGCAGACCTTTGAAGTGCACGATGCGTGCAAATGGACGACTGAGCAAATGGAATCCTTTTTGAACCGCAACACCCGTACCCAGATGCAAGCAATCAGAAAACGAGTTGAAGCTTGGTCTGCTCCAATCCCACAGCCCCTAGCCGCTTACGCTGCCTCGAATGCATAATGCATAATTCATAATTCAAAATTCTGAATTTTGAATTGTTCCGAATCTCTGAAGGAGTAACTCAATGTACCAATTAGCTACCGATCTTGTCGCGTATCATGAACTCTTTTTGCCGGGTCAAAAGGATGCGCTGCTTGTGTTGCAGAATCTTTTGTCTGCCCAGGTTGTTTCCGACTATGTGATGTACCAGGATGGGGACGAAGTGCGAATTGCAGGGGATGCGCTGGCGCATGTCACCGTGACTTCAACCGCCGTGACAATGAATTATTTGGGTCGTAAGCAGTCGGAACCGGCGCAGGATCCGCTGAAGCAAGTGGAAGCGCTGCTGGCAGAGTTGCCCGTCGAAAACTGGACAGCTTATGGCTACGTCAGCTTTGATGTTTCGCGTTTCTACTACCCATACTCGAAAGCGATCGAGCAGCCGATCGTGCAATTCACGGTGCCAGAAACCGAAATCTTTAGCACTCCCAGAGGCATCTATATCCGTAGCCTCAAGTCGCCAGAGAAAATCCAGAAGGCGATCGCTGCAGATTCGCAACTAGCGGAATACACGGCGACACCACCCGTCGTTGATTTTGCCGATAGCGAACAGTATCAGCATCAGGTGGCAACGCTCGTCGGCGCGATTCAGAGCGGCGAACTGCAAAAGGCGATTGTTTCTCGATCAATCAAAGTCAAAGGTGACATGGACGTCTTGGGAACCTATGCACTGGGTGCTCGCAACAACAATGCCGCTCGCTCCTACTGCCTTCGCATGGGCGATGTCTGCGCCGTTGGCTTCAGTCCTGAAATCTTTATGGAAGTGAGCCCAGACGGCTTTGTGGTGACGAATCCACTGGCAGGCACGCGACCACGCGACCAAGACCCCGAAGCAGATGCTCGACTGCACAATGAGCTCTTTACCGATGCCAAAGAAGTGAAAGAGCACGCCCTATCGATCTGGCTAGCGCAGACCGAAATCGCCTCGGTGTGCCAGGCAGACACCGTGCAGGTGTTCGATTTCATGGAAGTGAAGAAGTATCGCACGGTGCAGCACCTCTCGTCCCGAGTTGGCGGACAACTGAAGCCCGATAAAACGTTGTGGGATGCGATGAAAGTCCTGTTTCCTGGCATCACCGTATCGGGCATCAACAAAGAACGAGCCTTGGCGTGGATCGATCGCCTGGAAGACGAGCCGCGTGGCCTTTATGCAGGCGCAATCGGCTGGATTAACAGCAAAGGCGAAACCGATCTGGCGATCGCCATCCGCTCGGCATATCAGTACGGCGACTGCGTCTACCTGAATGCAGGCGCAGGCATTGTGGCAGAGTCGGTTCCAGAGAACGAATACGTCGAGTCCGTCAACAAGATGAACACGATGCTGTCCAATCTGGTAATGAAATGCTAACGTCACGTCCTATGCTATCCATTCAATGCAGCGGGCTAAACACCCGCTATATTGCCCCTTGGGGCTTACCTTCCTCTAGCGATGATCAGCTGGTGCTGCTGGTGCATGGTGCAGGTGGCAGCAGTTGCCACTGGGAACCGATGCTGAAAGCCTGGTTTGCGATGCCAATGGAGCCGGGGCTCTTTCCCGTAGCGATCGATCTCCCCGGACACGGAGCTTCGGAAGGAACTGTGCTGCCTTCGATCGCCGACATCGCGGCGTTTCTGGACGCGTTTCTCGACGCGCTAGGGATCACCAACCCCGTCTGTTACGTAGGACATTCTGCCGGAGGCTTGCTGGGTATCCAGTTTGCTCTGAGCTACCCGCACCGGGTCGATCGACTGGTGTTGATGGCAACCTCTGCCCAAATCCAACTCCACCCCGATTTTCTGCAGCAGGCGCTCACCGGAGACTGGGACTACGCCTCACTGCAACAGAGTTTTGCGCCGGACATTGCAGAGAATTTGAAGCAACTGGTGCTGAATGAATTTCAACATCTGCGGCTCGCTTCAGAGGCAGCGGATTTCATGGATTTAAATCAGGCTGATCTCCGCGCTGCGCTGCCTACCTTGCCGATGCCCGCCCTAGTTGTGACGGGAGATGATGACGTGATTATCTCCCCGCGCAAATCCAAACTCTTGCAGCGAGCGCTTCCCAATGCCTCACTGGTGACGCTTCCTGGTGCGGGTCACTACGTCCACGTTGAGCAGGCAGCAACGGTTGCAGCGACACTGGCTCACTTTTTGCAGCAGTCTCGATCGGCAGTCTGTCCGGTGTAAATTCATCATTTTGAACCAATGCAGAGGTTGGGACGACAGCTTTGCAGACGCGATCGCCGATCGCATCGTTGAAACTGGTTTGTGCCTGTGTCGCTGCGACTGAAGTCGCCAATGCTACGCGGCTTTTCAAACATTCTCTTAGACTATCGGGCTCTTTTGTCACAGCAACTTTTCAGTGGAGAACGATCGCGATGCGTAGCACCCTTCAAACCAGCGCTTTGATCAACCTGGCTCAGGCCAAAGACTATGACTCAATTCTGACGACGTATCAAACCTATTCGATCTCGACGATCGTCGAAACTGCTGAGTTTTTACGTCATCAAGACATCTACAATGTTGCGCTGCCGCTCTATGACTACCTGCTGCAACAACAACCCACTGCTGACACGTATTTCGGCATCGGTCAGTGCTACGGAAAAGCTTACCAATATCAAACTGCTCTTTTTTATCTACAGCAGGCGTTTCAGCAGGGCGATCGTACCGAGGGTGCAGACTACTATGCTTACATTCTAGAGCGCAATCTGTTAATGGATCAGGCAGAACAATGGTATCAAATAGCTCTCAAAAATGGCTATGCTGACGATCTGTGGACGCTTTCGCACTACGCTTACTTTCTGGAGAAAGACAATCAGTTAGATGCCGCTGAACGGGTATACCAATCAGTTTTGCAGCAAAATCCAGCCTACACCTGGGCGGTGAAGCGGTATGCGCTATTGCTGTTGAAGCAGCATCAGGTCGATCGCTCATTGGAGCTCATGCAAAGATCGCTTGAGCAGTTTCCCAACAATCCTTTTGTAAAACTTAACTACCTGGAATATTTGATTATTCGAGGCGATGTGCCTACCTATGAAGCGTATGCAAGCTCATTGAATAATCCTCAGCTTGTGCTGCCGTTTCAAACGCTTATTGCTTTATTTGAGTACTTCCAGCACTATCTGTTACAAGGACAGTCAAACCCAGAAAAACTTGCAGCCTACCAAGCTAAAGCACAAGGTTTAAAAGATAGCATTCACCGAGATTTTGATGATCTAAATGCACTGCTTGTCGCCAGCAACGGCGACCTGGCAACGTGGCGGCAAATGACGCAATGGTTAGTGAAATAAGGCGAAGCAATTACCGATTCCCCATCACCTTCTTGACGACCGCAGACCCTTTTTTTCGTTCAGATGGGGCAGGTGGTTGTAGGAGATCGTGCTGCGTTCAGTCTGCGTTGAACAAATAGCGTTGTTTAAGCAATCGATGAGCAAGCAGCAGGCAGTGTAGTATTGCTCAAATTTGTGCTGCTCCGGCGGGCTCAACTGCCAATTGTGACCGATATTGCGATACGAAATCATCGTCGCTCTGAGGGTCTCCGTCCAAGCTTGCTGGTGTTCCTGCCACCATAGATTAAAGGATGACTGATCCTGAGACTGCTGAGGCAGCTGCGCTTTGATTTGCCGCAGGGCGTGCGCCAGACCCGTCGTTGCCGTGGGATCGAGATCATGGACGCGAGCGATCGCTCGACTCAGTAGGCGGTTCAGCGTACCTAGCGGGTCAGGCACGCTGGTGAGTTGACCGGTCAGCGTCAGGGCGCGATCGAGCGCCAAATCCAGCGCCAAATTGGGATCAAGTTCGTGAGTCAGGTTGCAATTCAAAGCGCGGGAGAGGTCAAGCAGGCGATCGGATAGTTTTAAGCTGCGCGCAACTTCCAGATCCAGGTAGAACGCATGGATCACAATCGGCTTGTAGGGCGCAGACACACTTGCTGATTTTTGCTGGAGCCAAAGAAGGCACTGTTGTAGCTGCGTGTCTTGGGATAGATGATCAATGCGCTGCTTCATTAGCTTCAGCAAGCAGTCTGGCTGCCGCAACATGCTTACCGTGAGCAAAAAGACTTCTCGCCAACGGGGATCAACAATGTGTTTAACCAGCTTTCTTAACAGGGCTTCTCGTCCAGAGTCGGCTTCAACGATTGCTCGAGCTGTGAAGTATTCCTGAAAGCTGAGATGAGAAAATGAGTAAATGCCTCGCGCTCGCTCTACTAAAAGTCCATTCTGGGCTTCGATCGATTTCAGTACCGCTTCACTGTCAAATTGCCCTTTTTGGGGCTCAGCCTCGGCCTCAGACAACGTGCAGAGATAATCACTGATCTGCTGCTCCAGTTCGGTCTGCTGAAAAAAGTAAGCTCCTTGATTGAAGGTCAACCATGCAATCCGGCTCAGCAAAGCCTCTTTGTGATGGAACGACAGTTTTTTAAAAACTTGATCCCGCTCAATATTTCGCTTGCCATCCCACTTTTTCAACAGAATATCTAAGCCCTCTTTGTAAAGTTCATGGTGATTGAGTGGCAACTCGCCGCAGTCTTCAAACACCAGACACAGCAACGTTAATAAGAGCGGATTGGTGGCTAACTCTTGCACAGGTCGATGAGCAGACGATCGCAATTTCTCTACAACTTGTTCACCCAGCATCGGTTCCTTCTTAGCAAACCAACGGCGCACAAAGGTCGTCATTTGGATCTGATCAAAATCTGCTACTTCTACTTCGGTGAATTCTGCAAAGGTATATTCGTGCGTGGCAATACGGCAGCTCATGACAAATTGGTTAAGCGGAAATTGAATTGAAAACCGCTGCACCTGCTGCACGATCCGCTTGCTGTCGTATTCTTTGACTTCGTCTAGCCCGTCCAATAACAGCAGCATTCTCCCCTGTTGCAATAAGTGCTCTGCTGCTTGTGGGATCGACACTTCATACCGCATGATTTGCTGATTGATGTACTCCAACAGCGTCGATTGCTCTGGCGTTTCTGCAAAGTCTTTGAGGGAAATAAACATCGGGACTTGCTGTGCTTTAAATTCTCCCAGGCTACATTGCAGCGCTAGATATTTCAGAAAGGTTGTTTTGCCAACGCCTGCGTGCCCCAACACAATGAGCTTGTTGAATCGACTGGCGGCTTCCAGTCCCGCAACGCGACGTTCGCTCACGTTGCCTAAAAAGGGACGGTCAAACTGCTTCGTTGTCAGGGTTTGCAGCAGTTTATCCATCCCCACTCGTCGCCGTCCGCTGATTCTCTCCAGAATGTTGACGCTGATGTAGATATCGTTGAGGGCGATCGACTGCGACATATCCAGCACGCGCATGATGCCGCACTGGGCCTGAATAGAGGTCTTTCCTTGTTGCCGCACTAGCTTTACGAGTGCTTCAACATCTTTGTAAGGAGACTCCTCACTGGCTTGCTCAACGTCCAGTTCGTCGCCCACGCTAGGCGAGCCGCTGGCGATCGTGCGCCAGTTCAACCCTAATCGCTGACAGATCTGATGAAAGTTCTCACGCCCAATGGGTTTCCCAGAGAAGAACTTTTGCAGCGTAGAACGAGAGATTTCTAATTCCTCTGCTAAGTCTGCTTTGCGGGCAAATTCGAGGGCGGCTTTGTTCGCTTTTGCGATCCCAACGTCCGAGGCTTGCAGCGATCGTCCCATTCGTTCTGTCATTAGCTTGTCCTGATCCCACTAATTTGACAACGATCAACGACTCCTTTACGGCCTAAAGCAAACGACAGTCTTCTAAAAGCAGTAAAGTAGGCTGATCTATTAACGCTGAAGTAAGGCCTTGATAAAGCTGAAGCAGGGAACACAAATTAGCAACAATTAAATGATGTACAAGCTTAGAAGCAAATAGCACCATTTAAAACACAACATGCTCAAGCATTTCTTAAGGAAATTGTTGAACAGCAATTTGCTAAACTAATGTCTTATAAAAATTCTGCTCACTTTTGTAGCAGATAAGTCCAGATTTAAGCTCTTTGTAGAAAACTCAAAAAGTAAAAGATCTTACAATTTTATTTGTAACAGAATGTTTTCAGCCTTGTAGTATAACCAAAGAAATAGACCGTTGTTCGGTTATGTTTGTCGCCTATACCCTGACAGGTAAGCCATACTTCAACTTCAAAATTGGTTTTTAACGCCTATGATGTTCAAATCACCTGAATAAATTGACACCTCTCAATAATCAGTATTTTTACTGATTGAGCTAGAGTCATTTAAATCACCTAGCAAGAATGCAACCCTGTGAAATGTATAGATTATTTTGACAGTAGCCTATCTACCTTTTGAATTATTTCCGTTGTTGGAAATAATTTTTGTTGTATTGATTGCTAATGTAATTTGTTTTGAGATTAAAAGTCGAAATAATGCATAAAGAGCATGTAAAGATGTATATGCCAGTTTAAAGTTTCTGTGAAGTCAAGCTCTTTGCCATGCAGATGAACAAGCAATCGTGCTGTTTTTAGAGCAGTTACGCTTTCCCACGATGCCTTGCCTTCGCTTTCTGCCGCATTAATAGTCGTTTCTCTGCTTGTTTGGCTTCTGCTTCTGCTTTCGACTGCCGCTTAACGTCCTGTTTGCGGTGCTCAAACTCTTTCTGAAAAGCAATTTGAGCCATCGTTGAAAGGCCCCGAACGGCCATTTCTTTCGACACTTGCCGCGATCGCCGCTTTGGATTAATTGACTTACTTTCTGTGGGACTTAAGGTAACCGCAGAATGCGCTTGGTCAATCAATTCCGAAGCGCTGTTATTCAAAACAAATTCCAACACCTCAACATCACTTGGCTCTGCACCAAAGAGGTGTCGCCCCACTTTCAAGTAACCCTCTTGATCAAACTCGACAACGCCTTCCCAAAATTGACCATTGAACAGCACGGTCAGCTTCATGATTTCTCCTGAGTTTGGAGCAGCGAGTACGGCACAGCTAGCGATCGTGACGGAATGGAAAGAGGTAATTACTGCAAGAGAAAGCTGATGGTATGAGCGACTGTAAATGCTTATGTTGTCATGATTGTAATACCAATCCTTTGTAGCTACATAGAATAAAGCCTCCAGAATGAAACTAAAGAGGCTCTTGTGAGTGGAGAGGATGTCACTCCCTGCCTGGGGACAGTAGCACGAGATTTGCGATCGACGAGAGCAATCGCACTTGATGAAACGCTGTGAAGTTGAGCGGAACAGGCCGTTGAAGAACCAGAACGGTGGGGTATACCGCGATGTTTGAAAAACACGGGGGCTCATCTCCAGGTAAGGTCAGTGGAACAACCTCGTTTCGCGTCATGCATAGGTACTCAGCATGGAAAACGGACGCTGTATCCACTTCAACAACCTTAGCCTGGCTGACTCAAAACCTCCAGGACATTCAGCCACTTAAGTTGGCCACTTAAGGCTTGCTTCAACAATAACCAGAGCTGAAGCATAGAAGCCTTTCCAAACAACGCTTTCAGGTTTTCCAAGAAGCGCTCAATCCAGTCATTTGGTCAGTTAGCGAGTTAGATTACTTCTTTCGCGCCGCATGGTTAGCGCTAAAGCAACAGTTATAGCTACAGCCATACTGGTTAGGACGGGGTGCAGGGGTGGAACCCCTGGCGGTTGTGTCGCAAACTTTTTAAGGTGACAGACGATCTGCACCAATCGTCTTGTCTTAAGCACTTACTCCAAAGATTTCGCTGATGAACTTTGCTTGAGAGACGCTATCCCCTTGACTGATTCCTTTCACTTGCCCTTTTCGGATCATCTGCATCGCTTCAATCCCACGTAACGTTCTGCTCGCACTGTTGAAAGACTTCAAACCCATCATTGGCTTGACAATGCGCTTAATGTTGCGATGGTCGTGTTCAACAAGATGGTTGAAATACTTGCTCTGGCTCAATGCGGTCTCACCCGCGATCGTCTCCTCTGCCTTCAGCGTTTCCATTGCTGCTGGGTAAGCAGGATTTTTAGCGACGGTGATCACTCGTGGTGCTTGCGTGTGCTGGGCTTTGAGTACCTTGCGGCAAAAGCGTGCGGCTGCCTGACGATCCCGCTTGGCACTCAGCATGAAGTCAAGGGTGTTGCCTTTTGAGTCCACAGCTCGATCCAAATCTTGCCACTCACCTTTGATTTGGATATAAGTCTCGTCCACCCTCCAGGAATCGTTCGTCGGATGCAAATGGGGTGGAATGCGGTTGTCCACTTCTGGCGCATACTTCAACACCCATCGGTTGATCGTTGAGTGATCCACTTCGACTCCTTGCTCTGCCATCATCGCTTCCAGGTTCCGATCGCTTAAGGGCTAACGGCAAGACTACCGCACGTTCAGCAGGCTGATCTCTGGCAGAAAGTGACACCACTTAAACAGGGATTGGGAAGCCATTTTGGATGAGATGGGAGAAAATTGAGCCTCCCCAGCGTATCATGCTTGCGACAGAACCCGAAGTCCAGTGTGTATCGCTATCTGGATGGTACGAAGGTAGCCTCATCCGCACATTGAGACTCGGCCGTCTCAATGTGGAATATACCTTTTCGAGGGGTCATGCCAAAAATCCCGTCTACTACTGCTGCGACACAGCTGCTCATCAATGCTGATGTGACTGATCGCAGGTAAATCATCTCCGCCGCAACACGGATGACGGAGCTTTCCATACAATGGTGGCATGTATTTGCCTGTGAACACTTTCACCTGCCTTTAAAGCCTAACTCACCTGCTACTCAGAACCCTCTGGTAGCGTTATTGATGAAATTCGCATCAGCTCAACCAGTAGAAAGCTGGTCTGGAACCATGTGGCATTAGTGACTGAGACGGTTCTTTTGCCTGAGTTAGTAAGCAAAGCAACAAACAAGGAGGAGAGCGATCGTGGTCAGTGATGAGCAAGCTTATGACCTGATTATCATTGGTACAGGGGCCGGTGGCGGCACGTTGGCATACAAATTAGCCTCCACTGGCAAGAAAATTCTGATTCTGGAACAAGGGACTTACTTACCCAAAGAAAAGGCAAACTGGAGTGCCACTGAAGTGTATGTCAAAGAGCGCTACCATACGTCAGACCACTGGTATGACAGCACTGGGAAAGCCTTTCGCCCGCAAATGAGCTACTGGGTAGGGGGCAATACCAAAGTGTATGGTGCGGCTCTGCTGCGCTTACGAGAGCAAGATTTTGAGGCGGTGGAACATTGTGACGGCATTTCGCCTGCCTGGGCACTCAAATACGCCGATTTTGAACCTTACTACACTCAGGCGGAGACCCTTTACGATGTGCATGGCAAGCAGGGTGAAGACCCCACGGAACCACCCCGCAGTAGCGAGTATGCCTATCCTCCTGTTAACCATGAGCCGCGTATGCAGCAGCTTTCTGAGGCGATCGCCCAACAAGGCTTACATCCCTTCCATCTGCCGCTGGGATTGAAGCTCAATGAGGTCGATCGCACCCTCAGTACGTGTATTCGTTGTGATACGTGCGATGGTTTTCCTTGTCTGCTTCACGCTAAGGCGGATGGAGAAGTGAATGGGATTGAACCAGCGCTGGAATTTCCCAACGTGACGCTTAAAACCGAGGCGAAAGTGTTACGTCTGCACACAAGCGAATCGGGTCGAGCGATTACAGGTGTCGAAACTGAAATGGGTGGAGAGACTCACCTGTTCCGGGGTGACATTGTGGTGGTTGCCTGTGGCGCGATCAATTCGGCAGCACTGCTGTTGCGATCGGCAAACGACCAGCATCCAACGGGACTTGCCAACCGTTCTGATCAAGTTGGGCGCAATTTAATGAAACACCTGACGACCGCAATGGTGCAGCTCAGTGTCACGCCCAATCCAGATGTGTATCAAAAAACCATTTGCCTGAACGATTTCTACTGGGGCGAACCGGATTTTCCGTACCCTATGGGCGAAGTGCAGAACACGGGTAACGTGCTCGGAGATATGATCCCAGCCGGAGCGCCGCCCTTGCTGGCTCCCCTGGCAAAATTGGTGCCCGGTTTTGGACTACAGCAAATTGCCAACCACTCGACAGGATGGTGGCTGCAAACGGAGGATTTACCTGATCCTAACAATCGAGTATGGGTCGACGGAGATAAATTGCACTTAAACTACACGCCTAATAATACCGAAGCTCGCGATCGCCTGATCCATCGCTGGACAGAGGTCTTGAAGGCGATCGACAAAGGTGCCGAAAATGTGCGACTGCACCACGGCATTTATCCGCGCAACAACACAGGCATTCAGGTGGTGGGGCATCAGTGCGGCACCTGTCGCTTTGGCGAAGACCCCACCACATCGGTACTGGATCTCAATTGCCGCACCCATGACATTGACAATCTGTATGTGGTGGACGGCAGCTTCTTTCCATCAAACTCTGGCGTCAACCCGACGTTGACCATTATTGCAAATGCGCTGCGAGTGGGTGACCATTTGATCGATCGTTTGAAGTAGCCAGGAATGGTAAGCGCTCATAGCCCAATGCCATCACTCAAAACTCAAAACTAATCAGGAAACCTATGAAACTCGACGGTAAAGTAGCCTTGGTCACTGGCAGTAGTCAGGGCATTGGACAAGCCATTGCCATCCGCATGGCTCAAGAAGGTGCCGATGTGGTGATTAATTACCGCTCTAATCCAAAAGGTGCGGAAGAAACGCTGGAGAAAGTCAAAACAGCAGGTGGTGGTCGTTGCCACATGGTCGAGGGGCACTGTGACTCAGTCGAAGGTCTGACTGTACAGGCAGATCTGGGCACGATCGCGGATGTGCAGCGTATGGTTGCAGATAGCATTGCCCATTTTGGCAAACTGGATATCCTGGTGAATAATGCCGGAATCGAGAAAAATGCTGACTTCTGGGACGTGACCGAAGCGGATTATGATGCGGTCTTGAACGTTAATCTCAAAGGAGTCTTCTTTGCAACCCAAGCCCTTGTGAAGCATTTGAGAGAAGCGAACCGTCCTGGCAAAATCATTAATATCAGCTCAGTCCATGAAGAACTACCCTTTCCTCACTTTGCTGCTTACTGTGCGAGCAAAGGTGGATTGAAGATGCTGACGCGCAATTTGGCGATCGAACTTGCCCCGCTTGGAATCACCATTAATAATGTGGCTCCAGGGGCGATCGAAACACCCATCAACACCAAACTCCTGAATGATCCCCAAAAGTTGGGCGCACTGTTACAGAACATTCCACTAGGGCGCTTGGGGAAACCGGGTGATGTGGCGTCGATGGTTGCGTTTCTGGCATCCGAGGAAGCCGATTATGTAACGGGCACAACCTTCTTTGTGGATGGTGGTTTGCTCTGGAACTATCAGGAGCAGTAGTAATGATGACTCCAGAAGAACAGCGATTGCAGGAAGATCGGGAACGCACTGCTTATTGGAAGCGGTGGGGACCCTATGTGAGTGAGCGGCAGTGGGGCACGGTGCGCGAAGACTACAGCCCGTATGGCTCTGCCTGGGATTATTTTCCACATGAACAGGCACGATCGCGGGCATACCGTTGGGGTGAAGATGGCATCGCGGGCATTTCGGATAGCCGTCAGCGCTTGTGTTTTGCGATCGCTCTGTGGAATGGCAACGATCCCATTTTGAAAGAGCGCTTATTTGGTTTAACGGGTAGTGAAGGGAATCATGGCGAAGATGTCAAAGAGTACTACTTTTATTTAGACAGTACGCCCACTCATTCCTACATGAAATGCCTGTATAAATACCCTCAGCAGGCATTTCCCTACACACAGTTGGTAGAAGAAAATCGTCGCCGGGGCAAATTTGAACCCGAATTTGAACTGTTGGATACAGGGGTTTTCGCAGACAATCGCTATTTTGATGTCTTCGTGGAATATGCGAAAGCCACACCCGAAGATCTTTTGATCCAGGTGACGATCGCCAACCGAGGCTCCGAAACCGCTACCCTGCATCTCCTACCCACCCTCTGGTTTCGTAACCTGTGGGATTGGCAGCCTGAGATGGAAGTCCCCTTCATTAAAGTCATTGCTGATACACCAGTGAGCGTGCTGGAAGCCGACCATCCCACGCTGGGTACTCACTGGCTCTACTGTGAACCGGGCGCAGAGTTGCTCTTGACCAACAACGAAACGAATTACGAACGGCTGTTTGGCACGAGCAATCCATCACCCTATGTCAAAGACGGTATCAACGATTATCTGGTGCATGGTAAGCAGCATGCGATTAATGTCGATCGCATCGGCACCAAATTTGCAGCCCGTTACCCCTTAACGTTCGCACCAGGAGAAACCAAAACCATCCGCCTACGGTTGTCTGATCAACAAACATTAAGTGATCCATTGGGTGCTGCTTTTGATGCTATTTTCCACACTCGCAAACAAGAAGCGGATGAGTTCTACCATCGCCTTTGTCCCTTTCCGATGTCGGAGGCAGAGCGCAACATTCAGCGACAGGCGTTTGCGGGACTGTTGTGGAGCAAGCAATATTACAACTATGTGGTGCATGACTGGCTGCATGGCGATCCCAACCAACCACCGCCGCCACCCGAACGGAAGGCAGGACGCAACCGCGACTGGACAAATTTGTTCAGTGAAGATATTCTTTCCATGCCTGACAAATGGGAATATCCCTGGTTTGCGGCATGGGATCTGGCATTCCATCTTATTCCGTTAGTGGTGCTTGACCCAGACTTTGCCAAATTGCAGCTGGATCGCCTCACCCGTGAATGGTATATGCAGGCAAACGGTCAACTGCCTGCCTATGAGTGGGCGTTTAGTGATGTGAATCCCCCAGTGCATGCGTGGGCAGCGTTACGGGTCTATCAGGTCGAGCAAAAGTTTTATGGTCGCAGCGATCGCCAATTTCTCGAACGCGTCTTCCATAAGCTGCTGCTGAATTTTACCTGGTGGGTCAACCGCAAAGATATGGAAGGCAACAACGTCTTTCAGGGCGGCTTTCTGGGGCTGGATAACATTGGGGTGTTCGATCGCAGCAAAGAATTACCCACTGGCGGCTATCTGAATCAAGCCGATGGGACGAGCTGGATGGGGATGTATTGTTTGAACATGCTGGCGATCGCGCTGGAACTGGCGAAAGAAGACAATGCCTACGAAGATATTGCCAGCAAGTTCTTTGAGCATTTTCTCTACATTGCGGATGCCATTGATGGCATTGGCGATACGAAGATTGCCCTGTGGGATGATGAAGATGGCTTCTACTACGATGCGCTGCACTTACCAGATGGGCGTCAGTTTCCACTAAAAGTGCGATCAATGGTGGGCTTAATCCCGCTCTTTGCCGTGACGGTGCTGGAATTAGACACGCTCAAGCAGTTTCCTGGCTTCCAGCGACGGATGAATTGGTTTATCCGCAATCGTCCCGAACTGAAGAATAAAGTGGCGTGTATGGAAACGCCCGGGATGGGAGCCAGACGCCTGCTGGCGATCGTCTATGGCGCAAAGCTTAAGCGCGTCTTGAGGTACCTGCTGGATGAAAACGAGTTTCTTAGCCCTCACGGCATTCGGGCGCTCTCTAAAGTTCATCTAGAGCAGCCCTACACATTACATGAAGGCAATAATGATTACTGCGTGCGCTATGAGCCTGCCGAATCGACTACGGGTCTGTTTGGCGGCAATTCTAACTGGCGCGGTCCCATCTGGTTTCCGGTGAATTATCTCATCATTGAGGCGCTCTGGCGCTTCTACGAGTATTTTGGCGATGAGTTCAAAGTGGAATGTCCGATTGGGTCTGGACAGGAAATGACGCTGCGAGAAGTCGCGATCGAGCTGTCCCGTCGCTTAGTCACCATCTTCGAGCCAGATGAAGCGGGCAAACGTCCCGTTTATGGCAATCTGGACGTCTTCCAAACCGATCCATATTGGAAAGATCTCATTCTGTTCCACGAATATTTTCATGGGGACAATGGTGCGGGTCTGGGAGCCAGCCATCAAACGGGTTGGACGGGTCTGGTCGCTGCCATGATTCTACAGAATGTGGAACATCGGACTGTCAACCGCGACACACCGGGAGGTCAGCATGGAGACCCTTAAAAAGCATCTGCCAGAATACCTGATGGAAGCCGCAGAACTTGGTCTTTTTATGGTTTCGGCTGGTGTGTTTACAATCTTGTTTGAGTCTCCCAGCTCCCCTGTGCATCAGGCGATCGCCAATGCCGATCTACGCCGCTTTTTGATTGGGGTGGCAATGGGAACAACTGCGATCGCGCTCATCTATTCTCCGTGGGGCAAACAATCCGGTGCCCATATGAATCCAGCGATTACGCTCACGTTTTACCGTGCTGGTAAAGTCAAGCGCCAGGATGCGATCTTTTACATCTTGTTTCAATGTCTGGGTGGCTTGGCTGGCGTTTCTTTGGTAGCGTTGCTCTTTGGCAACCTGTTTACACAACCACCTGTTAACTACGTTGTCACCGTGCCGGGTTGGTTGGGTTGGATGGGCGCAGTGCTGGGTGAATTAGTGATTGCCTTCATCATGATGATGATGGTTTTGTTGACCAGTAACCACAAGAAGCTCAATCCCTACACGGGTCTCTTTGCGGGCTGTTTGGTGATGCTCTACGTCACCTTTGAAGCCCCCCTTTCCGGCTTCGGCATGAACCCTGCTCGCAGTTTTGCCTCAGCGCTGCCAGCCCAGAACTGGACAGCCTTCTGGCTATATGTCTGTGTGCCACCAATGGGTATGGCTTCAGCGTCCGCACTATACCAATCTTGGTTCGGACGCAGAGCCATGAAGTGTGCCAAACTGCATCATGCAAACCACAAACGCTGTATTTTTCGCTGTAACTATCAGCAGCAGGAGCTGATTAACCTGAGCGATCGTCTCCTCAAACCTTGACCTTAAAAGGCGATCGATCAACTCGTGCAACAGGATGACCATCAGTCGTTGCGTTGCTGTTTCATGCGGCTTAAGCGCTCGTGGTCGAGCAACCATTGTTTGCGTGCAAGTTCCCCACTATAACCCGTTAACTTGCTATGACGAAACCAGCTTGGATTATCCAGGCTCGTTGCTGTACTGCTGAGTCGATCGCTCATTGTCTGCTGTGAAAGCACATTTGCTTGCTGCCAGGTTTGATTCAATACCTGCGCTCTGGTGTTACCAGTAACGTCTGTTCGCAGGGTTTGTGTGTGCCATCCATCAGGGCAGTCGCTTCCAGCAAACTAATCTGCCGGGGTTCGCCGGTCAACGTATAGCCGTCACGGGCTCCTCACTGGCTGTGAACCATACCGCCGCGCCGTAGAATGGTCAAAATTTGTTCCAAGTAGCGCTCGGTGATGGCATGTCTGGCAGGGATGCTGCTAATTGTCAAGGGATGCTGCGGGTCCGCATGGTTCGCCAGTGCCAAGAGCTTGCTGCTGCATAGTCACAAAGAATCTACTGTCTGGCTCCAATTCGCCACCACATTCAAACGATCGTCCCTGCTCTTGCATGACATCAGTAGGGGGTTGAGCCGAGATACGTGCGATTTTTGGTCATATCGCTTGAAACGTAAACTAGATAGGCATTTTAGCCTTTTCGCTTCTAGTCCTGACCACTGAAAGCCTTGTCTAATGAAGGTTTGGACTATTTTGGCCTTTGTACTAATGCAAGACGACTAGTACACGGCCTAATTTCTGCTTGATTCGTCGCCCGAAACCCGCATTCTACCGTCGCCCTTCTGCTCGAACAGCAGCTATCCGACAAAAATAGCTATGTTGTGAGCCAAACGCTGAAAGCCTTACTCAGCAAAACTTTAGTACCCATATGATAAACTTTCGCACGTATCTCGGCTCAATGCCAAGTACAGCTTATAAACTGACAAGCCCGCGTTTAACCGCAACAATGACGGCTTGAGTGCGATCGCTCACGCCCAGCTTGCTTAACAGTCGATTGATGTGCGATTTGACGGTGCTTTCGCCGATAGTTAAAGCGATCGCGATGTTGGCATTACTCATCCCCTGCGCCATCAAGTGGAGTACTGCTAGCTCCCGTTCACTCAGTTCCGGATGGCTCATCCGTTGCAATAGTTTTGCGCCAACGGCTGGTGGCACATACTTTTGACCACTATGAATAGTGCGAATCGCATTCAAAAGCTCGTTGGGTTTAGCATCCTTAAGTAGATAGCCTTGAGCACCCGCCTGCAAGCCGCGATAGATATCTTCATCACCATCGTAAGTTGTGAGTACCGCAATCCGAGCCTGCTTAAATGCAGCACAGATTGCCGTAATAGCCTCCACCCCTCCCATTTGAGGCATGGATAAATCCATCAGCGTGACATCAGGTTGATAGTCCCGAAAGCGGTCGATCGCCTGCTGCCCATCTTCAGCTTGAGCGATCACTGTCATTTCTGGATCACGGTTAATAATGGTTGCCAATCCCTTTCTGACAATGGCATGATCATCAACAATCAGCACCCGAATTGTAGTAGCTTGGCTCATCGTGATGCTCACTCTCGATTTACAGTGACAACAATTTCTGTTCCCTGCCCCAGTTGGCTCTGAATTGTCAGTTGTGCGCCTATTTGTTCTGCACGCTCGCTCATGCCCAGTAAGCCAAAGCCGCTACCTGATGGGATACTACCCACACTAAAACCCCGTCCATTATCTTTAATACGCAAAAGACATTGCGCCGCTTCATACACCAACTCAACTCTAATTTCGCCAGCATCCGCGTATTTGATGGCATTGGTTAAGGCTTCCTGTCCCATCCGTAGCAGGTGATTTTCTACTTCGGTAGGCAACGAATAGATCGTGCCTTTACTTTCGTAGATCACAGTCGTATCAGTAGTAGCTCTCATCTGAATTACGAGACGCTGAAGGGCACTCTGTAAATTGCCCTCTTCCAAGAGCTGGGGACGGAGTGCTGCGACTGATCGACGTGCCTCTGCCAGCCCAGCGCGTGCCAATTCATCAATCATTTCCAGCATCTCCACATGTTCCTGCGTGACGTTCAAGTCATCTGCCAGTACTTGTGTCGCCGCTCCGACCTGGAGCAAAATACCCGTGAAGGATTGAGCGAGCGTATCATGAATTTCGCGCGCCATCCGGTTACGTTCTTCCAGAATGGAAGCATGCTCGGCACACAGTGCAGCGTTTCGCTGTTCGCTAATATCAAGCATCACCCCCAACATCCGCACGGGCTGTCCAGTTGCGTTATAAATGCCTCGGCCTCTGGCAATCAACCAATGGACATTACCATCTGGGTAAACTACTCGATATTCAGTTTCATAATCGGTATGGGTTGCCAGAGCTGCTGCTATAGCTTGCTCAACCCAAGGAAGATCTTCTGGATGAACGCGATCGCGCCATGCCTGATAGCTGCTCTCAACTTCACCGGGAACCAACCCCAGTAGTCGGACATGGTGATCGTTCCACTCTATTGTCTCCTCCACGATATTCCAGTCCCAAGTGCCAATATAACTAACGTCCATAGCTAGTCTGCGCTGTTCTTCACTCTGTCGCAGGGCGGACTCAACGCGATGGCGCTCTTCAATCTCCTGAGACAGGAGCAACGTTCGCTCAGTGACTTGTTGTTCCAATATTTGGTTATAATCGGCTAATAGTTTCTCTGCTTGTTTGCGCTCTGTGATGTCTTGAAACGCAACGATCCCATAAACAACATTGCCCTGCTCATCAAACACAGGAGTGCCCCACACTTCAACCGGAATGGTTGCATTGTTCTGCCGAATATCGATATCATCAACCGTGGCATGCTCGCCGCTCAACGCCTGAATGACTGGCAGTCTCTCTGTCGGATAGATTTGATTTGTTCCGGTCACATAGAATTGATAAGCCTCAGCAATTTGATCGGGTGGGATAGAAGGATCAATCCCTTTGCCCATGAGTTGAATGCCCCGTTGATTGGCGTAATAAGGGCGACCTGCTGCATCGACTATGCCAATTCCCACTGGAATTGCTTCGAGAAATTGAGTCATCTGACTTTCGCTAGCGCGGAGCTTTGAGTAGAGTTTGGCATTTTCGATCGCAATCGCTGCCTGAGTCGATAGTAAATGCAAAACTTGCGATCGCTCTGGTGTAAAGACTCCAGTCACCGATTGGTTCTCTAGATAGAGCACGCCGACGAGCTTACTTTGATTCAGCAGTGGCAAACAGAGAAGCGAGCGGGTCTGGTTGCGTTGGATGTAGGGGTCATTAATGAAATTGCCTTCACGAGTCGCATCATTTAAGAGGATAGATTTATGAGTCCTAATGACATAGTGAATAATTGATTCTGGTAAACAATTTGCTGTTGGGATGGATTGCAGCACCCGTGTTACACAGCCATTCTCATCATCATTGAATTCACAGGCAGCCTCGATCGCCCATTCTCCTGAGTTTTCCAAAAGCAGACATCCGGTTTGTGCACCAGCATTCTCGATTAGGATCTGCATCAAAGAACGGAGCAACTGATTCAGTTCAATTTCACTCGAAATTGCCTGGGATGCTTTCAGTACCGTCGTCAAATCAAAAGCGATAAGTGAAGTGCTAGAAGTGGTTCCAAAAGCCGTATGAATTGGCGTGGAAGCTACGCTGGATGACGGAGGGAAAAACTGTGGATAACGAGTCTCTAAATCTTTGACCTTCGCCGTTGCGCCCCAGCGTTCATAGCAATAGTGAGCTTCTTTCATATAGGTTTGAGCAATTTTTGACCTGCCACGCTCTAGATAAAACTTAGCAGCTAATTCATAGGCTAAAGCTTCTTCTTGGATATATTTATTTTCCTTCGCCCCCTGGATCGCTTGTTCAAAAAACGCTTCTGCCTCAAGTAACTGACCCAAGACTCGTGCCTTCTCTGCCTCAACTAAATGATACTTATGCAAACAGTTCATTGGCGCAGAATGTGACCATTGCTTCATTTTCTCTTGTCTAACCGCAACTTTTTTCAGAACTTCCTGCTGCGCTTGGACATTACTTTCAGGATAAGCTGCGAGCCTTGCTAGCGAATCATAGAGATTGTATAGTGGTACAAGAGGTAGTGCTGCAACATAGCTCAAATGACCTTCCGCTACGACTGAGCTTTCAACGGCTTGAGTGTACTTAGAAAATAGATAGTTCAGGAAAAGCTTGTTGAAATAAACTTTGAAGATTGAGTTTCTATCATTTGCAGCTTGAAGTCGTGGTAGTTCAGTCTCTTCATTGTAGAATTCGCCCATTAGACGAGTTGAATTGCTCGAATTCCCCATCAAGCTTGAGACAGTTTGTTGGAATATTTGAATCCAGTTGAGTGCTATTTCATGCTTAATTTGACGGATTGCTTCACTGTATGTGCTCATCACGCGCTCAACATACATGAGTTCTTTTCCGATCACCAGGGCTTGGAAGCAGTAATTATAAGCACTGTAGGCAGCAAACTCAAAATCCCCCGTTTCTAGTCCGCCCTGATAGGCTTCTAGTAAAGGCTTCAAAAGTTCTCTATTATGTTCTTTCCAGTGGATGATGAAGTTGCTTATGATGTTCAAAGTTCTAGCTTTAAGGGAATGGACGTTCGACCGTGACAATATCCCTAAACCAAGTTGCCCAAACTGGTAGGCAGACTCAATGTTTCTGCCCCTTCCACAAAGAGCCATTCCAAAGATGGCATAGGCAAAAGAAGACACAAACGTATTACCATACTGAATTGACATGGTGACCTGTTTAGCTGCAAGGAGAGGCATCAGATCAGGTGCAGCAATATAAGCCGCAATCGAAATTCCAGATAAAATTCGCATCGCCGCCAATTTGTCTGGTTCGGTCATTTCTGGCAAATGGATTAAATCCTCAATTGATTTCTCGGCAAAGAGAGATGTGATTGTGTCTATCTGAAGGCGAATATCTGATTGACTGGGTGTTTCAGGAAAACTAATTCCTAGTTGCTGCAAAACTTGCAATGCCGTATCAATTGCTTTTAATGGCTGGTTCTGTGCCATATTGAGTTGAATTTTGACTTCGTAAACTTTTACGGTATCGAGAACCGTCTTGGCTTCTTGTAGAACGACTTCTGCCCACTGTTCTACATCTTTAAACTCACCACGTAAATAGGCGACTTCTGTTGCTTTTGAATACAACTCTAATGTCAGATCATAGTTTGTTAGCCAGCTAGAGGCTGCTAGCCATTCTCTGCCTGTCGCTAAATAGTTTTTTGCCGTGCCATAAGCGATCGCGGCTTTTGCTTTCTGACCTGCCAATAGATTCAGTTTGGCAATTTCATCTCGTTCTGCCTGATCGGTAATTAGCTCAATTCCATAATTAAGATGATCCACAATTTCAAATAGACGATCTGATAGTCGCTCTGGTAAGGTCTTTTCGAGCAGATCGTGACCGATTTGAAGATGAACAACCTGTTTCTGCGACTCATCAATTAAGGCATAGGCGGCTTGTTGCACGCGATCGTGCAAGAACTTATACTCCTGAACTAACAAGTTCTCATCTAATTCGGAGAGAGGCTGAATCAATCCAGCTTGTACTGCTGTCAGTAAAGCCCCAAAAATCGCTTTAGGGGCTTGCTCACAAACGATCGCTAATGTCTCCAAATCAAATTCAGCGCCGATACAAGCGGCTAACCGGAGGATTTGCTGCGTGACCGCTGGTAGTTTCTTCAACTTAGTCAGCAGCAACTCCACCACATTAGCAGTGATGTTTTGGGCTTGAATCTGCGCCATGTTCCACTGCCAGCTTCGCTGCTCAGCCTTAAAGGTCAACCAATGTTCGCTATGCAGCATCCGCAAAAATTCGTTGACAAAGAAAGGGTTTCCCTCGGTTTTACACAGCACCAACTCAGCTAAAGCACGAACGGAGTCAACATCCCGATGTAGTGTCTCAGCAAGCAACTGGCTTAACGGCTCCAGCCTTAAGGGTGCCAGAACAATCTCCTGAAGCACTGCCCCCTGTTGGCGTAACCGCTCCAGCGTTAGTGCCAGTGGGTGGGTTGGCTTTACTTCATGATCTCGATACGCTCCAATTAAAAAAAGAGATTGGGCTTGCTCATCCAGCATAATGAGCTCAATTAACTTGAGTGTTGCTGAATCCGCCCACTGTAAGTCGTCTAGAAAGAGTACAAGCGGATGTTCCTTTGAGCAAAACACCCGAACAAAATGCTGAAAGACTCGATTGAAACGATTTTGAGCTTCTGTTGCGCCGACATCGGTTATGGGCTGCTGCTTGCCAATAATTAGCTCAACTTCCGGAATCACGTCAATGATGAGTTGCCCATTGCTTCCCAACGCTGTTAGAAGTTGCGATCGCCACTGCTGGACCTGTTCCTCTGGCTCACCCAGCAATTGCTGTACCAATTTTTGTAGGGCTTGGGCGATCGCGCTATAGGGAATATTGCGCTGAAATTGGTCAAACTTACCCGAAATAAAATAGCCACGCTTTGCCGTGATGGGTTTATAAAGTTCCTGCACCAATGCCGATTTACCAATGCCAGCATAGCCAGAAACGAGCAGCATTTCTGAAGATGCAGGGAGATGGGGACGCGGGGACACGGAGACAATTTTACTCCCCATCTTCCCATTATTTCCCGCTGCGACTCTATCAAACGCTGCCAATAACGTTTTAATCTCTGCCTCGCGCCCATATAGCTTCTGAGGAATTTGAAACTGCTCCGAAATGTCTTGAAGCCCCAGTTGAATGGGATCAATCTGACCACTTTCTTCTAATTGGTGAGCACAGAATTCTAAATCCGCTTTAATGCCCCAAGCAGTTTGATAACGATCCTCCGCATTTTTCGCCATTAGTTTCAGAATCATGTCTGAAACAGGTTGAGGGATGCCTGCATTCAGCTCATGAAGCGGAATTGGTTGTTTGGCAAGATGACAATGGACTAGTTCCAGCATGTCCATTGTGGGAAACGGCAGTTGTCCGGTGAGCAGTTGGTAGAACGTGACACCTAGCGAGTAAAAATCGGTACGGTAATCGAGCAAGCGGCTCATGCGCCCGGTTTGCTCTGGAGACAGGTAGGCGAGAGTTCCTTCTAAATCATGTAGGCTTCTATACGATGGATTCGTGCGGTTAAAGCGGGTGGAAATCCCAAAATCAATAATTTTGACAATGCCAGTCTCTGGATTGAAAACAATATTGCCAGGATTAATATCTTTATGAATGATATTGGCAGCATGGATGCTGCCTAGAATCTCTGTCAAGTTGATGGCAAGCGGGAGAAATCTGGCTAAGGGCATTGGACAGAAGTCTGAGCGTTGCTGCATCCATCGCTCTAGAGACTCTCCACCAAAGTCTTCTAAAAGGATCACGAGCGTGCGTTGATAGTCCTGCTGGCTGTACGCCTTGATTACGCCTTCCAGCTTGAGGGAGCAGGTAATGGCATATTCCTGTCTATAGCGGGTAATTTCTTGAGGAGAGGGATAATCTTGTTTGAGCAGTTTGATGACAACTGCCAGCCCATCGTCTCTTCTGCCTCGATACACCAGAGAGGCTGAGCTTTCGTAGATCGTGTCTTGGATAGCAATACCAGGCAGAGCAATCATAGAGCTTCTCTGGGGGAGTCTGGGGTGGCGTACTCCAAACTATAGAAGACTCATCCCAATTTTCAAAGCAGTACGTTACAGCAAGGTGGGTCGCAAATCACGGTTGGGAATGTCAGTAATGTGGGCTTTGACATCTCTCAAGAGACTGCGATGAGACGGCACGTGCAACAATGTCCAACTAAATAGCTTGAAGCCAGAACCATTAAAGCATTGCGCCATCCACTGTCCGGCGATCGCCATGCCTAAGCTCGTCGCGATCGCCTGCACGCCAAACTGCAGACGCTGCTATCTGAACCCACGCCGACGCACCCAACGATCAACAGTGTTGGGCAATATTGAGAGCGGGGTGGCAGTAGAGACTATACAAGCTGTCATGGAATGGCTCTTTGCTAGCCTCATGAACGCTGGCTACTATGGACAGTCGCACTTGTACTGGCTACATCCTCAAGTAGAGTCAGCGCAGAATCGGGAACTTCAGCAATGCCATCAACGGGGTGAGCCTGTCTTGGGTTATTGCTGTCGGTCTTCCTACCGTGCCAGTCATGCCTACGATCACTCCAGGCGAGCGGCTAAACTGGAGTCGCAAACTGAAAGCAACCCGTTTGGCGACACGATGGTGGTGCAGCGTAAGATCATCCACATCGACATGGATGCCTTTTTTGCCTCCGTGGAGCAGCGTGATGACCCGCAGTACCGAGGCAAGCCCATTGTCGTGGGCGGTAGACCGATGACGTACAAGGAAGACCCCTTGAGCAACGTCTGTGAAGGCGTGACGGATGATGTTTTGCTTGTGAGGGACTCATGATGACACTCCACGATAGCGATTTTGGTCCGATGCACTTCGACGGCTCCCATTGGAGGCTTGAACGTCGTGTGCGTTTCAATGGTGTGGATATACCTGTGCAGATCGAACCTGAGGACGCTGACACACGCACACTGTCGTCAGTGCAACGTGAAGCGGTACAGCTTGCACTAACATTACCGCCCGATGTACTCGTCTTGGCGGCACCAGCCGTCGTGCAAAATTATGAGGTGTATCGTGACCTGATCGGCGATGAGGCGATGCCACTCTTGTCAGCGTCGATCGACGTGTGGCAAGCGGTGCAACCGTCGTATATTGAAGTGCCGCCGCACGGGGAGATTACGACACCAACCTTTCTGCTGTTCGCCGAATGCGACTGGGATGTTGAACATGGTCTAGTGGTGCGTTTTCGCAATGGGCACGCCGATGCCTCCAGTCAGCAAGGTGAACTTGGCTTGGAAGGGTGACACACCCAACCGACCGCGTGTTGTTGATCGACGTGCCGTCTGTTTTGCCCACAGAACCAAGAGAGCAGACATACTCTTGCACACAGCGCGAAACCGCTCTAAAACCCCAACGTGCGTATAGTCGGTCAGGAGCGTTAACATGTGTAGCAGCGGGCTAAGAGGTGGCTTCCTTCTACATCCTGTGAACTTCAGCCACCTCACTTTCCCGCCCTCGTAGCCGCGTACTGAGCTGTGCAGGGCTACGAACTTTTGAGGGGGACAAGGATGAGTCAACGCCTGCTAAACACGATCACCTTACGGCGTACACAACTTCTAGTCACAGACTGTGCCATTGAACGCTCTGATCTAAGTTCACAGCCGCCCGTGGTGACAGCAAAGCCAGTACTCGGCAACATCCTCAAGCTGGAACTGGGGACACTAGGCTTCCGGCTGACGAACCCAGAGGTGTTTCAAACGATCGCTCGTGATGACTTTAACCGTGCGATCGAGACCCTGAAGGAGATGAGAGGTGGTGACGTGCCATACGTGCCACTGTTCCTCGGTTTCCCCAACGAAGTCATCATGCACTGCGTGCACCACCACGCATGAAAATATGGTAGATTCACGCCCAAGACTGACCTTGAGGT
>NZ_PVWK01000135.1 GCF_003003795.1 Stenomitos frigidus ULC18 | reverse complement strand
GGGGCGTCCTGGCATGACCCATGACCTCAAAGGGGACTCCTTTAGTTTGGCGCAACTTCATATTTAATTGGTATAAGACATACTTTTGAGACTGAGCACACCCTAGTGGACAAGGCAGCCAAGGCTAAGACGTCCAGAGGTGTGTAGATATTACCACTAGTGAGCAAGTGCTTGAATCCAGTCGCTGCCAGCCCAAACAGAAGCGATCGGTTTGGGCTGGCAGCGCATGAGTTTGCCATCGTTGTGACGCAAGGTCCAATGACGCAAACCGCCTACCTGCCGCAGGCACTTTCATCATCAGTCACCTGATAGTGAAAGCGCTTGTCTCGGTCATGGGTGCCAGTGACGACCGCGACCACGAAACTTCTCTTCGACCTCTTCCCAGGAACAAGCGGTAATCGTGGGCGCAGTCGCGTCCTCATCAGTGTCTTCATCAGCGTCGGTCGCTTGGGCGAGCCGTTGCTCAGATTGCTTGGCCGTTTCGGCTTCCGCTAGGAGCAGGCTTTGCTGCTCGATGGTATAGGCAATCGCCTCGATGACGGTTGCATTGCGTTCCAGGTGGGTAGGTAGAAGGAACAGCGGTAGCACCTCTAAGTGAGCGTGTTTCGTGTTCTCGTAGTGCGACCATGGGGCTAGCAACTGCTCGGCAGTGTGTAAAGACAACGGCTCTCGCTTAAGGTGCTCTGGAAACGCGTCAAAGTCTGCCCCAAGTAGTTGTTACGCCATAGAACAACTGCACTAGAATAGCCGCATAGTCCATGAAGACGGCTTGTGAGCAGCATTTTCCAGGTAGAGACCTTAAACGGGATCGAGTTTGTCAACCTCGGCATGGTACGGCGTTTTGTGCCTGGGGCAGACAACTCTTTGGAACTACGGTTTGGCCAGGCAGAAACGCTGGTGTTGACTGGCGACAGCGCTCAGCAAGTGTTGCAGTGGGTCACGGCTCAAGCAGAAGCCTTCAAACTGCCAGCAGCGCCTTCAAAGACGCCACCAAAGGCAGCAACGTCCCGTCAGCCTGAGAGTAAGGCGAAACCACAACAGCGGCGGCGTATTCAACTCATGCCGTTAAACATAGCCACGCACCTGAGTGTCGTGCCCACTCCTACCCCTCCCACGACGCCTACCCTCGACAGCATGGCCGCCAGTGCAAGACTACAGTGCTTACCCAGTCACACCATTGACCGTCAACACTGGCTACCGTAGAGCGTCAGGACAAGAGTAGTGCTGCCAGTGCGTGCCCAAAAAACATTTGCGAAGCTTCGCAAAAACTTTTGATGTTAAGTTTAGCTTCAGTTAAGATGTGCTTTCTTCGGTTCAAGTAATAGAGCTTTAATCATTGCTATAAATCTTTGTAAAAATTCTTCTGCTTGTGCTTCGCTGAGATACCTCATCTGGAAGTCAAGCTTCAAATACAATTCATCTTCTTGTTCTAAAATATTTAGCATTAATGGAAACTCTACATAATTAATTGGAAGAGGGAGAAAGCTTGCTTTCTTAAGACTCTCACTAAACAGAGGTAGCTGAGGTTCTATGTTGAAACTAACTTGTATCGGTTGATATTCTGGTGAATGATTTTGAGTTACTATTGACATCCACTTGCTGTAACTATAATTTTGATTTGCAAAAGCATCTAATAATATCTCTTTGACAGTTTGACTGAAAATTTCAGGACTGTTGTTGTTCGCCTTGCATGAACACACAATAGGCATTAAATTCACACAACATCCCACTAAAGAAGCGCCTTCGGCAAACTGTCGATTTGCAGTTGGCACTGCTACAGTAAATTCCTCTTTCCCATAGGTTTCATAGAGATGAATCTGAAATAGAACAAAAAGAAGAGTAAATGTAGTGCATCTTAGACGCATTGCTAATTGCTTTAATTTACTTTTAATAGATTTTATGGCAATCACATGGAGTAATCTTTTCCCAATGAACGGTGAGATGCGATCGTCAACAACCGACAACAACATCTCAGGCCGCTTTTCAGCATGCTGCTTCAACCAGTACTGCAAAGTTGACTCTGAAACACGCGTAGGTTCGTTCATCACATACTCAAAATATGATGGAGGTACAGAGAGCCTAAAAGTACCATCTTTCTCATGCCCTTGATAAAACTTAAGTAATTCACCAAACAATAGTGAAAAAGACCATCCATCCCCTACGGTATGATGTGCAGTTAAAGACAAGTAACATGCTGAGTTTGTCCCTCTTATAACCGAAAGTAAAATCAGGGGGCCATTGATTAGATCGAATTCCTGATTTACTTGCTCAGTAAGTAACTCTTCTAAAGTGGAATTTTGTTGGGTTGATAGATCTATTTCATTAAAAGGAGTTTCTATAATTCTGCTTTTTCTTTGTCTCTCTCCATCTACATCTATCTGAACTGATAAAGACTCATGACGTGCTAATACTTCTTCCCAAGCTTTTTTCAAGCGTGAAGAGTCTATTTCTCGATTAATCTTGATGGCACAGCCCATATTGCCAGCTTGCTTCCCTTCATACCCTAGTCTAGCTAGGCGAGAAAACCTTTTCTGAGAGTCGCTCAGGGGATACCAATCGGTGACTTCATGACTTTCAGTACTGCCAATGCTTAAAACATTTCCTTTTTGAATGACTTCCCTACCTTCTGATAAGAAACTTTGAGTGGTCAAGTCTGAGAAAGTGGATTGTATGCCTGCTTGAGCTGTTAAAACCAACTTATCTTTTTTTTTACTTTGTAGAACCTGCAATTGCTCTGACATGATTTGGAGCTGTTTCAAAATGATTTCTTCTAATACTGATTCAGATTTTTGAGATTCCTTGCTTCCTAATGACATCTGTGTAATCTCATCCGGAGCAATGGCATTTGAGTCATACACATCATGAGATTTATCGGTCTCAGGACTTATGGGAGCTGGTGAGCCTAATTGCTCTTGAATATATAAGGCCAATATATTAAGTGTTGCGAGTTCTTCAAACAGTTGATGAATGGCAATTTTGACTTTGTAGGTTTTCTCAATCTTTTGTGTTGCTTCAATCAAAACGAGAGAATCTGCACCCATTTCTAAAAGGGATGAGTGAATATCGACTTCTGAACTGTCTAATTGCAGCAACTCGGCAACAGTAGAGCGTAAATCAGAGACAATTTCTTCGTGTTGAGCTGCTTTATGTCCTGTATTCATAGCAATCTTAAAAGGTACTGATTCTGTATTAGGCTGAGTCGTGATTTCCTGGCTTGCTTGAACTTGGTAGGAAGTGCATTGAAAAGGATAGGTAGGGAGTTCCAATCGACGTTCCACATAATCAAGATTCAACCCTTCCCAATTGATGCTTACGCCGCTGACATATAACTCAGCTAAACTTTCCATCAACACAGACCAATCATCTTTACCTTCAGCTAAAGATGACAACCAGATAACCTGCTTCCCTTTCTGAAAGCTTTTTCCTAAATTTAATAGAATTGGCTTTGGCCCAACTTCTATAAATAGGTCAAACCCTTGATTCAACAAAGTATTGAGTCCAGGCATGAACTTCACAGTTTCCCGTGTTTGACTTCGCCAGTAGCTAGCATCAGGCATAAACTCTGATGGCATTATTTCACCCGTAAGTGTCGAAACAAGTGGAAGACAAGGAGCTTGAAACTCAATTTGACTAGCTTTTTCCTCAAAGACACCTAGGATTGGATCAACTAAGCCTGAGTGGAAGGCATGAGACACCTTTAGTTTTCTAGTCTTAATTCCCGATTCTTCTAAAATAGTGATGAGCTTAACGATATCTTGCTGACAGCCAGAGATCACGGTGTTACTCGGAGCATTTACTGCAGCAATCGCAATACCAGGTGCATGATCTTGAACGGCTTTTTCAACGGTAGCTTCACCTGCGAAAACAACTACCATTTCACCGTCGCTAGGCAAGGTCTGTATTAATTGCGATCGCGCTGCAATGAGTTGCAATCCAGCTTCAAGGCTAAAAACTTCTGCAATACAGGCAGCGACGTATTCTCCAAGGCTGTGGCCAATCACAGCAGATGGCTCAACACCCCAAGATTGCCAAAGCTTGGTGATAGCGTACTCGATTGCAAATAGAGCAGGTTGGGCGTAAAGAGGTTGTGCCAGAAGCGATGAACCATCTTTTGAGAAGATAGTATCTGTTAATGACTGATCTAAATAAAGAGACAATATTTGACTACATTGCTCGATTGCCCTCCGAAAGACTGGTTGAGTCTCGTAAAGTTGAGATCCCATTCCCTGATACTGAGAGCCTTGACCCGTAAATAAAAACGCAATCTTAGGTTTTCTTCTTTGATTGGCTTTCTTTGTGACAAGTCTAGGAGCTTGTTCTCCCTTAACGAAAGCATTAAGAGCCTGTTGTACTTGAGTATGAGATTCAGCAGCAATCGCTAAACGATAATCAAAGTGAGATCTGCCCTGATTTGTTGTAGAACAGATATCCACAAGTGATGTATCTGGATGTGTGTCAAAGAAGTTTATATACCTTTGAGCCAGTTGCTTTAAGGCCTGCTCATTCTTTGCCGAAAGTGTGAAAAGGTGAACTGGGCGTTGAGCAGAACTAGATGAAACTTGAGGGCTAATGAATTCTTCAAGGATGACATGACAATTGGTTCCTCCAAAGCCAAAAGCACTGATACCAGCAATTCGTCTCTGATCGCCGATTGTCCAGCTTTGGGGCTCAACCGGAATGCGAAATGGCGTATCTTGCAATGAGATATATGGGCTCAATTGCTCTAAATGCAGATGGGGTGGAATCTGCTTGTGCTGTAAAGCCAGCACGACCTTAATCAAACTGGCAATGCCTGCCGCAGCTTCTAGATGACCTATATTGGTCTTGACTGACCCGATCCAGCAAGATTGATCGGGCGATCGATTTTCCGTCAACACCGCCTTTAACGATTTAATTTCAATTGGATCTCCAAGTAGTGTACCAGTACCATGCGCTTCGACATAGCTGACTTGATTGGAATCTACGTTGGCATTCTCCAATGCTTTGCGAATGACCATTTGTTGAGCAAACCCGTTAGGTGCTGTAAGCCCATTACTACGACCATCTTGATTGACCGCTGAACCTCTAATAATCGCTAGTACGTTGTCTTTTCTGCTGATTGCGTCTGACAAACGTTTGAGGATAACCATCCCGCACCCTTCGCTACGACCATATCCATCTGCGGCGGCATCAAACGCTTTACAACGCCCATCCGGTGCCATCATCCCTGCCTGAGAGAATGTGATGTGAAGTTCAGGAGTTAAGATGACATTCACACCTCCAACAAGACACAAGTCCGATTCTCCAGTTTGCAAGCTCTGACACGCATAATGCAATGCAACAAGAGAGGAAGAGCAGGCCGTATCGATAGCGACACTAGGACCGTGTAGATCCAAAAGATAGGAAAGACGATTTGCGATGATGCTAAAAGAAGTACCAGTGCCACAATAACCATTTACATGATCTAAATCCTGATAGAGCAACCGATGATAATCAGCGTTACTTACACCGATAAATACTCCGGTATGGGTATTCGCTAAGCTGTCCGGGGCGATTCCAGCATTTTCTAATGCCTCCCAAGCTACTTCAAGAACTAACCGTTGCTGGGGATCGATGTATTTGGCCTCACGAGGAGAGATGCCGAAAAACCCTGGATCAAATTCGTTTGTTTGCTTCAAGAACCCACCCGATCGCGTATTCATTTTTCCCGGAACGCCTGATCCTTCAGCGTAAAAGGCATCAATATTCCAACGGTCTTGTGGAATCTCCGTTATGGCATCAATTCCATCATACAAGAGAGTCCAGAAAGAGTCTGGAGTCTCTGCGCCAGGGAAACGGCAACCAATCCCAATAATTCCAATGTTTTCCACTTGGTAATCTCTACTTTTAAGTAGTGTAAACAACTTTCAAATTCGGCATCTTGTCGAATTTGTTACTGTTATGCGTTACTTCTCAGCATTAAGTTCCCCAGCCAAAAAATTAGCTAACTTTTGAATGCTAGGATGTTCATATAACAAGGTCGGTTCAAGGTCGATAGCTAGCCAATCTGCTAACTCGCCTGTTAAGCCTATCGCTGCCGCAGAATCTAATCCGTGTGAGTCAAAAGTTGCTTGCATATCGACTTCATCTTGACTAATATCAAGCAACTCGCTTAAGTAAGTGGTTAACCAACGTTCAATTTCTGTTGAACTCACTGATTCACTTACCTTATTTTGAGTATCCACGTTGAACCTCTCCTTTTTGATCAACAAGACTGGGGCTACATTTTTCTTCTCGCATCGATCATGGCTGTTGTGGGAATTTTTACATTCCACGCTAAGCCCACCTTTTCAAAAAGATGAATGACCCAATAGCCAATATCTAACTGCCACCACTGGAGTCCAAATTTAGCTGAACTTTGGAACGCGTGATGATTGTTGTGCCATGCTTCGCCAAAGGTAGGAATGGCAAACCAAATATTGTTTGTGCTGTGGTCAGAAGTATTGAAAGCACTCGTTCCAAATAAATGCATCATAGAGTTTACACTCCAAGTAAAATGATGTGCCAGGAACACTCGCAGTAGTCCTCCCCACAAAAAACCAGAAGTGAACCCTATCCAAGTCTTTAATAAAGCTGCTCCAATGAGAGCGGGTAGAAGAAGACCTAAAATTAACCAGACGAGGTAGTATTGATTAATTTTTGTGATGACTGGGTCGCGTAACAGGTCTTTCGCAAACAGTGAAGAATTAGTAACTTCACTGGTAAATAACCAACCAATTTGTGCATGCCATAACCCACGCAACCACCTGAACTTACCATCGCCTTCTAAGTGGGGTGAATGGGGATCGCCAGTTTGGTCGCTATATTGATGGTGACGACGATGATTGCTCACCCAATGAATAACAGGTCCCTGAGCAGCCATAGAGCCTGCGATCGCGAGAACTATTTTGAGCGCATTGCTGGTTTGAAAGGCACTATGGGAGAACAACCTGTGAAAGCCTACTGTAATTCCAGTAATCGTCAAAGCATACATCCCGACACATAGCCCGATCTCAACCGGAGTAATTCCTACTTGCCACAGAAGCCCAAGTGCAACAACAGAACCGGCAGAAGGAAGCAAAACTGTCGCTAAAGCAAACCGCCTTTGCTGATTTACGAGATATTCGTTTGCTATGGTTATTTTTTTCATTGTGTTCAACAATCCTTGTTCGCTTTCGTGTTTCCACCATGTTCTTTAATCACATCAAAGGCTGAGTTTAAGAAAAGACTACGGCAGGCATAGCGCTGAATTTTGCCGCTGGACGTTTTGGGAATACAGCCTGGTTTAATGAGGACGATAGAGAAAACCTGCAAACCATGCTGCGCTGCAACAGACTCGCGAATACGTGCCATCACTTTCTGCGTCGGTAAATCTCGGAGTCGGTCTCTTCTGACCTCTTGCACGATGACTAATTTCGCTTCACCATTCATTTCTACAGAAAATGCTGCCCCAGGTGCAGATTGAATCGCCGGATGGCTTTGTTCTACAGTGAGTTCAATATCGTGAGGATAGTAGTTGCAACCTCGGATAATAATGATATCTTTGATACGTCCAGTAATGAAGAGATTTCCATCTTGTAAAAATCCCAGATCTCCAGTGCGTAGAAAGGGCCCTTGAGTGCCTAAATAGGCATCAAAATTCTTTCTGGTTTCACTATCCTGATTCCAATAGCCGAGCGCCACACTTGCATCTGACACCCAAACTTCCCCAATTTGATCAGAGGAGCACATCGCTAAAGTGTCGGGATGGACAATCACAACCTGTCTACATCTGATTTGCCCACAACTGATAACGGCTTCTACTGCTGCTGCTTCCGAAACATCATTTAGCGATCGGTGCTGCTCAAGGTCTGACTTGCGAATGGAATGAACCAATAGCTCTTTTGTTTTGGGACCTCCAGAAACCAGTAAAGTAGCTTCTGCTAAGCCATAGCATGGGTAGAATGATTTCTGGCTAAAGCCGCAAGATTCAAAAGTTCTAGCAAAATCAGCTAAAGTTTTCGTGCGGATAACTTCTGAGCCATTAAAAGCCAAATCCCAACTGCTCAGGTCTAGCTCCTCTTTTTGCTTCGCTGTAACCTTACGAACGCATAAATCGTAAGCAAAATCAGGTCCTCCACTGGTCGTTGCCCTGTAGTGAGAAATAGCCTGCAACCATCGCAGAGGCTTTTGCAAAAAGTGTGCAGGGGACATTAATATGACTGGGAACCCGCCATAGAGTGGCTGTAAAATTCCACCAATTAAACCCATATCATGGTAAGGAGGCAACCAGACTAGACCTTTACTCTGCGATTGATGCGTAAAGGCGTTATAAATTAATGCTGAGTTGTGAAGAATATTGCCATGAGTGATCATGACCCCTTTAGGAGTTCCTGTGGAACCAGAGGTATATTGTAGAAAGGCCAGCGTCTGACGATTGATTTCAGGAGTCTCCCAGTCCTTCACTAAAGCAGGATGAGAAACATCCGTAGCAAGACATGGCAACGTATCTGCATTGAGTATTTGAGTGAATAGATCCTTTGCCTTGAGTAAGACTGCCTGCGTCGTCAGTGCCAGCCCTGGCTGGGCATCTTTCACAATTTCTTGTAGACGAGATATAGACTTGTTTGGCCGAGGCGGATAGGCAGGAACCGCGATGAGGCGCGATTGCAGACAAGCAAAAAAGGCAATGATGTAATCCAGACCAGGTGGATAGAGCAGCAATGCCCTTTCTCCAGGGGCAACTAGGGTACTCAAATGGCAAGCAAGACTGTTTACTCGCTGATGCAACTCTTCATAAGTGAGGCTAATTTCCTCGCGTTCGCCATCGACTAGGAAGGTATAAGCGGTTTGCTCAGGCTGGCGGCTAGCCCTGTACTCCAACACATCCAGCAATGATTTTGGGCTGAGTTTCAAACCAAAAGGATCGAGTGATTGGCTCATCATATCTATACTGTCTGGCTTTCCTCTGACTGTGCTTCTACTTTTTTGGTGGCTGTTTCTGACTTACACCTATAAAGTCTTTCTAAGAGAGGGGAACCTATGCAAGTTTGTCGATAAGTCTGACTAGATCGGCGGGGCATAGGCAAAATCGCGTGCTCAGGCGATGCCCGAGCACGGCAGCACTCGCATTCACAAATCCCCTACCTGTGAAGTAGTCATAGCCCAGAGCGTCCAGATCAATCGCTGTTTGTGCCAGAATTTGTTTCATCTGTCCCTGGATCTCCGTTATTAAACCTGACGCTACTGTTTCCAGTCGATTCTGCTCCTGAACGATCATGTGGTCGAGTGATGCGACCTGCTGTACCTACTGCTGCAACGGCTCCACCACCAGAGCTCTGACTATCCCACAAAGTTGAGGGAAGAGGCGAGTGCTAAACCGAGTCGCATTTGGAAGGATATTCCAGCCTCACCAGAGTACGGTTGGTCCAGGCTCAACATCATCCTTGCGAGCGAAGAAGCGACCCAACTTAGCAAGCGCAATCATAGTTTGAGACACACAAAAGTCTGAGCGTTGAGTCTCGCTAGCTTGATGCGCAAGCAGTAGCAACGTCCGAAGCCCAATTTCAGTCAAGATCGTCAGGTCCAATTCCCAATTAGAACGAAGGCAGCCCAGAAGTAGGGCTGCTTTTTGTATTGGGAATCATTCAGAATTGATAGCTGCGCACGACGTAGGGCTTCGGCTTTGGAAATACCAGACTTGTTGATTCGCGCCAATTCGCTGTAAAATTTGCCCATTAAACTTGCTGTGGCTTTGTCGTTGATGCGCCAGAGAGTGGCAACCGTACTACGGGCACCCGATCGCACAGCGACTCCTGCCAAACCCAAGGCGGCGCGATCGTCTCCATCTGCTGTTTCACAAGCACTCAATACCAGTAGCTCCAGAGGCTTCGTTCGCGATAATTCACCGCTTTTGAGAGTGCTGCTGAGTTGATTGATCGTGAGTTTGCCATCCCAGGTGAGAATAAAGGTTTCTTCAGCCGTGCCACCAAACTGCCCGTGCGTGGCTAAGTGAACGATCGGAAAAGGAAGGGCTGTAATCTGTTTCTGAAAAGCCGTACTGGTAAAGGCTTGATTGAACAGAACCCGATTGGGTAGTTCAGATTGAATTGTTTGAATTTCACGTTCCACATAAGGGAGAGGTGGAAAGTTGGCACGTTCTGCGTTCAGTCCAGCGGCAAACACGCTCAAGGATTCTTGTTTGAGCGAGCGTGGCGATAGCAGTTGCAAGCCTGGAGTGAGCGCAACACTATATTTTTCAATTAAAAACTGTTTCCCATCATACAAAGCTGCAATTGGGATATTACGAAGCTTGCCATCCAGTACAAACACTAATGTTTCAACTGGATGGGTAAGAAGATCAGCTGTGATCGGTTTAAGCAACCAATCATACATTTGCTGGAGTTTAGGGAACGCTAGATCTGAAGCTGTTTCTTGATCCAGGTCATCCCGCAAAATATCTACCAGATTTTCAACCTTTGAACGCTTCACTGCCGTTTTGTAATACTGTAATTCACGCATGGTAGAGTTTGCACTTTGGGGAAAACTGGCAATAATTGCTAGTTGATCGTCCAATAAAATTGGATAAATGACTGCTGCCCGCTGATCAACCTGATCGATCTGAGCTGGATTGGCATTCAAACAGGCTTCTCGAAAAAAATTGTCGAGTTCCACTAATTTCAATGACTCAATGATGTTTCGTGCTGTTTGCAGGCGATCAGGCTGAGTGGATTGCAGTAGTAATTCAACGAATTGTCGATGAATGGGTTCCACCGTATCTCGAAAGGAGAACTGTACCTCTGGATTTGCTGCTGCCAGGTCTGCTCGGAGTGATTGGATCGTGGTCACTGATTCCTGGTAGGAGGCAAGGGCCGCTTCATCGTTACCCTCTGCTTTGAGAATTCGTCCTAGTTGCCAGTGCCAGAGGTAAGTAAGTTCTCCCGCATCCAGCGATCGCACAAGTTGGAGCGCGTTTCGCGTGAGCTGTGCTGCTCCGGCCAATTGTTGCAATCGCTCGGTTTCATCCTTTCCACTGAGTGCGGATTGCTCGTAAACACCTCCCAAACTTCCCAACGCGTGGGATTCTAAGCGCGGATCACCGAGTTCCCTTGCCTGTTGAACTGCGGAGGCTAACGACTTCGCGATCACCTGCAGATCTGGCGTTTCTGCTAACTTCATCAGAGTTTGTGCCAGATTAATTCGGGCCTCAATGGATACTCGACTTGCAGGTAGGGCATCAACCTGTTGCTGAATCTGTGGCAACAAGCGTTGAGCCGTGACTATTTGCTTAGTCTGCAGCAATAGTTTCAACAGATTTAGTTGAGCCTGCACTCGCAAACTGTTCGAATCTTTATCCATTACCTGTTGATAAAATGCTGATGCAGTTTGAAAATCCGTTTCGCCATAAGCAATATTTCCTAAGCTGAGTTGAGCAAGGGCAATCAGATCATTCAAGGGCGATTGTTGGGCGATCGTTAAACAACGCTCCATGACACTTTTTGCTTGGGATAGATCACCAATCACTCGTAGCGATTCACCTAATTGGTGGAGGGCGACCGCAGCCTCGGAAGATGCCACAGTGTTAGCCAATTGAGTTTTTAGGGAGTCAGAGCCTTGGGTGGAAAGGTTAAGCGCTGATTGTAGGAGAGTGATCGCGCGTCGATGTAATCCCAGTTGTTGTAGTGCTTTGGCTTGATTGGTTTGGCTTTCTAAGACGCGGTTTGTCTGTCCTTGTTGGCGATAAAGGAGAGTGACTCTTTCCCAAACGGCTAAGGCTTCTCTAGCTTGTCCTCTCGTTAAGAGTAAATCTGCTTGGATGTCGAGTGCTTGAGCGAGTACTAATGAGTTGATGCTAGATGCATCAACTTGATTTTGTAAAATTGCTAAACTATCGAGAATGGCATGATTTGCCTCTTCCCAGGCTCCCATCTGCTGATGGCAAAGAGATAAATTGCTCAAGCTCAGTACTTGGCGAATGGAATCACCAGAGGCTTGATAAGCCTTGGCAGCTTGCAGGAATAAGGTTGCGGCTTCAAAGAATTGTTTGGCTTGATACCGCGATCGTGCTTGTTGTTCCACATCGGAGGCAGATGGAGATTGGCTAATGGCTCCTGCTGAATTTGTTGGAGAATGAGCCCAACTGGGCAAGGAAACACACAGCAAAAGTGCTAGCAAAAAGAGTGCAACGATGCGAATGAATCGATGTTTCATTGATTGCACTGCTGTATTCCTCATTTAAGGTGGGGAGCGAGTTGAGAACAATCCAATCGGGATGGATAACCTAAAACATCAGAAATTGGGATAACGGTCACCAAGAGCACCTCGCCGTTGTCAGTTCTAATAATTTTTTGGGCTTCGATGATTGGATCTGGTACAACAGCTTTTGGCTCGGAAAGTATTGGTTTAGAACCCCTTTGTGGAATGGTTTCGATCAGATTCGCCAGCGGCTTTACCGGAAAGCTACCAGTGAGCAAATCTGTCGGATTTTGCGGCAATCCTCCGCGTCCGGTTACGACAAAGGTGCCAAGTTCGCGACTTCCTACTCCACGAGGACAAGTTTGCACAATTTGCTGAGATGGATCAACCAGGTCAGTCGGTAAGTCTTGTAAACCTCGGCTCGGGTCGATATCAAGCGTGTCGAGGGTAACTATGCCGCTGATGCCGAAGGTAGAACTGGCAGTGATGTCGCTGAAGGACGTGAGTTGGGGACGAAACTGCAACCCGTAAATGCCTTGGGCGGTAATATTCACTCTGCCACCGCTTCCTGTGAAGGCATTCGCAGTAATGTCGCTGTTTTCTCCTTGCACCCCAATAATGAATCCCTCTGGTATCTTGATCGTAATGTTACCTCCATTACCGCCCGCTTCTGCAGTTCCTGCTGTTGCTGAGATGACACTACCGTTCCGCAATATCAAAAGATCGCGCACGTTCAAATTAATATTGCCCCCATCTACGGCTGCTGACTCTGCACTGATAATGCCTTGATTGAGCTGAAGTTGAGGCGCTGTAACGGTGATATTCCCTGCTCCACCTGTACCCTGTGAACGAACGAAAATTCCACCGTTCAGAATGGGCGTGAGTTTTGAGGGGTCAAACGCTGGATTCGTTCCTGCGATCGTGAGATGATCGTTGGCAGTGACTTTGATGGTGCCTGCTCGACCTGTACTTTCAGTGGCTGCATTAAATAGGCTGCCGTTGAGCAAATCAACTGTATTAGCATTAACCGTAATGCTGCCACTATCTCCGGTTGCAACCGTACGGACATCGAGTAATGCTCCATTGAGTAGCCGCAAGGAATTGGCATTGACGAAAATATTGCCACCGCTGCCACTACCACCAGTTTGTGTAAATAACCCACTGGGTTGTTTGTCCTGGGGATTTAGATCCGAAAGGGTGATTGTATTCGCTTCTACCCGAATATCACCAGCCTTGAAAGCTGTTTCAGTGTTAGCAATTACCGTTGAGCCATTTTTCAACTCAAAGATGTTTGTTGAGAGAACAATATCGTTTCCACCTCCAGTACTCCCTGGAAGGGCACGACTGGCAATAAAGGAATTATCAAATGAAACGCGATCGCTGGCATTGATAGAAACACCGCCAGCACTACCTGCGCCAACGCTAGACGTATTTAGTTGAGTTTGATTATTCGCTTCCAGAACCTTTGTGGAAATCTGTAAGTTGCCTCCATTGCCAACAGCCCCAGACTGGACAGCACTGACAATATCGGCACTGTTTAGCCGGATGCGATCACTGGCATTGATGAGAATATCTCCGGCATTACCAGTTCCAATGGTTGAGGTATTGAGTTGTCCCCGATTTGTTATTTCCAGAGTTTTGGTGGAAATTTGAATATCTCCGCCTCGACCAACAGCATTTCGATCGACAAAGCTAAGAACACTTCCTCCATTAAGGAGGACTCGATCGCGCACATTGATCAAAATATTTCCGGCATTACCGGGTCCCGCCACACTGGATTGCAGTGTGGACTCTGGTGTAGACAATTCTAAAGTATTGGCAGAAATCCGAATTGCACCTGCATTCCCAACACCCATATTCACACTTAATGCTTGCCCCGCGTTAAAAGTGACACGATCGCGTGCATCAATCACAATATCACCCGCATTGCCGCGTCCAGCACTCGCTGCCTGTAGCTGCGCGCTATCTGCTAGTTCCAGTGTGCCGGATGAGAGCTGAAGATTGCCCCCCTGCCCAACTCCAGTGGAAAGAACACTCGTGACAATGCCACTAAGACCATTTGCTAGACGCCCCCCGATGGTAATGCGATCTTGTGCCTTAAGCCTGATATTTCCTGAGTCTCCCTGTCCCGCTGTGAGCGATTGAATTTGAGAGCTATTCAGGGCAATGCTGTTGGCAACAATCTGAATATTGCCCCCCTGACCAATGCCTGTTTGTGTCACATTGCTCTCAATCGTGGATGCATTATTGAGCGTGACACGATCGCGAACCTGGATAAACACATTTCCTGCATTTCCCTCTCCAGTTGTATTGACCAATACTCTGGCACCGTCATTCAGTTCAAGAGAGCCTGCAGTAATTTGCACATTCCCGCCGTTACCAATGGAATTTGGTAAGACGGCGTTAATGATGGCACTGTTGGTGAGGGTATTGGAAGTGCCTGCGATCGTCAATTGATTCGTAGCATTGAGGGTGATATCCCCCGCCTGAGATGTGCCGCCGTTGCCAGATATGCCTGAAAGCAACAAACTGCCGTCAATGCCAATATTTTGACCCGTAATGGTAATGGCTCCACCCTGAGCTGCAATCACATCAATTACACTGCCATTCCGCAAGGTGACATTTGAGCGGAGCGTATCATCGGGAAAATTCAGACTTAATCGGTTCTTTACATCCAGCCCAATCGTCCCTTGCGCTGCTAATCCAGCAATTTCTATCCGCCTTCCTGGCGAGATGACAAATGATCCATCCAGGATTACCTCTCCACCAATTAAGGCAACATCAGTGAAGAGGCTATTCACTCCGGCACTAACTTGCATCGCTGACTGTATTTCGCCTGGGCTTTGCCCAACTTGTAAACCCGTGGGCACACTGACTGTTAGTAAAGGAGCCGGATCACGAGTATGGAAGACTGTTCCAGGATGGAACTGCATTCGATCAGCAGTGGTTGCCAGGAATGAACCGCCGATTAACAGCGTGGCATTCGGACCAAAAATAATACCGTTTGGATTGAGCAAAAAGAAATTGACTGGGATGAGAGCACCTGTTGAGTCAATGGTTGCAAGGGTGCCATTAATATTAGAGACAGAAGCATTACCCTGCCCAGTCACTCGCATAATCACATTTTGAATCGCTGGAGTAATGACAAAGCCAGCGGCATCCGTCGGGTTCGGTAACGAGAACTGTTGAAAGCTGTGAAATAAATTACTGCCTCGTGCAGAGCCATTCGTGATCAAGCAAGTCCCCGTACAGGGAGCCGTCAGGGCACCATTCACCTGAGTTCCCAGAGTCCCATCCCCGGCAATTTGAGCAGAGGCAGGCAGGGACATGACTGCCATTACCAAGGTTAAAAGGCTGAATAGACCGAGGCGTTCATCGAGATAAACCATGAATGCAGAAGGGGTTTATGGGGCAGATGATTGACATAGGGAAGCAACATAAGACGATCGCTGCTCAACAAATTGAGCCGATGGATTGCTGACTTCATAAATTACCTGGAGCGCATCTGACCAAAGGTCTTGATCCGCAAAAAACTCGGCTTTGATCAAGGCAATGTCTTCAGCTGATGCGTTTTGTTGCTGCAAACGTTGCTCTAATGTCCGCAAGGCTGTGCCGATCGCTTGCCGTTGCTCGGCGGGCAAAACCCTGAACGTTTCCCAGGTTTTCTGATTGGCTAAACGATTGGGGGTTGCCGGATCAGTCGCCATGATCTGCCATTGATAGAGTTGACCAGGTTGCAGCGCTGCTTGGCCGTCATATCGTACTGGTGCTTGATCCGTAATGGTACGCTCCCATAACACCCTGTCCCGCTGGTTATAGTCCCGCACCCGGAGTTGGCTCCCTTGACCCTGCCAGATGAATAAAGGCCGATCATGCCAGATATTCAGCGTTTCAATTAATCCTGGAGAAATGGGGCAAACATTACCGCGAATCGTTCGTGGTCGCCTAGGTTTGTGCTGCCAGAAGCCTATCTTGGATGTTGGTTGGGAGTTAGCTTGGGCAAATCCGCGTAACAAGAAATTCTCCGACTCCGTTAACGGGACTCCGTTCGCAGGCAGGTAAAGGATGGGTAGTATGAGGCTGGTCATGATAACTCTACTAAGCCATCGGCTGCATTGGCGTGGATTAATCATAGTACTTTCCTTTCAAAGTGACTGAAATATATGTGCAGCAAAGCCCTGTTGGCAGGAGCCACGGTAACAAAATTGCTCCAGACAGATAGAGCTGTAAGGTCGCCAGTCCATAAATTGCGCTCGCTCCAACTGTTCCCCCTAGAATTTGGTAGCGATGAATGCGTTTGCCTTGGCGCTGGGCAGAATGGATTCCAATCACCACACCCTTGCCGATCAAGGTAGCGAGTCCAATCATCCACCAATCAGGAATGGGCACCACCAATCGTTGGGTTAAAAAATGATGCGTCATATATGCCAGCAGTTCTCCGCCTGTTAACCCAGATTGTTGGCTCCAAAATTCGATCGCTTTAGGGGCAGAGAAGCAATCGGCTTGGCGCATTGAAAACCCCAAGCGATCATCGCACCCGCCTGCAATCAACGCCAGTTGGTTTGGCTGAATCCGCAAGGTTTGAGATGCCTTTGGGTCAAGCAATTTCCAGGCTGGAATGCGTTCATATACGCGATCGGGTGGTATCGAATAATCGACTAGTGGCTGCAAACCCAGAGGCGTTTGCATTGTTTTGAGCGCTGTTAATTGATGATTGGTTAGACTCGTTTCGCCAACTCTTTGTAAGAATTCAGTTCGCAGGTTGGAAGCACGAGACAGGGCTGGTTGGAGCAGTTGAGGACGATCTTGTTTTGCAGATTGTACTAGAGCTAGCAAGTAGGAAAAGGGACAGATGTGTTCACACGCCTTCAGATCAGCCATTTCTAGAAAATAGGAGTGAGTATCCGTATAGCCCTGTACCATCCAGTTGGGGTTGGCAATTCCCGTGGCTTGACTGACTCCTAATTCTCCATCACCATCCAAAATTGCCGAAAAGATCAGCCAGGTTTGTCGCTCAAGCGCACGTCGGACAGTCGCCGCCAAGGCCTTGTCCCCCGGTTGGCGTGTGTCTAGCAGAACATCGATCCCAATCAGCGAAGCATCTAGGTTTTGCAGTCGATCAATCAGTTGCGCGAGGTAACTGCGATCAATGGGATGCAGTTGGGACAACCCTTGGCGGTAAATGGATTCTTGATCAATCTGAATGAGCGCCACTGGGGGTGTGGTTTGAGCCGGGACTTGTCCTGTCACAGCACGATAGTAGGATTGGCACAACAGACGAGTATCCAGCAACCAATCTTGCACAGGTGTGAGCAAGCTCAACGTTAAGCCAGTGCCAAGTGCGATCGCTTCCAACCAATTGGGATACCAAGCTCGAAAGCGATGTGGAACGGAGCGAGGAATGCGAAATCGATTCGCTCCTGGATGGCAAAACAATGAGGGAATTAGGGCTGTGGAGGGATAAATGCTTTGTTGCGTCTCTAAAAAGTGCCGTGCTCGATGAATCGCTTCACAGACATCAAGATGTTTACCCAATCCATCCAAAAACGTCCAAAGAAACTGCTGTGCCACCGCATTGTGAATCGGTTCGCGCATGATTGCAACCTGGCTCAACCCTAAATCAATCAAGGCCTTTGCTAAACTTAGACCATTGCAAGAATTAAAAATGGCAACGTGTAATCCATGTTGCTTCGCGATCGTCAGTTGAGGCATCAGACTTTGCAGCGTGATGTTGATTCCCGGAGCAACACTCAGTTCTCCCCCCGTCAGCGCCGTTTCCTTGCTATGTCCGGCAAAAAACAGCACATCCCATCCGGATGGATGAGTGATCGCAGCAGTGATCTGCTGAATGACCTGAGTTGCAGTTTGTTGTGGTTGCCACCCCACAAATTGAATGTCTGCCACTTTTTGCAGCGATTTTACTGCCTGCCGATCAGTCTCAAAATTTAGCCCGGTATCATCGCCTAAAATCGCCAAAATTCTCGCCCGTTTGCCTTTTGGTTGACACATGGATTGGGTTGCTGCATCTCGCACATTGAGCGGTGAGCGCAAAATTTGTACAACTTCTGTCAGCCCAAATTCGCCACCTAGGTTCCAGCTTTCCCAGGGTAATCGTTCCAGTTCGATCGTGTTGCAGGTTAAAAAGAGCTGAATTGTTGTAGCTAGGCGTGAAGTCAGGAGATTAGATTTTGGTCTAACAGCAGTAATTTGCGTTCGCAATTCGTAAAGTTCGGCACTGTGTAACCAATAGTGAAACCGCTCCTTCAATTTCTTCTCAGTTTCATCCAATTGTGTGCGCCAATCCATCGTTATCGCGATTTTTCCTGCTCGCCCTCTGAGTTGACCTGACTGATAGAACCCTAAGTATGCTTGTTGCCAGTCCTGATAGATCTGAATCACGTCGCTAGGATAGGGAACCTGCACGGTTAAACTCTGCCCCTTGCCCCAACCCAACTCAAATAAACAGATTTGCCCTAAAGCTTGAACCTTAAGCTGGAAAATATGAGTGTGGACTGGCGTAGAACGGTTCATTGCGCTTCAAATGCAATCGGGGGCAGTGTGACGCTACTGCCAGGGGGGAAGCTAATCGTAATCATAAATTGCTCATGCAAAAAGCCAATCACCTGGGCTATCTCATAGGCAACTCCCGGCAGCAAGATCCTCTCAAGCATTAATGTCTGTTGCTCTCGGATGGCTAACCGAATGCCCTCGATGGGTGTGACCCCCTGTACCATTTCAACGATCACCAGGAGCGACCATTCTTGCTCTGCCTCATTGAGAGAGTCAGCCGCCAGTTGCCAGGTGACGATCGACAGTCGCAGCTTCTGATCACCCATTAATACATCTTGATAAACTGCGCGCACCGCTTGAGGTACGTCATACCCCTGGCTGCGTAGATTTTGCAGGATAGCAGCTAGATTAGCTACAGGTTGGGTTGCTGCTGCTTGAGCCGATCGCATTGCGCTAGCGGTCTGCCTCTCCGGTGGTACCCACGTCAGCACAATTTCATTGCTTAACTGATGCAGCCCCTTGGCCAGGTTTGCAAGCTGTTGCTGTGCCCAGGTTGCTGTATTGATGATTGGTTGTAACAGAATTTGTTGAATAGCGGGCGAAGTGGTAGTGGAGGGAACGGCTTGGGCGATCGCGGTTGATCGTAGCCCAGTTGCGAACAGTAAGAGATGATGCAAATCAGCATCAAAGATCGCTCTAGGCAGAAGGTAAGTGTGATGGATTGTTGGGAGCAAACCAGTGTCCTGCCGATACTGAGCAAGCTGATCGTAGCGGATGAAGCACTGCACGTCCGCTTGCCCAGATTCGTCATCGACAGCGATGGCCACATAGAGGTGGGCTACTTGACACAGTTCATCGACTACACTGAGCGGCACCTCGATCGCCTCTTCACGATCGGCGCTCGCCACAATCAAGCAAACCTGTAGTTGACTGAGCGTCAGATGTGTAATTGCCGCTGGGACATCAAAGTGGGACGGTTGAATTAGTCTAGCATCCGACCGCTCCAGTTGAATGGGTAGGGTTTGGGTTTCCAGCCAGGCTGCAAACCCTTCTAGTGCTAATAATGCCAGATATGATTGCCATCGAATTGGTTCAGGCATCGCTTGACTGAAGGCAACGGCACGATCAATGACCACTGGATCGAGAGCAACGCGATCGCTCACCTGCGGCATAAAGTCTAACGGAATTGAGTCAACAGAATCAGAAAACATAAAATCAATTGAAAGGGTGAATCATCGGCTTTTAAGCGAAAGTCCCTTAAGGTATTCACAAATACGCCGACCGAGTAAGCTGCCTTGTTGCTGAAGATGAGCTTTTGTCGTAAAGCCCCAATCCTGATCCTGTTGAATTAGTTGATCCAGTTGTTCAGTCAAGGCTGCATCAATGGCTAGGAGTTGATCTGGGCTATCTCCCACATTCACAACTACTTGAATATAGTTCTGCAAGCAGGCGAACATATGAAGTTTAATCTCCGATCGGAGTTGAGTCAGTTTTAGCAGTTTAGCGATCCGGTCTTGCCCACTAACCTCCATTTTTTTAGCAATCTCACCCTGAGAGAGTCCTTCGCAGTAATAGGAGTTGAGTGCCTGCAAAAAATTCTCGACGGTTGTGACGCGAATGCGGCGAGACGTTCCCTGGATTCGCCCCTTTACAACGGTATTGATGGATTGATCCAGACACTGCAAGACTTGCTGCTGATAGTCATGCAAGAAACGATCGATCTCAAGATCGTCCTCTCGCTCAACGGGTGGATCAATGCGTTGAAATGACTTGGGTTGCTGCTTTAGTCGGTATTGGCGGAGCCGCTTTGCACTCCACTGTAGGCAAGTCATCACCGTTGCAGGGGATAGAGATTGCTGGAATGTTGCCTGAATGTAGGCTACCATTCGCTGCAACTGCTCTGCTGTCGGGTCCGCGCAAATTTCTCCTCGACTACCTGGGCGATCGGGTAGGTAAACAAATCGATAAGCTTCATGCACCCATATCGCCTGATTGGTAATTGCTTCAGCTTCATCAAAATATTCCCTCAGAATGCGCCGAAGTTGTCGAGCTTTTGTGTCATTGAGTAAACCCCAATCTGAAATGAGCAAAAGCCCGTAATCCTTCAAGCATCGCTTTAAATCAGCATTCTGGCGCACTAATCGCGCAGCCCAAGTACTCAGTGCGGCAACCTCAGCATTATATTTCTCCAAAATCTCATACCCAAAGGGCTTGAAGGTGCCAATAGTAAGCTCACCCTCGTCATTCAGCACATAGGACAATAGATCTGCCACGTCAAAGCCGTAATAAGCCCCAAATTGCTTTACTAGGGCTTGGCATTCTTGCAAAATTACATGAGAGATGTAGCAGCGCAGGCTCAAACCAGCTTTTAATTCACCCGCTTGAAATAGTTGGGCAAGCCGCCTCTGAAGCGCTCGGTCGGGCTTAGGTTTTGCTTGTAAGTCTGGAAAAAGATGCTGAAGATAAGCATGAACTTGACGAATGTGATTAACCTGGTAGCCGCCTGCAGGATTCAACCGAACCAGTGACCAATACATTGACAGTTCCCAATTTTCCATCATTTGAACCTGCACCGACATCCACACTTTAGCCATCGTCAGGTGCTCCAACTGGTATGTCAATAGATGGGGTAAAGGTAGCGATGATACTGACTTGAAAATCTCGTCTAGTTAAGCTTTTGCTGAAGCACCTTGGGGTTGCACAGAGACTTGATGACCCAGTGTTTCTAGCGTTTGACTAAGCGTTTGGGTAGTGCTAAACAGGTAATTATAGCTGTAAGTTTTTCCAGATAAGGCTTTCAGAGTCTACAGCCAACTTTGCAGCTCGGAAGTATACCGACTTTTTCCACGTCTTTGCAGCCACACGCCCAAGGGAGCAACGAGAGAATCAGCCTTGTAGCTTCCGTCTTAAGCTGATACTTGGAGCTTTCCAAACGACAGTGTCTCGATAAACTCAAGGCTGGCAAAGCGTTTTAGCCATCCTTACATCTTTAGGACTACCATTAAATGTGACCCGAGAGTCGTAAAACCAAGCCGCTAGATTTGTTCATCCGCTTTGATAGGGCGATAAGATGGGGGCTAAGAAATCATTACGCTGAGATGCTTATGGCTTCGACAACTCGCACGCTACTGGGTACAGGTAGTGCCATCCAGATTGAGCAACATGATCCACCACGCCCGCCGAAGGAGGTGTTGCCAACCATGTATGATTTGCCCAGTGAAGACTCCAAGGAGCCTGGTTTGCCAGATGAATTTCATGACCTCCAACCGCAACTCCTGAGCCGGACGCTTAGTTTAGGGGGCTACAGTCGAGACAATTGCTTCACGGCCTCTGACCTTAACCTTTACTACACAGTGCGTCAGCCGCTTTGGTACAAGCGACCCGATTGGTTTCTCGTGGTCGATGTGCCGCGCCTCTACGAGCAACGAGATTTGCGCCGCAGCTATGTACTTTGGCAGGAAGACCATCCGCCCTATATTGTCGTTGAGTTTTTGTCACCGGGAACAGAAGCAGAAGACTTGGGGCGCTTCTACGATGAAACAGCGAACGTGACAGAGAGTGAACCGATAACGCCTGCGGGTAGCGCTGCCGTTTCAGAGGCCGAGCAGGCGGGGTTGGATGCAAAGCCACCCGGAAAATTTGAGGTCTATGAAACGCATCTGCGGGTACCACACTACTTTGTTTACAATCGTTACACACAGTGCTTACGTTACTTCAAGCTTGACGGCGGGCTGTATCAGGAACAGCCACTCAACCTGGAAACGCCACTGGTCTGGTTGCCAGATTTGAACCTTGGCTTGGGGCTCTGGCAGGGTAGCTTTGAAGGTGTGACTGCCCCCTGGTTACGCTGGTGTGACCAGACGGGCACCTGGTTGTTGACGGATACAGAGCAAGAGCGACAGGCAAAGGAACAAGCTCAGACCCAACTGTTGCGAGCAGCACAAACGCTTCTAGCAACGGGAATGGCACTGGAGCAGGTGACGCAGCTGTTGCAGTTGTCAGCGGCACAAGTGGAAGCCCTCAATGGCTTGCCCTGATGCGGCACTTGCTAGAGTAAAGGCTCAGTTTGCCCAAGCAACCGCAGCGTTGGCAGCCATGACGGCTAGCATTGTTCTAGGATGCCGATCAGGTGCCGTCCCTGCCTACCGATTCTGATTGCAGCGGTGCAGCGCTATGCAGCCGTATCAGTGATAGCAGCGTTGAGACGGATAGCGGAAGCGTTCTACGCGGGAGTGGTGGTTCAACAAATCGCCCACAAAGGCCAGCAAACAACTGATCTCCTGCTTGAGTTGCACAACCTGACTTTCATCAAGAGTCAATGGAAGGAATTCGGGCTGGGACAGTGGTTCTGGCAAGTAACGCTCCGCTTCTAGCAAGCAATACGCCATGTCATAATGCTGACTGCGCAGACTCTTGAGATGTTGACTCTCCTTGTCATCAATGAGCGGGGATTCTACAAGGATGCTACGCGGTAGGCTAAAACCGTACCGCTTCGATCTCCACCCAACTCTCTGCACCACAGATCACAGCACAAATTGTGATCATCACTATATCAATCAGTAAATGCTCAATGCTGTGTTGGGCACATGGATCAGGCAGTTCTCCGAAATGGGCTTTGAGGCTTGTAATGGCTGATTCAGGCATGAAGAACCTCGACTCAGATGCACGACTGCCTTGAATCCTAAGTCTTCTGTATTCTCCATGCACTCATTGTTAAGTTACGTGTGCGTTCGCCCTGGCCAGTAGCACCTGTGGCTTGCACAACAACTGTAGAGAGTGTAGAAGCGCCAACAGTCGAGACAGCGAGTTCTGGGCGCTCATTGAGTACGCCTACAGAAGCGTTGCTGCCAGCACTCGAACTGGGGCAAAACGTAGAGTTAGCCATTGTCGAGCCAGTCACGGAGGCTGAGAGTTCTGACCACTCATTCGTAGCGCCTGAGCCGCATTCCTGCCACTCATTCGTAGAACCTTTAAATGAGCGCCCAGAGCTCCCAAACGGAGCCGTTCGTACTGCAGCAACCGTCTTAGCGTTGCCAGTTACGTCAGACCTGACAGTCAATGTTCAGGCACCTTTGAGTTCCGACCAGGAATCCAAAGCGCCAACCATTGAGTTACGGGCAGCACTCGAAATGGCTGACAAAATTGTTGCTGAGCACGCTATGAACGGGTCAGCAGAGCAAGTCTTAAAAACGCCTGAAACCTTTGAGCAGTCAACAAGCTTCATTCTGGGCGCTAATACTTTAGGCGTTCTGGGCGCGAATGAATCGACAGTGCCAGAGTCGTTACCTGTAATACCGTTGGCAGAACCAATGGTAGAGACTGCTCCTTTGGCAGTGGAGCAAGGGGCTGTAACACCAGCGACTCCACTACCAGAGCCACCACCACCGGTTGACAGGGTGCAAGAGTTGGCGACTTTTGCTGAGTTGCTCTTGCACACGTAGCAACGGTTGACCCTTGCGAAGCGGGGTGAGTTGGCGTTGTGTTGGGGACTCCAGGTGAGCTTCGACTACCTTTTCCGCGAGGATATGACTGCGTACCGTTTCTTTGTGCTGTTAGAGACAACTACCCAGAAAAATAGCCATTGATCACAGAAAGGAGGCTCTTAACGTCCATCAGTAGGTTTAGGCTTAGCAGCGGAGTTAAACTCAGCCATAAAGGGTATTATGAACCGTCGTTGTCGCTTGGGTTATGGAAAACAATCCCGTCCAGGAGCTGCTAGTTGTCGCAACGCAAAAGTACGGGGTGTTGAACTTTGCCGAGAAGAAGCTCTTCACTTTGGCACAGGAGAAGTTTCAGGAACTAAGTGCTTCGGAATATGAGCTCTTTCGCGCGATCGCCAACGGTAAACGGATTGACTACCAAACAGGAGTAGTGGTAGACGACCAACCTGAGAATGCCTCACAGTGGGGAGAGGAGCGTACTCTACGCGGTGATCGTCTCCGGTGGCTGTGTATTGAGCCCGCAGTGTGGCAGTTGTGCTTGCCTCAAGGTCTGGACGTTGCAGGCGCGAAGATTGAGGGCGCATTGAACCTTAGTTTCTCAGACATTGCCATTCCCTTGAGGTTCGCCTATTGCTCTTTTGCTGAGCCGCTGCGTCTGCAGCAAACAACGCTGAGAAGACTCGATCTGAGTGGTACACGCCTGGCTCCGAGTCAAATAGAAACCGTTTCCACTGAGGCAGCGGTTCCCACTTCGATTGACGCTAGAGAGGTCGAAGTGACTGGCAGTATCCTCTTGCTCCAAGGCTTTGTAGCCGAAGGCACCGTTATCTTACGTGGTGCCAGGATTGAGGGCAATCTCGACTGTAGCAAGGGACAATTCCTGCAACCGGCACTTGCACTGGATCTAGAGGGTGCATCCGTAAAAGGTAACGTGAACCTAAGCCACAAATTTAAGGCACAGGGGACGGTTAACCTATTCAGTGCGACGATTGGCAGCAACCTCCAATGCGACAGCGGGCAGTTTTTGCATGCGGAAACCGCACTGACTGCCCATAGGGTCAACGTGACTGGGCATGTTTTCCTGCGCGAGGGCTTTGAGGCGAAGGGAACAGTCATTCTAGTCGGTGCCACGATTGGCGGCACCCTCGAATGTGAAGGAAAGTTTTTGCATGCGGAAACCGCACTGAACGTCCATTGACAGTTGCGTTAGCACTGGATCTAGAGGCGCAGCACGAAGCGTTTACTGGTCTTGAGAGGTAAAGGCGTGGCTCAGTAGCGGACAGGCCGCCATTCTATTTGCTGTTTCTTCTCTGTAGCATCAGAGTGGCTTCCCATAGAAGCGTTTTCCCAGACTGCGACGACCCATTCATCAGGCTGAAAGGAGTCCAAGCAGAAGATCTTTAACGCCTCTGTTCAGGGCCAGTGCTCCCGGTTATACACTCAATGGTCTACCAGGTGCGAATAAACCTGCGTCTGATCGTTAAAGTGAGGGCAACCTTGAACAGCAGTGCCGCCTCTGACACAAGCGTTTAAGCGCAGTCTAAAATGCATTGCCTTCTCCCTTGCTGCCAACCTGTTTGCAGATGCATTTGACAGAAGCATGGCAACCTCAAGCAACTAACGGGGTTGCCCTTGGGCCTTCAGGTAACCGCGTTGGATCAGGAGTGCTTTCAGGGCCGCGAGGAAGTTGGGATAGCGCCCGGTTTCTCGCCCCTCACTGTTATAGCGAGTCAGCCCCCAGTCCGAGGTGCGATCGTAATTTGCCAGCATCAAGTCCCAGCCCTGCTGAAACTCGCCCAAAAGCGCTTTTTGGGCAACGTAGCCAGCCAACACACCATTCCGCTCCCCTTGGTTACGACGCTCTTGGAAGGCCTTAAACATCGCTTGCAGTTGCTTCCGCAGATATTTAGGAACGAGAATTTAATAAGATGCAATTCTGGGGTAGGGGCTTGTCAATGCCAAGCCCCTAGAGCCGAGCGATCGTTCAGGTTATTTAATCCACGATCCTTAGGATGGTTGCGAGTGACGTCTTGAAGCCGCCCCTGGCGCAACGCGTAGATACGATCGGGTGGAACGGAACCTGCATAGGAGCTAAACGCATAGAGAAAGGCATTGTCAACGGTTAAAAACTCTTGCTTACCATCGTGATCAATGTCTTGAAACGAGCCGCCTATACCATCTAAGAAACCCGTGTCGGTCTCGATAAATTGATCCCCCCGCCACATATAGATTTTAAGGTTGGTGCAGCAGTGAGCACCACCGCTAAAGCTGCTCACGATGACTTCAGCCGTGCGATCACCATCCAGATCTTTGAGTGCCACTTCGCCACTACTCAAGGTGGAAACCGCTGCACTTACTTTGACCTGACCGTTGTAGGAAAGTTGATACCGAAGGTTGTTGGCCGCTTCTGGAGAGTCTTGTGCTGGCTTGTAGGGTTCATAACTTACGGAAGCCCCAATGGTGCCCGCCTGCAGTTTGCGGGATTGAAACGCCTGGGTGTCGTAAGCAATCGTGATGGCCGTTTGGGCCAGGGCCGGTTTTACGGCAACGACAGCGAGGGCAACCAAGAAACAAGAAAAGGCTACTCGGCATTGCATGATGCTACAACTATAGATTGGTCGTGATGTGAATGACGCGATCGTAACCACTCCATGCCGAAGTGCCAAGACTTGATCTGGCCTCAGTTCACTAGTGTGAGGCTGAAAGCGTTCACCCAAACTGGGGAAGTAGATGGATCGATGCCCCCAAGCAAGCAGGGCTGAGCACGATCAAAAGCGGCTCCGCCTTGACCGCTGCCACGTACTGTTCTTCAGCGCTTCTGAGCCTGAGCACCACTTCTACCCCCAATGCTGATCTGCCGAGCCAGCCATGATCACATCATTGTTGGCTAGTCGGTTCTTGATCGCCACCTGAAGAAGAAGTCGGCGAAGACGGTGATTGCTGTTGCAAAACCTGGTAGGCAAAGCAGAGCTTGGTTTCCTGATCACGAATACTCTGCTCGTCGTTGCCCATCACATGGCCCGCATCAAACCAATGCACGTTGATCGTCTTACCTAGTGACCGCAGTTTTGCCTCGTATACCTGCATCTGTCTCGCCGGACAGCGCGTGTCATGACGCCCCTGAATCACCAGGATGGGGGCAGTGACTTGGTCTGCATAGGTCAAGGGTGAGGCGGCCCGATGCGCTGCCGGCTTCTCTTCAGGAGTACCGCCAAACAAACTGCGTTGTACACCGCGCATCGTTTCTGCCTGGTCTTCATACATTAGAAACCAGTCAGCGATGGCTACATCTGCCATGCCACCGGCCCACAAAGCAGGTGCTTTGCCTAAGGTTTGCAAGGTCAGGTAGCCCCCGTAGGAACCGCCCGTCAAGAAGATTGCTTCTGCTTGAGCGATGCCTTGCTCGACCAACCAGTGCTGGGCCGCCACCAAATCCTCCACCTCCAGGTTACCGAGTTGCCCCCAAATGGCCCGCTCAAAGTCCCGCCCAAAGGTAGTAGAGCCCCGATAGTTCACCGACAACCAGGCAAAGCCATGATCTAACCAGGCTTGACAACTGGGCGCAAAAGCAGCGGTGGTGACACTGGTAGGGCCGCCATGAGCGTGCAGGATCGTCGGAAATGGCGCTTCGCCCTCCGGCAGTGCTAACCAGGCTTGCAGCGCCACCCCATCGAAGGCCGAGAAGGTGACTGATTGCCACGGACGAGTCGGTGGTGCGACCCCTGCCGACAGCACCATCCGGGTCTCTTTGGTCGCTGTGTTCAGTGCAATCAAGTGCAACGGCTGCTCCGTGCTACTAAAGGTCACCAAGACCTCGCCACTGGCTGTGAACTGTCCGCTACCAAAAGTCCCCTGCAGTAGTGGCAGGGGTTGCTCTTGCAGGGTTGCTAAAGAGTAGGTTGAGAGTCTGTAACAGGCTTGCCGCGCTTCGCACAGCAAAAGCTGTGCCCCATCCGCAGACCAGTCCCACACATCGAGTTCACCTTGCACCGTCGCTAGCGGTAGCGCAACTGACTCACCGTTACGGGGTTGCCAAAGCAACGGGCGGTTGAATCCAGAGTGATCGCTGGTTGCCAGTAGGCGTTGGTCACCCACCTGGGGTGAGAAACAAACGAGGCTGAAACTGGTGTCATTTTCATGTAACTCGTTGATCAGCGTCCCGCTAGCGGTCTCCCATGCCATCAAGCTAAACGCTCGACTGCCCGTGCGGGCTGTAGTCGCTACCACTACGATGGCACCATCGGCAGAGAAGGTGACACCACTGCACAAGGCTGGCGAACGCCACAAGAGACGCGGTGATGACAGTACGTCGTTTTCTAGCTGCTCGAGAAGATAGAGCTGAAACCCAGTTTCATCAGCGGCAATGAGTCCAAGTAAGGTACCAGTGCGATTTTCACTCAGACTTGTTGAGGCATAAGTCGGTAGGGCTGGGGTGATGTCCTGGGGTGCGCCACCTTCAAACGGGACACGCACATAGTGACCCCTTTCATTACCTTGCTGGTCCTCTAAATAATAGACATAGCGACCATCGGCAGCAATCCAACCACGGCTTTTGCCCTCAGGGTGCGTTGTCAGTGGGGTCAGTTGATTGGTCGCAACCTCCCAGGCATAAAGCTGATTGACACCAGACGCATTGGTACAGACCAACCCTCGCTGCGGTGCGGCTACAGCTAGTTGAGCCCAGAGGACCTTGTGGGCGCGGAAGCGTTGTTTCCAGAGGGCATCGTGATTAAGATCAGGTTGTTTGAGCATGAGGTGTGAACGCAAACTGCCCAAATTGTAGTGGAAGCCTGGTGCTCTGAGCCCAGTTAAACGACCCTCCAGGTTTTGGTTAGCGGTTCTGCCTCACCACCAGGAAATAGCGGTAGCGTTGGGAGCTTCGTGTCTTCAGACCGAAGGGGAAAACGCACACGAGCGGTTTTAACCGCCTAAGCTTTCTTCAATAAGCTGATCAACCACCGCTCTCAGTCGTCCCTGCCAGTCGGGTACGGACTTTAGTTTGTCCCTGACACCGGGTTTCACCTTGAAGCAAATTGGTTTTCTGTCTAGCGGATCGTCGCTAGTGAAACCCAGTTTGTGATCTTTCTGGAATGGCATAACACGACCCTAAATATATTGGTATACTAATATAATAACGCAACATAAAGTCATGCAAGTCCGCTGGAACTACAAACTACAACCAAATCGGACGCAGCAAACGCTGATGTCGGAGTGGCTTGTCACCTTGCGGAAGCATCGTAACTATTGCTTGGCAGAGCGTCAGCGTGGTTTTGAATCTAACCATCAAGATTCAGACGAACCTGTGATATACGCCTATGGTGCCTTTTGCGATCTGACTACCCGTGTTGCGTATGGTGCTTATACCAAATCTCGCAATAAACACTACAGATACGCCCTCACCCTAAATCCCTCTCCCACAGGAGAGGGACTTTGAATCCGGCTCTCTTCTCCCCTTGGGAGAAGGGTTGGGGATGAGGGCAAGATCTGTAGCCTTTACTAATTGATTTGGTATTACTGCCCTTTAACCTGTCCAGTCGTTAAACACGGGGTATTGTCTGCTGGTTTAACCAAGATCAGTAAGAAGCAGTTGCAATGGGGCAGTGCCTCTGATGTGCAGAGCAAGCGGACAACCGAGCTAAGGGCAGAGAACCCCTATTACAGCCAGATCAACGCTGATGTCCTGCAAGGCAATCTAGCCAAGCTAGACAAGGCTTACACTGGCTTTTTCAAGCATCAGAGAGGCTTTCCAGCCTTTCGTAAGGTTTCAAACTTCAAGAGCTTTCAGTACAAGCCAGGGGTGGCAAAACTCATCATCAACCGTGACGGCAAACGCTATAAGCGCACGGGTGAGAGAAAACCTTGCTATTCCCGTGTCTACCTGCCTAGTATCGGCACTATACGGTTTCTCGATAGTCGCGAAATCCCTGAGACGGCTGCACAGCGTACCATCACGGTCAAAAAAGAGGCAGATGGTTGGTACATCAGCGTGTTGTTAGAGCTGGCTGAAGAGTTGCTCGATCTCAAGGTTGATATTCAATCCTCCGTTGGGATCGACGTTGGCATTAACAAGCTCGTCTCGCTCTCCGATGGTTCCTTCATTGAGAACCCTAAGTTCGCCACCAATAAAGCTACTAGACGGCGTTTACGCATCAGGCAGAGACGGGTTAACCGCAAAGTCAAAGGTTCTAGGAACCGCGCCAAGGCTGGCCTCCTGGTAGCGAAGTTGCACAAACAAATCCGCGATCACCGTGACGGGTATCAGTGGCAAGCTGCCAGCAAGATTGTCAAGACAGCGGATGTGGTTGTTCGTGAAGACCTCAACATCAAAGGGATGAAAGCGCGATGCAAGCCCAAACGCTCTCAGGGTCGCTTTCTGCCCAATGGTCAAGCGGCTAAACGTGGTCTGAACCGTGCCATCAGTGATGCCGCTTGGGGCGGATTGTTTGACAAAATTGCTTGGCTCGGTCAGAAGGCAGGGAAGCCAGTGCTGGCAGAAAACCCGCAATATACCAGCTAGTCATGCTCTGCCTGTGGTCATTGCAGTTAAGCGAACCGTGATGGTGAGAAGTTTCTCTGTGAGGCGTGTGGTCATCTTGACCATGCCGATACGCAAGCCAGCCGGACGATCAACCGCAGGGCTGGCTTCAAGTTTGTCAGCAAAGACGTAAAAAGCCGACGCACTAGCCGTAAGTGCCTACCCGCCGACTGTGGGAAAGTCATGCTTGTCAGTGATGATGCCGCCCTTTTGGGCAAACGGCAGCAGGGCGAGAACTGGAACATAAACCAGATATTAGTTAACTCCGGTTAATTAAGAATCCCCGTCAATTTATTGCGGGGAGTGTCAAACCACGGTTGTGTCCAGGCTCAAATCTAACTGTTCCTGCTGCCACTCAGACACTTAACTTTTTTGTCACTAAAGGCGCGATCGCCCTATCTCGTCTTTGGCGTTCTACAAATCTTGATACGTCAACGCGGCGTTAGCCCAATTGGTTTCTTCGGGAACTGAGCAAAGGTCGTCAGTCGTCCGGGGAAGGCTGCTCGCAAGCTGGGAACATCCGCCTGGTAGCCTTTCTGGCGATACCACTGCGTTAAATCAAACAGAGCTTTGCGCCCTAACAGTAAGAAAAACATCAGCACCTTATACTACCGAGCCGCAGTACACTGCCACTGTCAAAGCGCAGACTGTTTTGGTGCTTGGTTGTCATGCCCCAAAAACTTTCAACGTCGCAGCCGTTTGGCAGCACTAAGTGTGCTAGCTATGTGAAACGGAGCAAGATGCTGTTCTTTTGGCCAAGTGATCACCCTTGCTCCTTACCTGTGCCTAGGGCATGCTATCGCAACACTTAGCACGGGTAAGACGGTTGGGAAATGCTTGCAGCCGCGTAGGAGTCTGGGGGGCAGTCATCGAAGCAATAGCTTAAATCACTACTTTGACTCCTTCCGGAGCCTTGAGATAATCAAACACAATTTGAGCCTTTTCCCTGTGCCATTTCACCTCAACCACACCTTTAGGATGGGGGACTTTACCCTCAGCCTGTTGAACTGATTTGGTTTGTGGTTTAATCAACACTTCGCTAAAATCAGGTGCTTTAGTGTAATGTACGCCCAAGATATATTTAGAAAGGTAATACACCGGGCTGGCTGACCACGCATGACAAAGGCTTTGATAAGGACTGTCGTGAAAATCTTCAGGTGTGGTTTGATACCCTTTGGCCAAGAAGAACCCCCATCCCTGTCGCATCAGATTTTCAGCGGTCTCTTCCAAGCCAGCAGTATACAAGCCGTCAAATAAATAAAACGCATAGCTTGGCGACATATAAACACCTGCTTTGTCGTCATAGCCGTTCACAAAGATGCAGCGTAAAGTCTGCGCTATATGCTTTTTAACTGATTCCAGTTGCTTTGCATCCACGACTCCTGCACGGAGAGCGAATAAATTAGCTTGAGCAGAATGTGTTCTCTTCTCTAGATTATCTGAGTAACAGCCTTTTTTAGCGTCCCACAACAAAGCATGGATACTTTGACTTACCTTTTCAAGGCGCTTTTTAAAGGCATTTGCCTCTGTTGGCTTCCCTAGTACGTTAGCTGCTTTAGACAAGCATCTTAATGCAATAACATAGGTGCATGAAAACTCACAATTGATGCCTGCTATATCTCTATAGCCATCAACGACACATGAATCACCAGCAAAACCATCATTGCTTGACACTTCTCCTCCTTTTTTAAGCCAATCAGCATCCAGGAGATAATCTGCACGTGCGTCTGATAAGTTGTTGAACCAAGCAATATTCTTCAACATCTCAGGCCAAAAATTTTCTAGTAATGATTGATCACCAGTATTTTCGTATTGCGCCCAAAAGCCTTCCACGGCATTAAGCGCAAAATCGGCAATCACATACGTGCCTGAGTTGGGATAGACAGCTCGAAACCGACCCGATGCGTCGAGTGATTGCCCATAGAGTTCCATACATCGTTGAAACAATAATTGGTCACCAAACAGGACGAGGTTATTGTGATACTGAATAACAGTGTCTCTTATGTACATGCCACGTTCTCTCCCGACACAATCTACATAAGCATCTTCCATGTTTGTTGCTTGAGTCAGTGCACACATTTCCCAGATACGATTAAGTAAGGGATCGGAACACTTAAACGCACCTTTTTTGACTACAGGATACGTCGCTTTACGAAGTGAAAAACTTTCAATACATATGCTTTCAGAAATGCCTCGAAAGGTAATGAGCATATACCGCACACCGCGAGGTTGATTGGGCATATAGGCAATAACATCTTCGGTGCATTTCACTCTATCGGCACTCTGATAATTAAAGGTGGGTTTAAGATGCCTTTGATCGTCATCGATATATTCACAATAGACAAAATCAATGTATGAACCTTTGGTCCCTGATGCTTTTAGTATGGGATAGCACAATCGTATATATTCCAGATCAAAGAGTAAAGCAAAGCCGCTGGGGTAGTCAGTAATTGAAAATCTTTTTCCCTGTATCTTTTGAATTTCAAACGACTCAAATGAAGCGCCATAGACATCCCAGCAAGATTCAAAAGCTGGATTTTCTGCCCTATTTGCTTGACGTACTTCTAACCACTCGATACCTCCCGGCAGTTGGACACCCTCCGGATAGGGTAGTGGCAATGCTTCTAGAAAATCAGTAAAAGCAGAAATCGATACATTTGGAGTATGCCGAAACAAAACATCTGATACATCGTTTTTATTTGCAGAAAGCGTTAAGTTGGCTGTTTTCGGTATACCTAGATAGAAATCAAGGATATCTGCGTAAGGAGCGACTTTGCCAAACAAATAATTCCAGCCCTCTTGCAAGTGCCACTCTAAGCTCAGCTTTAATTCAGTATCATGTCTGTAGGGTTTCACCTCTTTCCCATTGAGCCACATTTCGCCCCAAAAGGCTGAAATGTCTCGAACGATCTTCTCCTTTTCCGAAAACACATACGTGTAATAGGCAATATAATAACGTTCGGGATAAACAACCGCGTCATTGAGCTTGTCTGGAAAAGGAATCGTAAAAGAATATTTATCTTCTTGATGAATGAGCGGTATCACCTTGATTGGAGGCATAGACTGATTAATGGTCACTGGCTCGTACCTAAGCATTGGAATCTTTCTTTTAGCTAAGCTTCCCCATGCTTTTTGCTTGGCTATTGCAACAGCTGGTTTCCAGGCTTGATCGTTAAAGGCTACTTGCTTCCATTTCTCCTCCTTTGATTGGTCGTAGAAATCATTAGGATTTAGTGCGAAACTTAGTTGGGGTGTGTATCTGCTCCTTTCCAATGCAATTGCTGCTTTCCAATTCTGACTGTTGGATGATAAGTCAACTGCTTGCTTTTTAGTAAAAATCTTTCCCCAACAAATCAATCCAGGAATGTGATTAATACTTTTATATGTTTTACAGCCAAAAAAATTTGCCTGAATTGAAATAACATTTTCTGCGTTTTCTTTCAAATAGGGCTTTAAATCAATATAGTCAAAAAAGGGGTATCGCGGGTCAAAGCGTATCGGCCCCTGACATACAAAGACTTCATTGATAAATAATTGGTAGCTGGTATCCGCAAAAATGTTAAAGATCGACTCCTTGATGGTGCCACTCAATTTGATTTTTCTTCTGAAATTAACGTATTGATTCCTTCCTGCATTTTCAGTAGCGTGCCAGATAAATTGTGCCTTTTCAGGTAACTCTTGCGCAGAAATGTTTTCAATACCTTTCTTACCTAGAGCGGCAAAACCATTCGGTAAGAAGATGGCACTACCGAGTCCCACTGAGGTGTAACCAATAAACTTTCTTCTGCGCATACTGTTCTCCATTGAAACGGCAAGGAAGCTCTGGCGAGAGTATCTCGCTTTTAGAGGACACTTTAACGGTTCTGTAGCGGTAAGATAGTCCGAGCGCCTAACCCTGAATCTGGCGCTTAGCAAGGTAAATGAGTGCCTCTACGGTTTGCGGCAGTAGGCTTACAATCTTGCGCCAAGCTTCGACCTCCCATCCACCAGTCGAATGCGTGCTGCACGACCCAACGCTTCTTGAGTAACACAAAGCCTTTGGCCTGCGGTGGTCATAGCACCACCTGCAGGTGGTAATGCGCAAGTAGCAGTACTTCAACTCCTTGGCTAGCAGGACAATCGACGACCCACCGGGCACCCGTTGCAACTGACCGTCTAGCCTGACACCGCTCATATCTGCTTCCTGGTACTGGTCTCACGGTAACGGGGACAGAAGGGTACGTCAAGCGGTTGCACTGCCCAGTGACCTTAGCCTTGCCCGGTTGGGGTGCCGGGTTTAAGCTGAACGGGGAGTATAAAGAGAAGGGAACTGACGGGACGGAGTACGTGTGAAAGACTTCTTTATTAGCTATAACCGTCACGACAAAACCTGGGCCGTGTGGCTTGCCTGGACGTTAGAAGAGGCAGGCTACACCGTCATTGTGGAAGCCTGGGACTTTCAACCTGGCGGTAACTTTGCCCTGTATATGGACCGAGCGATTAAAGAAGCCAAACAGACGATCGCAGTCCTTTCTCAGCCGTTCCTGGACGCCAATTATGTTCACCCGGAGTGGGCAGCGGCGTTTGCCCAAGACCCACAGGGCTTGGAGCGCAAGCTGATTCCAGTGAGAGTCGGGGAGTGTCAACCAGCGGGACTGCTGTCCCAAATTGTCTACGTGGATCTGGTGGGAGTGACTGAAACCGAAGCTAAACGGCGGTTGCTGAACGGTTTGAAGGCGCGGGCAGTGCCAGACAAGAAGCCCAGTTTTCCCGGTGCGGTGGTACCGAAAGCAGAACGGGTGGAGCCGGAACCAGTGGCGTTTCCGGGGACTGAGGCGACGGTTGAGACTGCTGCTGGGTCTGGTCTGAAGCTACAGCTCTTTGACTTTACGGTGGTGACGGTGAATGAGAGAGGGGAGCAGGTTAAGTCAGAAAAAGGGACAGCGCGTAGCTTTCAAGAAGACCTGGGCTATGGTGTCGGACTGGAAATGGTAAGCATTCTGGGTGGAGCTTTTGTTATGGGGGCACCCCAAACAGAAGTAGAGTCAAGGGATTGGGAACGACCGCAACACCTGGTCAGGTTTAAGCCCTTCTGTATGGGCAAGTACCTGGTGACTCAAGAGCAATGGTTTGCAGTGTCGGAGTTGCCGAAAGTTAACTCGGCTATAAGGTCAGACCCGTCTCGCTTTAAGGGACTGAAGCGTCCGGTCACGGAAGTTTTCTGGGACGAAGCTGTGGAGTTCTGCGATCGTCTTTCTCAAAAGACTGGACGAGAGTACCGTTTGCCTAGTGAAGCGGAGTGGGAATATGCCTGCCGTGCTGGGACAACGACCCCATTTCATTTTGGGGAGACGATTACGACTGATTTGGCAAACTATAGAAGCATGGATATAGAACCCATTTGACATCTTTTCCCGTGATACTTGGCTTTGAACATGCGATGACACGCCTTACAACGAAACACCCCATAGCCCAGGTCTGTTGTGCGTTGCAGTTGGCTTGTGCGAGTCGAGCAGTAGTGAGGACAATCCGCAAGAAGTTCATTGGGCAGAAGTTTGAGGGCGATAGCCAGCCTATCAAACAGGGGTTCACTCCAGGGCTTCTACTCTCAACTTGAATATCCAGTCTGACAGTTTCGTTAAAAGCGCAACACTTCGCGATCGTAGTCATCTGGTAGCGGTTCTGTTTCCCATACCAATCCTTCTCCAGACTGCATGATGACTTCGACAACAAGTTGGACCAGCGGGCGCATTTGAACAGAAAGTTACGGTTTTGGCTAGAATCCCACTCCATAAGGTTTTCACTTCTTGTAAAGGCAACAGCTAGAAAAACGACCGTTTTCTTTGTGCCGAGCTTTTCGCTGCAATGATGTCTTGATCAGCACAAGAAAACTCATCAAGAAATCAAAATCAGGTTACATGGTCAGCTCTAAGTTTCCTGACACAGCGAAACCGTAACTTTCTGCATGGATGCGCCCGCTGGTCCATATTGATTCAAATACTTTTCACTAGCATTTCCAAAATTGGAAAGTCAATTTCAATAACTATTAATGACTTCCCAACGTGCCTAAGAGTATATTTCTGTTACTGAGAATGCAAGTTAAATCAGTGACATTTATGGTTGTGTCGCAAGAATGATAAGGTAGGAAGGCTCAATATTCTCTGACCTCAACCTAAATGGCTGCGCGTCCCTATTTAAGTGGCGACACTTTCTGCCGGAGATCATCGTGCTGAATGTGCGCTGGTACTGTCGCTACTCTTTAAGTTACCGGGATTTAGAAGAGATGATGGCGGAGCGAGGAGTGGAGGTGGATCATTCCACCATTCATCGATGGGTGTTGAGCTAGACCCCAGAATTGGACAAACGAGTCGACCGCACTTGAACCAGACCAACGACTCGTGGCGGGTGGATGAGACGTACATCCAAGTCAAAGGAGTGTGGAAATATCTTTACCGAGCGGTGGATTCAATGGCCAACACGTTGGACTTCATGCTAAGTGCAAAGTGGGACGGCAGAGCAGCCGCAAGATTTTTCCGCGAACTGCTGAAGGCGACTCATACGCAAACGCCACGGGTGATTACAGTGGATAAGAACGCTGCCTATCCGGTGGCAGTCGAAGCGTTGAAAGCGGATGAAACGCTGGCAGCAGAGACGGAATTACGGCAAAGCAAATACATGAACAATGTGATCGAGCAGGATCACCGCAACATCAAGCGACTGACAAAACCGATGATGGGCTTTGGCTCATTCCACACGGCAAGACGAACCTTGAGCGGGATGGAAGCAATGAGTATAAGTCGCAAAGGACAAGCGAAGGAAATCAGTCAAGGGGACAGTGTGTCTCAAGTAAAATTTATTGAAGAACTCTTCGGAATTAGCGCTTAACGGAACACGAATGAGATACTTCGTTTGTCATTAAAAAGTATTTGCGACACAACCTTCGATACTCTGCAATCTCAGGATTGTCATTGTTATTGCCAAACAGGTCTAGTCTTTTAACTTAATTCAATTACGACATTGTTCTAGCACTCTTACTCAAGGAATAGAAATGCTGAGAAAGCTCAGGCTGGGAGACCAGTTCACGTTGCTGCTTACTCTGATCTTCTTTGCTGGCATCATCCTTAGCGGGATCACGTTGTCCCACGCAATGCAGCGAAAAGCAGAGGATGAAGTTTCAACCAAAGCAGAAATCTTAACTCAAACCATGAATGCCGTCAGGAGCTACACCAGCGAGCACATTGCCCCTCTCCTGCAAGCACAGTTAATGACCTCACCCAAGTTTATTAGCGAAACGGTTCCTGCTTATTCAGCACTAGAGGTGTTTGAGAATTTTCGCAGTCAGCCTGAACATCGGAACTATATCTATCGGGAAGCAACGCTCAATCCGACCAATCCAAGAGATAAAGCGGACAAGTTTGAAGCAAACCTAGTCCAGCAATTTCGGCAGCAGCCAAGCCTCAACAAGCTGTCTGGCTACCGCAACATGGAGGGCGTGAATCTCTTTTATACGGCTCGTCCGTTAGCTGTGAAAAAGGAGAGTTGTTTACAGTGCCACAGTAAGCCTGAAGCGGCTCCTAAAAGTCAGCTTGCGAGCTTTCCGTCTGGGGGAGGCTTCGGGTGGCAACTTAATGACATTGTTGCGGCTCAAACCATTTACGTTCCATCGGATCAGGTCTTTCACCGTGGGCAACAGTATCTGGGATTGACGATGGGCATTTTTGCCTCCATCTTTGCCTTTGCCGTTCTGCTCATTAACAGACTGCTCAAGCGCAGAGTCATTCGTCCACTCAATCAGCTAACCTCGATCGCGCAAAGTTTGACGACTGACACCATTACCTCTGAGCAAGTGAGCGAATTTAACTCACCTAAGATTAGTAAAATTGCGCGACGTGAAGACGAACCAGGGCAACTAGCGCGCTCGTTTCAACACATGGCACTAGAAGTCGCTCGACGAGAGCAAACGCTAAGTCAAGCCGTTGAACAGCGAACGGCTCAACTGGCTGAAAGCATGAAAACGGCTCAACTAGCAAAAGCTCAAGCCGAAGAAGCGAATACTACGAAAAGTAAGTTTCTTGCGAATATGAGTCATGAGCTTCGCACTCCTTTGAATGCAATCATTGGCTATAGCGAGATCTTGGTCGAAGAGATCACAGATTTGAAAGTTCCAAGCTTGATTCCCGATGTGCGGAAGATTCATGGCGCGGGCAAGCATCTTTTAGGTCTGATTAACAATATTTTAGATCTCTCAAAAGTTGAAGCGGGTAAGGTTGAACTGTTTCTAGAAACTTTTACGATCGCGCCATTAATGCAGGAGATTATCGGTACAATCCATCCCTTAATCGTCAAGAACCAGAATCAACTCGTTGTAAATTGTCCATCTGACATTGGAACAATGCGATCGGACATCACAAAGCTTCGACAGAGTTTATTTAACCTGCTAAGTAACGCAAGCAAATTTACCGAAAATGGTACAGTCACTCTTACAGTGGAGCGTCCAGAGCCAGACTGGGTTACTTTTTCAGTCAGCGATACTGGCATTGGGATGTCTTCGGAGCAGCAAGCTAAGCTTTTTCAGGCGTTTACTCAAGCTGATATTTCGACCACGCGCAAATATGGCGGAACGGGATTAGGGCTGGTGATCACACAGCAATTCTGCAAACTTTTGGGTGGAGAGATTCAAGTCGAGAGCGAAGCAGGAGAAGGCACAACCTTTAAGATGCGGCTCCCAGCAGAAACGGCTCAAACTGAGAAAGCTGCACCAGAGATTCCTCAGCCAACCGTTCAGCGTGAAGTCATGGGCGATGGTGGAACCATTCTTGTGATTGACGATGATCCCGCCGTTCATGATCTGATGCAGCGTTTTCTCGGTCGTGAAGGCTATCACGTCATTGCAGCACTCGGAGGGCAAGAGGGCGTTAATCTTGCGAAACAGCATGCTCCCGATGTGATTTTGCTCGATATTAGAATGCCTCAGATGAGTGGATGGGAGGTTTTGAGCCTGCTCAAGTCTGAACCTGAACTCACGAAGATTCCGGTTGTCATTGTCACGATCGAAGAGGATCAAGCTCTGGGATCAGCCTTGGGAGCCGTGGATTACTTGTTTAAACCTGTGGACTACGATCGCTTAATCGCCTTACTAGAGCCGTACTGTGCAAACGCTGCTTCAACTTCTGTTTTGGTTGTAGAAGACAACACGGAAAACCGAGACGTGATCAGTCGCCAACTGACTAAAGCAGGCTGGCAGGTCTTAGAAGCAGAGAATGGGCGCAAAGCTTTAGAAGTCATGCAAAGTGAGAAACCGGGCGTGATTTTATCAGATTTGATGATGCCAGAAATGGATGGCTTTGAGTTCATTCGCGAACTGCGCCAGCATCCTGAGTGGCGATCGCTGCCTGTCATTGTTCTAACTGCAAAAGATTTGACTGCTGAGGAGCGCCAATGGTTAAGTGAGCAAACGCAACGAGTGTATTCAAAGGGTTCTAGTAACCGTCAGCTTCTAGATGAGATTCGCAGTTTGATGAAAAAAGCCCCGCGATCGTAGGAATAAAACATGAACCGCTCCCCAGTTCAAAATCGCCTGCTCGTTTATCTTCGTCACGAACTCTGTACTCCGATCAATGGCATGATCGGTTACAGTGAGCTTCTGCTAGAAGAACCACAAATTCAGCAGAGGCCAGAGCTTCTTGATGATTTGCAAAAAATCCATGCTTGCAGCAAGCAGTTACTTAGTCTAGTCATCACAACGCTCGATCCCGAAAAGCTAGAAGTCAGCGAGATTGAGGGAGAGCTAGACAGGTTTGGAACGAAGCTGCGAGTCGAACTGCTTACGCCCTTGAGTACGATTATGGGCTATTGTGAAATGCTGCTCGAAGATGCACCAGCCGAATCGATCCCCGACTTAAATCATCTTAATGCTTCGGCTCAACAGCTTCTCATTCTTGTGAATGACATTGTGAGCTTAGCACAGCAGCAGCTACAAACTCTCGACGAACAAGGGGACGCTGCGACTCTTTCAGTCAAGAGTCTAGCCGCAGTTAATTTTCTGCAAAATGCAACCACAACGTTTGTGAGTTTACATCGAGAATCTCCTGAAAAGCAGATTCAGGACGGGATGATTTTAGTCATTGATGATTCTAATCCTGATCTTCTTGCTCGCAAGTTAAAACGACAGGGCTACACAACGGTTACCACTGCGACCAGCGCTCAGCAAGCGTTAGAACAACTCAAAGCAGCGCCTTGTGACCTCATCCTGCTTGATGTGATTATGTCAGACATGAACGGCTTGGAATTGCTAGAGCAACTCAAACAGCATGAAAATTGGCGGGATATTCCAGTGATCATGATTTCTGCTTTAGAGGAAATTGAGGGGGCGGTGAAATGTATCGAACTTGGAGCGGAAGACTATTTGCAGAAGCCTTTTGATCCCACGCTATTAAAGGCAAGAATTGGAGCTTGTTTAGAGAAGAAACGTTTGCGAGATCAAGAAATTCTCTATCTACAACAAGTCGATCGCTTAACCACAGCAGCAGCAGAAATCGAAGCAAAAACCTTTACCCCAGGTAGCCTAAATGACCTCAACCAGCAACAGGATGAGTTTGGGCAGTTAGTCCGAGTGTTTCAGAAAATGGCGCAGGAAGTTCAGTCCCGCGAACGAACGCTAGTACAACAAGTGAATTTCTTGCAAGCTGCCGTTCACAAGGATCAGAGGGTTCAAATCGCAGACGAACTTGCAGCAACCAACCATTTTCGCCAAAATCAGAAACGGGGCAAAGGCGGGCGAGATGTTGAGAACTTATATCGGGGTTCTCTCTATCCTTCGCTCTCTCGCTTCTCTGCAAATGAAGAACGTTCCACGATTCAGAAAGTGAATTTGTCAACGATCTCAAAACGCGGGAGCTTCGCTGTCGCCGAAGGCAATCGCACCACTAAAAAGATCGTAGTTCACGCTTTCCGAGGTGGCACAGGCAAATCGAATTTGACGTGCAATCTCGCAATTAGCCTGGCAAAGCAGGGATACCGAGTAGGGATTGTGGATACTGATTTGCAATCACCCGGAATTCATATCCTGTTTGGATTAGATGATGAAACAGTCACACTAACTTTGAATGATTACTTGTCGGGGCGCTGTGCTTTGCATGAAGCAACCTATGACTTCAGCCGGGTTTTACCGGAACAATCTGAGGGGGCAGTTTATCTGATTCCAGCCAGTGTCAAAGCAGATGAGATTACTCGAATTTTGCGAGAAGGCTACCACGATGAGAAGTTACTCGATGGATTTTCTGAAATTAGTCGCGATCTGAGTCTAGATTTTCTACTGATTGATAGTCATCCTGGGATCGCTCCGGAGACTTTACAAGCGATCGCGGCTTCCAGTCTATTGCTGCTCGTTCTTCGCCCGGACTATCAGGATTATCAGGGAACAGCGGTGATTGTAGAACTTGCTCGAATGCTGTCGGTTGAAAATATTTCTTTAATTGTGAATCGGGCATTGCCGAACTTTGATGTAGAAACCTATCGTCAGCAGCTAGAAACTTCTTACGATGTTCCAGTTGCCGGAATTTTGCCCTTCTCAGAAGAGATGATGCACCTGTCGAGCAGCGAGATTTTCTCAGTTTGTTACCCCGATCATCCTTTAACAAAAGTCATTGATCAAATTAGTCAGCAGTTAATTGGTTAGTATTCGCAGGAATGACAGATGACCACGATCCTTTTAGTTGAAGATAACGAAATCAATCGTGATATGCTCCGTCGTCGTTTAGAACGAAAAGGATATCAGGTGATTATCGCAGTCAATGGTGAAGAAGGGGTGACGAAGACTCAATCAGATCAACCTGATCTCGTTCTGATGGATTTGCATTTGCCAATCTTAGATGGATGGGAAGCAACTCGACAGATTAAAGCCAATCCACAAACTCAGCAGATTCCAGTCATTGCTTTGACGGCAGATGCGATCGTCGGTGAACGTGAAAAAGCTCTCGCGGCAGGTTGCGATGAGTATGATACGAAACCTGTAGATTTCGCACGATTAGTTGAGAAAATGGATTCGCTGCTCAAACCAGTCGTACCAAAGCCTCCAGAGCCAGTGACTCTGAATCACACTCAACCATCACTTTCATGGACATCGCTTCGCCAAGAGCTTGAACTGCCAATCTACAGCATGATCAGCTATAGCGATATGTTGCTAGATGCGAGCGATGAAGATTCATCGCTCTCGAATGATCTCCAAAAGATTTATGTTTCAGCCTTGCAATTGCTCAAATTGGTGCAAGGTATTTTGAATCCAGTCTTACTCGAAGTACAACAGCAAGATTGGACGATCGATCTTTTTGCTCCAGCACTCCGACGAGAACTTCTAACCCCGCTCAGCACCATTATCGGTTACTGTGAACTTTTACTAGAAGAAGCCCCTCATGATTTCGTCTCAGATCTAGAACAACTTCACAACTCAGCACAGAAGTTATTAAGTCTGGTGAACAATCTCGATAGCGTTTTAGCTCGTCACACTCAAACTAGCGAATCAAGTGAGTCGAAGTTTTTAGCTTGGCAACCGACACAAAGAACTGACTTCTCTCTGAGTGAAAGCAATCATATTCTCATCATTGCTGCGAATACTGCAATCGCTAGACAACTCGAACGCCAGGGCTATCAGGTCAAGATGGCGACAACCAAGCAGCAAGCTTTAGAGATTCTTCCTGATGCTACTTTTGATTTAATTTTGTTAGAGGTGAATCACACAGAACTATTATCAGACCAGAAATTGAAAGACGTTCCTATTTTGCTTATTGCAGCCTCTGATCAGATGCCGCAAGTTTTACAAGGAATTGCACTCGGAGCAACAGATTACCTTATCCAACCTTTCCCATCTACGCTGCTGCGTACAAAAGTAGCAACTTGTTTACAAGCAGTTCAGTTACGCGAGCAAGTCGAGCATTATCAAGGCGTTGTCGAAGAGTTTAGAGAACAAAAGCAACTCGAAGCTGAACTCAAGCAGCAAGTCGAAGCATTGCAGTTTGAACTAGAGCAAGTGAAGCGATCGTCGTCGCATCAAGTTGCAGAGGTTGTACAAACCGATGATCTCCAGCCTGAGTTTCCGGGAGTACAATCCCCGAACTTACCCTTGAAAATTCTACTAGTTGAAGACAATGAACTAAACTCCGATATGCTCAGTCGTCGGTTACTGCGTCACGGCTATGAAGTTGTACTCGCAAGTGATGGAGCAGAAGGAGTCTCAAAAGCACTTTCAGAACAACCCCAAGTCATTCTGATGGATATTAATTTGCCTGTCATAGATGGATGGGAAGCAACACAGCGACTCAAAGCCAATCCACAAACGAGCCGCATCCCAATCATTGCTTTAACGGCTCATGCGATGACAGGCGATCGTGAAAAAGCGCTCGCATCCGGTTGCGATGACTATGATACCAAACCGATTGAGTTACCCCGCCTACTTAGCAAAATTGAAGACTGCTTGAAAAGCTCTATCTCTCGCTAAATAACTATGTGTGGAAATTTTGGTTTTTTGGGAAAACGGCTCCCGCAAGATGATGCTGAACTTCTACCCGCACGAGTGGTAGAGATTTTCAAAACAATGGGTCGAGAGACTGAAATTCGAGGAGAGCAAGCAGGCGGCGGTGCTATTTTCGCTCGTGATCGCGCAAATCAAGCGATTTTCGTTGGCGAAAAAGTTGTCAATCAAAAGCGAAAAAATCTGACTCAATCTCTAGAATCTGCTTTCTCAAAGACTCGGCGCAAAGCCGCAGGAAAAGGCGCTAAGGCTTCAGATGTTGCAGTTTTAGGAATCTGGCACTATCGATTTGCAACCAGTAGCCCACCGGCTGTTTTAGAGACTCACTGGCACGAGTGGATGCCTGCTCGATTTGCAAATGTTTGGCGCGTCGAAGAGGGAAAATGGATCTGCGGTCGACATCTAGTGAATCATCGGATCACACACAACGGCGACTTTGATGGCTGGACAATCTTTGATAACACGATCGAGAATGCAGAGCTAGGACTTTGGCTACAACGAGTCTTACACACGCCAAATGCAGCATTGGGCGACTCTCCCAAAATTGCTGGCATGATGGATTTGCTCATCACTCAGGGCATGTGGGATGCTTCTTTAAGATTGGCACATCAGCTTGCGATCGCAGAATCGACGCGAGATGCCTGTGGTGGCAGAACTCCCTCCAAAGATGCTCCAAATACGGCTCCCACTGAAGTCGAGATCGAAGAGTGGAGTGCGATTGCAGAAAAAGTTTTTCTCAGTCATCAGGGTAAGCTTCTAATGCCGTATGCCAGTTCGATGCTTGAACTATCGAGAAAACATGTGAATCAATTTGAGCAAGAGCTAGTTCAAGCATTCAGTCAGCATCATTCAATCGGACAATGGTCTGCAAGGCTTCCTAACTTTGTCAAAACTGCAATTCACGTTTTCTTTCATAACAATCTGTATCAAGCCACAAAACTCTTTTTATCCAGAGCGCACGGCAGTTTCGGCTTGGTCACAGCTTCAACTCTGAGTGAAGCCACTCTTGTTGTCAGTGCTTGGGGACAACCGATTGCAACTGGCTTCAATGTTCAAGATGATTATATGGTCTATGCTTCAGAACCTGCTGCGGTCGATGCGGTACTGTCTCATATTCCGCGATCGTATCGATTAGATCTGGACCAGAAAGGTGGCGAAATTGCCTGGGTCGGCGTGAATCACATCACCGTTTACTCAATGCTCGAAGACCGAGAACTGAGAAGCTCAGAACTTGAAGAGCGCTGGATTCCGCTGCAAGGCAATTCCTACATTCTGCCCCCGGAAGAACATGCAGCAGATCCCGTCCAACGTGACATTCAGGAAATTCCTAAGATTCTAAAGTCGATCGAGCAATCTTGGGATGATCCAACTTCGTTTAATCGTCAGACCGCAGATTACTTAGTTGAACTACTCATTGAGAAAGCTAAGAACCTCAAACTAGAGCGGGTCACGGATACACCCGCGATCGATTTATTGATTACAGGAGTTGAAAGTAGTCTTTGGCTCGGTGAGCGATTTGCTCAAGATCTCACGCTGATATGTCCAGCCTTGACGGTTAAAACCATTTCCTCAAATCAGCTTCTCCAACGATTGCAGTACGACGGCAGTTTACGATTGGGCAAGACCTCGATCGTGCTTGCAATCAGTCAGTCTGGACAAACCTTCCCAACCCTGCAAGCAACGAATGCTCTAGAAGAATTGCACCTTCAAGGAAACATTCGCGAATTCTTTATCCTAACTGGAGAGCTGTGCAGTCTGATGGGAACTGCAATCTCCCAGTACTACTATCAAGAGTCAAGTTTTACGAGACGAATTTTCATCAATGGCAGTGGACGACGAACCGCAGAACCCACAACCGTTGCGATCGCTGCGGCTCAAGCAACTTTAACAGAGCTACTGCTACACGTTGCAAAACAGTTAAGAGCGAGATTCCCTGCTCATCAAGGTGCATTTGGCATGACATTATCGACCGCCGATGTGTTGATGCTAGAAAAAATGAAAATTGATTTCCCCAATCGTGCTGAAGCGATCGTGGGGATAACTGCGAAAGGCAAAATCAATCGCTCGTCAGATTATTCTCAACTCCTTCAAAGTAGTAAGAAGTGGGCACAGCATATCATTGAAGCGCCGCTTGTGTGGGCAATTCACTCACTCTACATTGCGCTCACAGTTGGACTAGGCATCCCATTCATTCAAACTGTATTTCGGATCATTTTTGGCTTTGCCAGCCTGTCGATTCCTGGATTTTTACTGCCTTTACTCATCGCTGCAGACATTCTGATTTACATCTTTGGTCCTTGGCTCTGGAGTTTAGCATTGCGATATTTTCAGCATCGACCGCTCCTAGCACGAACAGGGAAACGTTCTGTCGTTATTGGAGATGCGCCTTGGATTCATCAACTTCTAAGATGTTATGTGAGTAAGCTCTTTTCTCTCAGTTATGGGATTGCTTCTTTAGATGTGCATGGCGGGAATCCACAAGATCATATGCTGCACCAGTATGGACATCGAGTGGTCAGAGGCTCACTGATCTTTCTGGGCATTCCCGATGGGCGGCGGAGTCCGATGCAGAAGGAGAGTGAAAGTGCCATTGTGATGAGCGGGAAGCAAGCCATTGGAGTTCAAAACCTTAGTACAGGTGCAGAGATTATTGCTCTAGGACATGATCCAGCGATCGCACATCAAAGCTTTCAAGATGCGATCGTTCTTTCTAGTTCCAACATTGACACTTCTTTCGATCGCCAAATCACGCTAGAAGAACTTCGAGAATCAAGATTTACTGGGTTTGAGAGATTGTTAGCGAGCTATGTGTTCTTCTGGGCAATGGCAAAACAGGTCGCATCATTCCCGCTCCTACAGTATCAGCACTGGAAATCTCAAAGTCGCACTCGAATTATGACCACTGCTGCCCCTGTTTCACGTGCAACCGTTGATCGAACCAAGCGCCCTATGGAACGAAGTGGATCAAGGTAATTTGTGAAACCTACATTGATTAAATTGAGCAGTCTAACGACCAAGATAAGCGGCGGCAGATAACCTCGGCAACCCCCCAAGATCTCTCGCTCGTCCGCTTCATCGACTTGTTAGGTGGCTTCACTTCCCATAATTACCAGCATTCTCTCTTCAATTCCCTGCCAAACTTCCCTAGATATCTGTATTGCCGCTTCTTTACAACGAACCATTAGTTCGCTGATATATAAATAATTTGCCAAGGCGTAAGACTCTTCATAGGGTAAATCAAGCCATTCCTCCTGAAATTCAAGGGATTCGAGCCACACTTGCCGAATTCGATTTATATAGAATCGATAACCTTCATCATCTGCATATACCGCTGAAATTTCGATAGGAGCTTCATCCTGAAGTGCTTCTAGTTTAAAAATTAAACCTTGACAATCAATATTTCTAAAAATTTTGTTTTCTTCAAATTTGCGTACTAAATCACATGCAAATTCTAGACTAGGCTTATCATGAATTAGAGGGAGATATTTATTCATTTGATCAGGATAAACAGGTCGATCATCCAATATTATTTCCGATCCATCTTCAGCAACAAAATTAATGTCAGGGACAGGAAATCCAAGCTCCCATATCTCACCAAATAAGCTAGGTGAGAGTGCATTGAGTAAATGATTTACTCGGTAGGAATGTGGCTTGCCAGCATCACGTTGCTCATCGAAGATAATACTGATGAACACATATATTGCAGCCCGCTTTGTGGCAGATCTGCACTTTTCTTCTGAATCATCTACTGCTTGAACTACCCATTTAGCCAGTCCCCTAAGCTTAGGTGTTTTGAGATAATTATAGGATAGCAATCTTTCCTCCATAAGCTCTAAAAACGTATCCCCACAACGCAGCAAACCAGCTATTAAAATAAATATCTCTCTCCATCTTAAATTATCTAAATTTTGTTCTAAAGAGTTTCTGATTAAACTGGAATCTCGACCAATATACTGGGCTGTCAAATATTCCTGAAAAGCAAGATGAGAGAATGAAAAAATGTACTCAGCACGTTCAATGAGAATACCTTGTTGAATTGAAATTGCATCTAAAATTGCTTTCCCATTTAAATATTTTGGCTTATCTACTATATCGGACAAGTAATCTTTGATCTGCTCTATCAGCTCTTCTTGAGTGAAGAAAACTTGATCATTAACAGAACCTTGATAAGCAATCTGAGACAATAAATCCTTTTCTACTTCATTGCTGAATCGCTGATAGATAGGATCTTGCTGAAGCTTTTTTTCCTTTGCCCAATCCTCTAAAAGATGGTCTAATGCTTTGCGATATAAAGTTGCTTGACTCGACGGCAATTTTTGTTCATGTTTATAAATTCTGCAAAGCAGAGTAAGTAACAGAGGTGTATGCGCTAGTTCTTTTGCAGCAACGTTATTAGGATCATTCAGAGATTCCCAGAATCTTTCAGCAGCTTGTACTTCTCGATTCGCTTCAGATTGGAACCAATTGCAAATAAATTGCTGGATCTGGTCGTCATCAAAATCTGCTAATTCAATATCTTGAAAACGATTCCAGGCACTTTGGTAAGCAGCGATACGACAAGATGCTATATAGCGGTTACTATCATAGCGAGTAACAAAGCCCTGGATAGCTCCAATAACAGCATCTTGATGTATTATAGGAACTTCATCTAATCCATCCATTAAAAGCAGCAGTTTACCCTGTTCTAGTAATTTTAAAGTGAATGTTTCGGTTTCAGGAAATCCAAAATTTGATAGTTCATCTGCAATCGCTTTGGTAAGGTCAATTTCATTAGTATTAAACCGTTTCAGTTCTAAAAGTACAGGAATACAGCGATGCCTAAGACTGCCTTTTTCTCCTTTAAGTGCCTCTAGTCCTGTGCGTCGTAGAAACGTAGATTTTCCGGAGCCAGGTTTGCCCAACACCATTAAAAATTGATTTTCATTAACGATCGTTGAGCTATCTAACCCAGCAGTTTTCTGGGCTTGAAAACGTTGTTTCTGGGTCTTTCGGTAATTTTGTTCTAGAGCTTTTAATGAAGTTAAGCTGCAAATACTCAACTCATCTAAAAAGCGAACTTTGGTGTAAATCCCTTCCAAGGGGATACCTTGTCTCATTCCCAGAAAACGGACTTCCCCATAGCGATTAGCGTATTTATCAGCGTACTGCCTCAGAGCAGCAGCAGCTTTGGCGCGATCGCCTACTACTTGAGCGAACCCACCCCCAACTTTCTTTGCAGTGTCCACCAAAATCCCAACCAAACCACCTGCTAAAGGATCAACAAAGGGTTCTATCCCAGTCATGGCATTAAACACTAAAGACACTTAACAATATTTTAGAGGAACATTGGGGTATTGCTCCACTGGCTCAGGGATCTTCAGGTTAGCTTAATGCTGAATACCGACAAAGCATTTTCCACCACTGTCCCCGCCGAGGACTCAAGCCGCCTAACTATTATTAGACTGAAAATTTCCGCCTAAGATCCCAAAATGGGTAGATAGGCAGAACGATTCAGCCTAAGATCCCGAATCACTACTTATGCTGATTATTTCCGCATAATACGCCGTTTAAGCTGATTAGCTAGAATCTTTCCGCATATTTTCAGATCCCTTATACGGATGAGCATATGTACTATTTAATACACGGTACATCTACTTATCTCTATGCAACCACCTCCCAAGAAATTGCTGGATCAGGTGCGGGATGCGATTCGGCTCAAGCACTACGCCTACCGCACGGAAGAAACCTACGTACAATGGATTCGCCGCTACATCCTGTTCCACAATAAGCGCCATCCAAAGGAGATGGGCAAAGCTGAAATCGAAGCATTTCTCACCCATCTAGCCGTTGATGGGCAGGTCTCCGCTTCAACCCAAAATCAAGCTCTCAGCGCCTTGCTGTTTCTCTATCGGGAAGTGTGCAAAATGCTCAATCTTGAAATGACGGGCATTGATGCTGTTCGAGCGAAACGACCTCAGTATGTGCCTACAGTGTTGACCAAGCAGGAGGCAATCACCGTGATCCAGCAGTGTGATGGAGTCTATCAATTGGTGGTGAAGCTGCTGTACGGGAGTGGTCTTCGCTTGAGCGAAGGGTTGCGCTTACGAGTCAAGGATGTTGACTTTGCCCAACACCAAATTGTGGTCAGAGACGGCAAAGGTAGCAAGAGTCGTGTGACGCTGCTACCAGCGAGTGTCGCAGCAGAATTACGAGATCATCTAGTGGGTTTCCAACGACAACACCAACGGGACTTGAGCAGAGGGTTTGGAGCCGTAAATTTGCCCTTTGCGCTGGAGCGTAAATATCCCAATGCCAATCGGGAGTGGATCTGGCAATACGTGTTTCCATCCGGTTCATTTACCAAAGATCCACGCAGTGGGCTGATGTGTCGGCATCATTTGCATGAAAGTGGAGTACAAAAAGCGGTTAAACAAGCAGCAAGGGCTGTAAGGCTTACCAAGCGGATTGGCTGTCACGCCTTCCGGCACAGCTTTGCCACTCATTTGTTAGAGAACGGGTATGACATCCGCACGATTCAAGAGTTGCTTGGGCACAAGGACGTTAAGACAACCATGATTTATACCCATGTCCTAAACCGGGGTGGGCGAGGAGTTCGTAGTCCACTTGATGGGTGACGATGAATTGGGCATCAACGAGCTACCACCCAACGTGAATGTCTACCAGTTCTTATCTTTAATTGGCGATCGCCTGCCTTGCACTTGTATGTTGAGAGTGTGTGGTAGACCGATTGGCACTGGGTTGTTAGAAGCCGAGCAGAAGCTTGGGTCACCACACACCTTGGCTACTGAACTCGAACAATCGCCTGGAACTTTGATTCCGTATCGTGCAAGTTTGAGTCCGACCAGGATGCTGTCTACTCCAAAAAGCTCATGAATCAAACCGCATATTGGGTTGGGATTGATGTCTCGAAGGCTCAACTTGATGGTCACATTCGACCCACCGCAGAAGCGTTTCAAGTCGCCAATACGGAAGCCGGCATTGCCGCTTTGGTGCAACGCTTACAGCAACTGCAACCAACGCTGGTTGTGATGGAAGCGACTGGCGGTCTAGAAGCCCCAGCCGCCGCGGCCTTAGCCCTCGCGCAGCTGTCCAAAAAGCGCTGGTCGTACTGGCAATTGAGCACCGTAGTTGTGCAAAGCTAAGCAACCTGGGCTACTCGCTGAACAAATTTGCGACCACAAATTGGCAAGCAATCAGTTCCCTGTTTGTCGGCTCTGGTTCGGTTGCTTTGTTCCTAAAGTGGCTAATCGAGCGCAAGAGCGGTCAATCCTCACCACCAAACGACCAATCAACGGTTGGTTTTGGGCGGTTGCTAGGGAAGCAGCCTGAGTCTACCAAGTGAATACTAGGCAAGACGTAGCAGTTAGTCTTGAGCCAGAAGAAGAGAACAGCCGCAGCACTCGCATGACGTCCCCCTTCCCTCTGGTCAGGCAGGGTGGTTTCATACAAGAATAAGAAAATGAGGATGGACTGAGTAGTTATTATTCAGTCCATTCAGTCCATGACCCTCATAGAGCAATTAAAGCAAA
>NZ_PVWK01000132.1 GCF_003003795.1 Stenomitos frigidus ULC18 | reverse complement strand
AACGATTTCGGTTTCCCTCGAAATTGGCTCATTCATGAACCGTTACATACCTGAGCTTTGTAACCCTCAGCTACTTAGTTTGCAGTGGAGTTATATTCAAGAGACTGGAAATAAGAACTATGAAGCCGCTTACAGGCAGGGTGAGCGGGCTTGGACAAAGCTTTTTATCGATCGATTACCCTACGAAATTATCAGACATGTACAAGCCGGGCAGTGGGTTGCGGCTTTGGGCATCCTGCGCTTGATCTTGCACTATGACCCAAAGCTGAAATGTATTAATAAAGATATTTACGACGCATCTTTCAAAACCCTGCTTGCAGAGCTACGCAAATTGCCCATCCAGGATTCCCTCGTCTATTGGAAACAACAACTTGCTGGCGCACCACCGTTGTTATCGTTGCCAACTGACCGACCAAGACCCGCAGAGCAATCTTTCGGAGGCCAGTCTCAGTCCTTTTTAATTTCTCAGAAACTAACGGCAGCGCTCGACTTATTGAGCAAACAGGCAGGAGTCACCCTTTCTACAACGTTATTAGCAGCGTTTGATGTTTTACTCTACCGTCATGCAGGTACAGAAGATATCATCGTCGGTTCTCCTTTGGTTAGCCGTATTGGTTCAGAAAACTTTGTTAATGCTGTGCCCTTGCGCACCGATCTGTCTGGTCACCCCAAGTTTCAAGAACTATTGGGGAGGGTACAGAAAGTAGCGTCGCTCGCTCAAACTCACCAATCTGCACCGTATTGCTTGTTAGTTGATGAACTGTGTCCGCAGCAAGACTCAAGCTATGCGCCCTTGTTTCAGGTCACGTTTGTCTTTGAGGAAAATGTTCCTTTACAAGCAGTTGAGCTTTCCAGAACAACTGCAAGTCCCTGGGTGATTGAAAATAATGAAGGGAAGTTTGATTTAACGTTATTCTTAAAGCCAACTACTAATGGATTGGAAGGAATTTGGTCATACAACACTGACTTGTTTGACGCTGAGACTATTGAACGGATGAACGGACATTTTCAGACCTTGTTAGAAGGGATTGTTACTCAGCCAGACCGAGCTATTTCTGAGTTGCCGCTGCTAACAGCGAAAGAAAAACAGCAGCTACTTGTGGAATGGAATGGTACTCAGACAAATTATCCTCACGATAAATGCATTCATCAGTTAGTTGCTGAACAAGCAGACCGTACCCCAGAGGCAATTGCTGTTGCTTTTGAAGATCAAGCAATTACCTATAAAGCATTGAACGAACGGGCGAATCAGTTGGCTCATTACCTGCAAAAAGCAGGTGTACAACCGGATGGCTTAGTTGGTATTTGTGTCGAGCGCTCCCTAGAAATGGTTGTGGGATTAATTGGTATTCTCAAGGCTGGAGCCGCTTACGTACCGATCGATCCCAATTTTCCTTCGGATCGAGTGGACTATATGCTCGATAATGCTCAAGTTAAATTGCTGTTAACACAACAGCGATTAGTAGAAAAATTACCTACACAGGGAGCATCTGTTATTTGTTTAGATGCAGACTGGCATGATATTGCTCAGGAGTCTCAGGAAACGCCTAGTAGTAGCGTTACTCCAGACAATATTGCGTATGTTATTTACACGTCAGGTTCAACAGGTAAACCAAAAGGTGTGCAAGTTTTGCATCGTGGCGTTGTGAACTTCTTAGACTCCATGAAGCAGCAGCCCGGAATTAGCCCTGACGATCGGTTGCTTTCGGTTACTACTCTTTCTTTTGATATTGCGGTGCTAGAGCTTTTCTTACCGTTGATTGTCGGAGCGCGAGTGGTGTTACTCAGTCGCGAGGCCGCAATGGATGGTAGGAAATTGGCAAGAACCATCTCCAACTTGGGAATTACTGTCATGCAAGCTACCCCAGCAACTTGGCGACTATTGCTAGAAGCTGGCTGGGAAGGAAATCAGACGATGAAAGTCCTTTCTGGCGGCGAAGCAATCTCCAGAGAATTAGCGGCTGAATTGTTAGCAAAAAGCGGAGAACTTTGGAACTTATACGGACCGACCGAAACAACGATTTGGTCAACAGTCTATAAAGTTGGACTGAATGAGCGTCGAATTTCCATTGGTAAACCGATCGCGAACACTGAAATCTATATCTTAGATGCTCTTTTACAACCAGTACCGATCGGCGTCGCAGGGGAATTGCATATCGGTGGAGCAGGATTAGCCAAGGGCTATTTGAAGCGTCCTGACTTGACGGCTGAAAAATTCATCCCAAACCCCTTTTGTGAAACTGGAGCGTCCCGCATTTATAAGACTGGTGATCTAGCTCGCTACTTGCCCGATGGCAGTATTGAATGTCTCGGTCGTCTAGATTTTCAAGTGAAAATTCGTGGGTTTCGCATTGAATTAGGGGAGATTGAATCCGTTTTAGTGGAGCACCCTGCTGTACAGCAAGCGGTGGTGATTGTGAGAGAAGATGCTCCCGGGGATAAACGTCTAGTGGGTTACATTGTTGCTCTAAACAATCAGTCACCATCTACGAGTGAATTACGAAGCTTAGTGAGAGCGAACGTGCCGGAGTATATGGTGCCTTCCATCTTCGTCTTTCTTGATGTTCTTCCCTTGACTCCGAACGGGAAGGTTGATCGTAAAGCTTTACCTGTACCCGATCAAACCCGTCAGGAAGTCATTAGCCCAATTGGCAAAAAGGTTTCAGGACCGTCTTCAGAAACTGTTCATGAAACATCTATCGCTCCTCAGGATGATCTCGATCTTCAGCTGCTCAAGATTTGGGAGAACGTCTTGAATATTTCTCCAATCAATATGGAGGATAATTTCTTTGAATTAGGGGGGCATTCCCTCTTAGCTGTAGCCTTAATTACTGAAATTGAGAAAACCTATAAGAAAGAGCTACCCCTGTCGATTCTTTTTCAAGCTCCTACTGTTCAGCAATTAGCTAATACGCTACGGAAGGAAGGTTGTTCATCATCTTCGCAGACTTTAGTCACAATTCAAAAAGGTGACTCTAAGACTCCCTTATTCTGTATTTACGGAATCTTTCTTTACTATGAGCTGGCAAAACATTTAGGCACAGATCAAACAGTATACGGAGTCTATCTAGAAGAAGAATTACATGCTGCTCAGGGTGAGAAATCCGACCAATCATCAATGAACTTAGTTAGCATTACTGAGCTTGCTACCCGTTATCTTAAAGAAATACGGGCACAGCAACCTGTGGGTCCTTATTTCTTTGCAGGTGAATCTTTGGGTGGTTTGGTCGCTTTTGAAATGGCGCAGCAACTCCATCTGCAGGGTGAAAAAGTAGCATTGCTGGGTTTGTTTGACAGTGCAATCCCAGGAAAAAATAAACTTTCGTTTACGCAACTACTTCATCTTCATGCTAGAAAAATTCTACGACAAGGGATCCCCTATATTCGGAAGAGAATGCAGAAAGGAATTCATCCAGCCGCTGCACCAGTTTCTGATGTGGGTGTTCGGGTTTCTGATGTAGAGGCTCAGACTATATTCCGGGATTACGCGTTTAACAGCTACACACCACAACCGTATTCAGGTGAGGCTGTTTTATTCCGTGCGATCGATGAAAACCACTTTAGCACCTTGAAAGCTTGGAAAAGTCTGGCCGTTGGAGGATTGGAGATTCACGATATTTCTGGAGATCACCTTGGCATCCTTCAAGAACCGAATGTTCAGCTTCTAGCGAAAAAGATGAGGGCGTGTATGGATCAAGCCTTAGCTCGACTTTAGTCCAGACGACATCGATCGACTGACAAAACCTTTTGCTGGGCGGTTAGCTGCCAACTTCAACAAAGATTGGGGATGAGTTTCAAGGGCTTTTGTCAGGTAACCAGGGTCAGGTCTTATGTAGGGACGCAAGGCGTTGCGTCTCTACAAGGGGTAAATCTTTCTTGGAAGCTGCCCCATATCTACGGTGTCGTGAGGTTTCGCTTTGTAAACGCTTGCCATTGAGCAGCGATGCCAGGCTCGGTTTTGATACTTCGCTGCAACAGTACTACCCCATCTTGAAACGTTTGAATGCCGTATTCCTGTGTTTTTAGGAGCTGATCAATCAGATTTAGACTTCTTTGCAGTAAATTTCTTTCGAGCTTAAACGCTGGCTGATACTGTTGCAATTGCCACAAATCAACAATGATGTACGCCACTTTTTCAGTCTGCTGAGCTTCATTCCGAAACTGAATGGAGGTTGGAAACCGCACGATCGCCTGCCGACTGGATAGAGGCGAGATCAAGTAGGTAGTTGCTGCAACACTGGCCTGGGGTGGAATCTGTGCCATAACGGTACGTGCCTGTGCAGCATGCTGAAGCTGTTGTAGCGGCGGCACATAGACCCACGGACGGATGGAGTCGGGAATGAGAAAAGACAGCGTCCGATTGGGATTGGAGGTCACGGTAAATAACAGCGAAAGCGCCAGACAAACGGCCCAGAAACGTTTCATACGCACTTGGAACGCTTTTGGGTGCTGAGACCACCAAAGAATGGCTCCGTAAAAGAGTCCCGGCACGGCCAGCGTGGCATAGCGAATGTTGATCGATAGCGGGGTTTCTCCCCGCATGAGCAGTAACTCTAAGAAGGGAAAGGCTGCCAACAGCCACGCATCGGCGGCAATGGCAGGCACAAAGGCGAGCGGTAGCCAGTGGTCAACCAAATACGATAGTTTTTTAGGGAAGCGCGAAAAAATCTCTGCCAGAATCTGGCCGGGCTGCAACAGCATGGCCCCGATCGCCTCTACAGGGGTTGCTGCTTTACCGCCCGTATACTGCCCAAACCGTTCGACAATCATGCGCTGCGACACATCGGGTGAAAACGATGGCATTACCACAGTGGTCAACAGCAAAATGTAGGTAACCGCGATCGCAAACAGTGCCAGACCCACCCGCCACTGACGACGGCTGATCACTAGATACGCCCCCACACTGAGGAGCGTAACACCCGCATCTTCTCGAACGCTCAAAGTGAGCAGCGCCATTGCCCAAAACAGCACCCACCAGCGCTTTTCGAGTGCCAAAAAGAGGCTAAAGAGCAGTAACGGCAGTGGGTTGTAGTCGTGAAAATTGCCCAACGTAGGCCCCAACACCGCATTCGCGCCGTAAAAGCTGACCCCGATCGCCCCCGAAAGCGCTGGCGCTAAAGACTGTCGCGCCAGTGCATACAGCACCAGCCCAGCCGCAGCAATCAGCACAACCTGTAGGACGCTAAGGGTCGCTGGAAACGGAAATAGCGCATAAAGAGGCAACCAGAGCAGAAAAATCGGATTGAAGTGCTGCCCTAAATGGCGATACGACACCAGCGGAATCGCACCCTGATGGACGACATCCGCCGATAGTACCGATGACAAGGAGCTTTCAAACAGCCTGCCATGAGCACTATTCCAGAACAGTTGATTGAAAATGCCCTGATCGTAAGAGCTATAGAGGCTGTAGTGGCGATACGTCAGCAACAATAGGCAGCAGGCTGCAAACAGCATTGCCACTGCCAGGATGGGCTGCTTAGCAAACGGCCGCAACGTCAACAAGTTCGATCGGTTCATCGCCATTTTTAAACGCACTCCGGAGCTCATCCCTCTGAATCTAAAGACGTTACCCGACACCCGTTGATTGGACGCTGGGCATGCCATGACCCTACGGGATCGGGTCGCCTCAACAGTTTAAATGGGTCTGACTGCAAAACATCACAGGGTTTAGGGCAGCGCACATTGGCTCGGGTCTTCACAAAGTCGAATCAGGTTTCTTTACGGAGGCAATCTGCCTGCAAGACAACAAAATTCCCACTCTCAAAGACTTTACAGCGATCCATCATCTGAGCCAATACTGGAGGCTTCGTTGTGGCTAACTGAGCCCGCGCTTCTGTATTGGCTGGCTCAAAAAGCTTCAGCCAGCGACTATCCAGGTAAGCAGGCGTGAAGGCGGTTCGCTCCACCAACCAGAAGTCAACGCCGTACTTCTGTATTAGCTCTCGGACTGCTGCCCCGTCGAAGCTGTACTGGGCATGGATTAAAGCGATCGCGCGTTGACGAATCTGATTGTAGTAAGCCGGATGGTACGGAATCGCATATTTACCAGACACCAAGACCGATCGCTGGGCAAAGACGGGTAAATTGTCTGCCTCAGCAGACAGTGTGGCAATCAGGCTGTCTTTGGGCTGCTGTTGAAAAAACTCGTACAGGGCTGGATGCGTGCCTGCCACCAGTCCTGCTCTTGTAAAATGCTTCGCCCAGAAGATTTGTGGAAAAAAGAGCAGGGGCACTGCGACCAAAACAGCGATGCCCCATGCGACAAGCCGCGCAGTTTTGCCTTGCCACCGCTGCTGATACGCCCGCACCGCCGCATCAATGAGGATGCATAACGCCACGCCTCCTGCGATCGCGACCACCATTCGCAGACTATGAAGGGTATAGCGACTGGGCAAAAACAAGTGAAACAGCAGCGCATGAGCCGCCAAAAAGAAACCGATCGCGGCGATCAGGATCTGCAGCAGCAACGCCATCGCAGGACGACATTGCTGCACTAATGGAAACTGGCGTGGATAGCACCACAGCACGGGCAACAGCAACCCAACGCTGACAATCAGCGGGTTTAACGATAAGCCGAGCCCGCTATGAATCCCATCAAACCAGAAGTCCAGCGGATCGCGATGGTTGAAGAAGGAAATGCGCCCAAGCGGTGCCTGAAATTCGGGCATGGCTCTTGCCTGTGCAGCAGTCACCAGCGGCCCAAACTCTGCGTGACCAAACAACCCGTAGGGCAGCAGCGTCAAGCCAGCCATGCCGATCGCAGCCGCAAGCAAAAGGTAATCGCCTCGCCGCTGCGACAACCACAGCCGTCCTTTCGTCCAGCTCACCAAGCGCACCGCTAAAACCCCAACGGCAACAAACATCATCGTTGGGTAAAACAGCCCCAAGAGCCCGATCGCCACGATCGCTCTTACATTGGCACCGCGATTTAAATAATAGAGAAAGGCAAAAAAGAAGGGGTAGACAAACGCCCGTGGGGTCGCCGAATTGACGTCATCGGTTAGCCATAGGTGTTGGTTGAACAGCAGTGTAGAGACAAACGCAGTCGCTGGTATGGGCAATAGTTGCAGGCAAAAATTAAAGCAGTAAACGGTTGTCGTGAGGGTTAACACGATCGGCAACAGCTTGCTGGCTAACATGGGTGGCACACCCAGACTGGCGATGCCTTTAAAGAGAGCCGTATAGCCAACAGGCGAAATGGACTCGTGATACGCCACGTTTAAATCATTGGGCAGCAACGCTGGATCGAGAAATCGCTGCATCCAAAACACATACATGCTGGCATCGGCTTGCACACTGTATTTAGCAGCAAACGCTACCTTGAGCCAGATGAGGCTGTAGCCAAAGGCAAAGACCAGGTTCAATATGAACCAAAAATGTGAGTAGATGCGTTTCATGAAGTCTGCCCTTAATCAGGGTTGCCGATCGTTCTCCAGGGCATCGGAGCCGCGACAACGTACGTTCTCGTTAAGATACAACATCTATATGAGAGAACACAGCAGACGACGATCGCACGACTCAACCGGATTATTAGTGTACTGCAAGTGCTACACCGAGCCTCGAACGCGAAACTTGCACTGTTGACCTCGATGCTTGCAGTTTCGCACTCGAAACACCAGGCTTGGAACTCGACGCTTTGAGTTGAGAACTCGGCGCTTGGGGTTTAAAATAGGAACGTTCTCGGTTTGAGCTGGAATACTGCTGACTAAAGCAAGGAAAATGTTGTTTAAACCTGGAACGATGTTGCTTGAAATAGGAACGATGCCATTCAAAACAGGAGTAATGCTGTTTGAAGTAGGAATACTGCTGTTTGAAATAGGAATGCTGCTGTTTGAAACAAGAACAGTGTCGCTTCAAGTAGGAACGATTGCGTTTTGAATTGAAAAAGGGATATTGTCTGGGCGATCGGTCGATCGCTGAAGTAGGCTAATGGTGTTCGTCACTGCATACGCTCTGAAAACAGTATGGCGCTTGACCCACTTTCTACAGCCATTGCGACTGAAATCGGCAAAGTTGTCATTAAAACCGTGTGGGATGGCAGCGGGAAAGTCTTGGGGCTGTTTGGCAGGACGACAGATGAAGCTACACAAAAGCTGATTTATCAGGCATCGCAGACGTACGTTAAAAAATACGGCGATCGCCACGGCATCCTCAAAGTCTTAGGAATGCGCGAACCCGTCAAACTCGAAGAGATCTACGCGGCTGTACGCTTTTTAGACGATCGTGGCTTGCAGAATCCATTGAATCGTTAGAGCAAGCCTATCGACAGGCAACGCGACGCGGCTTTCGGGATAAGGACTGCCCCAGACAGGATGGGTTAGCCGTTGCCAACGAGACGCAATATCTTATGGTGCTGGGCGGACCTGGAGCCGGAAAGTCGACCTTTCTCAAGCGAATAGGCTTGGAGGCACTCAAAGGTAAGAACGGTGGCTTCAACCATAGCTGCATTCCCGTCTTGATTGAGCTAAGAGGCTTCAATAATCGCGAGATCGACATTGAGAAAGCCATTGCCGAAGAATTTCGTGTCTGCGGCTTTCCAAACCATGCGGAACAGACTGAAAAACTTCTGAAAGCAGGCAAGCTGTTAGTCTTGCTGGATGGCCGCTAAAACATTCGTCCGCACACTGAAGCGTTTACTGCTACATCTTCTAGCTGTACCCTCTAGCAAACCGTAGTCTGTATTATGAACAACTCGCTACGGCTTCTGCTTCCATTCTTTTGCCACAAGGTCAATGCCGTAAAAGCTTTGCCAGAAGCGATCGACAATACGAGTGGGCAACACCCGTCGCATCATAAACAGAAGAAAATCGCCGCCTGTTGCCGCAACGTAGCGAGGGCGAGGGCGATCGGCCAACATTGCTTTGATGATCACCTGGGCGACCCGTTCCGATGTCCACGCGTTATTGCCAGTCTTTTGCTCTAATTGCTCCAATTTCTTGAAAGCTGCACGGTAGGGCGTTGCTTCTGGATCGGGGATTACCTGCTTGGCTTGTGTCCCGGCAACGCTGATAAACTCAGTGCTCACAGGCCCTGGTTCAATCACGCTCACTTTGATATTAAAGGGTTCCAACTCCATCCGCAGGGTATCACTGAGCGATTCGAGGGCAAACTTCGAGGCGCTGTAGAGTCCGCCGATCGGAAATGCGAGTCGGCCACCAATGGAACTTACATTAATGATGCGACCACCACCGCGATCGCGCATGTGGGGAATCACTGCCTGTGTGAGTGCCAGTGGTCCTAACAGGTTGACCGCAAATTGACGGTGACAGGCGCTGATCGGCACTAGCTCCAGTGGCCCCATTTGACCATAACCCGCGTTGTTGACCAAAACATCGATCTGCCCGAAGTGGTGCAGCGCTTTGGTCGCAAGGTCGATCGCCTGATCGGGTTGTGCCAGATCGGTCACCACAGTCAGCACCTCAGCACCTGCATGCCGACAGTGAGCGGCGACCGCTTCCAACTTTGCTTTATTGCGTGCTGCCAGGACTAACCGAATACCCTGAAAGCGCTCTGACAAGACTTGTGCCAGCGCCGCGCCGATTCCAGCTGAGGCACCTGTGATGAGGACAACATTTGCAGCAGGGAGATGGGACATGGGGTAAACGGGGGGGGAAGGGGATGGCGAAATTCTACTATGCGATCGGGGTGCGCTCTTTGATTAGTCGATCGCCGATCATTCACAGCCGATCATTCACAGTAGTTTGCAGCTAAATGAATCATCTCCCCAATCTAAAAGCCATCGTTGTAATGCCTTTTCCACTACTGACCACTGAACTTTTGCTTGCAACACCCATACTTTTTTCCTATGCAGATTTACCCCGTTCGTTGAACCTTTTGGCTCAGCACGCTGTCTTAACTTATATAACGGCAAGATGGAGGCAGTGAGTTTTCCGGGTGTCAGTTGTGCCGACGGTTTCTAGCGATCGCCCACAGGGTGAATCCGATCACCACCTGGTGCAGCAGTGTCTTCAAGGAGACACCCAGTGCTTTCGCCAGCTTTACCGTCGGCATCAGCAGCGGGTACGGTCGATTCTCTACCAACTTTGCGATGCATCAGTGCTAGACGATTTGGTGCAAGAGGTGTTTCTACGTGCCTGGAAAGGGTTGCCCAAGTTTCGCCAAACGGCTCAGTTCTCTACCTGGCTCTATCGGATTGCCTGGAATGTGGCCTCTGATCAACGACGAGCAGCGGCTCAGCGGCGGACGCGGCTCCAGGTGATCAGTAGCCAAACAGCAACCCAGCATGATGATCCTGGCGTGATGCACTTGCACTATCAGGATGTGGTCAAACGAGGGTTAGAAACGCTTAGCTTTGACCACCGTACCATTTTGGTACTGCATGACCTTGAGGAAATGCCCCAAAAAGAGGTCGCCGAGATGCTTGACATTCCAGTGGGTACGGTTAAGTCTCGTTTGTTCCACGCTCGCGCTGCTATGCGCCAATTTCTCCAGAAGGAAGGAGTCCAGTTATGAGTCAGCTCCCCAATGATGATCACGAGTTGGTCGATTTCTTGAAGCAACATCGTCCCCAGACACCCCCAGCCGATCCGGTGCTAGAAGAGCGGCTCTTTGCAGCGATCGAGTCACAACCGCAGCAGGATAATGTGACGCCATTGCGGCGATCGCAGCCGCGGGTCAGACGATCGATCGCCTGGTTCGTGCCGCCAACGCTGGCAGCAGGGTTACTGGTCAGCGTGATTGGTTATCGCCTGCTCATGCCAGCGAAGCCCAGCGCGACCGAGCTTGCCAATTTGCAAGCGTTCATTGAAAGCAACTGGCAAGGCACCGTCAATAGCGGCAGCACGGATGAGGAAACACCGCTGTTTAATGATGTAACGAATTGATTTAGCGGTTAGCCGTCAGCGGTCAGCGGTCAGCGATTAGAGCTAACTCAAAACTCTAGCGTAGCGGCGCAAAGCGCTACTTCAAAACTCAAAACTCGAAACTCAAAACTCAAAACTCTCTCTTCTCTCTTCCAAGGAAGTGGTTCTCATGTCTCCCCGTCGTCTTTCTATCCTTGCTGCTGTGCTGGTTGCCCTTGGGGGTGCTGTGGCGATCGCTAACCCCTCTTCGCTGCGCTTCCCGCTGGCTCAAGCCCCGGCCTCTCCCAGCCCAACAGCATCTGCTAACTCCGATCACTTAACGGAACCGGGCTGGCTTAAGGAGCTCAACCTCAGTGCCGACCAGGTGCAGAAAATGCGCGCTATTCGCGGTCAGTATAAGGACAAAATTAGCCAGGGTCGGCAGGCGGTGCGACAGTCACGGCAGGAATTGCAGACACTGATGGCTGGAGACGCGTCCGAAACTCAGATTCGGGAAAAATATAAGCAGGTCAAAACGCTCAAACAACAAGTGGCAGATGCCCAGTTTGAAAGCATGTTGGCAACACGAAATGTGCTGAACCTGGAACAGCGCCGTAAGTTTGCTAGCCAGATGCTGAAGCAGCGGCAAAACGGGGGCGATCGACCACGAGAGTGGCGAGAACGAGGAGAGCGTCGGCAACCCGATCAAAGCTAAGGCTCGACCCATAACTGTGACGATCGCTTCCATTAGTCATCTGTATTGTTCTATCGCTCTCTTCACTATGCACCTGAAACCAAATGTCTGGAAACTGACAGCGCTGCTTTGGTTCGGAGTAATGCCCGGTTGGAGTTCGCTTTATAGCCCTGCAACGGCTGCGATGCCTGTTGATCCAAAAATCTTGCATGTCCTCAATCGCTTGAGCTTTGGCCCACGTCCAGGTGACGTACAGATGGTTGCCAAAATGGGGGTCGATCGCTACATTCAGCAGCAGTTAGCGCCTGACTCCATACCTGTACCACAGTCTCTCACAACGCAACTCTCGCAGCTTGAGGCACTGAACCTTACACCGCCAGCGCTACTGTCACAGTATGAGCCCGTCAAGGCTGCCAACGGGCAAAAACTCACGCCCGACGAACGGAAGGTTTTACGAGAGAAAGCTAGAGTGGTGATGCAGCAGGCTATACAGGCGCGACTCCTGCGAGCCACTGCAAGCCCACGACAGCTTGAAGAAGTCATGGTTGACTTCTGGTATAACCACTTCAACGTCTTTGCAGGCAAGGGGCTCGATCGCATCTTGGTCGGTGCTTATGAGCAGCAGGCCATTCGCCCCTACGCGATCGGGCGGTTTCGCGCTTTATTAGGAGCCACCGCCCATCATCCTGCGATGCTGTTTTACCTGGACAATTGGCAAAACACGGCACCTGGTAGTCCCGGTGCTCGCGGTCGATTCACAGGTTTAAACGAGAACTACGCCCGCGAACTCATGGAACTCCATACCCTCGGTGTGGAGGGTGGCTACAGTCAGCAAGATGTCATCACTCTGGCAAAAATCTTCACGGGCTGGGGCTTTCGACGCAACGGGCCGCCCACCGATCGCACAACAGGCTTCTACTTTGATCCAAAACGGCATGATGCCAGCGATAAAGTCTTTCTGGGCTACCGGATCAAAGGTGGTGGTGTCGAAGAAGGCGAGAAAGCGCTCGATATTCTTGCCAAAAGTCCGGCAACGGCACGGCACATCAGCTACAAACTGGCGCAGTATTTTGTCGCCGACACTCCCCCTAAACTCCTGGTCGATCGCCTGACAAAGCAATATCTCTCTACCAATGGCGATCTGCGTGCAGTACTAAAGGCTCTTTTCCAGAGCCCAGAATTTTGGCAGACTCAGTACTACAACGTGAAGTTCAAAACACCTTACCAGTACGTTGTTTCGGCAGTGCGAGCTACCGGAATCGAGGTCACCAATGTCCAACCACTGACCAATACGCTGCAACAGCTAGGTATGCCACTCTATGGTTGTGTGACCCCAGATGGCTATAAGAACACGCAAGACGTGTGGTTAAACCCAGACGCCATGACCCGCCGTATCAGCTTTGCGACGACTCTTGCTAGTGGACGACTGCCGCTTCAGGCGATCGCGCCTATGCCACTGTCTGTAACGCCATCCTTAACAGCAAACGCTAGCTCAGCCTCGCCGCTTGCCGAAATGTCTTCAGTCGCGCCAGTGCCAGCCTTGACGCGCACGCCTAAGGCAGTGCAGCCCCTTGATGCGACCCAACTGGCAGCAACACTCGGTCATCCGTTCTCTGCAAAGACCCAACAGGCGATCGCCACTAACCCCTCTCAACTCAGCGCAGCGCTGATGCTTGGTAGTCCAGAGTTTATGCACAAATAATCTGCACGATAGCCTTTGAAGAAAGCTATGCCCTTAGAACTCACCACCAATGATTTGCTCATGCTGGAGCAGTACCGACTGCAACGCTTTCGTTCCTTTTTCTTTAGTGCTCTAATCAGTTGCCCCCTCTGTCTCAATGCGAACAATACGTTAGTGATCCATTGTTTAGAGCCGGAGTTAGTCGATCGGTTGTTAAGCCAGATCGATCAACTGCGCTGGTACGCGCGGATTGTCCTCGGTGTTCATTGTCTTGCGATCCGCTTCATCCAGGAAGAGATCTACCGCACTGCAACAGACATTGCTGCTTTCTAACCCTTGTATGGTTCAACCTATATGAACAGACGCGAATTGCTTGCTCATGCTGGGATCTTGTCGGCTTCGACGCTGGTGGCGATCGGCACTCACGGTTGGGCTGTTAGAACTAACGCCCAAACCACCACGACTAAACGACTTATCGTCATTTTTCTGCGCGGTGCCGTGGATGGACTCAGTGTGGTTGTGCCCTATCAAGAAGCGATTTATTACAACGCTCGACCCAAAATCGCCATTCCTCAGCCGGGTAAAGACGGTGGTGCGTTGGATCTCGATGGTCAGTTTGGGCTGCATCCGGCGCTGAGTGATCTCTTGCCGCTCTGGCAACAGAAGAGCCTTGCCTTTATCCCTGCCTCTGGTTCTCCTGACGCATCACGATCGCACTTTGACGCCCAGGACTATATGGAAAGTGGCACTCCCGGTGTGAAAAAAACACCGGACGGTTGGATGAATCGCTTACTGGCAGTCATGTCTGGGCATAACCCCATTCAGGCAGTAAATGTAGGAGCCACCACGCCGCGCATTCTCTCTGGTCGCATGGCAGTCGCAAGCATTGCGCTCGGACGTGGTGCTGCCAACGCCATCCCGTTGGATCGTCCCCAAGTGGCTGCAGCGTTCGACAAACTCTACGATCGCAACGACACCTTGAGCCAAACCTATCGGGAAGGACGAACTGCCCGCAAAGCGCTCCTGCAAGATCTGGATGCCGAAACTAAAATGGCGAACAACGGCGCACCGTTACCGAATGGATTTGCCAGTGACGCGCGACGGTTAGCCAATGTGATGCTCCGTGATCCCAAAGTGGAACTGGCGTTTATGGCGCTGGGTGGCTGGGATACCCATGTGAACCAAGGCTCCAGCCAGGGACAGCTTGCTCGTAATCTCAATCAGTTGGGCAAAGGGTTAGCTGCGTTGCAGTCGGGATTGGGCGCTGCCTACGCCAACACCACGATCGTCGTCCTATCAGAATTTGGGCGCACGGTGCACGAAAATGGCAATGGTGGCACCGATCACGGACATGGCAATGTGATGTGGGTATTAGGCGGTAACGTCAAGGGCGGCAAGCTTTACGGTCAGTGGGAAGGGCTCGCCGGCGATCGTCTCTACCAGGGTCGCGATGTCCCTATCACCACAGACTTCCGTGCGGTCATTAGCCCGATCCTGACGCGACACATGGGCTTAAATCAGACGAAACTGGCTCAAGTCTTTCCAGGCTATACTCCTGGTCAGTCAGTCAGTGTCGTGTAAGCTTCATGCACTACATCTATCTTCATGGGTTTGCCTCCAGCCCACGATCGACAAAGGCAGTGGTACTGAAAGAACGCTTTGCCAAACTCGACATTCCCCTCGTAATACCAGACCTCAACCAGAACGACTTTACTCATCTCACGCTCAGTCGCCAGCTTCAACAGGTTGAAGCACTCTTTCCACCCGCTCCAGAACCTGTGACGCTGATTGGTTCTAGCTTAGGGGGGCTCACTGCTGCCTGGTTGGGTGAGCGTCATTTACAGGTCGATCGCCTCGTTCTATTAGCGCCTGCCTTTGGTTTTTTGGATCACTGGCTGCAGCGTCTTGGTGAAATGCAGGTGAACCAGTGGCAAACAGAAGGCGAGCTCCGGGTCTATCACTATGGCGAGGCGCAAAAACTCCCGCTCAGTTATGGCTTTGTGACTGATGCGATGCAATATCGGGAGGAGTCCATTGCGCGATCACTCCCCACCCTGATTTTGCATGGCAAGCAAGATGATGTGATCCCCCTACAAGCAAGCCTTGACTTTGCAAAGAATCGCCCCTGGGTACAGCTGATTGAACTGGATAGCGACCATGCGCTGACCGACGTGAGTACCAAAATCTGGCAAGCAATTCAAGCCTTTTGTGCCTTGTAGGCTCAAGAGAAACCGGGTTTCTTCAAGAAACCCGGTTTCTTTAGACGCTTAGACGCTTACTTACGATGTCCGTTGCGGATGGGTGTACCGCAGGGATAGGTTGCAACCAGTTCCCGCTCTACTGATTCCACAGCTGGTATCGGGGACGAGACTGAATGTGTGGGATTCGCCTTGGCGGCAAGGTAATCTGCCTGGAGTTTAGCTAACAGCGCTTCCCGGCGATCGTACAACCGCTTCAGAGGACGAGCGTCACACTGGTCAATCACGTAAGCCGTCATGATGGGTAGCGCGATCGTGCTGTCGGTGTAGCAAACAACCGTATTCGGCAACTCCTCTGGATCGACTTTGCCCCAGCTCACAGCTTCGCTCGGTGTGGCACCCGAAAGTCCACCTGTGTCGGGACGCGCATCCGTCACCTGGATAAAGTAGTCGTGCCCCCGCTCTTCCAGACCTAAGACTTCATGCAGTTGGGGCTGTGTTTGCAGCAAGAAGTTCTTGGGGCTACCACCACCGATGATCAGCGCAGCGCTTTTGCCTTCCACATCAGGAATCCCGCTGTCACGAGCCGCATAGGCGATCGCGGCGGTTTCATTCACATCCAGCGATGGATCGAGGATGAGTTGAGAGCCTTCGAGGGCGATCGCGGCAATATTCATACCAATGGAGCTATCGCCAGGAGATGATGTGTAAATGGGTACACCACACTCATAGGCAGTTGCCAGCAGGCAGGAGTTTTTCACACCCACTTGCTTTTCCACTTCGCTCACATACTTACCTAGCAGGTAGTGAAACTCTGCCGTACTCATGCGTTTTTGGAACGGTTCCGCTTTGAGCAATTCGCGCAGAAACGCATCGGTTTCCAGCAGCACGTCATAGTCAAACACAATGTCGTAGATGCGAATGCGACCTTCTTGACGCAGCTTCACATCATCCAAAAAGGGGCTGCTGGAGTAGAGTTCCAGTCCCAAGCCATAGTGCATATCGTGATAGAGATTCGCGCCTGTGCTGATGATCCAGTCCACAAACCCGTGACGCATTAACGGGGCGAGTACTGATACCCCAAAACCTGCGGGGGTCATGGCTCCAGAAAGACTCAAGCCCACTGTGACGCCGGGTTGCATCACTTCGCGGCTCAACAGGTGACAGATTTCGCGCAAACGAGCTGAGTTGTATGCCGTAAAGTAGCCGTCAATCAGGTCAACGACGCTGATCGAGGCAGGCATGGGGGAGGGTGCGATTTTGTGGCTAAGCAGTTTCGACATTTTTTGACTCCAACAGAAGTGGACAGCATAAAAGAAGTGAGAGGGTTTACAGACAGCACCTCAAGCCAGCTAGCACTCCAGCCGCAGCAGGCATAAAGACTAGCAGAGATCGGTGGGACTGTTAAAAAGCATGCTCGACAATGGCAGGCTGCAACGCAACCAGCTAAATTCAGGTTTCCCGTCCAGAAGGACAAACTAAAAAGACTCGCAGCACTGGCGAATAAAGGTGTCTGCCCAGACCACTATCGGAACTAGCGTTCAGATCAAAGGATCCGAGTTAGAAAACCCTGCGTCGGTTGCTCAACCCGCTTAAGCGCAGGCACGACAACAGAACCAATCCGGTATTCAGATCAAAGATTCTCCTATAGAGAACTTGACCGACCCAGTTCGCGATGGAGTAAAGAAGAAAAACGATTCTTACGAAATCATTCAGGTCGTTCTTTGCCGATCGTGAACCTTAAGTTACAGGTCGGTCAGCTCATACTGGGCGCTTCGCACCGATCAGCCCAGGACAGCGCGGGGTCACATTGCCGCTTCCGCTTTAGTTTCATCTCCAGGTACCAGAGCGGTCTCCAAGGGTACCCAGTTAAGGAAGGAAGTTTCAATGCTTGTTACACAACCTTCAGACACTAGCATCCTTAACTTAGCACTATTGTTTCGAGGCTTCTTCACCAAACGGATGATTTTTTCCGTTGTTTGTCGGAGACTGTAGCTAAGGCGACAACAAGCAACTCTTTTGTGCAGCCTGTTGTTGCCTGCTTACATTCGCTATGCTATTTGGCATCTTTCACTACTACTGGGTATGGCTGTGACATCGCCGAAAAACGACTCTACTGATCGCGGTTCCTCTCTGACCGCCGATCAACACCGCCAGAAAATGGAGCGCCGCAAGGACGTACAAGAGCAACGTCTTGCTGGCATGGTCGAGGAAAAAGGCTTGGTGATCGTTAATACGGGCAATGGCAAAGGCAAAACCACCGCAGCCTTGGGCATGGTGCTGCGATCGCTCGGTCATGGTTACAAAGTAGCGATCGTTCAGTTCATCAAAGGAGCCTGGGAACCCGCCGAGAAAGCTGCTTTCAGCCACTGGTCTGAACAATTGGAATTTCATGCGATGGGCGAAGGCTTTACCTGGGAAACGCAGGATCGCGATCGGGATACCCAAAAAGCCCAGGAAGCGTGGGAAAAGTCACTTATTTTTATCCAAAATCCCGACTTCAAACTCGTCTTGCTGGATGAAGTCAACATCGCGCTCAAACTAGGCTACCTGAGCGTCGAGCAAGTGCTAGCAGGCTTAGAGCAAAAGCCAGTTGATTCTCACGTCATTTTGACTGGAAGAGGGGCACCCAAAGCGTTGTGCGATCGTGCTGACCTCGTGACCGAAATGACGCTGCTCAAACACCCCTTCCGCGAACAAGGTGTAAAAGCTCAACCTGGCATCGAGTTTTGAGCGCTGTTCGATCGAGTTTCGTTAGCCTCTAGCAGCTACCCTCAAGACAAGCTGCCTCCAGCAAACAGTACCCCCAACAATGAACATCATCGCTCAACATTCAGGAGATAGTGCGCGATCGAGTGGCAATCGCACAGCAAAAACGGTGACCCGAACTTTAGATGATGCGGATGAAAGGACTTGAACCTTCACTTCTTACGAAACTAGAACCTAAATCTAGCGCGTCTACCAATTCCGCCACATCCGCTTATCTGGCTTAACTACTATAGCAAAAGCTCTGCCGCACGATCGCTAATCGTTTGCGGTGTCAGAACGATCGAGCCCCATTGAGTTTTGCTTCGGTCTTCAGCCGTTAGCACGATCGCTCAAGTAACCGTCTCTTAACCTTAGCCCCTGACAATTTCGGAGGTGCTCAGCCCTCACACTACGATCAGGAGTATTTCCTCTATGCTATCCCCTGCCGACACCGTCGCCATCTTTCAAAAACAGCCAGAACCGCAGGCGTTTGAGGCTGGAGCAGTCATTTTTGCAGAAGGGCAATCTGGTGATGTCATGTACGGCATTCTCGAAGGCGAAGTCGATTTGCTGATCAATAGTAAAGTCATTGATACGCTGCAGCACGGTTCTGTGTTTGGGGTTGGTGCCCTCGTTGGGGTGCTCAACCGTGGGTATACTGCCGTTGCTAAAACAAATTGCAAGCTGGCATCTCTCGATGAATATCGGTTTCTCTTTGCGGTGCAGGAGACACCGATGTTTGCGCTGCAAGTGATGAAGGATTACGCCAACCGTATGGCTCATCTCGAACAGCTTGCTTAAGTCAGTTTCCTTCTTCACGGTTGGCCATTCTCTGCTGATTAGGAACCATGTCAGGTCATCGTTCGGCTCACAAGTTTGATGAATTCCGCATCATCGCTTAAGGTTGTATTGTCTTAAGGTTGTATTAGCTTAAGGCTGCATTTTTCCTCTTTAAAGGGATGCAGCAACGCTTTAGGGTTTGCGATCGCGGCTACAAGTCGCTACAGCTCACGGGCGATCGTCCTAGCTGAGATGCTAGCCTTCGAGTCATCTAGTCTGCTTATTCAGTTTCAAGCTTTAGTTTCAAGGAAAATCATCTATGACTGCTACTCCCGTTCGTCCGACAGAACAAAAATACGAAGTCAAAGACTTGTCCCTCGCGCCTTTGGGTCGGCAGCGGATTGAGTGGGCAGGGCGAGAGATGCCAGTTTTGCGGCAGATTCAGGAGCGGTTTGCCAAAGAAACGCCCTTGAAAGGTATCCGTTTGGTCGCTTGCTGTCACATCACAACTGAAACGGCCCATCTGGCGATCGCGCTCAAAAGCGGTGGTGCTGATGCGGTTTTGATTGCCAGCAACCCGCTTTCTACTCAAGATGACGTGGCAGCGAGTCTAGTGGCAGACTATGGCATTCCTGTGTTTGCTCAGCGCGGCGAAGATAGCGAAACCTACCTCCGTCACGTGCAAATTGCCCTCGATCATCGACCCAACATTATTGTGGATGATGGTTGTGATGTGGTGGCAACGATGGTGCAAGAGCGCCAGGCGCAGCTTGCTGAGCTGATCGGCACTACCGAAGAAACGACGACTGGGATTGTACGACTACGCGCCATGTTCAAAGCGGGTGTGCTGACCTTCCCAGCCGTGAACGTCAATGATGCTGACACCAAGCACTTCTTCGATAACCGTTACGGCACCGGACAATCGACCTTAGATGGCATTATCCGAGCCACCAACATCCTGCTGGCAGGTAAGACAATCGTCGTTGCGGGCTACGGTTGGTGCGGTAAAGGAACCGCTTTGCGAGCACGCGGTATGGGTGGCAACGTGATCGTTACTGAAATCGATCCAGTACGGGCGATCGAAGCGGTCATGGATGGCTTCCGCGTTGTGCCGATGTCAGAAGCAGCCGTGCATGGCGATATCTTCATCACCGTCACTGGCAACAAGCATGTCATCCGAGGCGAACACTTCGAGTCGATGAAAGATGGCGCGATCGTCTGCAATTCGGGTCACTTTGACATTGAAATTGACCTCAAAGCACTAGGCGCACAAGCAACCGAAGTGAAGGATGTGCGTAACTTTACCCAAGAATATCGTCTCAAAAACGGCAAATCGGTTGTGGTTCTGGGCGAGGGTCGCTTGATCAACCTGGCGGCAGCAGAGGGACACCCCAGCGCTGTGATGGACATGAGCTTTGCTAACCAGGCACTGGCTTGTGAGTATCTCGTCACGAACAAAGGCAAGCTAGAACCAGGCATTCACTCGATTCCAGTAGAAGCTGATAAGGAAATTGCGCGCCTCAAGCTTCAGGCAATGGGCATTGCGATCGACTCGCTCACCCCAGAGCAAATCGAGTACGCAAACTCCTGGACATCGGGAACCTGATCCCCGATGGGATGGGGTCTTGGCACTGCCAAACCCCTACGGGGCTGCCAAGCAACTAACGTCATGGGTTTAAGCGTTCAGCCGTCAGCGTTCAGCTTTTCTCTAAGGAACGCAGATTTAATAAGGTGTAATTCTTGCTGTAGGGACGTGACATGGAACGTCCCTACAGAAGGGAAATGTTCAGATTAATTGATCCACGATCCCAAGCGCTGAACGCTGATAGCTGAACGCTGATAGCTGAACGCTGATAGCTCAGCCAAAAGGTGCAGTTATTTTTTAACAAGTCCTACGTGATCGATCGGGTCATTGGATCCAGACGACTTTGAGGGATGCAGCAGTGCTGTGTCCCTTTTTGCTGCTCAGGTTCGAATCTTAAACAACACTTCGGGGTCTTCAAGTTCGGCATAGTCAATGAAGTCTGCAGAGCGCGATTGGGTCGTGTTGAAGCGAGCCAGCACTTCAGGATGAATCGGATCGAGCGCGCGCGAACGGTGGCTCACATAAAAGGTAAAGTGGATGCTGCCGACCCGGATGCGATCGCCATCTTTGAGTACACGACGCTGCTGAATCCGCTCGCCATTGATAAACGAGCCGTTCATGCTGTTTAGATCAACCAACTGAAAGCCAACGCTCTGGATGTAAAGAATGACTGCATGACGACGAGACATCGCACGATCTCTCAGTGGGATCGCAGCTTCTCGATGACGACCGATCGTCCAGACCATCTGAGGCTGAGCCAGGGTTTGCGTTTCATCAGGCAGATTCGTAATGATAAAAGCCTGCTTTCCCTGCACTACACCCTGAATATACTTCGGCGGTTCTGAGGGCGCTTCAAGATTGACGGCTTCTGGCTTGCCTCCTGGCAGATCCATCATCAACGTTGCAGCTTTGGCAAACGACGCATCATCCCCGTCGCCAAACAGATCAAACGGTTCCAATTGAGCCTCCGTATGCTCGATCGAGGGTTGCTGCCCAGTAGGCTGTCGTTGATTTTCAAATGAGCTGAGTTTCGGGTTCATTCGCGCTTTCTAAACAAGGGTGTGACGACCTTTTCGGTTTAGACTAGGGTGCCCTGGAAGTCATCTCAGTCTAACGGAGACTGGCTTCTCAGTGGACAGAAGCTGAACTGTCACGAGTCATTGACGATCGTCAAGGAGCGATTGAGCAAGCACAGACACCGTTGAAAGGTGTGGGCATTGCCCAGGTGAAAGCAGTATAGGGCGCTTGGATAGAGTATGGGGTGTGGGGTGTGGGGATGCAAAGGGGGCTTCATTCTAGAAACCACGTTTCTTTGGTTTGAGTCAACTAAACCCTGGTGCTTCAACACAGAAACCTTCTCATTCGACGCTTGAGTCGTTCACTTGAGCAGCAGGTAATAAAGGGCTCCAGGAGCATTGATCAGCCCTGACCGATCGCCTGCCAATTGACCTGTGCCTATAAAGACATCCACTCGCCCTGCGCCTTTGATGGCACCACCTGTATCCTGATCCAGCACATAGCGGTTGACGAAACGCTTTTCTAGTTGAGCAGCGGCATTCGGGTAGGGAATCTGTGTCTGCATCAACGCCAGCGCGCCGGGTGGAAAGAGGGTCTTATCAGTAGCAATCGACCGTTCTGCGGTCACGGGTACGCCTAAGCTGCCGATCGCTGCTGCACCATCCGTGGGCTTAAAAAAGACAAAGCGGTTATTGCGAGGCAGGTACACATCACGCTCGTCGGGGTGGTCAGCCAGATACTGGATCAGCAGGGGGAGCGTCAGATCTTCCAGCTTAAATTTGCCTGCCTTGACTAACTCTCGACCGATCCCGGTGTATGAATAATCTGTTGTGCCAGCATGTCCAACCGTCATCACACCGCCATCTACCAGTTGCAGCCGTGCTGAGCCTTGTACCTGTACGAGAAAGGCTTCCAGTCGATCGCGTAGCCACACAAGCTCCAAGCCCTTAAGCCAACGATTTTGAAACTGCAAACCATCGGCACCCTCTAGCTGAAGGCGAGTAGGATGAGGCTTCGACCAGTTCGCCAAATCAGGCGGCAGCCGAAAAAGAGGATAGCGGAAGGCTGCGGTCGGACGACGACTGGCAGCATAAACGGGTTCGAAATAGCCCGTGAATGCCACCGTACCCTGACCATCTTTACCTGTGGCTTGATAGAACACAAACTCACGCTCGATCGCTGCCTGTAGAGCCTTTGCGGAGGCTATTGTAAGAAGCAACTGCCGAAAGCGTCTCAAGCTACGTGCAACCCGCTCACGGGTAATGCCAGGTGTTGGAGGCCGACGATATGCGGCGATCGCCCGTTCTGTTTGCAAGTAACGCAGGCTGTAATCGATCGCTCTTAGCAGCGAACGACGATCAGCAGGTGTGCTGAAGTCGCCTAGAAGCTGGCTCGTCGCTGATTCACCGACGGGCGGCTTTGGCAGTTGCACAAGGGCACTAGAGGATCGGCTTGGGGCTGCAACTGGAAGCTTGACGGGGCGATCGATCGCCGTTTCAGCGCGCGATTGTGCTGGCAACATTGCAGTCGTCAGCGCGATACCAGTGCAGAAGCACGCAAACCAACGGTTAATCGCTACTGTCCCTCTCGTCATGCCTGAATTTAAGCGACTTCCAGAAAACAAATTACCCACAACTTGTCTTGCTCAGCTAGGGCGCAAGGCCTTGCGCCCCTATAGTAGTAGAGCCTTTTACCCACCTTAGAACCGCTCGACGCTAGAGCTGAAGACGGGCTCCACGCGAATGCCTAGCACTCGTGAGGGACGCAGTACCATATACTCGCCCTGGACATTCTTAATGGGCACTGTAATGAAGTCATGGGAGCTTGCTTTGGGCACCAGCTCACTGCTATACCACTTCTGAAATTCTTGAATTGTGGCAAACCGCACTTCTTCACGGTGCCCGCCATCAATCAAGATGTGTACGGCATATTCAGTGGGCGTGCGAGCATATTTACTGCGTCGTTGTTCGCCCGGAGCCGCTCCCTGATTGGGCGTTCCCGCAGCGACAGCATCGCCTGGTTGTGGTTGGTTGAAGTTACCTGTCATAGTCCGTTCCCTTAAATGCGTGAGAACCTTCCCAATTATCGGTGCAGTTAGGCTGATTACATTAACATTGCCCAGAAATAGGTATGAAGTTATCAGTGAGTGGCTATCAGCTATCAGCTATCAGCTATCAGCCGTCAGCTATCAGCGATCAGCTTTTAACCTTCTTAGTAAGAACATGAAATGCGTTCCTACGTCCTTTCTGCTGTCCGACGACCGATCACTCTAGGCTAAAAGATTAAACCGCTGCAGTTGCGTCTGCACCAGCGAGGGCAGGCTTTTGTGGAGTTGGGGTTTGTCTTTGAAGACGAGGCGATTTTGACTGGGAAGATCGAAGGGGAACTGTCCGGGCAAGTCGGCGCGCTCCATCTGCGTCAGAATAATTTGTTCAGCGCGTTTACACTGCAACGCATAACCCACTTCGACACACACTTTAGGGCTGGGAATGAGTTGAGGCGGTGTGTCATCAATGCTGGCGATCGAGGTGCCATCGGCGATAAACAGCAAACTTTGGCGAATCGATCGCATCATCTTGCTGCTCAAACGGGTCGGCCCATCCGTTAGGCGATGGGATTCGACGAGCGTTAAGGGCAGGCGCGATCGTGGGTTGATTTTCTCAATGAAGGTCTGCAACTCTTCGCGTAGTAAATCGCTGGACTCAGCGTACTCGGTTTGATAGCAGAGAAAGATCGTTGGCTCCAGATGCGTCAGGGCATCTTGCTTGGAAAAGTAAATTTCGTGGCTTTGGAGGTCAATGTTGGCAATCGCATACCCACCGCTACCTTCAATGTAAAACTCGACGGCTTCACCCTCTAAATAGCGCTGAAACCAAACGGCTTGCTTTACTTCGGCGCTGTCTTCTAAAAAGTCTGCTCTTAGTCCTGACTTCAGCAAACTATTTTTGCTCAGGCGCAGATCGTGGGGACGTTTTTCTAATTCTTTAATCGGCTCATATTCCTGGAGATACCAGGCTTTGAGGGCAATAATAGCCATTCTGCGCTCTGCCTCATGAGTTTAAAACAACAGCAATACTAGAGCCTGTATGCTCTGAGTGACCTTCCCGCCTTGCCGTGTTGGCACATTGTATCCAGAGATGAACGGCTTGCATACCCTAATGAGATAACTGACACGTAGCTCCGTTCAAGTGCAGACTGGTTAGTGGTCAGGAGTCAGCTGAATTGATCGCTAAACCCGATCGTTTCTTAAATAAAGCGGCTCTACTTTACCGCATTGGTACAATTGTACCAAAATAAGTCGGTTGATCTAGGGCAAGACCATGTGATTGGAGCAAGATAATCAATCTAGAGACAGACTTCTTACTCATGAATTTTTGTTAAGCTTGCCGACTTAACGATACGGGTTGTTCACAAAAGCTGCTTGTTACGGTGGCTTTACCGCATGACAGCAGTGAGTTCTCGACGCTAAATGGAGCCTGCTGTGATGAACAGAGTTGTGGGTTGGTGGCGTGTGGTTCGGCTGGTTCCACTGCCAATGGCAATCGCGATCGGGCTAACGGCCTGCCGGCTACCGTCAGGGAAACGTGAGGCGTCGCCGCACTCAGATGCGGCCTCTGCGGCTCAACCGCTGCAGTTGGGAGACGCGACAGGCGAGTTGGTCTATGAAGGTCAACGGCGGACGTATCACCTTTACACGCCGAAAACATATCAGCCCGATCGCCCTGTACCCCTAGTACTGGCCTTTCATGGCTACGGCTCTCAGGGTAAAGATCTGGCAAACGGTTCTGGCTTCAACCAAACAGCGGAGCAGAAAGGCTTTGTAGTGGTCTACCCTGACGGCATCGATCGTCGTTGGAATCCGCTGAACAAACTTCTGACGGGTGTCGATGACGTTGGCTTTGTGCCTGCTTTAATTGCCCATATTAAGCAGGTGCGGGCGATCGATCCCCGTCGAGTGTATGCAGCAGGTGTATCGAATGGTGGCTTTTTGGTACAGCGGCTTGCCTGCAAGTCGTCGTCTCAAATTGCGGCCTTTGCGTCCGTCGTAGCAACCCTTCCCAGCCAGCTACAAGGCTCCTGCAACCCTCAAACGCCTGTACCCATCCTGATGATTAACGGTACTGACGATCGTAAAGTCCCCTGGCAGGGCGGAAATTTGGGCTATGGCTCGATTTTATCGGTGCCAGGCACGATCGACTTTTGGCAACGCCGCAACAACTGCCCACCATCACCACACGTCAAGCAGCTAACGGGTGATCGGGTTGAAATTGCCCGCTATCCCAACTGTCAGGGCGGCTCAGAAGTCGAACTGGTGACGCTGAAAGGAGTTGGACATGTATGGCCCAGAGGTGGTTCTGGATCAGCGTCATTGCTGAACGGCAGCGAGGAAATCTGGAGCTTCTTTCAGCGACATCGACTGGGCCAGGGGTGAGGGAGTGGGGAGTGGGGGGTGAGGAGTAGGGAAACTCAAGCTTTCTCTCTTGCAACTCAAAACTCAAAACTTCTTCCTCTGCCTCCCCTCACCCTTCCCCCTTCCCCCTTCCCCCTTCCCCCTTCCCCCTTCTACAAAAACTCCGATCGCGACTGTTGCGTCTCCTTGAGTAAGGCTTCTAGCGATTGCCAGTCTGATTGCTCAATTTGGGTAATGATCTGGTCGAGGCGATCGCGGTAGGCGTGCAGCGATCGCCTCAGGGCGGCTTGATTGTACTGCGCCATCATGACACCCAGTTCAGGGTTGCCACCACCAACTCGACTGGTATCCCGAAAGCCAGAACTGGCGAGTGCGTGTGCCAGCCCTAAAACGGCTGGATCGGCTTCATCAAGACAAGCGGCAATCAGACTGGCGCTGGTCATGACGGGTAAATGCGAGATCCAGGCAACGGCAAGATCGTGATCGTCTGGATGACAATGATAGAGTCGGGTTTGTAGCGGTCGCACCAGGTCTTCGATGAGTTGTACTGCCCGTGCTGGCGTGGTTTCAGTCGGCGTTAAGACATAAGGAGCGTTGATGAACAAATCCTGCTGTGCCGCTTCAATGCCGCTTTCGGCAGTCCCCGCCATCGGATGTCCACCGACAAAGTTTGACCAGAGGGGCGCGATCGTCTCCACCACCCAACCTTTCACTGATCCAACATCAGTGAGTACAGTGTCGGCTGCTAAATGGGGCACCAATTCGATCACAGTCGCCTGCATCGCTGCCAAAGGCGTACAGAGAAAGACGACATCAACGGTTTGCATCAGGCTGAGGCTAAGGCTGGCATCATCAACGGCCCCGCGCGCGATCGCGCGCTGGCAGGTGAGTGCCTGACGGCTAACGCCCAAAACTGTGTGCCCATGCGATCGCAAAGCCAGCCCTAGCGAACCGCCAATGAGCCCCAACCCGATCATGCCAATCTTCATGCCACCTTCCATCATGTTTAATCTTTAGCCTGAGGTGTGCCAAAGCCCCATTACTAAAGCCTTTATGTCTATCATCCACTGTTGTTAACCCAAACCTTCGATCGAGCGCAGGCTAATTTTTGAGCTCAATGCGGGCACCTTAGCATTGGACTGTGCCGTAGCATCGGGCTTCGTCATAACGATCTCATTGAGAATTTTCGTTGATAATTTTTATAGGCACACTAAAGCGTGTTCAGTGATCGAAGCGCTGGCTCTAAAGCGGCCTGAGTTCGTTGTAAAGGTAAATCTGAATGAAAGCTGAGGGAATGAAAGCTGAGGATGTTCTCAAACGCTATGTAGCGGGTGAACGTACGTTTGCTGGCATCAACTTAAATGAAGCTAATCTAAGTGGTGCTGACTTGAGCCGCTCAGATCTGAGTGGCGGTAATTTGAGCGTGGCAAATCTCAGCGGGGCGAACTTGAGTGAAACCAACTTGAGTCGAGCCAAACTGAATGTTGCGAAACTCAGTGGCGCAAACTTGGCCAAAGCCAACCTGAGTGAAGCCATTCTCAACGTTGCCAATCTGACGCTTGCTGATTTGACGGGTGCTGATTTGAGTCAAGCCTCGCTTGTGAGAGCGGAACTGAGCCGGGCAGACCTGAGCAACGCCAACCTCAGTCGCGCTAATTTGAGCGGTGCTGACCTTAAAGATGCCAAACTCCGCAATGCCAACCTCACAAATGCCAATCTAAGCCGCGCCGATCTCAAATGGACGGTGTTGACGGGCGCTAATTTAGCTGAAGCAAACCTCCACGGCACCGATATGAGCAGCGCAGACTGCAGCGGTGCCGACCTCAGCAACACAGAATTACGGCAATCAAATTTAAGCCGCACAAACCTGCGAGGGGTTAACCTGAGCGGCACAAACCTACGCTGGGCAGACCTGAGTGGCGCAGACCTGAGTGGTGCAGACCTGAGTGGTGCCAAGCTGAGTGGTGCAAACATGACAGGTGCTAACCTCAGCAACGCGAACCTCATCGGCACGACGCTCGTGCACGTCGATCTCACACGAGCTAACTTGATTAGTGCAGACTGGGCTGGCGCAGACTTGAGTGGTGCGACTCTCACAGGAGCCAAGCTCTACGACGTGCCACACTTTGGTGTGAAAACGGATGGCATTATTTGTGAGTGGGTTGATCTGAGTCCGATCGGCGACCAGAGCAAGATTTACCGTTTCTCTGGCGATGAGACCGGGTTTTTTCATGCGGCACCGCCAACTGTACGTCTGATGATTGACGATATTTTCGATCAGGACGCCCATTATGCTCTTGCAGTGACTTACCGTCAGATGGCGCAACATTACCACCTGGCGTTTAGCCCACCCAATATCCAGGTGGGTCGTCGTCGTACTACGCTGACGTTTGAGCTGAATCGCGATGATCAACTCTTTGCTATTTGCTGCGTTGCCCTGTTTCCGTTTAAGGATGCGATCGAGGTTCAGCAGCGCACGATCGCCCTTGTAAAACTGCTGCTGTCGGCAGAGATAGAGATTCGATTTGGCGTGCTGGAGTGGTTTCAACCGCTCAAAGCGGCCTTGACACAGACGCTGACTCAGGTCAACGAGTTCAAGCTGTCAGAAGCTTCTCTGCAAACGCTGAGCAAAATCTCATTCTTCCACGCTCCGACCAAAACTATGCTGATTAACTCTAGTAATCACAGTTTGACGCTGCATTGCCATCCGCTTTTTGGCAAACGAATGATGGCAAAGCTTGATCCCACCGTAATCGCGATCGCACCTCAGTCCTCGTCTAACCATCTTCCGCCGTTAACGGAGCTAGTCAATTTCATCCAGGGTTTTCATCGCGCTGAGTAGGCAGGAGGAGTGGGCATTCGTCACTTGTCACTTTCTAACCCATGACTCCTCGCTTCCAAACTGAAAGCTCAAAACTCTCTAGCGTAGCGGCACAAAGTGCTACTCAAAACTCAAAACGCTCCTCACGTAAAGGGCGCTTAAAAAGACTGCTAGCCAGAGCAGCATACTCCAGCGAGTGAGTCGGAGCGCGTGATCGACGGCGCTTGCGGTCATGGGTTGAAGGGCATCGCCTAACAAGGGTTTGTGCTTGGCTGCTCCCCGATACCAGTTGATACCGCCGACTTGCACATCCAAAGCGGCGGCGTAGGCACATTCACTCCAGCCAGAATTGGGGCTGGGGTCTTGCGGTGCATCACGCAGGCAAAGTCGCCAGACGTGCAGTGGTCTTCGCGACAGTAGGGCGATCGTCAGTACGGTCAACCGACAGGGAAGCCAGGTCAACACATCCTCTGTTTTGGCGCTAAACCAACCCAAATCGGTATAAGGTGCATCACGGTAGCCGACCATCGAATCGAGCGTACTGGCGGCTTTATAGGCTAGTGCTAGCGGGACGCTGCCGCCCGGTAGGAGGGCTCCTACAAGAGCATAGAAAAGAGGCGCAAGTACCCCGTCAGTGGCATTCTCTGTAACCGTCTCGAACACTGCGCGCAAGATCTCTGTTTCGGACAAGCCGTCCGTATCGCGACCAACGTACTGGCTCAAGCGACGGCGAGCGTTGACCAAATCTCCCGTGCTGAGGGCACTCAGGACGTCATTTGCAGCGTCCCTAAGGCTTCTACCCGCTAAACAGCTTGCCAGCAGCACACTCGCCGTCATCGTTCCCAACAGGGGGTGAGTGTGGTGGGCGATCGCTACCAGCAGCCATCCCACCAAGCCACTGCCCACAATCAAACTGCTGCCTAGAAAGACTCCAGCCCATCGTAAGGCGACGGGTGTTTGCAAAAAACGGAATGCCAAGCGTGAGACATGAGTGATCACCCACCCCATTCCTTGTACTGGATGCCACCAACCGCGAGGGTCACCCAGCCAATAATCCAACACTGCTGCGAAGACTAAAACAGCCGTTGATCCATAAAGTGTGGTATTGAACAGACGATCGCAGTGCCCCTTTAAACATGAGGATAATATTACAATCTATTACGCTCCATCAGGGACAGGGAACGTGATGCCGCAAAATTAACTACGGAAGGGAGCTGAGTCTGAAGCGCCTGTACGATCCAAGATTTCAAAGCATCTGGAATTCCAGACCGCTTGAACGCTTCGGAAGTACAGGGTAAAACTGCCACAAAGCGTTATGCCTCGGCAGCCCAGCTGAAGCTGATTTAAAGCCTTGCCAGGGTTTGAGCGAAGCAGTCACAACTGTTTGTAAGCTCTGGCAAGCGTGAGTAGGTTGACGCACGATCGCGCCCACCCTCTCCAATCAGTTTCAGGGAGACTCAGAGCCTGCTTGGGTATTTCCCCTTTAATACACGACCCGTAACAACATCGGTTACATTCTTCTGGAGGAATCCATCAATGAGTATTGTCACGAAATCGATCGTGAATGCAGATGCTGAAGCTCGCTACCTTGGCCCTGGCGAACTAGATCGCATCAAGAGCTTTGTCACCACTGGCGAACGGAGACTGCGGATCGCTCAAACGCTGACCGAATCTCGCGAACGCATCATCAAGCAAGCTGGCGATCAGCTATTCCAAAAGCGTCCTGACGTTGTCTCTCCTGGTGGCAACGCTTATGGCGAAGAAATGACTGCAACCTGCTTGCGTGACCTCGACTACTACCTGCGTCTTGTGACCTACGGTATTGTCGCTGGTGATGTAACCCCGATCGAAGAAATCGGCATCGTGGGCGTGCGTGAAATGTACTCTTCTCTGGGAACCCCGATCGCAGCGGTTGGCGAAGGTGTTCGTGGCCTTAAGAGTGTTGCTACCTCTCTCCTTTCTGGTGAAGATGCGGCTGAAGCTGGTGCTTATTTCGACTACGTCATTGGCGCTTTGCAGTAATCATTGTTTCTGCACATTGCTAAGTATTTGAAAATTACGAAACTCTGAGGACCCAAAATCATGGCACAAGACGCAATCACTTCTGTAATTAATTCCGCCGATGTTCAGGGCAAATATCTGGACAGCAGCGCTCTGGAAAAGCTGAAGGCATACTTCAACACAGGTGAACTACGGGTTCGGGCAGCAGGCACTGTTAGTGCTAATGCAGCTGCGATCGTCAAAGAAGCTGTGGCAAAGTCCCTGCTGTACTCTGATGTCACTCGTCCCGGTGGCAACATGTACACCACCCGTCGCTATGCTGCTTGCATTCGCGACCTCGACTACTACCTCCGCTATGCAACCTATGCGATGCTGGCTGGCGATCCTTCCATCCTGGATGAGCGCGTGCTCAACGGTTTGAAAGAAACCTATAACTCCTTAGGCGTTCCAGTTTCTTCGACCATTCAAGCAATCCAAGCGATCAAAGAAGTTGCCGCTGGTCTAGTGGGTTCTGACGCTGGCAAAGAGTTGGGTGTTTACCTCGACTACATCTCCTCTGGCTTAAGCTAGCCTTTCCTGAGCTGTTAGCTCATTGCTAATCGCTTTGGTGTGAGGGCTGGAAGTCTGAGATGAGTGTTAGCTCGTCAAAGGCTCCTTCTATCTGGTAGGCTTGCTTTAGCGGTCTAATATTGATTTTCGACTTCCAGCCCTTGTCCTCCGTTCGGTTGCAGCCTCTTTGATAAGATCCTCTGCTTCAAAACGCACTGAATCAATCAAAACCATTCTCGACTTCCCTTCAAATCAAAAATTGCTTAACCCATCCAGGAGAGATAACCCTTATGGCGCGTATGTTTAAGGTGACTGCCTGCGTTCCTAGCCAAACTCGTATTCGGACACAGCGGGAACTGCAGAATACCTATTTTACAAAACTGGTTCCTTACGATAACTGGTTCCGCGAACAGCAACGCATTATGAAAATGGGTGGCAAAATTATTAAAGTTGAGTTGGCAACGGGTAAGCCCGGAACAAACACAGGCATTTCCTGAAGCTTGGTATGGGTTGATAATGTTTCGCAGCGGTGATGCCAACACTTCATTTGGTCACCGCGATCGAGCATTAAAGACACACGCTTTACCCGATCGCCTGAGCTTATCTACTCTCATTGCCCCCTTGCAACGTTAAGCAACGGGGCAATTGTTTTGAGCGAGAGTTTCAAACGTCCTCGTTCATGGCGTCACCCGCCCGTGATTAATTGCAGGGCGACGTTTGCAAAGGCTGCACGCTCTTAATTAGCTTGTTTTTAAGCGATCGACCAGATGATCACCCACCCGTAGCGCATTGGCAATAATCGTCAGCGCTGGACTCACCCCAGCATTAGATGGAAAGAAGCTGCCATCGACCACGTAGAGATTATCGACCTCATGAGTGCGACAGTTCAGATCCAGTACAGACGTCGTTGGGTCAGTGCCAAAGCGACAGGTGCCACATTGGTTCGCCACCACTTGCAGCGGCACTTCGCCGTGAGGATGCATCCCGCTACGCTGTAGGACAGACTGTTTCACAGTTTTTTCAGTGGTCTTCAACACTTCTGTCCAGCGGTACACTAACCGCGCATGCGTCTCGGTATTGTTGGCGATGTAATCGACGTACAGCTTTTCACCATTTACTCGCACACGGTTATTGGGATCGGGCAAATCTTCAGTCTGCACCCACCAGCCGATCGAGCGTGTCGCTAACTGTTGCAGTCCAAAGTTGGGCAGCACTTTGGCAAAGACCGAGAGCATGGGCGGCGATTCGGCAAAAATCACGTCTTGTAGTAAACCACCGGTGTTTTGAATATGACCCATCGGGTAGGGAAAATCCTTTTCGCCCCAGTAAAAATCATTGACGCTCACGCTGCGCTGAAATTTACCAGAGTTCGGTGCGCTCAACTGCACAACTGACGAGATCTGGTGCTTCATGAGGTTGCGACCCACCAGGTCAGAACTATTGGCAATACCCTTGGGGTGCGCTTCGTTAGCCGATCGCAATAGCAACGCCGCCGAATTGATCGCGCCACAAGCCACCACGACTAGATCGCCCAAAAACAAATGAGGTTTACCGTTTACATCGGCCTGTACCGCTTTCACGACTTTGCCGGATTCATTAGTATGCAGATACAAGACCTTGGCGTCAGTCTTTAACGTCACATTAGGAAACTTCAGTGCTGGCGCAATCCCGCTGACTTCAGAATCGTTGGTTGGGTCGTCGTCCTGAAGCGTGAGACCGAGGGGAATGGCGGTTGGGTGCAAACCTTGCTGGGCGATCGCCTCTACAACCGCCTGAATTTGGGGTTCGTGGGCAACGGCAGGATACGGATACTCCGCACTGTGCGGTGGCTCAGTGGGGTCTTCAGCCATCTGCCCATGCACTTTATAGAGCTGCTCTGCCTCCGTGTAATAGGGTTCAAAGTCGCTGTATTTCAGCCCCCACTCTGGCGAAAGGCCGTCTGGATGCTCTACGGCTTCAAAATCCCGCTCTCGCATGCGCAGCAGTGCAGACCCATAGATTTTTGTGTTGCCACCAACGGCATAATTGGTCTGCGGTGAAAAGGGTTCCCCTGAAATGTCGTACCACTGCTCTGGTGCATGGTAGCGCTCCTTGCGGAACACATCTACATTGCTGCGGTTCTGCTCCTCCAGGGGCATGAAACCGCCCCGCTCCAGAATGAGAATTTTCTTCCCGGTGGGTGCCAGCTTGTATGCCAGTGTGCCGCCGCCTGCACCCGTACCAATAATAATTACGTCGTAATACTGATCGTCAACAATCATTGGTAGTCCTCACTGCCAGAGATAAATCAAGCTGAACAAAATAATCCAAATGACATCGACAAAGTGCCAGAACAACGATGTCGCGGCAAAGCCGTAGTGATTTTCAGGCGTCGCGTGCTTGGGTGTGAACGATCGAATCAACACACCCAGTTGAAGCAGAATGCCAACGAGAACGTGCAGCCCGTGGAAGCCTGTCAGCAAATAGAATGTACCACCATACAAGCCGCTCGTCAGACCGAAGCTCAGACCGTTCCACTCGATCGCCTGCCCGACCAAAAAATACGTCCCCATCGCCGCCGTGGCGAACAAAAATAAGCGAAAGACGTTTAGCTTGTTACGCTCTAACGCTAGTTCCCCAAAGTAAATCACAAAACTACTGGAAACCAGCACGGCCGTATTGATTGCTGGATCAAAGGTTTCCAACCCATCTACTCCAGGCGGTAGCCAGTCTGATGTCGTGAGCTTTAGGGCAATGTAACCACCGAAAAAGCCCAAAAACACCATGCTCTCGGAAAGCAGAAACACGATGAACCCGAACATGCGGTTATCAGGATGTTCACCATGCTCATGTCCGTCCTTTGTTTCAGGGAGCGGCTGTAACTGATTGGGGATGAGGGATGTGTCCATGTAAGGGGTGGGGAGTAGGGAGTGGGGAGTAGAGGGGGCAAGGGGAGTGAGGAGGTGAGGGGCGTAGGGGAAAAGCTGACCGCTGACCGCTGACCGCTACTAACAACCAGCAACCAACAACTAACAACGATCCCTCACTGCGTTGCCGCCACTTCTTCAGGTGATTCGGTTGCAGTCAACGGTTCATTCATGCCGTAGCCGTAGGGGCCGGAGACGACGATCGGAATTTCCTCGAAATTTTCTTCTGGTGGTGGAGAAGGGATCATCCATTCCAGCCCGATCGCACGCCAAGGGTTATCGGGGGCTTTCTTGCCCTGTACCCAGGAGCCCACGATATTCAAAATAAAGGGCAGCGTAGACATCCCCAACAGAAAGCCGCCCAGACTGGCAAGCACGTTCCAGAAGGCGTATTGGTCGTCATAGGAAGAGACGCGACGCAGCATTCCCTGTAAGCCTAATGGGTGCATCGGCAGAAAGCAGAGGTTGGTGCCGATAAACGCTAGCCAGAAGTGCAGTTTGCCCAAGCCTTCGTAATACATCCGCCCGGTCATTTTGGGGAACCAGTGGTAGATGGCGGCAAACATGCCCATTGCGATCGTGCCGTAGACGACGTAATGGAAGTGCCCAACCACAAAGTAGGTGTTGTTGACGTGAATGTCGATCGGAACGGAACCCAGCATTACGCCTGTAATGCCCGCAAACAAAAACATCACCAGCGCACCCAAGGCAAACAGCATCGGGGTATCTAGCCGCAGCTTGCCTTTCCAGACGGTTGCCGTCCAGGCGAAGATCTTCACGCCTGTGGGCACAGCAATGCACATCGTCGTAAACATGAAGAACATCCGCATCCAGCCAGGTGTACCGCTGGCATACATATGATGCACCCAGACCAGCACACTCAAACCTGTGATGGCTAACGAAGAAACTGCCACGACTTTATAGCCGAACAGGGGCTTGCGCGAGTAGACAGGAAAAATCTCAGAGAGTACACCAAAAATCGGCAGCACCATTACGTAGACGGCAGGATGGGAGTAGAACCAGAAAAAGTGTTGATACAGTACTGGATTGCCACCTTTTTCGGCATCAAAAAAGGTGGTCCCCAGTGTGAGGTCAAACAACAGCATGACAGCTCCCGCAGTCAACACCGGCAACCCCGCGAGTTGAATCATCTGAGCACTCAACACCGTCCACACAAAGATGGGCATCCGAAAGTAGGTCATGCCTGGTGCGCGCATTCGCACGATCGTCGTCACAAAGTTGACCGCACCCATAATGGATGACACACCTGAAATGGCGACTGCCAGAATCCAGATGAACTGCCCATTGATCAGGTGCCCACCTGGATTTTGCAGACTCACGGGCGGATACGACCACCAGCCTGCCTGTGCAGTGCCATCCGGCAGAAAAAAGCTGCTCAACAGCAAAATGCCAAAGACAGGCACCATCCAAAACGCCACCGCATTCAGGGTTGGGAATGCCATATCGCGCGCGCCAATCATGAGCGGCACCAGGTAATTGGCTAGACCCAGCAAGGTCGGAAAGATCCACAAAAAGATCATGATCGAGCCATGCATGGTGAACATGCCGTTGTAGAGCGCACGATCAACCACGTCTGACTTGGGCGTAATCAACTCAGCGCGGATAATCATGGCGAGAAACCCGCCGATTAAAAAGAACACAAAGGAAGTGACGAGGTATTGAATCCCAATCACTTTGTGATCGCGGCTAAAGGAAAAGTAGCGTCGCCATTCCGGCGGTTTGCTTCGAGGCTCTGCCTCACTGCCGCCCAGGTTCTCGACTGAAATGTTTGTCATGAGGAAGAAGTGGTTGGTTATTGGTTGTTAGTTTTTGGCAACTGGCGGTCAGCGGTCAGCGGTCAGCGGTCAGCGGTCAGCACAAAACTCTTGCCTCCTCTGCTCCCCATTCCCTACTCCCTACTCCCCATTCCCTTGCTCCATGTCTTTCTCAATCCCTTTCTTATCCGGCACTTCCTTGTCAATCCCCTGTGGTGTGGGCTGGTTGACCATTGGTGGCTTTGCCGGTGGCACCGATGCCCAGCCCACTTCGACGGGTTTGTCGGGTTCGCCGCGATAGTACTCTGAATACGCTTGATTGAACGCTGGGGTTGGTTTTGCAGCAGCGGCGCGTTTGAGCCAGTCTTGATACGTAGCAGCCGACTCGACCAGGACATCTGCCTGCATAGCGGCAAAGTAAGTGCCACTGAACTGGGAATCTTCGAGCCGATATTTGCCTTCCAGGATGGGCGTGAATTCTAAGTCGATCGTGCGTTTGGGCAAAATATCCTGCTTCAGGCGAAACGCAGGGACGAAAAAGCCATGTAGTACGTCTTCAGAATACAGAGCGAGACGAACACGCCGATCGACGGGCACATGTAATTCCGTGCTGGTAACATTCTGCTTCGGATAGTGGAACGTCCACACCCACTGCTTTGCGTTCACTTCGATGTCTTCGATCGGCTGTCCCGTTTCGTCCAGCGTAGCCGCATAGGCAGGTTCCATCCCCAAATGATGCAGATGCACCACCTCCATTGGGCCCTGGATACTCATCTGGTTGTAGACATTGAAACTGGTTGCCGCAATCCAAGTGACCAGCAGCACGGGGATCACTGTCCAGACGATTTCCAACGTGACATTGCCCTCGATCGGCGGGCCATCGTCAAGATCAAACCGACTGACCTGGCTGGTGAGAATCGCAGTCGCCAACACGCCAAACACGCCCAAAAAAATGATCGTCCCCAATGTCACCAGGAAGCCGAACAGGTCGTCAATCAAGACTGATTCGGCAGTGGCTTGCGGGGGTAACCAGCCATGCGATTGCTGTCCCATCCACAAGCTGACCAGGATGACAAACCCTGCATACACCACCCACGGCAAATAACTTACGGCTTTCATGACGTCACGTTCCTGTTGACGGGCTTTTTCCAGACTGTTGCAGCACAATATTGGGGTCTTCACCCGCCCTTAATAGGCGATCGGCTGTATTGTGTACACCAAACTCCCCTGCCAAATGCGCTCCTAGTGTGCCATGTACAAACATAATGCCAAGGATGAAAACGCCTGCTAGCACGTAGCTCCACTGCACCTGTCTGGCCGTATCTTTGCGCCAGACAAACCGTTGAAAGCCTCTCCAGACGGCCATGCCGACAATCAACGCCAGCAGCAACACACCGCCAACGCCATGCCACAGCATTGTCTCCATTGCCTGTAAGCCCCAGGCGCTTTTCACATTTGCGGGCGGGGTTGCCAGCATAATTTCGTAAAAGCCTGCTGCTACCGTAAAAAAGGTGACAACGGCTGCTGCCACCATGTTGTACCAACCCACATCAAAAAAATTCGATCGCACCGCATCGATCGACAGAAACTTGAGAATGGATTTTTCCAGTGGAAACAGGACGCCCGCAATATCGAAAGCGATCGCGATGATGAAAAGACCGAGTGTAATATGAACCAGATTCGGATGAATGGGGATGGTGTAAGGTAGGCCGTTTGCACCGAGCTGATCGCTTACCTGTTGAATGAGTTCTGGATTCATCGCAGCGCCCCATCTCTAATTGCTTCTACCACTGGCACTGTATGCAGCCCATACACCCAGACCAGCTTGTCGCCCAAATACACCTGGTAAAACACGAGCGCACTCAGTAGTACACCGACACCCAGAAACGCTTTGGGTAGCGTTTGCGGATCACGGGAGCGAATGATGAAACGCCATGCCGTAATGCCAGCCAAAATTGCCGAGAGTGACCAACCCAGTAAGGTGTGGATATTCAGTGCCGATCGCGCCGCTGCATACGGTTCTGATAAACCCGCTTCGACTTGCCCAAACAGCACGGCAATGAAAATCGAAAGCGTGGCAAAAAATAGATTCCACCAACCCACTTCAAACAAGCGGGGATTGCGCGTCAGTGAGCCTAAAATGTCACAAAACACGCCAAACAGCACCATCGCAATCACAAAGTGAACGACGATCGGGTGAATGGTATCGGGGTAGGGAAGGTTGTGGTCATTGAGAGGCGGAAGATACTCAAACATGCGATTCTCCTTGGCGATCGAGGGCTAAATCACCAAACGTACTACTCACCATGCAACATCAAGACTAATGTCACGAAGTCTCTCATAAACTTCTTGTACTTAATAGATATGGTAATCACATTACACTTCTTAAGCCAGAAGACACAGAGAAGATTATCAATAACTGTGCTATTTTCGCAATAACCTGGGAGACCTTAGGCTCTGAGCCGAACGAATCAGCTCTCGATCGCGGGCTTTCCCGATCAGGTAATTGAGACCTCGATCGGTGTCCGTGCGCTTGATAGCGCTACGTCAATACTAATAGTCAGGTGCTTTTGTCAGGGTGTGAGCAACCGTTTGAGCACAAGTGCCGCTACGTAAGCTCCAAGCCTTGTCCAAGCTTCAAGGACGATGATGTTTGAGGAACCAGGTATACAGCTCTGGGTTGCGGTAGGCGATGTCTAGCGACTCGACATGTCCAGCATTGGGAATCTCGGTGTACTTGACTGACACTCCAGCAGTTCGTAGCGCTTTGACCGCGACTCGTGCGTCTGCTGCTGGTGTCACATGATCGTTGGCTCCATTAAAGACCCAAACGCCAATAGACTTTAACTGAGCGGCTCGTGATGGATCGCCCTTTAAACCGCCGACTGGGGCGATCGCCGCAAACCGATCGGGTTGGTCATACGCAACGCTCCATGTGCCGACGCCACCCATACTGAAGCCAGTGAGATAGACACGTGTTGGATCAATGCGATACCTGCGTTCAACCTCATCCATCACATCTTTTACTGCTGGTGGATGCCAACCGCCAGGACTGCGGAGAGAGACAACGATAAACGGAAAGTTGTTCTTAGTGCGAGCAAAATATTGCGGCCCATCGTTTTCTTTTGTCCCTGACCAGGCGTCACGATCACCGCCGCCAGAACCATGTAAGTAGTAAATGACAGGCCAGCGTTGGAGTGCGTCTGTTTCGTAGCCCTGCGGTAGCTTGACAAAGTACCCATAACGGATAGCGGTATCCAATTGCTGGCGCAGTCGATGCCACCCATCACGGTCACGCTTTTCAGCATCAATCGTTTGGGTGTCCTTCTGCGTTTCCCAAGTCGCCGCTAGCAACACTGGGTCTTGAGCCTTTGAAGCCTCGCTGGAGGAATGTTGCAGGGCTCCTGTCGCTCGTTGCTGACCCGCTTCCAGCACCTGAACAGGCTTTCCGGCTGAAGCGCGATCGGTCATCAGATTGACCCGCGCGATCATCAACGCCTCAACGTTTGCCCACGTCGTGTACTGAGGGACTTTACTTGCCGTTGCTGCCAGTTGAACGATCGGTAACGTCCAAACGTCTTCGGTGCTGCCAGCACTGATCCGCGTCAAGCGCGTACGCTCCTGCCCCTCCTCGGCTGTCCGATCGCCGATTGATAAGCCCACGGTCGCGTTCCTCTGGAGGCCAATGTCGCCGATCGCCACCAGACTCAAAAGCACAACCAGCAAAGCAAATTGGATTAAACGCTGCATCGATAGCGGTGTCATCGCAACGGTCTCATGGCGCACAAGCAAAACGAATGCCTTCGCAATGATGCCTTCTAACGATAGCGATCCCAGATTTAAATCGCCAGATTTAAATCGTAAAAGACATTCTGTTAGCAGCAGTCAGCAGTGAGCCGAAAGCTGGCCGCTGACTGCTGATTGCTACATAACCCGACGCTCTTTCTTCTCAATCCCCTGGCCAACATCCCTTAGTCAACAGCGACCACTGCTCTCTGTTCAGGGTTGGCTCTGGCAAGACAGTTCGCTAGCGATCGCAGCATGTCGGCAGTGGTTGCAAAGTCCACACAGGCATCAGTGATGCTTTGTCCATAAACCAGTTTGGTTAGATCTTTGGCAAGCTTTTGATTGCCTGCCACCAGGTGACTTTCAATCATTACTCCCATCAGGTGGTGAGAGCCTGCTGTGATTTGATCGGCAATGTTTTGGAGGGCGATTGGCTGGTTTGTGTAGTCCTTGGCTGCATTGTCATGGCTACAATCCACCATCACTCGCGGGTTTAGCCCATGTTTCGTTATTTCCGCGACTGCCTTTTCGACATTAACGGCGTCATAGTTTGGCCCATGTTTACCCCCTCGGAGCACCAGATGTGTATCTGGTGTGCCTGTGGTGGTGACGATGCTCGCTAAACCATGAAAATTGATCCCCAAAAAGCGATGCGGTTGACTGGCGGACAGCATTGCATTTACAGCGATGCCAAATCCACCATCAGTCCCGTTTTTGAAGCCTACGGGCATCGATAGTCCAGACGCCATTTCGCGGTGCGTTTGACTTTCGGTTGTACGAGCTCCGATCGCCGTCCAGGAAATGACGTCAGCAATATATTGAGGAATAATCGGATCAAGCAGCTCGGTAGCAGCGGGAAGCCCTAAATGAGCCAGGTCTAGCAAGAGCCGCCGCGCCCGTCGTAGTCCTGTGTTGATGTCAAAGCTGCCGTCTAGATGAGGATCATTAATCAGCCCTTTCCAGCCGATCGTTGTGCGAGGTTTTTCAAAGTACACCCGCATCACAATTTCCAGCTGATCGTCTAATTCTTGGCGCAAAACTGCTAACTTTTCGCCATAGGCGTAAGCAGCATCAACATCGTGAATTGAACAGGGACCGACGATCACCAGCAATCGTCTGTCTTCACTCCGCAGAATATTACGGATGCGATCGCGGGTTTCGGTCACCAAGACCGACGCTTTCTCGGTAATGGGTAACTCGCTGTGAATAAAAGCTGGACTTAGCAGCGGGCGAGTCTCAATGACGTGGAGATCGGAGGTCTTAGGCATGTGGGTGTCAATAGTTCAATGAAGAACCTTAGCAGTTGTTTGTCAATTACGATCAACAGGAAGTATGGGTGTGAGTAAATTCAAGCTGCTGACAAGCATTCAAGCTGCTTGCACGTTGAATTACGGCAGAGAACCCAAGCCGCTTGCGTGAACTAGCACTACATACCCCATCTTACAAAAAATCGTACCGATCAGCTGATCTGGAGTCGCGCAGCGAGCTTGGTATGTCGTGCCTTCAACCCTGTTGGATTGAAGGCGATCGCTGAGAAACCTCTTATCCTCGTAGGGGCGCAGGGCCTTGCGTCCTTATGGGCTTAATTAACTGTAGATTGGTTCCACCTTGGCTCTCGTCTTCATTGCGTTAGCAGCCAGAAAGGTGCTCAGATGACTGATGACATGATTGCTTTCTTCGAGCGCTCGTGGTGAATCCCCAAACGCCTTGTGAGCGGTTTCAAACTCTTCGATTAAGGCGGCGCGGTTACCTTGTGCCAGGAGCTTCGCTAACCGATCGGAGGTTTTGACTAAGCGCTTAATCGCCTCACAACGTTCGTCTGACGCTAGCAGAATATCAATATAGAGAGCGGCGCTTTGTGCCAGTAGACGGCTAACGGTGTTAATTTCGATGCGATAGAGCGGGCTAGCAAATTCAAGGCTGCGTTCGATATCAATCCCCTCTTCTGCCAGAAAAGCCCCTAGCGTGAAGTTAGCAAAGAAGCGAATGGCCTGCACTGCAACCATCATGCGATCGTGCTCATCGGGCGTGCAACTAATGAGTTTGCCACCATCCGCTTCAATTAAATCCAGCAACCACTGGCTCGCTTCGGGGTCTCGCCCTGGGCAAGTCACCACTTTTTGCCCCAAAAAGGAGCTAGGCCCCGGACCAAACATGGGATGAAGACCCATGACAGGACCTGAATGGCATTCCATCATGGTTTGCATAATGGAAACCTTGGTACTGGCAATGTCTGCCAGTGTTGTCGTTGGCGAAAGGTATGGGGCGACCCTCCGAACTACGGCTACTGTGGCCTTTAGCGGTACACAAAGAAGCACCAAATCGGCACCTCCCAGCAGTCTGTCAGCATGTTCCCAACCGTCATATTCCAAAACACTCACGTTGTGACCGCCTGCAGACAGTCGATCGACAAAAAAGCATCCCATCAAACCACGTCCACCAACCACAGTGATATTACGTGGCTCAACAATCGTGTGACGTGATGGTGCATTCGCTAACGCTGCCATGCAATGGGTGACGATGCTATCCCAAAGGTAGGCTGGAACGCCCGCTTGGGTCAGCTGTGATTGGTAATTGGCTAGCTGTTCCTGCCTTGAAGGCGTTTCTAGTGTTGCCAGGAGTGAGATGCGATCGCTGAGAAGTGCAATTAACGTTTGATCAAGTTGTCGGAGCGTTTCAGAGGTGTTCATAATCACTACCAAAGGGAGAGAATTGTTGCATGCACTCACGACAGTCTTGTTTGTTGGTTCAGAGATTTCCCCGTGCGGCCTGTTCGCGTTCTAGGGCGACAAAGAGAGATTTGAAATTGCCCGCTCCAAAGCCGCGTGAACCATGTCGTTCAATAATTTCAAAAAACAGTGTTGGTCGATCGCCCACTGGCTTTGTGAATAGTTGCAAGAGATAGCCATCGTCATCGCGATCGACCAAAATCCCTAGCTCTGCCAGTTGCTTCACTGGAATATCAAGCTCCTTGACCCAGTCTTCCAGATTGTCGTAATAGGTTTGGGGAATGGGTAGAAATTCAACCCCAGCCTGCTTCAAATAAACGACCGTTTGAACGATATCATCGGTTGCCAGACCAATATGTTGAATTCCAGGGCCGTTATGAAAATCCAGATACTCTTGAATTTGAGATTTACGTCGTCCCGGTGCTGGCTCATTAATATTAATAATTGTTTTGCTACCGTTTTCCAGCACTTTTGACATCAGGGCTGAATATTCAGTTGAGATCGCATGGTCATCAAAATGCATGCGCACATCAAAGCCCATCGTCTTGACAAAAAAGTCAACCCATTGATCCATCGCGCCGTATTCAACATTGCCAACGATATGATCAACCCGCTTCAACCCGGCTTCATTGGTGGATGCCGACGATCGCGAGACGAAACCTGGTGCAAAGTTATTCACGTAGTGGCTACGATCGATAAATTTCACCAAAACGTCACCAAACGTACGGATGGCCGCATAACGTAAGACACCATACTCGTCTTCATGATTAGTCGGTGGAATTGCTCCGATCGCGCCTCGATCAACTGCTTGCTTATAGGCGACTGCTGCATCGGAGACTTCTAACGCAATGACGGCAATGGTATCGCTATGCTTTAGAACGCTCTGTGCGATGGCATACTCTGAATTTAATGCTGAACTCAAAACGAATCGTATCTCTCCCTGTTGCAAGAGATAGGATGTCACTTTGCGATCGCCAGTTTCTAAACCTCGATAAGCAGTGGTGGTAAAGCCAAAACATTTAGAGTAAACAAGTGCAGCTTGCTTAGCGTTGCCAACATAAAACTCCAGATGGTCAAGTCCTTTGATAGGGCAGTTGTCGTTCATAGTAATTTCTCTTAAAGATGACAAGAAAAGGCTTCACACCAACCAAGCCTCAGGACTCGTTAGGAGTTTTATCGACTTGATTGGTTAACTCTATTTGCTCTCTAGAAGAAATGCCTAGTGGAATTACGCAGTCTTCATTAAAAAGTCTGACTTCGTAAAGATTGCTCGGAAGCTATGCCTGGTGGTCTTTCAAGGTCGATTGGAAGAAAGCCATAAAGCGTAACCTTCTCAATGCAGCCGTTTTTGACCGAGAATTTACGGGAAGTTTAAATCCAATTGCCTACGTGCTTCGACTGGTAATCCCGTAGAAGCCTCATGGCATCTCTAATCATCGCTATTCTTTAGTTCGCGTTGCTCATCATAGGGTGAGTAGCTTGTATTCTCTTGATGAACTTTTTGGAGAACAGTGGTTGCTCCAAATAAAGCCGTGTTAGTCTCGCATAAATTGTGATTGAGGCCCCTCAGACTCATCTACTCAGCCAAGTTTTGCTCGACAACCTTCGCTTGCATGAATGACTGTCGCTGCGCTTGCTGTCCATTCCCTGTTAAGACTGAACCTTCAACGGCAATTAGCCAATGGTTTTTTCTTGCTGCACATAAACGTTGATGTTAAGGCTCAGATGCTGATGTCCCAGCGATGAGTGCTTCATACATATCAGCATTTTTACCGGGTTTCCCAATGCTTTGGGGCTTTAATGATCAAATAACTCAGGATTACCGTAGCTGACAGTTGTAATTGATCTTGCATTCTACTTCACGGGCCTTTGGTGATCACTCTTTAAGCCTGCCGACTCATCGTTTTAACTAAGTCTGCAGTTTGTGATCGTTAAAACCCTTGGTAATGGTTCTTCATTCGTGTAAGCACGTTTGAAAAAATTTGCTATGAAAATTTAGGAGTTTTGTTATGGTTGCCACTAATCAAAAAACGTTTTCTTCAACCGAAAACTCAGCCATCAACCCTGAACCAGCGCCAGAACCTGTAGGTTTGGCAAAAGCAAACTTGTTAACTCAAACGTCGACTCTAATGAAGACGGATAATCAACGAGCGCTTTCCCCTCAAAAAATAGCGCTAGAACAGACGGTAGACCCAGACCGATCGGTTTTGCAATTACCAAGCGATTTTCTTAAAACACCCACGACAACGTATCAGCCCAAGTACTGCGCACTTACCTTGCCCGATCGCCTGGTTGAGTCTCTGCAGACGCAGGCTCAACAGGATGAGATTGATGAGCGATCGCTCATACTAGCCGCATTCAATGCGCTCCTTTATCGGTATACGCAGCAGGAAAGCATTGATCTGGAACTGAAGCTTCCAGGTGACGCAACAAACCAGGCTTGCATAGTCGAAATTTGTACTCCGATCGACGGTGAATTAAGTGCTCGTGCCTTAATTGACCAACTTTCAGAAACGTTAAAAGCAATTCAAGCACCTGCAAACACGTTGCTGGATCGAACCCAGACAGGTCAGCCAAGCCATCAACGCCTATCTTTACCAGTTGCTGTCACCTTTATTACAGACTTCTTTCGCATTGAAGGGAAGGAGCAGTGGCTAGCAGACTTTCAACTGCAAACGCCTGGGCGCTCTGACAGCCCTGATTTGCATCTGATTATGCTGCAGCAGCCACACAACCTTTCAGGCGTGCTTCGATACAATGCCAACCTGTTTCAGCCAGAGACCATCAATCGTTTGGCAGGTCACTTTCAAGTACTGCTAGAGGGTCTTATGGCCGATCGGGATGGCTCGATCGCTCAACTGCCATTATTGACGCAGGCGGAAACACAGCAACTGTTAGTGACGTGGCAAAGTACCCCCGCTCAGTATCCACAAGCGCCGATTTATCGCTATATCGAGGCTCATGCCGTTCAACGGCCCGATGCGATCGCTCTGACGTTTAAGGATCAGCAGCTCACCTACGCAGAACTCAATCAACGCGCTAACCAACTGGCTCATTACTTAAGGTCTGCTGGCGTTAGTGCAGAGGTACGGGTGGCAGTCTGTGTTGAACCATCGTTAGACATTGCAGTGAGTTTGCTGGGTATTTTCAAGGCGGGTGGTGTTTATGTGCCGCTTGATCCAACCCATCCGGCAGAACGTTTGACCACCATTCTGGAAGAAGCTCAACCCAAAGTCTTATTAACTCAGTCTCACCTTGCGGAGCGCTTACCCGCACTTGCAGACCATCTTCTTTGTCTTGACCGAGATTGGGCATTGGTGCAGCCGTTCCCCACGCATAACCCTGAAGTTGAGATTCGCCTCGATCAAACGTCTCATTTAGTTTATACCTCTGGAACGACGGGTAAGCCCAAGGGTGTTGTAACCAGCCACGGCAATCTGGTGAATTACATTTTGGTGGCTCAAGAGCGCTTTGGTTTTGACTGCCACGATGTGATGCCCGCGATCGCTCGTTTCACCTTTAGTATCACCATGTTTGAGCTTTTGTCACCGCTGGTTGCAGGTGGCACGCTCATGATTCTAGAACGGGATCATATTTTAGATTTCAAGCGCCTGACGCAAACTCTGTCACAGTTGACCGTGATTCATACCTCACCGAGTTTGCTGCAAAAGCTCTTAGCTTATATTCAAGACAATCATTTAGACCTCAAGCCCTTCCAAGCGCTCAAACACGTTTCTACAGGCGGTGATATGGTGCCTGCCGCGTTGCTGGACACCATGAAGAAGGTGTTTCAGCAAGCAGAAGTCTATGTGATTTATGGCTGTAGTGAAGTGAGCTGTATGGGCTGTACCTATCCAGTTGTTAGAGATCAGCAGATCACCAAAAGCCGGGTTGGCAAGCCGTTTTCAAATGTTTCTGTGCGCCTGTATGATGCCCATCAAAACCTGGTGCCGATCGGCATTCCGGGTGAAATTTATATCGGTGGCGATGGTGTGACGAAGGGCTATTTGCAACGAGAAGCCTTGACCCAGGAAAAATTTGTCACGCTCGATGGTCAGCGCTTCTATCGTACAGGTGACTTAGGTCGGCTCGACGCGGATGGCAATCTGGAAATGCTGGGTCGCACTGATTTTCAGATTAAACTGCGCGGTATGCGCATTGAGTTAGGCGAAATTGAAGCCACTCTGCGTCAGATCCCCGGTGTACGCGAGGGCATCGTCATGGCACGCGAACTGGGTGCTCGTGAAGCGGGTCAGGGCGAAAAAAGTTTGGTCGCTTATGTAGTGCTCGATCAGGCTCAAACGCCGTTGATTGAAAGCATCCGTAGCGTACTGCAAGAGAAATTACCGGACTACATGGTTCCAGCTGCGTTTGTGGTGTTAGACGCCATGCCAGTCAATATCAACCAAAAGGTCGATCGCCGAGCCTTGCCGCTGCCGACGCCTGAAAACATGGCTGGGTTCAAAGCGTTTGTTGCCCCACGCGATGCATGGGAGCAGCAGTTGACGGCTATTTGGGAAGACACACTTGGCATCAGTCCCATTGGTATCCATGACAATTTCTTTGAGGTCGGAGGGCATTCCCTACTGGCTGTATCCCTTATGGCTCAAATCGAAGCTGTGTTTGGTAAAATGCTTCCCCTCAGCGCGCTTCTGACTGCGCCAACGATCGCGCAATTGGCAGCATTACTCAATCAGCCAGGGCAATTAGATCAACGTAGCTCGCTCGTTTTACTTAAGGAGGGCGGCACCCAACCCCCAGTGTTCTTCATTCATGATGGCGAGGGCGAAACCTTACTCTACCGAAATCTGGCCTACTGCCTGAAGCCGGAGCATCCCGTCTATGGCATCCAACCCCATAGCCAGGAGCGCCATCCTATCCTACACACTCGCATTGCAGAGATGGCAGCCCACCATATCGAACAAATCCGCACCGTTCAACCAGACGGACCTTACTTACTGGGCGGTTTATGTGTCGGTGGCTTTCTAGCGTTTGAAATCGCTCGCCAACTGCAAATGCAGGGTCAAACTGTTGCCATGGTCGCGCTGATTGACACAGCGGATGTGGAAGCAACGGTGCGAAGTGGTTTGATTGCCAATAAACGGTTGAGCAGTTTTTCGCAATCCTTAAGTCAAGGGGGAGAAGGGAACCCGCCGCCGTTACTCTCGATTTTGAAGAAAGCCAGTCAGAAGATTTACAACCTGATCAGCTACGAGATCCAGACAAAGCTTAAGAAAGTTCAAAACCAGACCAAGATCAAGCTGTTCCGGTATTGCCTGGATCAAGACCGACCCATCCCACCCTTTCTGTACAATCTTCCCGTTCGGCTCGTCTTGAAATTTGCCGAACGAGAATATGTTCCGCAGGCTCCCTATGAAGGAGAACTGCTTCTTGTCCTGGCAACTCAAAAAAGTAATCGCTTTGACGGTACTCTCATTGACGGTACCCCCATTGACGATACCCCCTACGCTGACATTTACAGTGATTCGCTGTTGGGATGGGGCAACAGGGCAACAGGAGGAATCAAAGTTCATACCAACCCTGGTGGGCATTCCAGTATGTTGCAAGCACCCAATGTGCAGATCATGGCTAAACAGATGCAAGCTTACATTGATGCGGCGATCGCCGATGTAGCCAAAGACCAACCGTCGCCGAGCCTTGTGGCACAACAATCAGAAACATCTTTGCTTCTAGAGCCGTCTTCTAGAGACTGCTAAACCAGACAGCTAAAACCGAGTGAACTGAATCTTTACCCTATGGATATGACTAATCAAAACACGGATCCATGTTCTTTAATGGTTGTCATCGTCAACTACCGCACGTCCTCGCTGACCATTGACTGTTTGCGCTCTCTTGAAGATGAAGTGAGATCACGTCCAGACACTTGTGTTGTCGTGGTTGATAATGCATCTGGAGATCACTCCGCAGAAGCAATTGATTTAGCCATTACAACCAATGGTTGGGGAAATTGGGCTTCAGTCTTGCCCTCAGACCATAATGGCGGTTTTGCTTATGGCAATAATCTGGCAATTCGCCCCGCACTTCAGTCCCCCAATCCACCCTCGTATTTCCTACTACTCAATTCAGATACGCAGGTGCGTCCCGGTCTATTCAAGGCACTCACAGGCTTTATGGAGCAGCACCTAGATGTCGGCATTGTCGGCAGCGGTCTTGAAAATCCAGATGGCACAACCTGGTCTACAGCGTTTCGCTTTCCCTCTATATTGAGCGAGCTAGAGAATGGTGTGCGATTAGGAATTGTGTCAAAACTCTTAGCTAAATGGATTGTTCCCCAAACAATGACCAACGAGCCACAGCAGGTAGACTGGTTGCCTGGGGCAAGTATGATGATCCGTCGGCAAGTGTTTGAATCAGCAGGTTTAATGGATGAAGGATATTTCCTCTATTACGAAGAGACAGATTTCTGTCTCCAAGCTAGACGGAGCGGTTGGTCTTGCTGGTATGTCCCTGAAGGTCGCGTCATGCATATCGCAGGAGCAAGTACAGGGGTAACAACCAGAGATGACACTCCTAAACGATTGCCACAGTATCTCTTTGATTCTCGCCGACGCTATTTCGTGAAGAATCACGGTTTTCTATATGCCGCCTTAGCCGATCTTGCCTGGTCATTGAGTTTTGCTTTATGGAGAGTGCGACGAGCGATTCAATGCAAACCGGATGCAGATCCACCCTACCTATTACTAGATTCCCTACAAAACAGCGTCTTTCTAAAGTGGGGGAATAAAGGGCTGTAAAGAAACTTGCTAGAATGTATGCCGCCAATTGTTCACACAGATCATCTATAAGTAGAGCATCAGATGTAACATCTCTGGATTCCAAACTCTCTGGATTTTGGGGTTTGGGTAGCAATGGATGCTGTTGCGAAGGTGCTACCGAAAGGGGCTAAGTCACGAAAGCCCCTTAGCTTCAAACCGTTTCGGTGGCTACAACTGCTCCGCCTGCTTCATCAGCGATCGCCAGCAGTTGCAGAATCCGTCGCAGTGGAATGTGAACTTGCTCGGAATGGTTAGTTAGTTCGCGTCCCAGGTCATAGATGGCTTGCTCAATCAAGTAGTAGTCCAACAGCACCTGTAATTCCTGGTGGGTCTTGGGCAGGAAACTACCTTGATTAGCAGTGGTCAAATAGGCTTTGAGAAAGGTGGCGCTGACCCAACGATCCCAGAAGGTTGCCCACTGCTGTAGCGGTTCAGACTGGATCATGCCGCTTTCCATTTCGTTATCGAGTGCCACATTGGCAGCGTAGTAGAAGGATTGCAGCATGCCTGCTACGTCTCGCAGGGGCGATCGCTTCATGCGGCGTTCGCTAAGGCTTCGAGCCGGATCACCTTCAAAATCAATAATGTAGAAATCTTTGCCTGTAAAAAGCACCTGCCCCAGGTGGTAATCGCCGTGATAGCGAGTGCGCAAGGTGTTGATTTTATGGTTCAAGACCAATTGGAACCGTTGTAGACAGGCATCATGCTGATGCAGCACTTGGTTCGCTAGGCGCTGTGTCTCAGGTGATAGGGACGTCAACCGATTCTTTAAGAGTAGGAAGACATGCCCGGATAGATTGCGGCTGTATTGATAGATCGATCGCTGATACAGCGAGGTAAAGGGCTCTGGAGTAAAAGCAGGCTGGTCTGGAGCCGATGCCAGGGCGAGATGCAGTTCTGCCGTACGTTGTCCCAGGAGCTGCATGTTTGCCAGGTAATTATTGATCGCTTTGCAGGCAGGAATTTGGGAGGGCGAAAAATCGACTGGACAGGACGGCAACGGAAAGAAGACCGCCGTCGCGTCGGTGCTGGTGGTTGCAGTCTCGGTTTCGATCGCAGTCAGCAATTCTAGCAAGGAGCCCGATGGCATGGGTGCTTCGGCGATGTCTGATGGTTGCATCACCACCAGTTCAAAGTAGTCGCGCAGATTGTCCAGCGTGTAGTCCCAGGCGTTACGTGTATCTTGGATGAACTCTTGCAGAATGCCAACTGTCATCGGTTCCGCATTAGGACGGTGGTATTCCAGGGTACCTGCGATCGACGGGATAAACGCAAAGCGCTGTTGTTCATCCAGAAAACGGCGCACTTCCAAATCGGGTTGAATGCCTTCCTCCACTTTTTGGAAGAGTTTTAGAATCAAACGATTTTGAGCCACAACCCCACTGCCACTCACATCGCTATACATGATCGACGTATTGTTGTGGATGCCTTTCAGCAAGGCAGCGTCGAAGTCAAGATTGCCACCGCTCCGTTCAGCAAAGAGCTTTGTTGACAGGGCAACCAGTTCACCAGCCGCATTTTTGTAGCGCTGCTTCTGAGCCATGCTATCCAACAGAGCGGTTAAAAATTGCTTGTCAACGATCGCGTCAAACAACACGGCGACCGCATCACTGCTTTGCGATCGGAGTCGTGCAAACACGGCTTGCGGGTTTTCGGTAAGCAACTGTAGTGCCTGATCGCCTGTAGCACAGGCCAGAAACAGAAGATAGGTTTGGGGGTTGCCCTGAATGTAGTCTACGTGCAGGGCGATCATCTGCGCGTGGCTGTCTTTGTAGGGAATGGCGATCGCGTCTGCAATGCGAGCGGACTGTACGGTGCGCGTTCTGCCACCAAACCAGCGATGACTGGCTAGATACTCTGGCAGCAGCGATTCTAATGCCGCTGTAAAACTACGCGTCTGCGCAGACTGCAACTGAGAGAACGCGGTTTGCCAGGTACTGGTCATCACCAGCATCGGCAACTCAACTTGTGGCTTTGCGGTTTGCAGGGAGCTGGGTTGCCGCTTGAGTGTGAACCAGTAAATGGCGTAGGGGCCCAAGCTGAGAAAGTAGGAGGAGCCCTCGATCGGGGGAAACTCGGTGCGCCCAAAGATCTCAACGGGCACCCGCTCCTGAAAGGCGGCTAAATCTAGCTCCACCGTTTGCACAAAGCGCGATAAATTCGCCACGACCAGGATTTGTTCATCCTCATAGGTGCGTGTGAAGGCCAGGACTTTGCGGTTATCGGGATGGAGAATCTGCAAATCACCGCTGCCCAAGGCCTGAAAGCGTTTACGCATGGCAATGAGCCGCTTGGTCGCATTAAGGAGCGAGTTGGGGTTTGCCCGTTGTGCCTCAACATTCACCGTGGCGTAGTGGTATTCCGCTTCCACAATCAGAGGCAAATAGAGCTTTTGAGGACTGGCGTGACTGAACCCGGCGTTACGGTCAAAGTTCCATTGCATGGGTGTGCGAACCCCATTGCGATCGCCCACATAGATGTTATCGCCCATGCCAATTTCATCGCCGTAATACAGCACGGGTGTACCGGGTAGCGACAACAGTAGGCCATTGAGTAGCTCAATCTGGCGGCGATCGTTCCCCAGCAAGGGAGCCAAACGCCGACGAATACCGAGATTCACGCGCATCTCTGGATCTTGGGCATAGACACGATACATGAAATCCCGGTCTTCATCCGTCACCATTTCCAGCGTCAATTCATCGTGGTTGCGCAGAAACAAGCCCCACTGGCAGTTATCAGGAATGGCGGGCGTTTGTTGGAGGATGTCGGCGATCGGAAAGCTGTCTTCCATCCGCAGTGCCATAAACAGCCGAGGCATCAGCGGGAAGTGGAAGTTCATGTGACACTCATCGCCATCCCCAAAATAAGCGGCAGCATCTTCGGGCCACTGGTTCGCTTCTGCCAGGAGCATCCGGTTCGGAAATTTATCGTCTACGTGCTGGCGCAGTTGCTTCAAAAACGCATGGGTTTCAGGCAAGTTCTCACAGTTCGTGCCATCGCGCTCATATAAATAGGGCACTGCATCCATTCGCAGCCCATCCACACCCATCGCCAGCCAAAAATCCATCACGTCAAACACGGCCTGACGCACAGCGTGATTGTCATAGTTTAAATCTGGCTGATGGGAATAGAAGCGATGCCAGAAATACGCCTTTGCTACAGGGTCCCACGCCCAGTTAGAAGATTCAAAATCTTGAAAGATAATCCGCGCTTCTTGATATTTTTCAGGCGTATCGCTCCAGACATAGAAGTCGCGTTCGGTGCTACCTTTAGGCGCTTTGCGCGCACGTTGAAACCAGGGGTGCTGATCAGACGTGTGATTGACGATGAGTTCAATAATGACCCGAATGCCCCGCTGATGCGCGGCTTGCATCAGTGCTTTGAAATCATCCAATGTCCCATAAATGGGGTTAACGTTCACGTAATCGGCAATATCGTACCCGTCATCCCGCAGTGGCGATGGAAAGAACGGTAAGAGCCAGATGGCAGTGACGCCCAAATCTTGTAGATAGTCTAGCTTTTCAGTGAGTCCTCGAAAATCGCCAATACCATCCCCATTGCTGTCTGCAAAGGCGCGAACAGGCACTTCGTAGATAATGGCGTTCTTAAACCACAAGGAGTCGTTCTTCAAAGTTAGTCCATCCACTGACGTCTGAGTCCGTAAACAAGTTAGCGGAAATAGTTGCGATCGTCATCTTGCAAAGGTAGGAACGATCGCCCAGTTAAGTCCCACGGGCGATCGTCATAATCACTGTAATGATTCCACAGCCCACCCTGCGGTAGGAACTCGCAGGGTGGTTTCATACAAGGAAATGAAAGACCTGATGCAGTTGATTAGCCCAAGCTCTGAGGGCTTGTGGAACGGT
>NZ_PVWK01000133.1 GCF_003003795.1 Stenomitos frigidus ULC18 | reverse complement strand
GCTGCACCTCCAAATCGTTGAAATCGATACCTCCATCTAACTTTACATACCGGAGCTTTTCAAGCCTGATCTACTTAAGCCAAAGGAGTGGTGAAATTGCACTAAAAACGGCAGCAAGGCTTCTGCCCGTCCCTGTTGCCGTGCCCGACTAAAATGATACAGAGAGCGAAAGACCATTTCGACGGAAATGCGTTCTAAGGGTTGGCGCAACGCTACGGCAACATCAGCACAGAGGTCCATCAACACAGCATAAAAGATCCAGGTAGCGTAGAGGATCTGGACACCATTGCTGCCACCGACCCACAAGTAGGCTAAACCGAGCAAGCGCTTCGTCAGCAAAAACGCCTCCTCAATCCGCCAGCGTTGGGCGTAGAGATCACACACCTGTTGTGCCGATAACCGCTCTGGGTCGAGGACATTGGTGAGGTAGGTATGCCAGGTGGTGCCCCATTGTACCGAGACCCGCCGCAGAGGATAGCTGCAAGGATTGGAGCGGTACACCCCCAAGGCCAAGAGTTCATCCCGATACCGGGGACCTTGACGCAGCACCCGCAGCACCTTGCCTGCAGTTTTCTGCTTCCACCGGGTGAGGAAATACTTGTTTGCCTGTGTGAAGGCATCAAACCAGGCAAAATTAAAGAAGCCTAAGTCAAACAGGAGTAACCCACCCTGGGGCAAGCGCTCCAGGAGACAGTCATGCCATCGCTGGTCATGGGCGTAAGCATCAACGCTATACCAAGCAGCCACGGGACAGCGCGAAAACGCTTCGACGACCATCATCATCTTGCCACCTAAGCCGGAAGCATGTTGTTCGAGGGTCGCGAGTTTTTTCGCCAACGACTCTAAGGTGGAACTATCGGCGCACCATACCACACCAAACTGTTGTTGGACGGTCTGCCAGTGGGCGGGCAACACTTCCACTTCTGTGCGTGGTTGGGCTTGCCGACGTGCTAAGACCTGCTCAAACAGTTGTGCGAAGAGACTCGCAGGCAACGTGCGCAGGCGGTCGGACAACGCTTGTTTGCTCACGGCTTGCGCCTCTGCCCACATCAGTCCCTCCTGCTCTAGCACCCGCAAGGCTTCGCTCAACCCACTGATTTGCCGAGACACCAGACTCAACACAATCGCTGCCATCACAGGCAACGTCAGCACCCGGTCGCGTAAGTGTCGACCCTTGTCCTGCACCGTTTTGAGCCCGGCAAACGTACCGGGACTGACCCAATCGCGCAGGCGGGCTTCGAGTGCCTCATTGCTGGGAGCAGGGGCGGTAACGGCTCGGCGTAAATCAGGATTCCCGCGACGCTGTTGGCTCATGGCACTGTGTGGAAAGCGGCTAGCCTCAGCCTAACGCGCCCTGAAAGCCCCCTTGACTCTGGCTTCTTTTTCTTAACTTGACACCAGTGGGCATGGCAATGCCCCTACGCGAGACATTCGACCTTATTTAATCTGTGTTCCTAAAAGACCACTAGGGGCAGGTTTGATCACTAGGTTAACGGCTAAATGGCAAGACTCTGGCAGAATCTGCCCGTACCCAACGGTAAAATTTTGCTTGAAAAGCCCCTAATTGGGGCTAGTTGTCTATAACTTTTTCTAACTTTTCTAGAGAGTCAGGCTCAACAGGGCCGTATTTGACATGGACGAAACCCGTCTGCTTTGTCCAGTCTCCGATCAAAAAGTAAGCGTCTTCGTTAATGGCGGCGATCGTTGCAGTGTGTCCTCGCATTAGTCCGCTTACGAGACGCACACGATCGCCCATATTTAAAGCAGTCCGTCGAACAGATTTCATCATGATGCAATGACAGTAACAGCCCTGTAAAAACACATAGGGACATACAAGCAGGTACGTCACTGTTCCAGATTGTGAGACTGCATTTAACGGTAAATTGTTCACGTTTCCAGCAAAAATCCCTTTCCTTTGAAGGGAGAGGGATTTTCAACAAGAACGTCACTGTAACAGGCACTCGACTGCCCAGGCACTTTCAGTAACTAGAAGGTGTGCTACCAGGAGGGTTGGTGTCGAATCAAGTTCAAAAATTCTTCGCGGGTTTTCTGATCTTCTTGAAAAACACCAACCATCGCGCTAGTGACCGTCCAGGAACCCGGCTTCTGAACACCACGCATGACCATGCACATGTGGGTCGCTTCCATGACCACGGCAACCCCTTGTGGTTCCAGAATTGTCTGGACGGCTTCGGCAATCTGTCGGGTGAGGCGTTCTTGGACTTGCAAACGGCGAGAATACATTTCGACAATCCGTGCCAATTTGCTGAGCCCAACGACTTTTTGGTTGGGGATATAGGCCACGTGAACTTTGCCCATAAACGGCAGCATGTGATGTTCGCAAAGGCTAAACGCGGTGATATCCCGCACCAGCACCATTTCGTTATGACCTTCGTCAAAAATGGCACCATTCACGAGTTCTTCTAGCGATTGATGGTAGCCGCTGGTCAGAAACCGCATGGCTTCAGCCACCCGTTTGGGGGTTTTCAGTAAGCCTTCTCGATCGGGGTCTTCGCCGACTCCAAGCAGGATGGTTTTAACGGCATCCATCATATCGTCTTGAAGGGCTTCAGGAGGCGTTTGCAGTTTGGGCTCTTGTCCACCACCCAGCGTGTTGCGATCGGGGCGGGTGGTTAAACCTTTAGTCTTTTTGGCAGTCGATTCGGAGCCGTTAGAACCTTGAGAAGACGCAATAGTCATGGTGATTCAAATGTAGATAACGTGACAGTGTGAAAGCAAACGTATGTGGTTGAGAAAGTCAGGCAAAGACAATCGAGAGACAGGCTACAGAGCCTGCCAAAAAGAAAGCAAAGCAATCAGAACGTGCCTGCGTTTGACATAAGGGTGAGCGCTTCAACCACCGCTTCCTGAGGCAGAAGGGCGGTGTAAAGAATCGACTGAGCAACCGTTTCTGGCGTGAGCATCGATGAGCGATCGAAGTCAGCATGAACAGTGTCTGTGTCCCAGATGGGCGTGTTCACAGAACCCGGCGAAATGGTTACAACGCGGATGCCGTGAGCACGTTCCTCAGCCGCCAGTGTTTTGGACAACGCTACCAGCCCAAACTTGCTGACGCAGTAAGCGCCCCACTCAGGAAACACTTGCTGTCCAGCGATCGAGGAGACGTTAATAATTGTTCCCTGTTTACGTTGGCGCATGCTTGGCAGAATGCCCTGTATGCATTGGAAAACGCTGGTCAGGTTTAATGCCAGCACGCGCTGCCAATCGGCTAACGGTGTCTCAGACAGCGTTGCGGTGTAGCCCATCCCAGCATTGTTAACCAGGATATCGATCGGTCCAAAACTGGTGGCGATCGCAGCTATTTTTTCGCTCACCTGCTCCACCTGCAGCAAGTCAATGGGGTAACATGCCACCTTTACCCCATGCTGAGTGGCTACTGCTGCAACAGCTTCTAACTTCGATTGAGTGCGACCAACCAAGGCAAGATGCATCCCTGCCTGGGCAAAGGCCAACGCCGTTGCTTTCCCAATACCGCTGCCTGCTCCTGTAACGAGAGCGTATCGTTCGATTTGAGTCATGAAGCAGTCTTGCTATCCTAAAGCCTAAATAATGTAGAGATTCTGAGCCGTAACGTCCTTACCCCCAAGGTCAATGATCCTAACAACTTAAGCTGAGTCGGAAATGAGAAGAGGGTGCATTGCAGTGAGCAACTTCAATACCAAAAGCCGAGGCAAACACGGAGAGCCGTTATTGTCGCGTTTCAATGGAGTGAAAACCTTGGTCGGTGCTAAATATAGATCTGTGTCGCAGACAACGGTCAATCGCAGGAAACAAAGAATACTAAAGTGCGTAGTGAAAACGCGGTTATTCCGAAAAGATGTAAACAATTGTAAAATGTAAACAATTGTTACAAAATTATTATACCACTCATGCTTTTAAAAACCGAGAAGAAAATCGATCAATGAATCAATGGATGCATGACCATTTCTATGGTTTCGCGTTGTTTGATCGCGGTATAAGCGCTCTTCCAGAACGGCTTAAAGGGGATGCTCACTGAAAACACCGATCGCTCGAAACTTCTGATAGCGTAAGTCGCGTCGCTGCTGGCTGGTCATCTGGTCAAGTTCGTTGAGATGCCGCAACAGTGCTTCTTTGAGAATTTCGGTTGTCTTGAGTGGATCAGCATGAGCTGCACCCACTGGCTCAGGCAGAATTTCATCAATAATGCCAAGTTGCTTTAGATCTGGTGCCGTGATTTTTAACGCCTCGGCAGCCTGGTGTGCTTTGCTAGCATCACGCCAGAGAATGGAGGCACACGCTTCTGGTGAGGCGACATAATAGACTGAATGCTCAAACATAAGCAGACGGTCACCGACGCCAATGCCCAACGCCCCGCCAGAACCAGCCTCACCAATGATGACGCAGATCATCGGTACACTCAAGCGAAACATTTCCCGTAAATTGTAGGCAATGGCTTCACCTTGCCCGAGTTTTTCGGCTTCCAGACCAGGGTAGGCACCGGGTGTGTCGATAAACGTCATAATCGGCATCCCAAAGCGATCGGCATGCTCCATCAACCGAATGGCTTTGCGATAGCCACCAGGGGACGCCATGCCAAAATTTCGAGTGATATTGTCTTTGGTGTCTCGCCCTTTCTGCTGACCCAACATGACTACAGGACGCCCCGCCAACCGGGCAACGCCACCCACCACAGCTGGATCGTCAAAACCACCCCGATCGCCGTGTAGCTCCATCCACTCATCGCTGATGGCCTGAATGTAATCCAGCGTGCTGGGTCGGCGAGGATGCCGTGCCACCTGCAACTGTTGGGTCGGTGACAGCCCACTGAAAATTTCCTGACGAAGCTGCACGGCACGCGCCTCAAGCTGACGGATCTCATCAGAGACATCGACGTCATTTTCTTCTGCAAGTTCACGAATTTGCACAATTCGGGCTTCCAAATCTGCGAGGGGTTTTTCAAAGTCAAGCAGAATTGGTTTGCGGTCGATCGTTGCCATAGGTCAAGGAGACAAAAACTGGGGATGGAGGAAAAAATGCACTATTGTCATTCTAGAGGTTTCTCTAGACCACACTAGCGTAGAGATTTTTGGTGCTTCAGAGATTTTTAGACTGACGGAAGGCTTGCACCACGTCTTTGATATCGCGCAGTTCGCCATCCACCAGATAGTTCAGGTGCTGCATCTCGTCGGGAGAAATTTTGCCTGCCAGTTGCTCAAGAGCAGTGCGGACTTGAGGATATTTTTGTAGCGTTGCCTCACGAACGATCGCGGCGGCTTCATAGGGCGGAAAGGCGTGGCGATCGTCCTCAAGAATGACAAAATCCGATCGGGTAATTTGCCCATCGGTGGAATTGGCTGCAACCAGATCGACTTGTTTTTGTAGGAGCGCTCGGTAGAGTAAACCCAGATTCAGCAGGCGTGGTGCTTTGGTAAAGTTCAGGTCATAGGTTTTGACCATGTTGGCATATTCCTGGCGTTCGGTGAATTCGTAGCCAAAGCCAGCTTGCCATTGAGGGACGTATGGTGCTGCCTGAGAAAGCGTTTTAATGTTGAGCGATCGCGCCATATCACCGCGTACAATCATCGCGAAGGTGTTCTGAAAACCCAATGGCGGCATCACCGCCAGCTTGAATTGTTTGGCATAGTCTTCTTTTACCTGTCGGTAGACTGCGCTCACATCTCCGATTGTCTTTTGCTTGAGAACGGTGGAAAAGGCCGTACCCGTATATTCGGGGTAGAGGTCGATTTGTCCCGACAGCAAGGCGTTATGGCAAACGAGCGTGTCACCGAGCTGCAGACGACGCACGACCTTTAAGCCTGTTTTTGCCTCAATTTGTTGCGCCAGCAGTTCGCCTAAAAGATCCTGCTCGGTAAACGCTTTGGCACCAATGACGATATCACCACGGCTATTGCTGCCAGCGTGATTGGCGCTACAGCTTGAGATCGACATCACCAGCACGATCGCCATGAGAATCCACGCAAGCAGCGGTTTGAATCTCATGCGGGCTTACCTCCTCGTCTCGTTAGTCGATGCTCTAGCCAACCAATGCCAAAGTCTGCAATCAGTGCCAGCACTGCTGCCGGAATGACGCCTGCAAGAATGAGTTGATTATTTAGCGCCGAAATGCCCCGGAAGATGAAGATGCCCAAACCACCCGCACCGATCGCAGTTGCAATGGTTGCCGTACCGATCGCGATCACCGTCGCGACCCGAATGCCCGATAGGATCACGCCCAACGCCAGCGGCATTTCTACCTGCGAAAGCAACTGCCAGTCTGTCATGCCCATACCGCGCCCCGCTTCCCGAATGGCTGGATCGACGCTCATGATGCCTGTGTAGGTGCCGCGAATAATCGGCAGAAAGGAGTAGAGCGTGAGAGCCACGATCGCAGGTGGATCGCCAATGCCTCCACCCAACGCGGGTGGCACCGTCACCAACAACCCAAACAACGCCAGACTGGGAATAATTTGCAGAATGTTTGCCGTACCCAGGACGGACTGACGTAGCGCTGGTTTGCGCGTGATGAGAATGCCCAGCGGGATACCGATCGCAGTGGCGATGAGAATGGCGATCGCCACCAGATACAGATGCTCACCTGTACGTTGCAAAATCTCCGGCGCGTATCGAACAAGAAAAAAGTTATTCATTACTCCTCACCCCTCACTCTTTACTCCTCACCGAATCCAATGTGCGCAGGGTTTTGAGAAACGTTTGCGCCTCTGGTTCGGACGATCGCAAAAACTCCTCTGGTGTTTCTAGCACCACCAACCGTCCATCCTGCATCAAGCCGATGCGCGATGCCAGTACAAAGGCTTCTTGAATATCGTGGGTGACAAAGACAACCGTTTTGCCTAATTCTTGCTGGAGTCGTCGAAATTCTTGCTGGAGTTCCAACCGTGTGATGGGGTCAAGGGCACCAAACGGCTCATCCATCAGCAGAATGGGCGGATCGGCTGCCAGGGCACGGGCAACCCCAACGCGCTGGCGTTGTCCGCCTGAAAGCTGATTGGGGTAGCGATCGGCAAACTGCGCTGGCTCTAAACCGACCAGATCCAGCAATTCGTGCACTCGCGCTTTGATGCGTTTGGGCTGCCAGTTTTGCAGAGACGGCACAAGACCCACATTGCGCTCGATCGTGAAGTGGGGAAACAGCCCCGTTTCCTGGATTACATAACCAATTTGTCGCCGTAGTTGAATGACATCCCACTCTGTCGTTATTTTCCCTTGCACGCGAACGCTGCCGCTAGTGGGGGTCAGTAGCCGATTGATGAGCTTCATTGTGGTGGTTTTGCCGGAACCGCTCCGACCCAACAGCACCAGTGCTTCTCCAGACTGGATGGCAAAATTTAGCCCTGAGAGGAGTGAGCGATCGCCCGCCATAAAGCCAACGTCCACAAATTCTACGGCAGCGCCTGCAAAAGTTGGTTCGCGTTTTGCGTCATTCGGCACCATGAGCCGCTCCAGATAACTGAGTTCTTCAAACTTACCACTCCAGCTAAAATGAGACACCCAAAGAGGCGCCTCAGATCAGGTGTCATAGACCCTGTGTCATAGATCAGGTCTAATAGATAGAGTGATGAGACGTGGAACGGGAGCGCCTATGAATTCCCTGATTGGTCAGCAGCTACAAGGCGGTAAGTATACTCTTGAGGCAGAATTGGGGCGTGGTGGCTTTGGCATCACCTTTAAAGCGACCCATCACTTCTTGGGACAAACGGTTGTCATCAAAACCCTGAACGAGTCTCTGCGCTACGAGCCAGATTACGCCGATTATCAGCGTAAGTTTCAGGATGAGGCGCGGCGATTAGCCCTATGCGTGCATCCCAATATTGTCCGCATCAGCGATTTTTTTGTTGAAGCTGGTCAGGCGTATATGGTGATGGACTATATTCCTGGCCCCAATTTGGAAGCGCTAGTGTTTCCAAATAAGCCGTTAGCAGAGGCGATCGCCATCCACTACGCTCGTCAAATCGGCAATGCGCTGAAAGTGGTGCATCAAAACGGCTTGCTGCATCGAGATATCAAACCCCAAAACATTATTCTGCGTCAGGGCACTCAGGATGTAGTGTTGATTGATTTTGGTATTGCCCGCGAATTTACGCCCGGTTCCACGCAGACCCACACCAGCTTGATTTCGGCTGGCTATGCGCCGATCGAGCAATACCTGTCTCAAGAACAGCGTACGCCTGCTACTGACGTATATGGACTGGCAGCGACCCTGTATGCCCTGCTGACGGCACGGATGCCCACTGCGTCGATTTTGCGCGATCGTCAACCGTTGCCTGATCCGCGTGAACTCTGTCCAGAACTCAGTGCTGCCACAAATCAGGCTGTTATTCGCGGTATGGCAGTAGAGGTTCAGTATCGACCTGCCAGTATGGATGAATGGCTGGCTCTGTTGCCGTCTCCCTCCGCGATCGGCTCTACACCCATTCCACCGCTTTTTCAGCCTGTTGTCGAATCTACTCGAACGGCTGCCACCCTGGCTGTAGGACGGCGGGCAGAAGGACAATCATCCCCTGCGAGAGCGGCACGATCGCCCGTTGCAACCGTTGCACCACGTGCCCCTGCACGGGCTGGGACAAATTCCCCCAGTACGACGCGTCGTACGCTGCCAATTTTGTTGGGTTTGATGCTGTTAACAATGCTTGGTACGGCCTCGATCGCCATTTTCTACAAACCGCAACCAAGCAACCAATTAACGCTGGAGCCTTCTGCCCCATCGCCATCGCCATCTCCCTCGATCGAAGCCTCGCCTAAGACAGCGTCACCAAAACCGTCGCCGAAACTGACTGAAACGCCCAAGGTTGAGCGATCGCCGTCACCATCGCCATCTGTAGAGTCTGAGGAGAAAGCAGAGGATCAGCCTACAACCGCAGTCCCAACTATTCCAGGCTTTCCTCCAGGCACTTCGGAAGGTGACATTAAAGCCGCCTTGGGAGAACCCACCAGTAAGGCGGAAAAAGGCTTCTGGAACAACACCCGCACTGCGCTTTATGAGGTGGTGCCAAATAAAGTGACATTGGGGTATATCTACGATCGCAATTCCGGTAATGTGCGTCAAACCGAAGCATCCTTCGCTCAATCGGTTGACTCACTGCAAATGAAAGTCGCCCTCAACAACATGACAGGCGGTCAGGCTAATGATCTGCTAGACAAGTTGGAAGCGGTGAAGCAGCGAAAAACAAACGAATACACATTCACCAAAGGCAACCTCAAAGGCATCATTCAGCGCAACGATCGCGATCGGATTTACATTGGCGTTTGGGATGCTGATCTACACAATTGATAAAAGACTGCTGCTAGATGATTATTAAGTCTTCCAGGTGCGATCACACTGATTTATTTACCGTTTCTACTTCACCTCGATCGTCGAATTGCTTGTCACTGCTGTTGCCAAAATTTGTCCCTTGATGCGCTCAAATTTGATTGTTTCTTGAGAGATGGATGCGAGCGTTCCCGGTTGTCCTTTGAGGGTTGATTCTTCTACAAGCGTGCAGGTGGCTGTTGCCGTTTGACCATTGGGGGCAATCTTAATTTTGAGGTTTTTGTACTGGCTACTGTAACGTTGCGTGACCTCGAAGCCCTGCTGAAGATACTGACGATACTGTTCTCGTGTCAGATTGAGCGTCTGGGAATGAGTGCCTAATCGTATGGTCATCTTAATGGCGATCTTGGGAGCCATGTACTTCATGATGCCATCCACATCTCTTTGATCCGTTGCTGTTGCCATCGCATTAAAAAGATCGCGAATCTGGCGTTCACTAATAGCAACAGCGCGTGCCTGTTTGATAAAGTCTGGGACTTGATGAGCGGTTGTAACCACACACCCAACGTTGGGTACGGCTATGCCAAACAGCAGGCTGGTAAGCAAGATACTGATGCGATCGACTCGGTTCATAAGGACGGTTGTTAAGCAATGAAGGCAGAAATCAGAAAAAAGCTGACGGCTAATCGCTGACGACTAATCGCTGCTATGAATGACTGGATGCTAACAAGGCCTCAACGCGATCGCTCGTTTGCCTCACGGCTTCGGCTGATGTGTGTAGTGCTACAAGTTCTGCATCGGTCAAGTCCAGTTCTAGCACGCTTTCAATGCCCTGACAGCCTAACCGACAGGGCACGCCGACAAAGACATCGCGCAATCCGTACTGACCTTCAAGATAGGTTGTGACAGGCAAAATACGGCACTTGTTGAGCAAAATCGACTCCACCATGACGCAGGTGGACGAAGCTGGTGCATAAAAGGCGCTACCTGTTTTCATCAAGTCCACAATTTCAGCCCCGCCTTTGCGGGTGCGATCGATCAACCGCTCTACGGTTTCAACAGACATGAGTTCGGTAATCGGAATGCCATTCACCGTTGTGTAGCGGGGCAACGGCACCATCAAATCGCCATGACTGCCCAGAACGGTGGCGTGAATGTCACTGGTAGACACGCCTAGCTCCATTGCCACAAAGGTCTGAAAACGAGCCGAATCGAGGACACCTGCCATGCCCATCACCTGATGTATGGGTAAACCGCTGGCTTTCCAGGTGATGTGAGTCATCTGATCCAGTGGATTGGTGACAACGATAAAGATTGCATTGGGAGAGTGGACGATCGCCTGCTTCGTCACCGCCAGAACAATCTTGCCGTTCGTTAGCATTAAGTCATCACGGCTCATGCCCGGCTTGCGTGGCAGTCCCGCTGTAATCACCACCACGTCCGAGTGGGCGGTATCGGCATAATCATTGGTGCCAATAATCTGGCGATCGTGCCGCTCAATGCCCCGTGCTTGCAGCAAATCAAGTGCCAGCCCTTGTGGACGACCTTCCACCACATCCAGCAGCACCACATCAGCAAGATTTTTCTCGGCAAGACGCTGTGCTAGAGCGCTACCAACATTACCAGAACCAACAACGGTAACGCGAGTACTCGCACAAGCGATCGTAGACGGGGTTAAAACCATGAGAGGAGTGAGGGGTAAGGAGTGAGGAGTAAGGAGTGAGGTGAGTTAAAGGCAACGAGGTCGGAAGAAGCATGTCTGGCAGCGTTCCCTAATCGTAAAGCGAACTACCCATCATGAAAGGCTTTGTTACTCACACCTCACTCCTCTCTCCTCACACCTTACTCAAAGGACTCGAGCTGATCTTGTCGTAACCAGATATTCGGAGTCGGAGTAATGCCGAATTTAATCAGGGCATAGTCGCCGCTCAGGTCAACGACTTCACCTTTGGACTCAAAGATATAGGACGAAAAGCGAGGATCGCTGGCTTGCGCTTCCAGGCTGTTTTCTAGCTTCTCTTTGACTGCTCGAACAAAATCACCGCGTTTGATTGGCATAGCGCTACCGTTCAATGATTCACATCTTTCAGCATTGTACGGCGGAAGCAGAACGGGCGATCGTACTCCCAATGAATCTCTCAGCGACTTAAGCCGCTCAACCACTGGCAGCCTCGCCAGAAACCAACGCCCGGATGACTGGAGCAAACGCCTGGAACGCAGGTGAGAGAATGAACACCGATGCAGCCGCGATAATGATGGTTGTGGCGAGTCGCACGACCTGATCAGAGGCTTTTTGATAAGTGTCGAACTTGTAGTCGATTTTTTCGACCTCCCTTTCTAGCCGATCGAGCCGTTGGCTGATCTGCTTCAACTCACTCAAAACCTGCTGCTGAAAGTTCTCTGGCGTGCTATCTGCTTGCATCCTGCATCACCGCAAAAGTGTGAGTCATTGCCTAATCGTTGTCTGCAAAGACGTACTTGTAAAGATCCTTTGGATCTGGTTCTGGGCTTTCCAGCGCAAACGTTACGGCTTCTTCGACAACTGCCTGGATTTTCTTCTCGATCGCCTTCAGTTCGTCCTGACTCGCCAATTTTTGCTCCAACAGATGTGCTGCCAATTTCTTGATCGGGTCGCGGGCAAACCAGGCTTCTTTTTCTGCCTTCGATCGCAGTTCGTCCGGGTCTGCCAGTGAGTGACCCCGGAAGCGGTAGGTGAGGCACTCAATCAGCGTGGGACCTTCGCCAGCACGCGCACGGGCAACGGCTTCCTGAGCAATAGCGCGCACTGCAAGTACATCCATGCCATCAACTTCGTAACCGGGCATGCCAAACACGCTGGCTTTCTTGTAGATTTCGGGCTGAGAGGTGGCTCGTTCATGCGCCATGCCGATCGCCCATTTGTTGTTTTCCACCACGTACAGAATCGGCAACTTCCACAGCGCTGCCATGTTGAGGCATTCAAAAAACTGACCGTTGTTTGTGGTGCCATCGCCGAAGAACGCCGCCGTGACTTGATCCGAGGAGGCATCGCCCATCGCTTCCCGGCGATATTTGGATTGGAAGGCCGCACCCGTTGCGACGGGAATCCCTTCACCAATAAACGCATAGCCGCCCAACAGCCGATGTTCTGCCGAGAACAGGTGCATGGAACCACCACGCCCTTTGCTGCAACCCGTTTCTTTGCCAAAGAGTTCTGCCATCACGTTGCGCGCAGGGACACCCGCACACAGCGCATGAACGTGATCGCGATAGGTGCTGCAAACATAGTCCTCACCGGGTCGCATGGCTTGAATCACGCCCGTTGACACCGCTTCTTGCCCGTTGTAGAGGTGGACAAAGCCAAACATCTTGCCGCGATAGTACATCTCAGCGCATTTATCTTCAAAAAAACGCCCCAGCACCATGTCTTCGTAGAGCCACAGCCCTTCTTCTTTGGTCACTGTAGCGGTGGCGGCTTGAAATGTTGGGAAGACTCTTTCTTGAACCATTGACTTTATCCTAAATGACTGAATCCTGGCAGGGAGATTTTCTATCTTCGCTTGAACGGGTCAAGTTTCCTAGAATCAAGTTTTCTAGAATTAATGTTACTTACAGGATTTTTTTGCTTATCCTGAGATAGACTGCCACTCTGGCATCTACGCGCTATGATAATGGCACCTTTTTGGCTGGCGATTATCCGCTACCATAGCTTAACCTTACTGCTTACCGCTAGGAAAGTGCACCGTGCGTATACCGCTCGACTACTATCGGATACTGGGTTTGCCGATTCAGGCTACTGCTGAACAGTTGCGACAGGCACACCGCGATCGCACCCTGCAGCTGCCCAGGCGGGAGTACTCGGATGCGGCGATCGCCTCCCGTAAAAAGCTTTTTGACGAAGCGTTTGCGGTACTTTCCGATGTGGAACAGCGCCAGCTTTACGATACCCGCTTCCTTGCCAGAGCCTATGAGCTTGAACCAGAAAACGGAGCTGCGATCGACAAACCGCATGGACAGTCGCCAGAAGCCGATGCTGGCAGCGACTCCCATACACCGAGTATTGAAATTCAGGACGACCAGTTTGTTGGCGCTCTGCTAGTACTGCAAGATTTAGGCGAGTACGAGCTCGTGTTACGGCTAGGGCGACCGTTCTTGACGGGCGGTAGCGCCAGCCTGAAACAGGTACAGTTTGGCGATCCCAGCATTGTTTTTTCAGATATTGTGCTGACGGTCGCGCTTGCCTGTATGGAATTAGGGCGAGAGCAGTGGCAGCAGCGGCAATATGAAAATGCCTCAGAAGCGCTGGAAACGGGTCAGCAACTGCTCTTGCGCGAAGGGTTGTTTGCTGAAGTGCGTGGCGAAATCCAGTCGGATCTTTACAAACTGCGCCCCTATCGTGTCCTGGAGCTGCTAGCGCTTCCCGAAGACCAGCCAACTTTGCGCTATCAAGGCATGCACCTACTGCAAGACATGCTGCAAGAGCGGGACGGCATTGATGGTGCGGGTGATGATCAGTCTGGGTTAAATATTGATGACTTTTTGCGCTTCATTCAGCAGTTGCGCGGTTACTTAACCGCTGCTGAGCAACAGGTGTTGTTTGAGCAAGAAGCGCAGCGTCCTTCACCAGTGGCAACCTACTTAGCAGTTTATGCCCTGCTAGCGCGTGGTTTTGCTGAACGTCAACCAGCCTTAGTGCGACGAGCCAAACTGATGCTCACTCGTTTGAGTGGTCGCCAGGATGTCCATTTGGAGCAGGCTGTCTGTGCTTTGTTGCTAGGGCAGACAGAGAAAGCTAGTCAGGCACTAGAGCGCAGTCAAGACTATGGTCCGATCGCGTTTATTCGCGAACATTCCCAGGGAGCACCTGATCTCCTTCCTGGCTTGTGTCTTTATGGTGAGCGCTGGCTGCAAGATGAAGTGTTTCCGCACTTCCGCGACTTGATGCAGAAACAAGCCTCCCTGAAAGACTATTTTGCGGATCAGCAAGTGCAATCCTATTTGGAAGAACTGCCGGAGGATGCTGATGCCGATGCCGCCTGGTCGCTCCCGTTGCACGCATCGGTCGCCAACGCTGGTTTAGACAACACGATCGGGGATTCTGCTAACCGTAGCCGCGGTGATCGGGGCATGACCGAACCGCTGACCGTTGGCATGAATGGTCGCTCGCGGCGCGATGGCATCCAGGCAGTCGGCAATGTGGCCGAGGGTAACCGTGTGGCGACTGAGCGATCCCTTGAACAAGAGATGAGCCACGAGTACCTGATTAATACCGCTCGTGCCCATATTGCTGCCCGCACAGGCGCCGCAACCATCTCTCCTGAGCATTCCGCTGAGGGTACACTGCCCGTTGCCGAGCGCGTACCACAGTCTTCACGGACTCCTACCGCAACTGCAACTCGTCCGGCGGCTGACCGTGTTCGCCCAGCCAACCGTTCGCATGGTAACGGTGATGGCCGCGGCAACCCTGCTGCTTACCGTCGGGGTGAACGACCTGCCAAAACCAAATTAGCCGCTTTGCTCCCCTGGCTCCTCCCGCTGGGGCTCATTGCGGCGATCGTGACCTTGGGCTTTATGGCAGGCTCACTGTGGCGACGTGCTTCGACACCAACGGTACAGGAAGAACAGCTAAATTTGCGGCTCGATCGTCCTTTGATTGACCAGCCATCACCCACTAACACTGCGACCCCCGGTAGCAGCCCTACCGCATCTACGGGACTCATCACTGCCACTATTGCCGAAAAAGTGATTCAAACCTGGCTCTCTGCTAAAGCAGATGCAATGGGGGCCGATCACAACGTGGCACCGCTAGCAAAAATTCTTGAAGAACCAAAGCTGGCTGAATGGGAGGGTGCAGCGGCAGATGCCAAGCGCAGTAATCAGTACCGAAAATACGAGCATAGCGTCAAGGTAAGCTCAGTGGAGCCGAACCAAACTAACCCTGACCAGGCAAGTGTCTTAGCAGATGTGACTGAAGCGACTGAGTACTATGAAGCCGGACAGCGTAAAGGTGCTGAGTCCAGCCCTAATTTGCGCATTGATTATCAGTTGGTACGGAAAGATGGCGTTTGGCTGATTCAAAACTGGAAGCTTTTAAAGTAAGGTTTTGTAGCTGCGTTGTAGCTTGGTGCTGATCGCGTCATCTTACTGCTGGCGAGCTGTTTAGAGTTCAGTGTCGGTTTTCAAGCCGTAGATGTCTAAATCATGGCTGATACGCTCTTTGACGCCTATTTGCCGCTGGTCTTGTGGACTGGACTGGGGCTCATTACCTTTCGGTTTATCCCGCAAGCCTTTCCTCGCTTTTTGGGTCGGGCGCTTTACTGGGTTGGCGTTCCCTGGCAGATTTTAGCGCTGGCACGGCAAACAGACTATGCCCAAAATATTGGGCTAGCTCCAGTAGTGACGATCGCGGGTCTCATTTTGGGGCTACTCCTTGCATGGCTGAGTTTGCAAGCCTATCAGCGCTGGTTAGCACGATTAGTGCACGCTCCCTTACCATTGCCTGAAACGCATGGTCTGCCGAATGCAGTCACGATCGACTCACTTGCTGCAACCTTACCAGCCGAAGGTGCCACTGTGGGATTAAGCCGCTCTCAACGTGGCAGCTTTATTCTGGCAGCGACGATCGGCAACACTGGCTTTATTGGCTTGGGATTGGTGCCTGCCCTGATTAGTCAGCCTTACCTAGGGTGGGCTGTTTTCTATAGCGTGACGCACAACATCGTCGGCACCTATGGCGTTGGGGTGTTTCTCGCCAGCTACTATGGCCGATCGCAGCTGCAAAACCACTGGTCGGTGCAACTGCGCGATGTGCTGTCAGTGCCGTCTTTATGGGCCTTTGCGATCGGCTCCCTGACGCGATCCGTCCCACTCCCCGACGCGATCGAGCAAGGGTTACAGGCCTCTCTCTGGTTCGTCATCCCCGGCGCATTTTTACTTATGGGGATGCGCTTGAGTCAGCTTCAAGGTTGGCACAGCCTCCAGCTTGCAATTCTTCCCACGCTGTTAAAGATGCTTGTGCTACCTCTAGCCATAGGTCTGGGTACCACGCTGCTAGGTTTGTCAGGCGATGCCCGCTTAGCGCTGGTTTTAATGGCAGGTATGCCCAGCGCCTTCGCAGGACTCATTCTCGCCGAAGAATACGAGCTAGACAGAGAACTCATCGCCAGTAGCATTGCCCTAAGCACGATCGTGCTTCTCTTTACTATCCCGCTCTGGTTGTTGCTATTTCGTTGAAAGTCAGTAGTCAGTGAAATGAACTACTGACCACTAACGACTAACTGCTGACCACTGATCTCCTAGCTCCTACACCAAGGCTGGCACCGGAACATTCAGATGCGGATAGAGCGGAAAGCGGCTGCATAGGTTGGCAACACGCTGGCGGCAGTCCTGCGCGACTGTGGCGTCATCCGGGCTCAGCAGACGATCGGCAATAATGTTGCCAATCTCTGTAAACTCTGTCTGACCCATACCGCGTGTCGTCATTGCGGGTGAACCTAACCGTAGACCGCTGGTGACAAAGGGCGATTCTGGATCAAACGGCACCGTGTTCTTGTTGGCTGTGATGTTAACACCGCTCACCAACTGATCAGCCAGCTTACCCGTCATGCCAATCGAACGCAGGTCTACCAACAGCAAGTGATTGTCGGTACCGCCAGAGACCGTCTTCAGCCCCCGTGCCTGTAGTTGAGCCGCCAGAGCGCGAGCATTCTCGATCACCTGACCACTGTAGGTTTTGAACTCAGGTTTAAGTGCTTCGCCAAACGCCACAGCTTTCGCAGCGATGACATGCTCCAACGGGCCACCCTGACTACCAGGAAATACCGCTTTATCCAATTTCTTGCCCAATTCCGCATCACGAGTCAGAATCAAGCCGCCTCTGGGGCCACGAAGGGTTTTATGGGTCGTCGTCGTGACGACATCACAGTAAGGGATGGGGCTGGGATGGTGCCCTGTAGCAACGAGTCCAGCGATGTGGGCAATGTCTGCCAGCAGGTAAGCGCCGACTTCATCGGCGATCGCTCGAAACTTGTCGAACTCAATCACACGAGGATAAGCGGAATAGCCACAGATCAACAGCTTGGGGCGATGCTGTAGCGCCAGTGCTCGAATCTGGTCATAGTCCAACTGCTCTGTTTCAGCACTCACACCGTAATGCTGTGCCTTAAACCACTTACCCGACACGTTGACCGGCGATCCGTGGGTCAAATGTCCGCCGTGGGACAAGTCCATGCCCATGATAGTGTCGCCAGGTTCCAGCAGACTCAAGAACACCGCGAAGTTTGCCTGTGCGCCAGAATGCGGCTGTACGTTCGCATGGGCGGCTCCAAACAGCTGCTTGGCACGATCGATCGCCAGAGTTTCTGCCGCATCAATGAACTCACAGCCACCGTAGTAGCGCTTGCTAGGTAGCCCTTCGGCATACTTGTTCGTCAGCACAGAACCTTGCGCTGCCATCACTGCCGCAGAGGTAAAGTTCTCACTAGCAATGAGTTCCAGGTGATCCTGCTGACGCTGGAGTTCCTGCTGGATAATGGTAGCGATCGCGGGATCAGTCTCGGCAAGAAAGTCAAAGTTGGTTCGAGTCACAGGAGGAAACCCCTCAAAAAGCGGAATAACAGCGTTCAGAACGATCGTTAAGCCAAACGTCCTTTTCCACTTTAGCAGCCGCAATGCTGGTCGAGAAAAATCACCAACTCGTAAGAAGCCGGGTTTCTGAATCAATTGGAAAACTTGGCGGCATGCACCCGAAAGAAACCCGGCTTTTACAGTCCTGCTCAAAATGAGTCCAGCAATACGATGGTGCGAAGCGGGGCGTATTAAGCTGTGTACCAGCGAACCTCAACTCGTCTGACGGCCTCATACAATAGAGTTAGGGATCGATCGTTCACCAGAGGTGTTGTATGCTGGTCATCCTCATGGACAATCAACTCATTTCCCCGCAGACGGTCTGCGAAACGTGTCTGATGGCAGATCAAAGCGGCAAACCTCGCTGGCAGAGCGGTCAGCTTCGCTGCGGTCATGCCATTCGCAAGGCGGCAGAACAGCAGCCCGACCAGTTTGAGTGCCAAATGGGCTTTCGGGTTGCAGATATAAAGTAGCCACAATGAACTGCATACAGCGGCATGGATGAGAGGCAGGGGGCAGAGGCAGAAGAGTAGTTGGTTGTTAGTTGTTAGAACGCCGGCAGAGGGCAGGAGGCAGAATTAATGCAAAACTCAAAACTCAAAACTCAGGCTCAGAAGTTCTAGCGCTGGTTGCTTCAGGTTGTAAACTGGATTCGTCGAGTGAGCCGCATGGATATGTCTGTTGCAAATAGTTCTGCTGCAAGTGTGTCTGTTGCAGAGCGTGTCATCGTCCCGCTGGATGTATCGAGTGAGCGCGCAGCGATCGACCTCATTGAGCAACTGCCTCAAGTCACTTTTTGGAAGGTCGGGCTAGAACTCTTTGTCAGCAGCGGATCGGCTATTTTAACTGCACTGAAGGCAAGACAGAAACGGGTTTTTCTGGATCTTAAGTTTCACGATATTCCCAATACGGTTGCTGGTGCCTGTGGCGCGGCCGCTCGTCATGGCGTGGATTTAATCACACTACACGCGACAAACGGTAAAGAAGCATTGCAAGCGGCTCAGAAGGCCGCAGAAGCGGGTGCCGCCGCAGTAGGACATCCAACGCCAAAACTACTGGCGATCACGCTGTTGACGAGTTTAACGGCGCGATCGCTCGCCTTCGAGCTGAAAATTCCGCTTGAGCTGCCAGAATATGTACTGCACATGGCGCTACTGGCACAAGAAAACGGGCTTGCCGGAGCCGTCTGTTCCCCTCAGGAAGTAGAGCAGCTGCGGCAAACCTGTGGCGATGACTTTTTACTGGTGTGCCCTGGCGTCCGGCCCACTTGGGCAGACACAAACGATCAACGACGCACTGTTACACCCGCAGCAGCACTGAAAGCGGGTGCGAATTACCTGGTGATTGGTCGTCCGATTACAGCTGCAGATGATCCAGCTGCGGCTTTCGAGCGCATCTGCGAAGAACTGGCAACGGTGGTGTAGGGGCCAGGTTGTAAAGGGTGTAGGTTATGGGATAGGGATAGAGGAAAGCGGAGACATATGGTGATCAACCGGAACGGCACTCGCTGTCAATACGCACTGACTGGCCTGGGAATGGTTGGACTATTAGCCATGCCAATCGATGCTGCCACACTGCCTAGCGATCGCCTCCCTACTCAACCGAATCACCCCTTTCTCCAAAAGCCCTCGCTCCTTACCCCACACCCCTCACGTCTCCCTTCTCTTCTCACCCGCAAGTTCTCCTGCCCTGCTGTACTTGAACCGCTGACGGCTGCTCTTTTGCGAGACTTGCCAGGCTATATCAACCGTTCCAATTTTCGCCTGGCTTCACGGCCCAAAACGAACCCAACATATGCCATTGTTGCTAGCCAGCCGGACTTTGTGCCGTTGCCAGCCGATTCTAGCGAGTATCCAAGCCCAAAGGATGCCAATCTACATCAGGTCTTTTTCACTGTTTTAGAACGACAGTATGCAGGCAAGCAGGTAGTTGAGTTTCAGCAATTTCATTGGCTATTTTTGACGCAAACGGCTGACGGTTGGCAACTAGCGCTCCTCTTCTCTCGTATTGGCTCTTATCCGAGCGATCGACAGCCCGTGACGCCACCACGCGACAGCAGCCAAAGTGCTACTGCTGAAGCGATTCGAAACTGGCTACGCAGCTGTGAAGCAGGAGCCGTCAAGTCTTGAGGGGTATTAGTTAGCGATCAGCGATCAGCGATCAGCGGTCAGCGGTCGGCTTTTTTCGAACTCCTGACCTGACCCTTAGTTTTGAGTTTTGAGTTTTGAGTTTTGAGTTTTGAGTTTTAGGAGAGAAGAGGAGCGTGAGGGAAAAGTTTGAGTTTTGCATTAATTCTGCCTCCTGCCCTCTGCCGGCGTTCTAACAACTAACAACTAACAACCAACTACCCTTCTGCCCTCTGCCTCACAGAGCAAACCCTTGCACGATCGTCGTTCCCAAGGTGCCTTCAAAGGTTGGTTTGGTGGTAGTGATGAGAACAGCGACTCGCTTGCCATCGGGCGATAGCGTCACCTGACGAATGGAATAGTCCAGCACGTTGTCTCTAAAGTTGTTGAGGGAGTCGAGCGATCGCTGCTGTCCGTCATAAGTCACTCCTAGCTGCATTGAAGCTTTGTCTGCTCTGCGTTTCTGCTGTAAATGAAGCGTTAGGGGTTGGTTGTTTTGTAATCGAACTGTAACGGTTTCGCTGCCATCAACGGCGCGCGATCGTGACAGGATTGGTATTTCTGTCCCTGCGACGGGGGGCGTCAAGTTCAGATCCTGGCGCGTTTTCCAGGTTTGCTTCAATAAATCGGTTTCGGCTTCAGCCGTCTTCATTTCTGCTTCTTTTTCGCTGTAACGCGTTTCGATGCACCCGTTTTCGACACAGCGATTAGAGGCGACATCAACTAGCTGCAACATAGACTTCGGCACGCCAGCACCTGTATCGCGCGAGCTTTCCAGATAGATAAAGTAGTTGCCGTCAGGTGAAAAACCAGCCATTCGCGGGGTGGCCCGAAAGGTTGGAGTGCGCTCAAGCGGCAGTGTTTTAGTCGGTTTTGCGGCGATCGGTGCTTGCGGCGAAGGGGCTACACTGGGCACGATCGACCGTTTTGACTGGCCCGCTGCCGAGGGTGCAGGCGTGTTCCTTCCTGAAGGTGCTATGGATGGCGTTGGCGATGGAAAAGCTTCGGGTTGTGTCGCAATGGGACTGGAATCATCAGTCGTCGAATTGGGCGACGTTGATTGCGAACAGGCAGTAAATAGCACCACTGCTAATGCTAAGGGAGCCGAGCGGAGGATCGTTTGAGATAGTTGCCACATGGGAGTGTTAAAGAAACAGGAAACACAAGCAGTTGGCTCAATGTATCGCTTTCGGAGGAACAAGCCAACACTGCTGTTAGGGATACTAAGCAGATACGCTGCTTGATGAAGTGATTCCGGAGTACGCACTAAGTGACTGTAAAGAAATAATGTCATGAACCTTAGCCGTCAGCCATCAGCGGTCAGCCATCAGAGAAAAGCTGATAGCTGATAGCCGATAGCTAATCCAAAAGTATGCAGTTATTCTTTAACAAGTCCTAACACTGTCTATGCAGAGGTGTCACTGCATTGAGGCGGCAACCGGGTGAGCCGATTGGAAAAAATCGGTCATGATGAAGAGTATTGGAGATCTTGCACTACTCGTTACACCCGCTAGACGGTGAATTGTGGACTAAGGGGCAAAGTCCGTTCAAACGGACTCAAACGCTGCATTGATCAGGCTTTTAGCCCATTTTAATGGTTTAAGCAATAAGCCTCAAATTCATGTGAGGGCAGGCGATTGGGAAAGGTGCAAGCTTTGAACTATCCCTGCGACTGTGTTGAGGGAGTAACAATGTCATTTTTACCGTTTCGAGACACACACTCGATCGCCTACTTTGCCGATCGCCATGAGGCGGGTGAAAAGCTAGCGCAGGCTGTTTTGTACGAGGTCAAGCAACAGCCTGAATTGGAGACTGCACGGTTTGTCGTTTATGCGTTGCCGAAAGGTGGCTTGCCGATCGCTGCCCCCATTGCAGCCTTGCTAGGCTGTCCACTAGATGTCATTGTGGCGAAAAAGATTACCCGCCCTGATAATGTGGAATTGGCGATCGGAGCCGTAACGGCAGATGGGCATGTGGTCTGGGATGCTCATCGTCGTGGTCTATCCGTCTTGCCCTCCTATATAGACCCGCGTACTTCTGTGGCAACTTTTGCGCCTTCCAACCAGTACGATGAGGCGCTGTATGAGGCGCTTTGCCACGCTCAGGCTCAGTTAGCAGAACTGTCTCCTGACAGTCCTCGCTTCAGTCCGCAGGGAGCGATCGCTATTCTGGTAGACGATGGCATTGCAACGGGTATGACTATAGCGGCGGCGGTGAAGGCGGTGCGATCGCAACGACCAGCCCAAATTTGGCTATGTGCGCCTGTTGCGCCGCTTGAGCTGATGCCGTTACTGCAGTCTTATGGCGATCGGGTGATTGTGCTTGCAACGCCGCATCCCTTTTACAGCGTCAGCCGCTTTTACAAAGCCTTTCCACAAGTATCGATGGCAGAAGCTGCCGCGTACTTACAATATTAAGAACGATTACCCTAGAATTTAGAGACTCAGGAGTATGTCCCTCTTGAGAAACCTACTCCCAACGGGCATTTACCAACCGCTCTACGCATTTGCAGATTCATGGCAACCGAAGACCAGATCAGCCTGTTTAACCTTCCGACCAGTCAAGAGTCTCCACCACCCAAAGACTTTGACCCTGAGCAAATTCCTGTGGATGCCAAAGTGCCTATTCCAGTTGGCACTTATCAGACGATGGAGCAGATGCAGGCCCATTGCAGTCGCTGTTTTCGCTGCGGGTTAGGGCAGAGCCGCACGCATGCAGTGGTTTCACGGGGCAGCGTCCTGGCTCCGATTATGATTGTGGGCGAGGGCCCAGGACAAAATGAGGATGAGCAGGGAAAACCGTTTGTCGGCAAATCTGGGCAACTGCTAGACAAGATTCTGGCATCGGTGGAGCTGAGCGCTGAGCAGGATGTCTTCATCTGCAATGTGGTGAAATGTCGTCCCCCCGAAAATCGGACGCCTACCAACGATGAAGCCGAAGCCTGTAAAGGCTATTTGCTGGAACAGATCCGCATCGTGAACCCGAAGATTATTCTGTTAACCGGGGCGACGGCACTCAAGGGCTTATTGGGGATTAAACAAGGCATTACAAAAGTACGAGGACAGTGGATTGAGCAGGACGATCGGCTCTACATGCCGATTTTTCACCCTGCTTACCTGCTGCGTAATCAATCACGGGAGCGGGGGCAACCCAAGTGGCTGATGTGGCAAGATATTCAGTCAGTAAAAGCAAAGCTGGATGAACTTCAAGAAGGTTAGGATCAGGAGTCTAATCACTCCCGCATTCTCCATAGAGGCGCGTAGCCGTGCGCCTTTACCTGTAGACAATTTACCGATTTTGTTTGATCCACGATCCTAAGGGACAAACTCTGTCACCACTCTGCCACCACTTACGAGGATATTCTGGTCACGCAGGGTGCCCGTTGCTCTCGGCCCTGCTAGATTTAACGGCGGTTGTCCCTGTTGATACCTGACATTACCGTCCGCCTCAAATTTTTGTGTAGAAATGTTCCAGTTCAAACGGTCTGAGTTGAGCTGCGATTGATTTTTCTCGCCAGTGCCGCGTACATCACCTGCTAAGTAAAGCATCTTAGACTTAAGGTCAATGCGTCCTTCATTGCCGCTGAGGGTCACTCGCTGCTGACGGTTATCGATCGTCAACAGTTGGTCAGACGCAACCGTTTGACCTTGCAAATCCCACACCAGATCATTGCTGGCTAACTGGACGGGCGGGTCAACCAGCGTAAGCCGGGCATTTTGCTTGAGCATGATGGTTTTTGCTTTGAGATCTGCGATGCCCTGGTTAGCGCTTGCTCGGTCGGTCAAGACGGCTTTGTTGAAACGATCAATCTGCAAAGGCCGATCGCTTATCAATGTCTGTTGCTTAATCTGCCAAATGAGACGTTCAGACTGGAACTTTAAATCTGGGTTGGTTGCCTGCGCTTGCACTTGCCCCTGCAACTCCAAGCGCTGTGTACGAGTAAACAACCGCCCCTCTTTGGCAGCAATCTTAAGTTGGCGATGTGTGCCCGTCAGGTTGTTACGAACGATGACTAGATCGTTGCGAGGTTGCCATTCTAGTTCGTCGCCCTGCATCACTAAGCCATCGCGTGGATCGGTCGCCGTAATTTTGCCTCGCAAGAAAATAGTCTGACCATTTTGCTGCACTTCACCCTGTTGCCCTTTCACCTGCAACACAGATTTGCCATCCTGAAAAAATTCGCCTGTGGGTTGCTGGAGACGCGCGATTTTTTTATCTTTGCTGTAGCTTGCCTGGGTTGCCTTCACCTTCCACCACAGCCGCCCCTTGTTGTCAAACTCCTCTAACGTCACAGCGTTGAATGTGAGACTATTATCAAAATCTTCGGCCTGCTTGCTATCTTGAGCGAGTTTTTCGGCGGTGCGGTTGCGGTTACCGCAGCCTGCGGTTGTAAAGAGCACGAGTAACAACGACACGGTCAGCAGTGTAGAACTGAACGCCCGATGGCTGCGGCTATTTTGCTGGGTGGCATTGCGCCGCAGAAGAAACAGAATGGACATGATGGCATTTACAGGCAAGGTGAAACACTCGGCATGAGACTGTCCTTTAGTTTACAGTCCAAGGCCAAGTGTCTGAAAGCCAAGACGCCGATCGCAGTGCCAGCGTTCCAGCTGAATCCAGACGTTTCGACTTGATCGCTAGATTCTGACAACACGAAGCAGTGACCACTCACTTAAGCCTCTTCAGCCTTAATCTTCTTCAGAATCGTCCATCAGCCCTACGGTTGAGAGAGGACGATACGTGTAGCTACGTGGCGTTTTTTGGATGTCTTCTTTAATGTTGTCCAGGTCAATGTAACGATCAGCCACATTAATCAAACTATCGCTCGTCATCGATCGCAAACTTACCACTTCAACCCGCACGCCACGATAGCTGACTGCATTCACTGCGTAAGCAAGATCACCATCGCCACTCACTAAAACGGCTGTGTCGTAGGAACCCACTAGAGACATCATATCTACGGCGATTTCGACATCCAGATTCGCTTTTTTAGAGCCATCAGGCAATTGCACCAGATCTTTAGAAATGACCCGATAGCCGTTACGTCGCATCCACAGCAAAAAGCCCTGCTGTTTTTCGTTGGTGCGATCGACCCCTGTGTAGAAAAAGGAGCGCAGTAAGCGTGAACCAGCAGTGAGGCGGCAGAGCAGCTTCGTGTAGTCGATTTCAATCCCTAACTGTAAAGCCGCATAAAACAGATTGGAACCGTCGATGAAAATGGCAACTCGACCACGATTTTCGAGGACTTGTTCTTGAGTAAAAACAGATTCGTTATCGAAATTACTACTTAGCATGAGTGTTATACCTTGGTTTTAATGATGGAATCGTTTAATCAATCAACGACTGAGCGTTGCTTGAGTTGTTCAAGTTGAAACAGCTTCTAAAATTTCTAATCGTTGAAAAACAGGTTGAGGTTCGCCCAAGGCTTGCTTAGATGGCAGTGTTCCCCAAGATGCATGGGCTGGAAAGGGAGCTGCAACATTAATTAAAGACTGTTCATCAAAGTCAACTGAGAAGCCTAACTGTTGATAGACGGCTGTACTAAGCTTGGGTGTAATCGGCGCTAAGAGATAGGCCGCAAGTCTGACTGCCTCCAATACAGTGTACAAAATTTGTTCGACGGCCTGTTGCTGTCCTTGTTTATATAGTGACCAGGGGGCTTGGTCATCAATATACTTATTGCCAGTTTTCACCAGGGTCAAAATTTCCTCACAGGCGCGACTGAAGGCAAGTGCATCATACGCCTGAACCACGCGATCGCTCAGCGCGCGACCGATCTCAGCCAGCGTACTTTCTGCTTGAATCACCTCCTTTGAAATGTCTGGAACAGATGCACCACAGTACTTATAAGCCATCTTCAGCGTCCGATTGAGCAGGTTTCCTAAATCGTTTGCCAAATCGGCGTTCAAGATATTAATGAACCGCGTTTCGCTGAAGTCGCCATCTCGCCCAAACTCAATTTCCTTCAGAAAATAATAGCGAACTGCATCAGAGCCATAGCGATCGACCAAGGCGACTGGATCAAGCACATTCCCTAACGTTTTGCCCATTTTTTGCCCATCCTTGGTCAAATGTCCATGCCCAAACACCCGTCCAGGAAGCGGTAGACCAGCCGAGAGCAGCATTGCGGGCCAATAAACAGCGTGAAAGCGCAAAATATCTTTGCCAATCAAATGGGTATCGATCGGCCACCACTGTTGAAGCGCCTTCGCCAGCGTTGGTTCACTATCGGGATCGAGGAGTGCCGTCACATAGCCTAGAAGCGCATCAAACCAAACGTAGATCGTGTGCTTGGGATCGAATGGCACGCGAAAACCCCAATCCAAATTGACTCGGGAAATCGAAAAATCCTGCAAACCCTGACTTACAAAGCTAAGGACTTCATTGCGACGTGCCTCTGGCTGGATAAAATTGGGCTGCTCGGCGTAAAGAGCTTCCAACTTGCTTTGGTACTTCGACAAGCGAAAGAAGTAGTTTTCTTCGTTCCGCCATTCCGCGACCCGATTGGTGTGAATCGAGCAACGATGGTCGTCCAGCAAATCGCGCTCTTCTTTAAACTCTTCACAGGAAAGGCAGTACCACCCTTGCTGACGCCCAAGGTAAATATCGCCTTGATCCCAGACGCGCTGGAAAAACTCGTTGACGATCGCCTCATGACGGGGATCAGTCGTACGAATGAAGCGATCGTACCGAATGTTGTACTGTTGCCACAACGCTTTGAAGCTTGCCGCAATTTGATCGCAGTGCTCCTGTGGCTGCAAGCCTCGACCTTCGGCTGTACGCTGAATATTCTGACCGTGCTCATCAGTGCCAGTGATCATCAACACAGACTTGCCTTGTAAACGCTGAAACCGAGCGATCGCGTCGGCTGCAATCGTGGGGTACGCGCTACCAACATGAGGCAACCCATTTACGTAGTAGAGCGGTGTCGTAATTGTGAATAGATTGCTATTTACGGGGTTAAGATCCATGCATTTTGAACAAAAAATTAACGTTGCACAAATTAGTATAATCCTGACAGTGTGCAACTAGAATTCAGGTCATAAAGAGTCGTTGAAAACAATGCTTTTTATCAGCTAGCATAAGCATCACAAATGCTTAGATGCGGAGTCTGCTTATACAAGTGTTTTTCTTCGACTGCCCAGAAATTTAAGTCTTTTAACAATTCTAGCTACAAATAGCTATAAACTTTGTTTCAACAGCTAAGAAAAGCTTAAGTTAATCCTGGACTCGCTAAACCTAGTTTTCTTTTACACAAAAACTCGGACGCGATAATCTTTTTAGAGAATAAAACTCTTGAACCTGACCCATATAGTAGCTTAGGCAGAGTTGTAAATCAGTTAAGTCTACTCACCCTACGCCTGTAATTTACATGAATTTTAGACTCTTCTGGAAATGGGATTGGTTAGCCTGGAAAGGCGTTTTGGCTAACCAATCTATGAGTTCAGGCGTTAAAATAAGTAAAGTAATATTAACATCTCCGTTACAGTAGAGCATTCTAACTCGTTCTCGTTCCATGCCTTCAGACCAACCACTCCAGCTCTCACGCCTGCTGCTAGCGGCTCTGGGGACTCGTCTTTATACCTGCCATCAGAACCGCATGCCTCGCTGTGGCCCGGTGTTGATTGTCAGTAACCATCGCAGCTTTTTAGATGCGCCATTACTAATGGCTGCTCTGAATCGCCCTATTCGCTTTGCTTGCCATCATTACATGGGGCAAGTACCCGTGATGCGAGACATCGTTGAGAAAATGGGTTGCTTTCCCTTATCGCTGCCAGAACAGAGACAGCAAACCTTCTTTGACCAGGCAGCCCAACTGTTGCAGGGTCGGCAAGTCGTTGGTCTGTTTCCTGAAGGAGCTGAACCGATGGTTAAACGTACTTTACCAGAAACGGTGGGTGGGTTTCAGCGTGGGTTCGCTCATCTGGCCCTAAGGGCTCCTGTGCAAGATTTGGTGGTGCTCCCGGTGGCGATCGCCTCTGACGCAGAAGCCGTTAATGCAGCATTTCCTCTAAGATTGCTGAGCCTGATTGATCCCTCCGAGCCGCTCTTCTCTCAGGATGGCTGGCACCCAATGGTGATCTACGAGCGCGTTAATCTTTTGGTCGGCCGTCCCTACTGGATTCGTCCAAGCCACCGTGAACACTATCAAGGCAAGCAGGCCAAAGCACTGGTGACTGAACTCACGCAACAGTGCTATACCGAGATTCATGATTTGTTGCAGCAAGGGAGCTATTAGGACGATGCTTTACGTTCATAGCCATCCTTGTTTCCTCACGCCCAAACGCTTGCAGCCAGAACTGCCGCTGTTTGTGTTTCTGCCCGGTATGGATGGTACTGGTCGCCTTCTAAGGGCTCAGACGGCTGGTCTGGAGTCTGCCTTTGATGTACGCTGCCTGTCGATTCCAACCGATGATTTGACCCATTGGCAGGTACTTACTGAGACTGTCGTTGCACTGATTGAAGCAGAGTTAGAGCCGTCGCCCGATCGACCAGTCTATCTCTGTGGTGAGTCGTTTGGTGGCTGCTTAGCGATGAAAGTAGCGCTCGCTGCACCGCAATTATTTGACCGTCTTATTCTGGTTAATCCCGCTTCTTCGTTTCATCGGAAACCACTCATTGCGTGGGGATCGCAAGTCACACGCTGGCTACCAGAGTTTGCCTATCGTCTGTCGTCGATCGCCTTGATGCCCTTTCTCGCGTACTTAGGGCGCGTAGCAGAAGGCGATCGACAAGCCTTTTATGATGCTGTACTTTCAGTGCCCCAGAAAACCTCAATCTGGCGTCTGTCTCTGCTAGGCGATTTTGACGTTACTAATGAGCAGCTGTCGCAGCTTCAACAGCCGGTTTTGCTCTTGGCGAGTGCAGCCGATCGGTTGTTGCCCTCGCTGGCAGAGGTGCAACATTTAGAGCTGTGGTTTCCCAACGCCCAAGTGTTTGTGCTGCCATACAGTGGTCACGCTTGTTTACTGGAAGCAGACGTTAATCTTTACGAGATTATGAAAGTGCAAAACTTTTTGACTGATTTGACTGAGCGTAGCCAAGATCTACTGCGATCGCGCTAACCGTTGGGGCAAGACAATTGTTAATGTGTGGCTGCGCCAAAAGTGGTTCTCCTTAGCGATTTTTCAAGTGTCTGCACGTTTTTGCAACCGGTTTGCGTTGACGGCTGACTACTGTGATCGATAACGTTGTTGCTGGTCAGCCTCTGAGGGGCACAAATTTCATCAGGCCGAATTTCTAGGGACATGGAATATCATGTCCCTGCAGGATGACAGCTTTACAGATGCTTTCATTCTCGTTTTCTAGCCGATCGCCCGACGTAATAAAGCCTTCTGCTCTGCCGATAGTGCTGAGAGGGCTTGTTCAGTCTGGGGCGATTGGAGTAATTGCAGCAGCTTCGCTAGATCTTCTGGAGGCAAGTGTGACTCCACGACTTCGTCGGCTTCAGGATGACGGCAGACCCCCCCCTCACAGGTCAGCCCTAGTTGATGCCAATAGATTGTGGGAATGGATCGCCCCCGTTGCCCGACATGCTCACGATTGAGTAACTGAGACTCTGTATAGGCCTTTGGCGACTCGTAGTAAAGCGGTTGGCGGGGATGGGGTACCGTAAAGCAGCCAAATGCCTTGCGATATTCTTCGCAGTCAAGGATGGCGGTAATCATAGCAGCCACGCCCTCGTACATCATAATGTCGCAGTAATGCTTAATTTCGCCTTGACTCACGGGTGCCCGCCCCAGAAAGTGCTTGAAGCACAGCTCCAGAAATTTCATGTTGGAGGAGTTGTGGTAAAAAGCGTTGAGGTAAACGTCCGATCGTCCGAATTCGCTCAGGAACCGCTTGACACCAATTTTATCGACGAGAAAGTCTTTCTCAGCTTTGGCTAGGCTTTGGCGCTCAAAAATGTAGGGCTGTCGTTCCAAAACCTGATGATAGAGCTGATAGAGCGCCCTCTGTCGTTCCTCTGTAGAGGAATGACGACTGACAGTAAGCGGTTGAAAGCAGTGCATACAGTGTCCTCAATGAATGGGTGATGCATCTGAGGAAACGCGAGGGCTGCGTCAGAGAAGTTTTACGTTGCAGGCTCAGGTGATCGGCGACAAACTCTTAAGCGTGAGCCTGTAACGATTGTGTAACAATATTGAGATAAGACCGCGTCAGGGCAAAGTTTTCAGCAGGCAGAGCCGTAGCGATCGCTTCCTGCAAAAAGCGATACGCCATCATGCAATGAGCGGTTTTTTTATGTGCCAGCAAAATCGTGTCTAACCAGGACATCATTTGCTCTTTGAAGAAGGTTTCGTCATCGCGCAGAATTGATAGCGCTACATAACGGAGCACTTCAGTCATGTCATATTTACAGCGTGATCCATGCTGCTGAATTAACTCTGGGTAGGTCTGTGCGAGTTTACGAAGTGCCTGAACGATGAGGGCATCACTGTGATCACGTAGCTGCTGATAAGTGTGCAAGCGTACGGCATAGCTTTGAGTGTATTGCTCTAATGGAGAAAGCTCTTGAGCGCTGAGATAGCGACCATCAGCCTCCAGAACACTCTTTTCCAGACTGTGATTAAGGGTATGCATAGTCAATAGTATTGGAATGGCACCAAAATAGGGACGCTTGTAAACGCCTTTGCTGGCCTGACGATCATGACGTTGGCGCCATCAGTGAAGGCAACCCGGCGCGATCGATCGCACAACCGTCATTGCTTTTTAGACTGCCCACCAAAAGAATTGTTTTGGGTATCGCACAGCAAATCGCAACACGTCGAATTATTTCTTTACAAGCTTTGTACAGAGTTGCTCGACCGCAAGCCTATCTAGCGATTAGATCTTAAACGGCTGCTGTTTGTCGCTTAAAAGCCAATTCTCGGTAAAAGTGGGGATACCCGTACCTGCTGCGTCTGCCCACGTTCTGACGTCGGCGCGGTAGCTTAGAAAGAGGAGAATAGAGTATTGTCGCAGGCTAGTACCATGAGTCAACTTTGGAGCAAGGTCGGGAAAGTCGTTGGTGCATTCTTTCTGTTCGGCGGTGGCACTCTGTCGATCGCGCTCGTGACTGCCATTCTCACCAGTCAGGCGACGGGCGGCTTCTTGGCAGTGCTGGCAACCTTTCTGATCCTCTTCGGCCTCGCTCCAGCGTCTCTCGGTGCCTGGTTGCTTCATGCCAGCGCCAGACTCAAGCGCCAGGCACTCAGAGAGCGCTTTTTTCAAGTACTCCGGGTGAGTCAGGGGAGGGTGTCCGTTCTGGATTTTGCGGCCGCTGCGCGCTTAGAGCCTGCGATGGCACGTCAGTATTTGGATCATTGGGCAAAAGAATTTTCTGCCACGTTCGACGTGAACGATGAGGGCAATATTTATTATGTCTTCACCAAAGAAACGCTCTTATTGCCTGAGGCTGTTAGCTTCGGCTTGTGGAGCCAAACAATCCGCCAGTGGCTTCAGTCCACGGTTTAGATGTAGACGGGTGAGAGCGTCGATCGCCAAAAGAAAGCCCAACCCGTAGTTTTACCCATAGTTCCACAGTAGTGGCTGAGCGACACTCCTATTAAATTCGAAAGTGATTCGTGTTAGTACTGAGAAACGTTTGGGCATACTCTGGTCTAATGAAATCCTTAGCGTCTGCCTTCGGTCATTCAGTTCTCTAGGCTTTTCATAAGGGCGACGACTGGTCAATTAGTGCTTGGCACGCTGGCTCTTAAGCGGCTGGTGGGCTTTTTGAAGCACTGACGAGTTAGGCGATCGCACTTAGATAAGTCTGACGGTAGCTGATGCGACCTGTGACTAAAGCCTCTTCCGACAAAATATTTTAAGGTCTTTCTAAGCCTTGGCCCTGCTATGAAACCTGAACATCTTGAAAGCTTGCGCGAGTGCTGTGAGAGTGATATCGCGTTTGAACGAATGCAGCAGATCCTGTTAGCAGCAGAGGTCGAGCAGCAGCACTTAGAGCTAAAGACTCTCTGTCAATCTTTACTGGCAAATCCAGTTCATAGCATAGCGGCTAGCGCTAAACGTAGCCACTCTCTCAAGTCGCTTGAAGCCCTTGTTATGGAGCGAGCAGCCGATCTGCTTAATACGAGCGGTCGCTGGCGACAAGAAAATGTTGAGCGTAGGCGAGCTGAAAAAGCGCTTCAGGAGAGCGAGCAACGCTTTCGATCACTCATTGAAAATGCCACCGATATCATCGTGGTGTTGGATCGGAAGGGTGTTTTTCGCTACTGTAGCCCTTCGGCAGTAAAAGTGCTGGGCTATACCACTCAGGATGTGGTCGGCTGCAGCACAGCCGAATTTGTGCATCCAAATGATATCCCCATCATAGTAACGGTGCTAGAACAGGCCATCGAGCACCCAAGAGTGAGCCAGCCCGCGATCGAATATCGCGTGCGGAACCGTAACGGCTCCTGGTGTTTCTTTGAGGCTGTGGCAACCAGCCTATTGGATGTACCGACTATTAATGGTGTCGTGATCAACTGCCACGATATTACCGAACGCAAGCGAGCAGAGGAAGCACTACTCATAGCCAATCGACAGACGGTGACGCTGCTAGAAAGCATTACAGAAGCGTTTATGTCGTTGGATCAGCAATGGCGGCTGACGTATGTCAATCAACAGGCCGCACAATTGTGCCAGCGATCGCGCGAAGAGCTCCTGGGACAATGCCTTTGGGATGTGTTTCCCGATATTGTGGGCTCTGTTTTCGATCGGGAATATCACAGAGCGTTAGAGCATCAGGTGCCTGTCACCTTCGAAGAGTTTCATCCGTCCCTCAATGCCTGGTTTGATGTTCGGCTCTTTCCTTGTGCCGATGGGATGTCCTTATTCTTCTTAGATGTGACTGAGCGCAAACAGGCGCAAGCAGAACTCTTAGAGATGAGTACAGCTTTGGGTAACGCCGTTGAGGGCATTGCCCGGTTGGATATCAATGGTCACTATATCGCCCTCAACCGGGCGTACGCTGCATCGCTTGGCTACCAACAAGAGGAAATGATTGGTATGGCCTGGCAGCAAACGGTTCATTCCAATGATATGGGGGTTGTTAACGCTGCCTATCAGCAGATGATGATTGAGGGTAAAGCTGAAGCTGAAAGCATGGGTGTACGTAAGGATGGCTCAACGTTCTATAGAGAAATGGTCATGGTCGCAGCCTATGATTGGCACGATCGACTCATCGGGCACCATTGCTTTACTAAGGACATTACGGAGCGCAAGCAAGCAGAAGCTGCGTTAGTAGAAAGCCAGGAAAGGCTCAAGCTGACGTTGGAAACCACTCAAATGGGGATTTGGGACTATGAGTGCAACACGGGTATTGTGAAATGGTCTGATAGTTGTGCCCACCTCTTTGGCTTTGATCCAGGAGCCTTTGACTCTACAACGAGTGCCTTTCTTGCTTGCGTGCACCCCGATGATCGTGCCGCCGTACGCCAAGACGTCATCCAGCAAACTCAGCAAGCTACTAATTACAGCAAAGAATTTCGCATCGTTCGAGCCGACGGCAGCATTCGTTGGATTGCGGAACGCAGTCATACCTTTCACGATGAAGCAGGTAAAGCCGTGCGGGTACTGGGTATTTCAATGGATACCACTGATCGTAAGCGCTTTGAGGAAGCGTTGAGCCAGCAAGCGGAGCGGGAGCGACTCATGAGTACGATCGCGCAACGGATTCGCAATTCCCTGGATTTGGAAGAAACTCTAAACACAACAGTGTCAGAAGTGCGGCAGTTCTTAAAAGCTGATCGTGTGGTGCTCTTTTCTGTAGAACCAAATGATACAGGTTTAGTGACAGCTGAGTCTGTTGACTCAGCATGGCTACCAATGATGCATTTGAGAATGGAGGAAACCTACTTCCAACAGTCTCATCTAGGCTATCACCGAGAAAGTAATTTGGTGATTGCCAATGTTCAGGCGATTGATCCGCTCAGTTCTTTTAGACGCTTTCTAGACCGATGGCAAGTGAAAGCAGTTTTAGCCGTTCCCATTCTGCATGGCAACACGATTTGGGGTGTGTTAGTAGTGCACCAATGCGCGGCAGAACGGCAATGGGAAACGTTTGAAATGGGTCTGCTGGAGCAACTTGGCACCCAGGTGGCGATCGCTATCCAGCAGTCAGAGCTGTATCGCCAAGTCCAGCAACTTAATACTGCATTGGAAGCTCAAGTCCACGATCGCACCGCGCAACTTCAGCAAGCGCTGCGCTTTGAAGCGACGCTGAAACGGATCACAGATTCCGTGCGTGACAGTCTTGATGAAGGTCGCATTTTGCATACGGCTGTTCAAGAACTGGCATCCGGCCTAGAGATTATGGGTTGTGATGCTGCACTCTACGATCTTGAGCGCCGCACATCGACCGTTTGTTACGAGCATATCCGCTCGGATTTACCCACCGCCAATGGGATCACCGTTCAGATGGAAGACCTTTCTGAAATCTACGACTGGCTTTTACAGGAACAATGCTTCCAGTTCTGCCGTACACACTCTAGCCCACCACGGTTACTGAGCCAGCAGCACGCGATTTTGGCCTGCCCGATGGTCGATGATCAGGGCGTCATGGGCGATTTGTGGTTGTTCCGTCCTGCTGGAGATGCGTTCACCAGTCAAGAGATTCGACTGGTGCAGCAAGTTGCTAACCAATGCGCGATCGCCATTCGTCAGGCACGGCTTTACCAGGCTGCCCAAGCGCAAGTCGCCGCGTTAGAAGAACTCAATCAGCTCAAAGACGACTTTCTCAGCACGGTTTCCCACGAACTGCGGACACCCATGTCGAATATGAAGATGGCCATCCACATGCTGAAAACCGTCTCGACCACCGATCGACAAGCCCGCTACCTTAATATTCTGCAGTCGGAATGCTCACGCGAGATTGAACTTATCAACGACTTGCTTGATTTGCAACGTTTGGAGGCGTCGGCTTATCCTGTTTCGCTTGAAACCGTTGATTTACAGGCGTGCCTCAACGCTATTATTGAACCGTTTTACTCGCGCACCAGCGATCGAGAACAAAGGCTGACTGTGCATCTACCGACTCATCTGCCTGTAATCACGACTGATAAAGCAACCCTACAGAGAGTGCTGGCAGAATTGCTGAATAATGCTTGCAAATACACCTCTCCAGGTAATGCAGTCACCTTAACGGTGCACTGTGACGAACCGCTTGATGCTGCATTGGATGCTGCACCACTCATTACCTTCACCATCGGCAATCAAGCAGAAATTCCCACTACAGAACTACCCCATATTTTTGAAAAGTTTTATCGAGTCCCCAATGCTGATCCCTGGAAGCAAGGAGGCACAGGACTAGGGCTGGCATTGGTGCAACGCCTGATTATGCAACTTGAAGGCGCTATTTTGGTTGAAAGCAGCAACGGCTGGACGCACTTTTCCATTCAACTGCCCTTAATTAAATGTTCATTGCCAGCAGCAAACTTAGCAGTACTCGGTCGCTAAGGATCGTGGATTAATTAACCTGAACCACTCCCCGTCTGTAGGGACGTTCCATGGAACGTCCCTACAGCAAGAATTCCACCTGATTAAATTCGCGTTCCTAAGGAACAAGAATTTAATCACTCCGGTATTTCTCGTAGGGGCATACGAGCCCTGCGCCCCTACCTGAAACTAAGTTGTCGATTGATCATAAGGGCTTGTTAAAAAATAACCTTATGGTGGTGCGTTACGCGGCGTTTTTCTTGAACGCCAACGGCTATACAGCACCCTACAGGCGATCAACCAGTGAAGTTATTCTTTACAGCCTCTGAGGACAGGGGCAGAATAACGTATCAGTTCACCATGAATGCTGGTAGGGCATTGCACTGCAATGCTCCTACGCTGGGTACGCTTTGTATGCAAGTCGCTAAGTCGGTTAATCAACACCCTGCAAGAGCCCCATCCTGGTCAAAAACATTTCTAGCTTGGCTCTGCTCTTGTTGACTGAGCGGCGTTTCAGCTACCAGTGCATGAAGGAAATAGTTTTCGTCAACGCGGGTAATGCTACCAAAGCGCACGATGCGATCGATCATTTGAGCGATCGTCGATTGAGGTGAGTCGTTTTGTACGGGCATGAGAAAGCCCCTCCTGCTCATGAAGTGTGGGATTAACAGCCTCTAACTTCATGTAATTTTTACAGACTTAGCTTCTCTCAATGCTCATGCGATTGGCACCCCTAAAGGATTCACCTTATTGGGGGAACTTTCTACCAAATGAAGTTTAGAGGTGATCGATACGGTCACGATCTAGAGCATCTAGGCCGTGTGCACTCGCTGAGCTTTTTTTCTCGGCTTGCGTGTGGATGCGCGATAGATTTCTTCTTCAGCAAAACAGATGGATAGGCGTTGTGCACCGACTATAATCCAGACATACCAGCGAAGCTGCTCGACCTCGCTCAGTAACTGATCCACAAGACAGGGTTCTGAGCAATGAATCGTCAATACGTTCTTTTGATCAAGATGCAGAAAGCATTTTGCCAAGGTATCGGCAAAAAACGAGCGGAGACGCTCTAGACGATGTTTTTCGAGCATGAGCGAATCTTCAACAGTTAATTCCAGGGACATAACAATAACCCTCAAGCGAAGATGTCCTGATTTAACTTCATTGACAGAATTCTTCCCTACGGTAGATCCCAGGATTTTAATGCAACTGTGCGATCGCTATCTAAGGAAATTTACTGGTTTTTCAGAGCCTTGCAGCGCTCAATTTTCTGTTGCGAGGGCTCTTCAAAGGAATAACCGATTGTGAAGCTGATGATGGCAGCATCTTGTAAAGATTGATGTGCTTGTGCCAATCTTCATCTTTGTATTGATTTCACTTGACTAGTAAACCAAGTTGTAACGTCGTCCCAGCCGTCTGATACGCTGCTATTAGTTTGTAAAGGAATGCTATTGTGAGCCAGCCACGTGTTCTTTGCCTTGGCGAAGTGTTGTATGACTTTTTGGCCGATCAGCCAGGAGTACCGCTTGAACAGGTGCAATCTTGGACGCCCTATCCGGGCGGCGCACCTGCTAACGTTGCGTGTGGATTGGCGAAGTTGGGTACACCATCCGGGTTTATTGGCTGTGTTGGTCAAGATACTTTAGGCCTTGACCTGGTGAAGTTGCTGCAGTCGATCGGAGTGGATAGTACTGGCATCCAGCAGCATCCTACAGCACCAACTCGCGCCGTCTATGTGGTGCGATCGCTCACGGGCGATCGCACGTTTGCAGGCTTTGGAGACCACAACACGGCTGACTTTGCTGACACGCATCTACAAGCAGATCAACTGCCGATCGCTCAATTTGAAACAGCAGATTTCCTTGTTTTAGGCACTCTGGAGCTGGCATACCCTGAGAGCCGAGCAGCAATCAGTCGAGCGCTCCAGGCGGCGAACCAGCACTATGTCAAAATTTTGGTTGACGTGAACTGGCGACCTGTTTTCTGGAACAATGAAGCCACTGCTTTGCCGCTCATTCACGAATTGATTCGCCATGCTGATTTCCTCAAGCTGTCTGAAGAAGAAGCCGAATGGCTCTACGGTACAGTCGATCCAGGCGTGATTGCTCACCGACTCGGCAGTGTTGAAGGTGTCCTGGTAACTGCAGGTGAAAAAGGCTGTGCTTATTACTTGGGTGGCAATGAAGGTAACATTCCAGCTTTCAAGATTGAGGTAGAAGATACCACTGGCGCTGGTGATAGTTTTGTTGCAGGCTTATTGCATCAACTGTGTCAGTACGGGCTCAAAAATCTAACCGATCCCAATGTAGCTAGGGGGATCGTTAGCTATGCCAGTGCGATGGGTGCCTTGACCACAACACGGCCTGGCGCGATCGCTGCCCAACCCACTGCTGCTGAGGTGGAAGCGTTTCAGTATCTGCAGCAACAGCCGGGGTAGGGGTGCGTGGTTGGCTGTTAGTTGTTAGTGAAGGAAATTAGTTGATGGTCAGCAGTCAGTGGTCAGTATCAACTCACAGCTCAAAACGTTTCATTCCTGCTCCCTCACTCCTCACACTATGCCAGCCGAAATTGAGCGTAAATTTCTTGTTAAAGGGGATGCTTGGCGATCGCTCGCAACAGGCATTGCTTACTGTCAGGGTTACATTGCTTCGTCTGCAGATCGCACTGTGCGCGTAAGAGTGGTGGGAGAGCAAGGTTTCCTGACTATTAAAGGTTCGACCGTTGGTATTACACGGGCAGAATTTGAGTACCTGGTTCCTTTGCACGATGCATTGGAGCTATTGAGTACACTGTGCGATCCGCCGCTGATTCAAAAGAAACGGTACACGATCGCCTACGCGGGCTTGGTTTGGGAAGTGGACGAATTTGAAGGAGACAATCAGGGCTTGATTGTAGCGGAAGTGGAATTGACAGATCCGCACCAGGCAATCACCTTACCCGATTGGATCGACCGCGAAGTCTCTGACGATCCCCGCTACTTTAATGCCAATCTAGCGAAACATCCATTTAGTCGGTGGGAGAAGGGCGAGGCGTTTTGAGTTTTGCGCTCTAAGTTTTGAGTTCTAAATTTTGAGTTTTGAGTTCTAAGTTTGCCCTAACTCCTGGCTCGTGACTTCGATCGCTCTCCTTCAAACATGCAACGCTTTCCTGATCTGCGACACGATCGCTTCAGGAGACTGATCAATATTAACCCAGAAGGCCTCTGTAGGCTCTTCCAGCGCGCCGAACTGGCTTTGTAGTAGAGCGGCCTTCATGTAGTGTCCCTGGCGTTTTTGTAGGCGCTGCTGAATGAGTGCAAATGACCCCTTGAGATAGACTTGCTTCACCTGCGATGCTTGGGAAAGCATGTGGCGATACTCAGCTTTGAGGGCAGAACAGGCAAGGACGGTATTGGTCTGCGTTTGTAGCCAGATTGCGATCGCCTGCTGCAGTGCTAAGAGCCAGGGCATGCGGTCAGTGTCGGTTAGAGGAAGGCCAGAACGCATTTTCTCAACGTTGGCAGCGGGGTGAAAGCTGTCAGCATCTTGAAATTGCCAGTGTAATGTTTCTGCCAACTGCTTGCCGATCGTGGTTTTGCCAGAACCGGAGACACCCATGATCAAAATAATCATTGCTGCACTCATACTCATGCAGAAGAACTGTTTCGTGTATGATAAGTACGGTATTCCTACTTTCTTATAGTAGTTTTCCTTGAAGCCTGCCCGAACTTTTCAGACTGTCATCCTATCAATCGCTGCTGTTTCCTGCTTATGACTGCCACGTCTTCGCACTCTACTCCAATCTGGCGCAAATGGCTGGGCGTTACTGCACGGTTTCCCTGGATTTGGATTCTGCCGACAGCCTATCTTTTTGTGATGCTGTTGATGCCGACGATCGCGCTTCTGCTGAAGGCTAGTACTGAAGGGCCTGCCCGCTTTTGGAGCATTGCTACTAGTCCGATCGCGTTGGATGCTTATCGGGTTACTTTTGTAACGGCTTTGATCACAGCCTTTATTAATGGTATTTTCGGCTTGCTTGTTGCCTGGGTACTGGTGCGTTATGAGTTTCCCTTTAAGAAAATCATTGACGCTGCGGTTGATTTGCCGTTTGCACTGCCAACCTCAGTGGCCGGTTTGACATTAGCGACGGTTTACAGCGAAAACGGTTGGATTGGCTCGATCTTTGCGCCGTTGGGCCTCAAGCTGGCTTTTACCCAATGGGGCGTTGCGATCGCCATGCTGCTGATTTCCTTGCCGTTTGTCGTGCGGACTGTGCAGCCCGTTCTAGCTGACTTAGAACGAGAGATTGAGGAAGCTGCCTGGTGTTTGGGTGCCAACAAATGGCAAACGTTTTGGCGTGTGTTGCTCCCCCCGATCTTGCCAGCCGCTTTAACTGGCGTCGCTCTGGGCTTTTCGCGTGCGGTCGGTGAGTATGGCTCAGTTGTGATCGTCTCGTCCAATACGCCTTACAAAGATTTGATTGCACCCGTTCTGGTCTTTCAGCGGCTAGAGCAGTATGACTACGCGGGAGCCACCGTTATTGGAGCGGTTTTGCTCGGCATTTCGCTAACATTGTTGATTCTGATTAATCTTCTGCAGGCTTGGGGGCGTCGCTATGACTAATCTTGGTTCATCACTCAACAGGCCACCTGTATCCCCACCTGTGGAAGTAGAGCAGCGTGATTGGGCAAAGATTGGTTTGATTGCGGTGGCGGTGCTTTACCTCACCCTAATTTTGTTCATCCCCGCGCTGAATGTGTTTGTACAAGCTTTCAGTAAAGGTCTCGGGCCATTCTTTACTAACCTGACTGAGCCAGCCTTTCAGAATGCGGTGCGGTTGACCTTTATCATTGCTGCGATCGCGGTACCCGTCAACACCGTCTTTGGGCTATGCGCTGCTTGGGTGATTGCTCGCAAGCGCTTTCGAGGTCGTGCCTTTGTAATCAGTATTCTGGATGTTCCCTTTTCCGTATCGCCTGTTGTTGCGGGTCTGATGATTGTGCTGCTCTACGGACGTAACGGTTGGTTTGGTCCCTTCTTAGAAGCTCACGACATCAAAATCATTTTTGCGCTGCCGGGCATGATTCTAGCAACGGCCTTTGTGACCTTACCCTTTGTAGCGCGTGAAGTGATTCCAATACTTGAAGAGATTGGGACTGATCAGGAAGAAGCGGCTCAAACCTTAGGGGCAAACAATTGGCAGATTTTCTGGCGCGTCACTCTACCCAGCATCCGTTGGGGCTTGCTCTACGGTGTTCTACTCACTAATGCTAGAGCGATGGGTGAATTTGGGGCCATCTCCGTGGTCTCGGGCAACATTGCCAGCAAAACTCAGACTCTACCCTTATTTGTAGAAGAGGCTTATAAACAATATCAGACAGAAGCGGCTTACTCTGCGGCTGTATTGTTAGCGCTTTTGGCGGTTGTTACTCTTGTCTTAAAAGAAATTTTGGAGCGAAAAACTCGTATCAAAGACGTCAAAGAGGAGGCATAAATGTCAGGCAGCGTTTCTGACGACTCACGGGCAGCGGCAGAACCGGATGCTGTTGTCACTAATGGCAATGAGGATGATAGACGTCCCACTCAAACTCGCATCAGAATCCGAATTCCTAAAAACTATCAAGATGAGCCTGTGATCTCGCGGTTGACATCCCACTACGGTTTGACTGTCAATATTACGGCTGCCTTGCTGGGCGCAAACGCTAGAGATGATGGCTGGTTTGATCTTGAGCTTCGAGGCACCAGTGAGCAAATTCGCAGTGCTTTGCTGTATTTTAACGAGCTTGACCTAGAAATTTGGAAGGAGAACACCGAGGATCAGAGTGATGGCTGGTAGCGCCATGCCACGATCGCAACCACCTTTGCGGCACACATTCCATCCGGTTCACATGTTAGAGAACGCCTTACAAGCTCAGTAGATGTCACCGTAGGACAGTAAAAAAAATGTCCAGTACTAAGCCTAGTGAGTCTATTGTTTTCATATGATAGCCGCACTACCTTTGCAGCCAAAGTGTTGCAGCATCCCAAGAAGCGCAATCAACGTGTCACTTTGGCAATCGAGGAGAGAGCAGAATGATGAAGCTTGTGCTTGATGCAACTCAGACGAATGCGGAACAAATTGAGCGACTAGCAACCTTGATGATCGTGTTGTCGTCAAAAGCGAAAGCCTTTCAGGCTGTTTCTGTGCGGGTTGTGCATCGCTTCGCTCAACGCGACTGGGAACAGAATTTCACTTTTTTGTCGTTTGCTGGTGACAAGCATTGTCTGCGGGGTTGTGGCGGCAGCACAATTCAGCGAGACGACTACATTGTGCTGCAAAATGCCTCTTATGATGCTCGCTATCAAGTTGATGAAATTGACTATGATGCAGCACAATCTGATTTTTGGGTCGCGCTGTTGCATCCATGCTGTGAGCCGACTACCGATCGCAGCATGGGCGCAACCAGTGGATGAGACATTGGAGCAAAGCAATTACCAGTAAAAACGGTATGAGGTTATTGATTCGTAAATCATGATTATGCCTCACCCATTCGTGTGGTTTTGTTTGCTTACGCCATGCTGTTTTCGATCGCCCAGCGAGCGAGCTCAGTGCGGTTGTGTAGTCCCGTTTTGCCCAACATATTGCTCACGTGGCTTTCGATGGTACGCTGGCTGACATTCAGCTGATCCGCAATTTCACGGTTTGCCATCCCTCGTGCCACAAACTGCACAACCCGCAGCTCGGTAGGTGTCAGCTCTACATCAAACGGCACCTGAATTTTGGGTCCGCTATCATTTCCCTTACCAGGCCGATCGGCAATGCGCGCTGCCTGCTTGAGCGATGACTCGACTTGAGCGACGAGTTCTTCGGGCTCAAACGGCTTGACCATGTAAACGTCTGCACCCGTATTGAGCCCTTTGACGCGATCCTGACTCTGCCCTTTCGCAGACAGGAAAAGCACTGGAACCCAACTGGTGCGAGGATTTTCCCGAACATGCTTCACCAACGAATAGCCATCCATCTCAGGCATCATCACATCACAGATGATCATGTCTGGAATCTCTTGCTCCAAGACTTCTAGAGCTTCTCGCCCATTCTCAGCAGTGACGACTTCATAGCCCCGAAACTCCAGGTAGTCCTTGACGAGCAAGATTAGGTTAGGGTCATCGTCAATCAGCAGCAGTCGCTTATGATTGCCCACGCTGGTTTCCTTCATGCTGTGCTACTCACTATTCCTGGGTCGATATCTTTGATGGCAATAAGCTCTCTGAAATTTCTGGACAAATTCCCTAAATTTGCTACAAACGTTTGAACGGATAATGAACCTGCGCAAACCATATGGGCTCTAGCCTTTGAAACATTATTGTCGGTAGCATCAAGAGAATCGCTGAAATCTCAATAAATCTAAATACTGATTGAATCCTAATTGACTACTGGGGTAGGAGCACAATTTTAGATCGTATTTCACTGTGTCATTATATAGCTTCCTTGAAAATATGGTCTTTCCTAAAGGAATGCTACTTTCCTTGAGTGATGAGATTGTTCCATAGCCTGATGAAGCTAAACTTTTTGATGTGAACCAGGCAGTTTCGGTCTTATTATTCTAGCCAACAAGAGTTTGACTGCGCTGTCAAAGCCTACATCGTACAAGGCGTTGAGCCTGGCCTAGAAGTGAGTGTGGCGATCGCGCTCAATGATGATTTTTACACCCAAAGAGTGACTACAAGGCTTTAGAGCAGTGAAGCTACCCTATCGCAGCTGTGAAATGTGTGTTGCTACAATTGAAACAAAGCGACTGCAATGCCATGTGAAATGACTGAGCGCTCAGGAATCGCCTTTTTCACTGCTTGCCCCGACTGAGGGTTCCTGTGATTCTTCTATAGGGCTGGCTTGGGGTAAAGGATGAACTAGGAAGGCGTAGTCCTGCACAATTTGATTACCAAGCAAATGTTCTTGAATGATCCGTTCGATCACCTCAGGCGTAGCACTGTGATACCACACCCCATCTGGATAGACAACCAAGATGGGACCCTGTAGACACACTCGCAAGCAATTTGCTTTTGTCCGAAAGAGACAGCCCGGCGTCGTTTCATTCGGTCGGTCAAGGTTCAATTCTTTAAGGCGGCGTTTAAGATAGTCCCAGGCTTCTAAGCCAACCGCTTTGGCACAGCATTTGGGGTTGGTTTGATCAGCGCAAAGGAAGATGTGGCGCTGTATGTAGGGTAACCCTAATGTCTGCGCGCAAGCCGCTAGAGGCAGCATTGGAGTTTCTGAGGACGGAAGCGGTGTGTGGGAAGTCATGGGCGATCGTGCATGGACGATTATTGTGGCAACGGTAAAGCTAGGCGTACAAGGGGCAATAATATTGTGATATCAAGCTGCCAACTTTACTCTAAAGCTTAGATGACCAATCCTGACTTTCCAGCCAAACTCTCTACCCCTAGCGTCGATAACGCTGCTCAAGGCAACCTGATTGGTTTGCTAACCGCTGTTTTTTACGGCTTGTTTACGCTCTTGCCGAACAGCAATAGCCTGATGGTTGCATGGCCCTGGGTGTTTGTCTGGCAGATTGGGCTCTTTTGCCCGGTGCTGTGGCTGCTGGGTCTATTGTGGCAGCGGCGACTGCTTTGGTTGGGGCGTCGGCTCGATTGGCTGGTCGGATTGTTAATTGTGGGGTTGGTGCTTTCAGCTGGGTTGGCACCAGCCCCCATGCAAGCACATTGGTATAGTTGGGCGACGTTTTGTTTTCTAGCGGCGCTGTATGCACTAAGTAGCTGGTTGAATGTACCCGGACGACGATCGACCTTGCTGGTCTCCCAAGGCTATTTGAGTCTGGCGTTCATTGTGATCAGCCTGGCACTTTGGAGTTACACCACGTGGGTGCCAGAACTGGCTCGCCTCCAAGTCTGGCAGCAGGATGGGGTGACATTGCCGTTCGATTTCTCGATCGTCGAGCTTCGCAATTGGGCACCGATTGGGCACCAAAACTACGTAGCAGGTTACCTCGTACTGGCTCTACCGCTGCTCTTGGGCTTGGGAATCCTGCAAACTGGCTGGCGACGGGTACTGTGGCTGTTGGGCTTGGGGTTGGGACTGCTTGACCTCTATACCACCAGTTCACGGGGTGGGTTGGCTGGCCTGTTGACGATCGCCATCGTCGCCTTTGGGGTTTTACTTTGGCGTCGTCGGCTGCCTCGCGGTTGGCTGAGCGCGATCGGTGTGGCAGGTCTGACGTTGCTAGGCGGCTTAGCACTGACAAACAGCCGCTTACGGTTGTTGCTGGCAGGTGGCTTCAACGGACAAATTGGCGGTGAGGTAGCCTATCGGCTGATTACAGGGACAACAGGCTGGTTGATGGGCTGGAGCCACTTGCCAACGGGCGCGGGGCCAGGAGGCGTGCCACTGCTATTTCAGCGCTATCGTCCAGGGTGGGCGGGGCAGCAGGCAGAGTGGGCCTACCAGCTACACAGCACGCCTGCTCAACTATGGGCAGAGTTGGGACTTTGGGCGATCGTGGTAAGTGTGGGCGCGATCGGCTTACTAGGGTTTCTAGCGATTACCTGGCTGCAGGACGCTGAAGCACCAGCTCAAACGCCACCGGTACTGATCGGTTGCCTTTTGAGTAGCTTGCTTGGCTACAGTGTGGTGAGTCTAACGGATTACCAACTCGATAACGTCTGCATTAGCGGCACGCTTGTGGTGTTTTTAGCCGTTTTGATAGCCAAGTTTCGCGATCGTCGGAGTCTCAGCAACCCAACAAGGGACGAGTTGCTTCCCGTTGAACTTTCTGCCCCGTCGCACCCTCCTTTTGTTTCACTGCGACTGCTCCCCCTCCCCTTTCTTCCTTTAATGGGTGGCGGTATTCTCCTTGCCGCCGTGATCTGGCTGATTCCCGTCCATCGTGCCTGGTTTCTCTCTAGTCAAGGATTCTCAGCACTTAGTCGAGGGGATGTGTCAACTTTTGTCCAGCGTTTGAGCCGGTCGCATCAGTTAGCAAACTGGGAACCGTACTACGCTTACGAACTGGGTTGGAATCTAGGGAACCTGGGTCTCCAGACCCGTGACCCCAAACAGCAGCAGCAATGGCTCGGAGAGGGCATTTCTTGGTTGCGGCAGGGGATTCAGAGTGCACCAAACCAGGAATTTGGTTATACGAGTCTGGCGTGGCTTTTGCTAAACCGCGAACCAAAGGCTGCTAGTCATGCGTTTGCTCAGTCTGCTCAGTTAGTGCCAGCTAAACGAGGCGTGTTCTATGGGTTAGGCTTGAGCCTTTTGGCACAGAAAGAGTCGGAGCTGGCGATCGCTGCTATAACGCTAGAAGCAATCCGCAACCCTATCTTGCTGACTAGCCCCATCTGGCAATTGCCGGAGCTAAAACCTTTATATGAACCCGTCACCCGTCGCGTTGAGACCGATCTGACTGCCTTGCTCGCCAGCACTCAAGAAACTCAACTGCTGGCAGCATGGTTGCACCAGATTCGCGGTGGGCTGCGCTGGTGGCGAGGAGACATTGCTGGTGCACGGCTCGATCTCACAACCTTTGGGACAGAGTTGAGCCATCTTGTGCTCGATTTAGCGGAAGGGAAGCCTGTGTCATCACCCCTTACAACCTCCTGGGGCAGTACTGGGAACTCAGCGGATCGGAGTGGCGCTCTGGCGATCGCGGCATGGCTAGACCCCACAAACCGCCAGAATCTGCTCCAGCAAGCCTGGATTATGGCAAATCGCACTGATCCACCCCCCCAACTTGTGTCTACGCTGACGGCCACGATGTCACGTTCGGCAACGTTTGACCAGTGGCTGAAACAAAACGCCCCTAGTCAGCAATACCGGCGTGAACGCGCTGGCTTTGGTGTGCTTAGTCGTCATATTGACGGCCCCATTCCGATCGACTTTATGACAGTGGTAGACAATGTTCCCATTGCCCAATTCTGCAAGAATCTGATCCTGTCGCTCGACTATGCGCCAGATCTGGACGTCGCCTTGCAAGCAAAACGGGATGCTCTGGTACAGAGGGTCTTAAAGCTATAAGCTGATTTCCGAGAAAAATAAACCGTTTGGTAGGGGACAGGTTTTGCCAGCGTTTTTGCATCCAGCCAATCGCTTTGGTGCCAAACCTGTTCCTGTGGGTATCTTTTTTGCTAGAAATCTCCTACGAGCAAGCAATGAGTGGCCAGCCTTCAACAGCTTTACTGCTCAGAAGTGTACTCATCGCTGACTACTGGCTGCTGACCGCTGACTACTGGCCGCTGGCCGCTGGCTGCTGACCGCTGACCGCTGACCGCTGACCGCTGACTGCTGACTGCTGACTGCTGGCCGCTGACTACTGATCGTTGGAACTTTTCTAGCCCGATCGGGTCAGTAGGGAAGAGCTCGAACCATGATGCTTTGACGATAGTGTGTCCATGAAACGTGTTCTCGATTGACCTGGTGCGATACCAAGAACTTGTCTCGGCAGTGCCATCCGGTCACGCTGCGGCAACGTGGGCTGTCAAAGTTTGGCTGTGCGATCGCCAAAAGAAGGCACATGTTCGCACTGATCATGCAAGCGCTACAATTTCATTTCTGAGTTAAAGCATGATCACGTAAGGATTAAATGTAAAGGTTAAATTGGGCTGTCTTGAGCGCATCGTTTGGTCTAGACATTCGTCATTGCTAACTGTGGCGCTGATTTTACAAATCGCGCCTGATGCATCAGAATGGTTAGGCAAACAAGCGCCATAGAGTTTAGCCGTCTCTTCGTTCATCTGGATTAATGACATACATCCAGTTTCCCGTAAACTTTTTGCCGTTTAAGTGCCAGGAGCAGTCATGAAATCATTGGTTCGCTGGAGTGCAACCGCTGGGCTAGTTGGAAGCGCTCTCATGGGGTCGTTTTTAGTCGGTACCCTGCAGGCGCTTGCTATTCCCCAAGAGCAAATTATCCAGAAGCTTCGCCCCGTCCCTGTCTTTACGATCGCCAACGCGCAGGGTGCCCCTCTAGTAGCGTCTCCCCCCACTGGGCAGAAAGGACCGGCTGTAGCAGGTGTCTTTATCAACCAGAAAGATGCTCAAGACTTTCTGAACAACCTCAAGACCAAAAATCCCGACTTGGCAAAGAATGTCAAGGTAGTACCGGTCTCCTTGGCTGAGGTTTACCAGCTCAACCAAACTAACAAAGGCAAGCCCGAACAGCTCGATTTTGCTTACGTGCCCTCAAAACAGCAGGTTGATACTGCCGTTTCGTTGTTAAAGCAACAAGGTGGACAGCAGCCACAGCAGTTTAATGGCACACCACTGTTTGTCGCTCGTGGTGGCAAAGACAAAGGCTATTTGACGATTCAGCAGGATGGTAAGTCAATCATTCCGATGTTTTTCAACAAGGAAGAATTGCAGAATCTGCTCGATCGCTTTAAGCAGCAACAGCCCAACATGGCATCGAGTATTGAGGTTCAGGTACTGAATCTGGAAGGGCTCATGGAAGTCTTACGGACGAAGGACGATCCCCAACTGAACCAGATTGTGTTGGTGCCGCCCCAGAAGTCGATCGAATTTATTAAATCGATCACACCACAGCAAGGTGCCCCTGCACCAGCAACGAACAAACCTGCAGCCGCTCCTGCCCCTAAAAAGTAGGCAGCACGGAGTGACGGGTGACCGCTAGAGAAGACTCAGACAAACTCTTGCCTCAATCATTGAGGCAAGAGTTTTGTGTGTCTGGGCAAACGCTCTGGCAATGGCGGACAGCGGCACGTCAACAGGCGATCACTGCCAATATTTCCGCTGAAGAAGTTGACTGGTTACTGCAAGATCTGGCTGGATTAGACCGACTTTCGCTGCGGCTAGAAACCTTTAAAGACAGGGCAGAAATCCTACTCTGTCTACCCCTCTCTGAACTTACAACCCTTTGGGAACACCGCATTCAAGACCGTGTTCCGGTGCAATACCTCACTGGGGTTGCGCCTTGGAGAGAGTTTCTACTCAACGTTTCGCCCGCAGTACTCATTCCAAGGCCCGAAACAGAGTGTTTGATCGATCTAGCGATCGCGGCGGCAACCCCACCTCCCGACTCTCCCCTCCCGACGTCCCTCCTCACCCACGGACATTGGGCTGATCTTGGCACGGGCAGCGGCGCGATCGCGATCGGCCTAGCAACAGCCTTTCCCGCTGCGATGGTGCATGCCGTTGACTACAGTGCGGCAGCCTTGGCGATCGCGCAGTCTAATGCCCAAAAGCTGAACCTGGCAGATCGCATACGGTTTTATGAGGGTTCCTGGCTGCAGCCGTTGGCTCATCTCAAGGGCAAGTTAAGCGGCATGGTTGCCAACCCACCCTATATTCCCAGCCAGATGGTGCCAGATTTACAGCCCGAGGTGGCTCGACATGAACCACACCTGGCTCTAGATGGCGGTATGGATGGGTTCGATTGCCTTCGACATCTGGTCGCCGCTGCACCGGATTATTTGCAGCCTGGTGGTGTCTGGCTGGTGGAAACGATGACTGGACAGGCGATCGCGGTGGCTGCGTTGTTGCAACAGCAGGGCAGCTACCATCAGATTCAGATCTACCCTGATTTGGCAGGCATTGACCGCTTTGTTCTGGCTTACCGCCATTGAGCCACTGTCGATGGCGATTCTGAGAGGCTTTGTACATTGCTCTGCTGCAATGTGTTAGCGCGATCGGTCGCCTCTTTTTGTAATGTTTCCTTACCCTGACGCTGGTAAAGGGTTGCGGCCATCCGCAAGCTGCGAATGGCCGCAGCCCCATCACCCGACGACTGTTGCGCTAGCCCAAGATTGTAGTAAGCATCGGCATAGTCTGGTTTCAAACGAATCGCTGTTCTGTAGTCTCCGATCGCGCCTCTAAGATTGTTGATTGCAAGCTGGACATTGCCCCGATTGTTGTGAGCACCCGCCAAAATTGGTGCAGGCGGTCTAAGCGCGATCGCCTGCGCGTAATCCCGTGTTGCACCCTCATAATCGCCTTTTTTAGACCGTGCGTTGGCCAGATTGATATGTGCTTGCGCCAAACTACCGTTTAACGCCACCGCTTGATTGCCTGCTTCCAGGGCCTTGTCGTAATTCTGGCGATCGTAGTAGGCATAGCTCAGATTGCTGTGCAACAGGGCCGATTTGGGGTCAAGTTTCAGCGCTTTCTCGTAGTCTCTGATGGCCGCACCTGTGTCACCCAGTCGATGCTGAGAAACACCACGATTCGTATACGCTGCAACATCATTGGGGTTTTTCTCAATTGCCTGATCATAGTCACCGATCGCTGCCTTGTTGTAGCCTGCCTGCGCTTTTTTTTGTCCTGCAAGGTTGAGCTGTTGAGCAGCGGCAGGATCGGGAGGTGTTTGCCCAAATTTGAGCCAATTAGGACGATTGGACGACGGCAGAATTGCTGCTAGCAACCCAATAATGGCTGCCAGGAGGAGCGCCGGAATAATCAAAGCTTGATAGTTAGAAGCAGAGCGTCGAACTCTATCCATAAGATTTGGCTCCGCGCTGGGCAGAATAGGAAGCGGTTCTTCTCGTACGGGTATGGGTCTCAGGTGCGTTTCTGGTGGTGGCGTAGGCGCCAACGTTGGCGTGACTGGCTCGTTCAGGCTCAACAACCGTTGTAGAATGGCCTCTTTCGTTCGCGAATCGTCTGCAGGTGCTGTTTCAGACGCCTCTAATGGCAGTGAAGCAGGCAGTGAGCTGAGCGCTTCGGGTGCTGGCGAAGTCAGGCTAGGCGCGCTGGCAGGGGGCGAGTCTGGAGGGTTTGTGGGTTCCACCTCTGGGTTTCCACTCAAGCCGGACGCTGTAAATTGCTCTGCTTGCGCGGTAATGTTTGCTTCTATTGTCTTAACGTCATCATCCCCTAATTGCAGTGTCTGCTGCAAGCGGTGGAGCATTGTGCGATCGCCCTCTCTCAGAGGATACTGACGCTGCATTGCCCACAGCAAGACCTGCTGGTACTGGGCCAGGTTGTTTTGATAGTGCACTTGCTGACGTTGCTGCCCGACCAGAGAAGGCGCGATCGTTAGCAGAGCAACATCATGATCGTTGAGATACAAGGCTTGCTGTAGTTGCTTCAACGTCTGACGCACTTGCGGATCGGCAATATCGTGCGATCGTGCCAATGCTGTCACCTGTTCCTGGTACAACGCCGTGCGTTGGTGATGTTCCCGCGTCGGACGCAACACCTGCGCTTCAAGTGCCTCAGCCTCCTGCGGCGATACGCCCAAACTCTGACGCAGATCCTTTAGGAGTGGCAGCCCCTCCAGCATGGGTGTACCAGATGCATCAAGCGCGATCGGCGCTATCTCTAGTACTTTGCGATAGTGCAGCTGTGGATCGTTGTTCGGCACCTCTAACAGGGTAAGCTGAGCGGTTTCTGCACTGCCGTACAGTTGAGATTTGAGCGCTGGAGCTGCTACTTGCAGTTTCTGAGCAGCATAATGATGCAAATCAGCCGCCGTCAGCATGCCATCATCATTGGTATCAGCAGCGCCACTCTCAATGCCTTCGCTTAAATAACGCGAATAGGTCCAAAGATCGAGTGCGGTTGGCGTTAGAGTTGGCTGGCTGATGTTTGAAGCCGCTAAAATGACGCGCCCTGCACCCCCCAAATGAGTTGCTAGATCTAAAGAAGCCGCGAGATCAAACGTTGACTCTGCTATGACAGGCTCATCCAACTTTGACTGGCTGTAGGCGTCCAAAATAAACACTTGCTGTTTGGCAAGGCTCTGGTTCATGGCCTCCTGTACAGTGCTAGCAGGAATCGTTTGGGCTTTGACGATCGCACCCTGCTCATTCAACGTAGTGCTGGGGGTTGCAAAGTAAAGGTTGCCATCTGCCTCTGTCAAAAGATGGCCGCAAAACAGAAAGACAAGCTGGTCATCAGCGCTCCGTTGCTTAAAGAATTGCTCAATGGCTTCCTGCATCTCTTGCAGTGGACGATCGCACAAGCACTGCACTGATTCAAACCGAAAACGCGGCTGTTTCAACACTCGCTTGATCACTTCCACATCTTTTTGCACGCCGGGTAAGGGGTCTAAACCCGCTGCATACCGACTTACCCCCATTAGTAGCGCTACTCTGGACATCTCATCACTTCCGGTCTCCCTCTGCACACGTTAGTCGGCACACGTTCAATTGACAGAAGCAAATTAACCGATCGATAGCAAATCAACCGATCGATCGGCTTGATCTCACAGCCTGATCTGAGTAACGCCAAACTCCTGTCTGCATTAGCGTTCTTCAAAGCGCGTTCATCTAATGTGGGTGCCATCGTTCGGCAAATGAACCTATGTAAGGATACTGAATCCTTTTCCAAATGAACCATTAATTACGGATCGTCCTGCAAAACGGCTGTAGTTCTGTTATGGCGATCGTCACAACGTTTAGGACATGGGGATCAAAGGGTGTGTGTGGGCGTTGCCCCCAGCTAGGGGTGGAACCCCTGCACCCCGTCCTAACCCATCTGTCTATTGCTATAACAGACAGGCAAGTGGCGATGACCACCTCGCCTTCTCGGTGATGTGACGGATTGAGACGCATAAACTCAAGCGTTACACTGGCAAGAGCGCCAGAGTCTCTCAACGGCACATGTGCTGGTGCGGCAGGGTCGCCACAATCTACTCTTGCAACGCAACAGAAGCCTGTGGAGCAGGCGTTGCTTCTGGCTGACGTTTGCATTCTGCCGTTTTGCACTCACTGGATGCGATCGCCAACATGCTGCTAGAGATTATCGCTACGTTACTGCTGGGCGGTCTGTTTTTTCGCTGGGGCATGCGTGTTGGCACACTGATGCTGCGTAAAGGTGCGACAGCAAATGATTTGTTCAAAGGCAAAACATCCCTTTCGCTGCTGTTCTTGGGGTTTTACATTGGGCTGATTTTACTGGCTTTGAATGTGCCTCAAATGCAGTTTCTCCCCATCGATTGGCGTGTGTATGGGATGCGCATTACCTGGACGATTATGCGTGCTGTTCTGCTCGGTTTTTGCGGGTTGGCATACATCGTCAGTTGGCAGACTGCGCGGGTACAGGTGGTCGCCGTCGTGCTGATTGGGGTGTTGGGTGTCACTGGCTTTAGTGGTGCTGAAGCCTACTTTTTGGCTCCGATTTACGCCTCGCTTTACAACAATCTGCAGCCGAACGGGGTGTATAAGCAGACCTCCATGAGCAGTTGTGCGCCTGCTGCCCTAGCAACCGTGCTGCGGCGCTGGCAGCTTGAGGCAACCGAAGCGGGGGTCGCGCGGCTGGCTGGCACCAGTCGGTTAGGCACCTCAATGCCACAGTTAATTGTCGCTGCCCATGAGCTAGGACTGGATGGGATGGAGCTATCGCCAACGTGGGAGCAGATGCAGCGGATTAATCGTCCCGGCGTACTTGGTGTTTGGTTATTGGATAGTGGACATAAATTGCCTCATGCAGTCGCCCTGCTAGCGATGGATAACGAACATGTAGCGATCGGCGATCCGGCGCGTGGCAAAATTTACACCCTGAACCAAGCCCAGTTTGCTGAGATTTGGCGACAGCAGTACGTACCCATTTTTCGAGGCAGCGATCGTACTCTTACAACCGAGCAAGCCACTGATTATCTACAGCGGCTTGGCTATCTCAGGCCACCCTCACAGGATCTTAGTCGGGCTATCCGACGCTTTCAAACGGCTGTTGGCATCGCTGCTACAGGCAAACTAAATACTGAAACAGTGCTCTTACTAGCCGGCCCTTTCTTACAGGGTGTCCCGACCCTGACCCCTAACCAGCCACCGCCGCAGTAGACCGCACAGCGATTGTCGATCGACCGATTCTAGCGCCGTACATTTGAGCGCAGACCGTGCGATCGCTTGAGCCGCCTGAGATGATCCCTCTGGAGCAGTAGCATCGGAACGATGATTAAAGCTATACGTAAAGCTTGCGAAAGCACTTTAAAAATCCCGATCACTTATACAACCATTTGTTGTGATGATATTAATGACCAAGCCGCTCCTTCAAGGACACCAACCCATCGAGACTGGATACATTCTGGTTGTTGATGACATGGCAGATAACTGCTTCTTACTCAAAGCTATTTTAGAATCTGAGGGTTACACCGTTGATATTGCCCATAATGGCACTGTCGCGTTAGCAAAGGCAGAAGCATCACCTCCTAAGGAACGTGGATTAAATAACCTGTAATTCTGGTTTAGCCGTGTAATTCCATTGCGGTAGAAACTCATCAAAGACAAT
>NZ_PVWK01000157.1 GCF_003003795.1 Stenomitos frigidus ULC18 | reverse complement strand
CCTGCAAAAATAGCTCGGTGCCAGGTTAATTAATGACAACTAGAGCGGCATTCTTTCAATAAGAATGCCGCTCTAGTTGTGTCATACTTGCTTAAATTTAATTCGCTTTCTTGCTCTATCTATATGCAAGATAAAGAAGGTTTTTGGTTTTAACTGATGAATTTACCTTCTTTTATCTGGCTTTGGAAAATTGCGGCATGGTCAATGGGATTTGCGCTCGCAGCGTATTGCATATTGGCTATTACGGGTATATTGATCTTTGCTAAGCGGCAGCAACAGCAATTTCGCGCTTCTTGGTTACGCCCCTTGCACGCTACAACTGGTGGTGTAATGATAGTGCTAGTGTTGCTGCTTTTGGGCATTGGTATTGTTGGTACATTAGGGCACTTTGGAAGCTTAGGACATTCCTGGCACTTACTCGCAGGACTAGCTGTTGCCAGTCTGATGTTTCTCTCTGCGTGGAGTGCCATGCAAATCAATCTGATGCGTCCTTGGGCGAGGTCACTTCATGTCAGCACCAATTTAGTCTTGTTTCTTGGATTACTTTGGGTCTCATTAACGGGATGGGGTGTTGTGCAAAAGTATTTGCCTTGATTGACCTATTAGAGTCTTGCTGCGGAGGCTACCTTAGCATGTTTGTTGTGAATTAATTAAGCTAGCCTCATATTTAATTGCATCTACAAGAGATTTCATTTATGGCATCTAGCGTCACCGTTATTGGGCATCCTCTGATTCAACACAAATTGACTCTGATGCGCCGAGCTGAAACCAGCACTGCTAAGTTTCGGTTACTTATGACTGAGATTAGTATGTTGTTGGCTTATGAGGTAACGCGCGATTTGCCACTCAAGTATGAATCAATTAATACGCCGCTATGTCTTATGAATGCACCTGTGTTGGCTTCTGACAAAAAGCTTGTGATTGTTTCTATCATGCGTGCAGGGCAGGGTATTTTGGATGGAATGCTACAACTGATGCCGTCTGCAAGAGTTGGGCACATTGGCTTGTACCGCGAACCGACAACTCTAGAACCAGTGGAGTACTACTTTAAAGTGCCACATGATATTCAGGAGCGCGATATGATCGTAGTCGACCCGATGGTTGCTACAGGAAATTCTGCAGCTGCAGCAGTGCAGCGCCTGAAAGAAATTAACCCACGATCGCTCAAACTGGTGTGTCTATTAGCAGCACCTGAAGGTATCAGTAACTTTCACGAGCAGCATCCGGATGTACCGATTTTCACAGCAGCGATCGATGAGAAACTAGACGAACACGGGTATATTGTGCCGGGGTTAGGTGACGCAGGTGATCGTTTATTCGGAACGAAATAGGGTTTATGGTGCAGTACTGTACGTTTGTGCGAGTAACGAATAGAACGGTAATTGTATGGTAGAAAATGTTCTAAGTTCGGAGCAGTTGCACCAACTGTCGACAGAAGCGCTGAAGCAAGAACTATTGCGATTGACTGCAAACCGGGATACTGATTCTCTCAGTCAAAAAGTACAGTTTTTTAAGGATACGCTGAAACCAGTGTTTGACGAACTGAGTACCCGCAATCCTACTGTAAGAGTAGAAGAGCAAGTTCCGCTTGTCATCGGTGCCTGGAAACCGATTTGGTCTACCATTCCCTTTCAAGATACGATTCCTGGACGGCTTCGAGAGCAGTCTTACCAGATTTTTCATGATGACGGCTATTACGCCAACGTGGCTCGCTATGCTCCAGGAAAGCAGCTACCGTTGCTGAAGAACATGCCATCTTTTCTATTTGCCTACGACTTCATGATCCTTCAGAAATATCAAATAGTTGACGGGCATTGGTATATACAAAATGTTGTTATCAAGCAGAAGTTGAGATTTGGGCACGTGCCACTCAGCGTTGAACGAGCCGAGGCTTGGTTTACTAAGGTCGCTCAGGCGTCAACGTTTGCTGCTTTAGAAAAAGACTTTTTAGAAGTGCCTGACTTTGAAAATTTGGATCAAAAAACTGCTAAGAGGTTTGCAACAATCTTCAAGTCAAAGCCACAGCTAGAACATCTTTATATAGATCCAGAGTTTCGACTAGTGAAATCTCAACGAGAAGCTAAGCAGCGTCCTTCGTACACCATCACAGTGCGCTTGCGCTGACCACTACTTTCTCCTGAATCCCTGTTTTTGTTTGAGTCGTTGCTTTATGTGCGCTGAGCGATCGCGATCGCCCGATCCAAAACGGTTGCTTTATAGTTTTTCTCAGAGTACTGGTCAAGATGTTGAAAGAGGGCCAAGGGCGGCACCACTCGACAGCTAAAAAATTCGATCGCTGCTCTTCCATCAGCAAACAAGAGCACTTTAGGGGATAGATCTTTCGGTATTTCAATTTTCCATTGCCATTGTGCCTGTGCTGGCACGGCCTTAATGAGTCGATGGTGTGACCAATGACTAGCTTTGCCAAAACACCCAAACTCTGCCAGTTCGCGTTGTAGAAGAGAGGCAATGATAAAAGAAACTGCCGAGTGATCGCCTTCTACCGCTTCCATTAGGTTCGTGAAAGCCCCGGCGGGGCAAGGGGGATGGGTGCTATCGCCGCTGCCAGCCAGCGCTTTTTCCAGTTGGGCTGTGGTACTTAGCGACTCCGGGACTGCCCAAATGACCCCCCTTCCTTCCTCTAATTGCCGATGAAGGTAGCAGACTAGACGCACATCCGGTTTGAGCGTGAGGCCAGGAAGTTTCTGCAGCACTGAGCCCGGATTTGTAGCACTGATGAACCACTCTCCACGAGTATTTGGTGCATGGGTGGGCTCATCCATTGCACTGCCAAAATTAAACAGATCGCCCAGACCACTCAGCGAGTCTGGTTCCGGAATCTCTATTGCTTCATCGAATGATGCTAGAGATCGGGGGTGGTTCTCCGATTCAGGCAGTGCAAAGCCATGTTGAATATGCTGCCGAATTTTTTGAAGTGCTTCAAGCTGAATCTTTTGCACAGACATAGCTTTGTGACGCGCCTTAATGCTGAATGAACAAGCAGGTAAGCCTCTGCACCACCTACTTCACCTTTAGTATGCCCATTCCAGCTTGGGATCATTGATAGTACAGCCTTGAGTCATTGTTGAAGGAAGAGATTGGCAAAACTCTTCCCTATGGAAAAAAGCTTTCTCAATCCACTTGGATTGCGATATGCGCTGGTTACTTTGCCTGAAACGGCGTGTACTTACCACCCAGGCCTTCAACAATAGCTTTTGTATTCGCGATAAAAAACGTCTGGTAGGTATCGCCTTTGCTGCCCTTTTCACCCAGTCCATCGGCGAATAACTCTTGTTCTGCAACCTTAATCCCCGCTTCGTTGGCGACAGCTTCAATGAGCTTTGGGTTGATTGTTGCTTCGGCAAAAATTGTCGGGACGTTCGCGGCTTTGATCTCTTGAACCAATGTTTTCACCCTGCTCGGTGTGGCTTTCTCGTCGGTACTAAGCCCTTGTAAGGCACCAACTACGGGAATGCCATAGGCTTTGGAATAGTAACCAAAAGCATCGTGAGTCGTCATAAGTTTCCGTTGGCTGACAGGAATAGTCGCAATTTCTGCCTTGATCCAGGTATGAATTTGGGTCAATTCATCAGTCACTTTTTTGGTGTTGGCTGCGTATAGAGTTACCTGACTGGGTTGCAGTTGAATCAGACTTTTGCTAATGACAGTGGCGATTAACGCACCATTTGCGGCAGTGTGAAACACATGTGGATCGGTCTCAGTTTTGCCATGCTCTTCAAACTGTTGTGGTTTGGAGACGGCCAACTCATTCACAGCCACCTTGGGAGCCGTATTAGCGCTCGCTTGAATGAGCCTGATCGCTTCAGGCTCGAAATTGTAGCCCCCGTAGAGGATCAGTTTTGCTTGCTCGATCGCCTTGCTATCCTCTGGCTTCGGTTTATATTCGTGAGGATCAGCGCCCGCGTCAATCAGACATTTGAGCGTCACTGTATCGGCGGCAATCTGTCGCGTCAGGTCACAAACAACAGTGTTAGTGGCGACAACAAGAGGGCGATCGCTACTAGACGGAGCCTTGCTTGCCGATGAGGCGTTTGTTGGCTCTGATGCTGTTGGTTTGGCAGATTGAAGCGGTGCCGACACGCAACCGCTCAAGCTGAACACCAAAAATAGTCTAGCTAAGCCACTTAGATGGCTTGGCCGAGGGGGCAAAGGTTTACACAAGATGATACTTCCGGTATGGTGATGAAAATGATTCTCATTCTATCTAAATCGTCATGCTACAGGTTCAGCATCTCACTGTCAATTACCGTCGGTTACAAGCGCTTGACGATATTGGTTTCAGGCTACCCAGTGGCTCATTGGTGGGGCTGATTGGTCCGAATGGAGCGGGTAAGAGTACGCTTATTAAAGCGTTGCTGGGGTTGATTCCAACACAGGCGGGGCAGGTGCTTTATCGAAATAAGCCACTCAAACAGCAGCTTCGGCGAGTCGCTTATGTGCCACAGCGATCGCAAATCGATTGGGATTACCCGATTACCGTCTGGAATGTAGTAATGATGGCGCGCACTCCTCACACTGGGTGGTTCCGATCGCCCAGCCGCCAGTCGCGGGACATCGTCAGAGACTCGTTGCAACGCGTTGAAATGCTAGATTTGCGCGATCGCCCGATCGGATCGCTGTCTGGCGGGCAGCAACAACGGGTTTTTCTGGCGAGGGCGATCGCGCAGCAAGCCGATTTACTGCTGCTAGATGAACCACTTGCCGCTGTCGATAAGAAAACTGAAGCGTTAATTTTTCAAATTTACGACGAACTGAAAGCTCAGGGTAAAACCCTTCTGGTTAGCTGTCATGAATGGGGCGGTATTCTCAATCACTATGACCAGTTACTCTTACTCAACCAGCGGTTGATTGCACATGGATCACCAACAGAAGTGATGACTCAGAAAAATATTCAAGTTGCCTACGGCATTCCGCCAGCATTGCCGCATTTTCATGATTCATTAGAAAGTAATTTTTTCTGTTAGAAGCAGGATTCAGGAGTCAGTGGTCGGTAGCCGGTGGTCAAAGTTAATTCAAAACTCAAAATTCAAAACTCAAAATTCTCTTCATCCCTCATCCCTCTAACCTCTTATGCTCGACTGGCTACTTGAGCCGCTTGGCTTTGAATTTATGCGAAACGCTCTAGCCGTTGGCGTTCTGATTGGGATTCTATGTCCCATCATTGGGGCTTACCTGATTGTCCAGCGGATGTCGCTTCTGGGGGATGTGATGGCACATTCGGTGCTACCGGGACTGGCGATCGCCTTTTTTCTGCGAATCAATATTTTGATCGGTGCTTTTGTCTCTGGCATTATCAGCGCTTTTTTGATTGCCTGGCTGCGTTCTCAAACTCGCATTAAGGTGGATGCGGCGATGGCGATCGTGTTTAGCAGCTTTTTCGCGTTGGGTATTTTGCTGCTGACGCTTTTACGCAACAAGCTTGATTTAGATAGCTTTCTGTTTGGCGATATTTTAGGTGTGACCTGGCAGGATGTGGTGCGGACGGCGCTGATTACAGCGATGGTGTTGCTGCTGGTACGAGTTTTCTACAAAGAACTTTTATTTTATACCTTTGATCCGTTGGGTGCACAGGCGATCGGGTTACCAGTTGAGAGCCTTTATCTTGGTTTAATGGCTGCTGTGACGCTCACGATTATTGCCAGTATGCAGACTGTGGGCGTTGTGCTGGTCGTTGCTATGCTAATTGGGCCGGGCACAACGGCGTATTTGCTGGTGAAGGAACTGCATCAAATGATGGGCTTAGGAGCGGTGATTGGTGTGGTTGCCAGTGTTAGCGGCATGTATGTCAGCTATTACCTGAATGTACCGTCAGGGCCCTGTATTGTGCTGCTAAGTTTTGGCTTGCTGCTCTTGGCGTTGCTGTTCAGTCCTTCTCAAGGGCTATTGACTCAGCACGATCGTGCTTAATTAGCTACCACTTTGGAATTGGCAGCTAGGGAATGGCTTCTGGCCTTTCCTAAAGTTGAAACCCCTTAAAAAGTTTTTCCAGAGTAGACTTGGCACAATACCAGCCTTTCTGATTTGCATACCGTTAAATTAAATCTTAAGGAGTAGGGTGTCGCGTTTAACCTGAGATAGAATTGCAGCTAGTTTTAAGTCATTTCTAAAGCACTCGCACAAAGCAGGCTGTTTGTAGGGCGCACTACCCGTCCATACTCCTGTGATTGTGGTGAGAATTTTGCAGTAAGTTGCTCAGTGTCTCGATCCCGATGGGTATTGGATGCATCGCTTCTTCAAGTTTGTTGGAATAGGGCAGGGTTTTTGACAACACGCTTCCTTAACAGAAATTTTCGTTGGAATCGGTCACATCAACTGAGTGTGCGCATCTCACTCACGTCTGCGAGCAGGACGCTCGCACTGTGGCTGACCCATTTGCAACCGGCTGTAATAACTAAAGTCGCCACATTCGCCACACCTGGGGAGTCTCACTTTTAAGATGATGCTGGAATTGCTGCAGAATTTGTTCTCGCCCAATGCTTATATGCCGCATGGGTACTGCTATTTGTGGCAGACGCCATTAGTTGGGCTGCATGTTGTGAGTAATGCGCTGATTGCGATCGCTTATTTTTCCATCCCAGCCATGCTGGTCTACTTTGTTCACAAGCGTCAAGACGTCCCGTTCTCCAAAGTCTTCATCATGTTTGGGGCGTTCATTGTGCTGTGTGGCACAGGGCATTTACTAGACATTTGGACACTGTGGCATCCGGCCTATTGGCTGGCTGGTGGTGTGCGTGCGCTAACGGCTCTAGTCTCTTGCTATACCGCCTTGCAGTTGCTTACGCTGCTGCCTCAGTTTTTGGCGCTCAAAACACCTGACCAACTCGAGGCCATCAACCAGAAATTGCAACAAGAAATTGTTGAGCGTCAACGGGCTGAGGCGACGCTACAAAGTATTGTGGCAGGTACTGCTTCGGCAACCGGTAAGGCGTTCTTTCCAGCACTGGTAAAGCATTTGGCGATCGCGCTAGACGTGCCCTACGTGATCGTGGCACAACGATTGCCAGAGCAACCTACTGAGCTTAAAACGTTAGCGGTATGGGCACATGAAACGCTAGCGGAGAACCTAACCATCCCTCTTCTTGGCAACCCTTGCGGAGCCGTCATTCAAGACGGTTGTCTGTGCTATTACCCCGATACGTTACAAGAGCGGTTTCCCACATCTGCCATCGTCAAAGACCTGCAAGCAGAGAGCTATTTGGGTATGCCCTTAGTGAATGCAGCAGGGCATGTGATTGGGCATTTATCTCTGCTGCACTCACAGCCACTAGCCTTGGACGAAAACAAGTATGCCCTTGTGAGCGTGTTTGCAACTCGGGCGGCGGCTGAGCTTGAACGTCAATGGGCAGAGCAAGCCCGTAACTACGCGTATGAGGCACTGGAATTTCGGGTGGAAGAACGAACCACCGAGCTCATTGAAATCAACACAGCACTCGAAACCGAAATTCAGGAGCGGATCGCGGCAGAAGCAGAACTGCAACGCATGGCAGAACTGGAACGGGCAACCACTCGCGTAATTCTGCGGATGCGTCAGAGTTTAGATCTAGACGACATTTTCAGTACAACAACCATTGAAGTGCGGCAAGCGATGCGGTGTGATCGTGCTCTCATTTATCGCTTTAACCCAGACTGGAGCGGCAATGTGGTCGCTGAGTCGGTGGGGGCTGGTTGGAATGCGATCATCCCGTTTCGCCTTGACGATCCAGCACTGGTAACGACAGCTGTTGATCAGCCAGACTGTATTATCAAGCGCTTAGATGGCAACGCAGTTTTGATTCAAGACACCTACCTACAAGCAAACGAAGGTGGGCTCTACCGTGAGAAAGCAAACTATTGCTGTGTGCCTGACGTTTACGCAGCAGGGTTTGATACCTGCTACCTTGAACTCCTTGAATCTTTGCAGGCACGCGCTTATATCACCGTCCCGATCTTTTGCGGTAACCAGCTTTGGGGCTTGCTGTCAGCCTACCAGAACACGCTTCCTCGCCAGTGGCAAGAGGCAGAAATCCGAGTAGTCTCTCAAATCAGTAGTCAGCTAGGAGTCGCGGTACAGCAAGCTGAATTGTTTGCCCAAACGCAGCAGCAGTCAGTCGCACTGCAACAGGCGAAAGAACTTGCTGATGATGCTAACCGGGCGAAAAGTGAGTTTTTGGCAAACATGAGTCATGAATTGCGTACTCCTTTAAATGCAGTGTTGGGTTTTTCTCAGCTGATGTCCTGCGATGCGTCGCTGACGCAGAAGCAACAAGAGCATCTTCAGACTATCAACCGTAGTGGTGAACACCTGCTGAAGCTGATTAATGATGTGTTGGAGATGTCTAAAATTGAGGCGGGACGGCTCTCGTTAGACACTGATCATTTCGATCTTTATAATCTTCTGCACAATTTAGAGGAAATGCTGCAGTTGCGAGCTGAAACCAAACACTTACAGTTCACGATCGAGTGTTCAAACGATGTTCCTAAATGGGTCATTGCTGATGAAGGTAAGCTCCAACAAGTTTTGATTAACCTGTTAGGCAATGCGATTAAGTTTACTCAACAAGGGATCATTATACTAAAGCTTTCAAAAGGCATTGAGCTTCCTCGCTATCTGCATTTTAAAAAAGCAGCCTCCGAGCCCAGAATGATACTACATTTTGAGGTGGAAGACACTGGTGCAGGCATGACGCTGGCTGAACAGCAAAGCCTCTTTAAGCCGTTTGAACAAACTCGAGCTGGCTTATTGTCTGCAGAAGGCACAGGGTTGGGACTAGCTATCAGCCAAAAATTCGTGCAATTAATGGGTGGCGAAATTACCGTTACCAGTCAACGCGATCAAGGTAGCGTTTTTTCCTTTGACATTCCGGTTGGTTACGATCCATCGATCACCACCGACACGCTTCGATCAAGCACTCAAACGGTGATTGGATTGGCGCCCAATCAACCGATTTATCGCATTCTTATTGCTGAAGATAATGCTACTAATCGCTATTTGCTCTCACAAATATTGAACCTGCAAGGTTTAGAACTGAAAGAAGTGGACAATGGACTCGACGCGATCGCACTTTGTAGGGAATGGCGACCACACCTAATTTTGATGGACATGCGCATGCCTGTGCTGAATGGTGTTGAAGCAACGCAACAGATTAAAGCGGATGCCCACATCCAAGACACGATTATTATTGCTCTCACAGCCAGTGCGTTTGAAGAACAGCGGCAGGTATTTCTTGCCGTTGGCTGTGATGACTTTCTCAGCAAACCGTTTCAACGGCACACCTTGTTTGCCAAAATCAGTCAACACTTAGGTGTGCAGTACCTTTATGCAGTAACTGAGTCGGCACAAATACGCTCTCTCCAGCAACGCAATCAGCAAACCTCTCAACTGACTGAAGAGGCTTTGCAAGCCACTTTGGCCGCACTGTCAGCGACGTGGAGGCTGCAGCTATACCATGCAGCTTTAGAGTGCAGCGATGCGCGAGTACTAGAGTTACTGCAGCAAATACCGTCTGCACACACCGCCTTGAAAGATGCCTTGATTGAGCTTGCTGAAGGCTTTCAATTTGACCAAATTTTAACGATGCTGGCTATGCCTGACTTTGTCATTAACGACGCTGAATCGTTCTCAACCTGAAGGCCAATGATCGATAGATCATATGCGATCGAGCGAGGCTTAGAGAATGGCTGAGTAGACTCCAATTGCCCCTTACCGCATCAGCGTTCCTCACCTAAGTTCCTCACCTAATGGCGATAGCATCATGCTTTCCAATCGTAGTCAAACTAGCCTTCAAACGGCCGATATTCTCATTGTTGATGACACAGCAGAGAATATTCGCTTGCTCTCTGCTTTGCTGCTGCAACAAGGCTATGACGTCCGCAAAGCCATTAACGGTAAAATGGCACTGATGGCTGCTCAAACCACCCCTCCTGATTTAATTCTCCTAGACGTGAACATGCCTGATATGAATGGGTATGAGGTGTGCAAGCAACTAAAAGCGGATGCCAAAACTTCAAGAGTGCCTGTAATTTTCTTAAGTGCATTAGATGAGGTAACTGATAAAGTAAAAGCGTTTCAGGTCGGCGGTGTTGACTTTATTACTAAACCGTTTCAATTTGAAGACGTTTTGGTTCGCATTCAAACCCATCTGAAAATTCAAGATCTACAAACGCAATTACAAGCCAAGAATGATCAGGTTCAACAAGCCTTTGATCACTTAAAACAGATGCAAGCGCAGCTAATTCGCAAAGAGAAAATGTTGGGTTTAGGGCAACTGGTCGCTGGTGTTTGTCATGAGTTGAATAACCCAATGAGCTTCATTGTGGGCAATCTCAACCCAGCGAGTGTCTATGTGGAAACCTTGTTAGCAGTCGTCAATGCTTATCAGCAAGCATATCCAGAGCCGACACCAGCGATCGCAGCGATGCTGAAAGAAGCCGACCTAGATTTTGTGACTGCGGATCTAGAAAGCATCATTAAATCAATGCGAGGCGGTAGCGATCGCGTCTGCACGATTATTTCAGCCCTGCGCAACTTTTCCCGCTTGGGCGAAGCAGAGGTTAAAGCGATCGATATTCATGAAGGTTTAGAAAATACGGTTCTGCTGTTAGGCCAGCGGCTGGTAGATAAGCCTGATATGCCCTCGATCAACGTCATCCGAAACTATGCCAAGCTGCCGCTGGTAACGTGTTCGGTGGGTGAATTAAATCAAGTCTTTCTAAATTTGCTCAATAACGCGATCGATGCCTTAGAACGGCAGTTTGTTCAGTCACCAGCCCTCGACTTGTCGCCAACGATTTTGCTGAGTACAGAACTAACAGAAGCGCAAACTATCACGATTCGCGTTAAAGATAATGGCGTTGGCATTTCAGAAACTGTAGGCATGCGGTTATTCGAACCATTTTTTACAACAAAACCTGTGGGGCAGGGAATGGGGTTAGGTCTTGCGATTAGTTACCAAATCGTTGTAGAGAAGCATAATGGTCAACTGAGCTACCGTTCAACGCCCGGTCAAGGGACGGAGTTCGTCATGCAATTGCCCCTCACTTTAACTAACCACTGAGCACTAGCCATGATGGTCTAGCTGATGGGTGACAAAGACTGGTGTCTTCCTGCAATCATACAGCCTTAATTCTCCTGCACGGCCTCGCTAGTAAGGGCAAAATTTAGGGCAGTATAACGGTAGGAACGATCGTGAAAATAGGTAGAAATGCCATAGCAGGAGGCTCAGGGATGTCTATAGAAAGTGCGAATCGATTTCTTGAAGCGGTTGCCTATGACGAGACGTTGCGCGATCGGTTTGAAGGCGTGACGAATCCAGACGACTTTTTGAGAATCACGGAACAACTCGGCTATAGCTTTAGCACCGATGAGCTGATGGCGATCGCGAAAGAACAAAGCCAGGGCATCATGGTCAGGCGCAACACGGGTGTGTGGAAATGGCTACGCAGCATTAGTTGGGTTTAAGCAGCAGGACGCTCAGCTATCAGAACATTGCGCCCAATATGCTTCGTTGACTGCTTGCGCCTCTACTGTCAGTAGTGTGGCTACATGCAGATCGCTTATCTTTTGACTTTTTAAGCTTTACCGTGTAACTTGTTTTAAGTTGCCGTGTGATTTTAGCTGCATAGCGTCATTTGAGGGTGTGGCTATGCCCTGTTTCCTCAGCCCTGTCTGGCGTTAGAGCAGTCGTTCACATGGGTTGGGACGGGGTGCGGGAGTGGAACTCCTGGCTGCCTTTTGATCTCAACGCCTTAAGCTCTGTGACGACAGCTATAGCACGCGGTAGTTAAGACAATGTTTATGCCATCCTGGGTTAGCACAATGCCTGAAAATTTCTTGCTTTCTGCCAATGACGCCTCTCCTCTTGTCGTTAACACAACGCCTAAAGAGCAAACGTCCGATCGTGAACCTTTGCGCATTTTAGTCATTGGTTCTCGCCAAGGCGTGACGAACACGATTCAAACCTTGCATCGCCTGCGGTTTGCTGAAGTGCGTGAGTGGAGCCCATTGTTGCCTGGGCCTAACGCTGGTGAAGTGATGAGTATTTTGGCTCGGTATATCTCGTTGGTACGGTGAGTCAATGAACACATTCTACTGAGAAGGGTGCCGACTAGAATTGGATAGTCATTTTGAGTTTCGCTCACTATCCGGGTGCGAGCCATCGTTAGACATAGCATCCTTCACAGAGCAATGGATTGTCTTTACAGAACCTTCAATGTAGATGTGAAAAAGCGTTTTAACTTAGGGGATATTGCAGGGTGATGAATAAAAACGGTATAAAGTAAGACAATAAATCGTTTAGGTTGCCCAATGTTCGCCGATCGCCATAATCGTGCCTCCGACATTGCCTCATCCTCTGGCCTATCCTCAGCCGCAGCGATACTGGCGACCAGTCAGTTAGTGAGCCCAAGCAGCCCTACCAGTGACTTGAGTACGCTAAGCCTCAGCCCATCCAGTGCTTCTGGAGCGAGTGCTGCGACTCCTGATTCGCAGCCAGCTGTGGTGCCAACGGTGCCGACTGCGTCTTCGGCCCCACGTTCCCTTAACGTGGGGGCAGATTTCAATAATGATGGTCAGACGGATTTGCTTTGGCGCAACTATGCCACTGGAGAGAATGTCATTTGGTTTATGAAGGGCGCGGATCGGCTCTCTAGTGCATCGTTGACGACAGTTGGCGACATCAATTGGCGCATAGAGGGGGCAAATGATTTTAACGGTGATGGTAAGACCGATATTGTGTGGCGCAACTATGCGACTGGGCAGAATGTGATCTGGCTCATGGATGGTGCTGCATTGCACTCAAGCGTCTTTTTGACTCCACTTGCAAGCTCTAATTGGCAAATTCAAGGTACGGCAGATTTTACGGGTGATGGGAAGCCCGATCTTCTCTGGCGTAATTATGCGACTGGGGAGAATGCAATTTGGGCACTCAATGGCACGACCGTAAGCAACACAGCTTACCTACCAAGCGCCTTAGGAACCAATCTCAGAATTCAGGCAGCAGCAGACTTTAACCGCGATGGCAAGCCAGAAATTCTGTGGCGCAATGACCTTTCCGGTGAGACGTTTATCTGGTCATTGGGCGGCACCACGTGGAGCAACATGACGATTGCAAGCACCACTTTTTTGACTACGGTTAGCGACGTGAACTGGCAAATTCAGGGTGCTGGCGATAGCAATAACGATGGCAAAACGGACATTTTTTGGCGTAACGTTGCGACCGGGCAAAATGGGGTTTGGTTCCTGGATGACCTTAAGGATACGAACCAAGCGGCTAATCTGCCAGCAGTGAGTGACTTGAATTGGCGGATTGCTCTACAAGATACGTTGATCGCTTCCAACCCAATCAAAATTAGTAATTTCGCATTTAGTGGTCAAGAAGGTGATGGTGGGACGTTTAAAGTGGAATTGACGCAGGCTCCCACTACGAATGTGACCCTCACTTTCTCGACGGGCAGCTTTGTGGTGGTGGATGCTGATAGCACGGTTGTGAATGGGACGCAAAACACGCTTACGTTTACCCCTCAAGATTGGAAAGCGGTGCGCACGGTGTCGTTTATCGCTGAAGCTGACAACTCTAGTGCCGATCGTTTGCTAGGCAATACCGTTAGCTATACGCTCAGCGGTGGTTTAGCGGGTAGCGCTGTTTACGAACTGGGCAAAGTGACCAATACCTATGCTCCTGATCCGACGCGCTTCAACATTGATTTGGATTTCCGCAATGACCCGTTTGGCTTTTGGACACCTGAGCATCGGGCGATCGCCCAAAAAGCCGCTAATGATTGGGCTGCGCAAATTGCCAGCGAGTGGACTAATTTCCAGCTCAACAGCACGATCAGTAAGTTGGGTGCTAACTCCAGTCGTTCTTATAGCTTTACGAGCAAACGTTACGTTGATGATCTGCTCATTTTTCTGAATCCTTACCAGGGGAACGCTGGGCTGGAAGCCGCCAATGGTGGCCCTGATTATGAGTTTGGTGGTTGGATTTCTTCTCCAGACTTGATGCCGCGGGTCGGACAGATTGCAATCAATGCTGATACCTTTTCTGCTACTAATGATCCCACGGGCTGGCTGCTGTACCAGGTCGTGACGCATGAGATTGGGCATGTGCTCGGCCTCGTTGGGCTGAACTGGCAAGGCTATAACCTGACGGATCGCTCAACTCCTCAGACAGCTGTTTTCAAAGGAGAATATGCTAGGGCAGCCAATGGCGGCAACTACGTGCCTCTGCAAGCTCAGAACGGAGCCAACCCTGTGACGGGCACCTATGATTATTCCCATCCTGCGGATAGCGTTCAATCCATCCTGTCTTATGGGTGGCTCTATCGCCTGTATGCCCCCAGCACCATAGACTACGCCATGCTTGCCGATAGTGGCTATCGCGTTTATGGGTTTAATGCTTAATAGGAGAGTAGTCGATAGTCAGTAGTCGGTAATCGGCATTGGCGTCATAGCTGATTGCTGTTCTAGGCGTGGACAGTTTTTAGATACGCTCTTAGCGTAACCATGCTTAGAGAAAGGCTAGTGCTACTATCTCAGACTCTAATGAGGTCATATGGTATTGCGGGAAGAGTCGCTCTGAGTTGCGCCCGTTTTACTGCTGGGCCTTGTGACATAGCCATTCACCTCGGTCTTGGTATTTAAGAGCGGTAAGGTGACGGTGAATGTCGATCCTTGATCGACGCCTTCACTCTCTGCATGCACACTGCCCTCATGCTGTTCGACCAGATGCCGCACGATCGCCAACCCCAACCCTAGTCCATTTTGAGGGCGACTGGTCGTGCTGTCTGCCTGCCGAAAGCGATCAAACACGTGTGGTAAAAACTCTGGATGAATGCCACTGCCTGTATCGCTGATGCTGATTTGGGTGTAGTGTTTGCTGGGGTTCTGTCTGCTGTCGGCTGCTAATTGCGACTGCATAACTGCTAACCGCACTGTAACGGTGCCGTTTGCAGGCGTAAATTTGATGGCATTGGTCAGCAGGTTCCACACCACTTGTTGTAACCGAACAGAATCGCCCCAAACCTGCCCAACCGCTGGATCAAGAAACGACTCTAGCTGAATGGCCTTGACTTCAAGCATCGGGCGGACGGATTCAATCGCTCCTTCAACCACTGCTGCCAGGTTCAACGCCTGACACTGTAGCCGCAGTTTGCCGCGTACAATTTGCGAGACATCCAGAATGTCGTCGATTAACTGTGCTTGTGCTAAAGCGTTGCGTTCAATGGTTTCTAGCGCACGGGTGACGGTCTCATCGTCTAATTGGCGTGTGCGCAGCAAGCGAGACCAGCCTAGCATCGAGTTGAGCGGTGTTCGGAGTTCGTGAGAGAGCACGGCGAGAAACTCATCTTTCATGCGGTTGGCTGCTTCTGCTTCTTTTCGTGCTGCTTGTTCGCGAAAAACCTGCGTACGGGCTTCTTCTGCCTGTCTACGTTCTGTAAGGTCTTCAACAGTGCCAACATACCCAGTCAGTTCGCATAAATCAGAAAACAGCGGCGAGCAACGGGCGTAGACCCAGCGTACATTGCCATCACGGTGCTGAAAACGGTACTCAGTGGCATGCTCAGAGGCATGACCGTTTGTGTAAGCCTGCCATTCTTTCACCACGCGATCGCGATCGTCCACATGGATGCGTGTTGTCCAACCGTCGCCGAGCCCCTCTGAGAACGTAAAGTCGCCGATTGTTTGCAGGCAGGGATTCGTGTAGGTGCAGGAGCCAGTCGTATCGTTCATAAAAATACCGACTGGCGCATAGGCGCTGAGAGAGCGAAACCGTTCTTCACTTTCACTTAATTCAGCGTTAATCGTGGTAAGTTGTGCTGCCTGTGCCTTAACTGCTTCAGTTTTGCGAAATAAATCAACAAAGACCGTTACCTTAGAGGTCAAAATACTGGCGTTGATTGGCTTGTGCAGATAATCCACCGCGCCTAACGAGTAACCCTTGAACATAAGCTGTTCGCTGGTACTAAAGGCCGTGAGAAAAATGATGGGTGTCTGGCGCGATCGCTCTCGACTACGGATCAGCGTTGCTGTTTCAAAGCCATCCATATCAGGCATCTGGACATCCAGCAAAATGACAGCAAAATCCTGATTTAACAGGCACCGTAACGCCTCCTGTCCAGAATTTGCCCGCACTAGCGTTGCGCCCAGGTTGCCCAAAACCGCCTCCAACGCGAGCAAATTCTCTGGGTGATCATCAACAAGGAGAATGTTGACTGTAGATGGCAACGTCATGGCATTAACTCCGCACACGAGATAACAGATTGACCAGGTAAGGTGCAATGTCTGGCAGCGGTAAGATTGCATCCACCTTCGTTGTGGCGATCGCGGCTTGGGGCATCATGCCCGTTTCAGCCGTTGCTGGATCTTGGACTATCGTTAGCCCACCGCAGGCTTTAATGCGTGCCAGACCGTTGGTACCATCACGATTGGCTCCCGTTAAGATGATGCCAATGGCGCGATCGGCATAGGCATCGGCGGCTGATTCAAACAACACGTCGATCGAGGGTCGGGCAAAGCAGACGGGTTCGTCCACTGAGAGCGTTAGATAACCCCATTCGATGAGCAGGTGATAGTCGGCTGGAGCGAGATAAATATGCCCTGGTAGCAGTTCGTCTTTATCTTCTGCTTCAAGCACGGGTAGAGTTGTGTACTGCTGCATGTATTCACTCATTACATGGCCAGATTCTTTGTGCCGATGTTGCACGACCGCGATCGCTAGTGGAAAGGGGTCTGCCAGGCCACCTAACAGCACTTTAAGCGCCGACAACCCACCAAGGGACGTGCCAATGACGACCAATTCAAACGCCATTAGTCGAGCCTCCGATAGAGCCGCTCTCCCTTGACCACTTCTTCATAACAGGGCTCGTAAGGCGACAATTTTAGTGACTCTCGTCGCCCCAAACCCAAGATGCCAAACGAACAGAGACTATCGTAAAACAGTTGATGTACCCGTTGTTGCAGCGTGCGGTTGAAATAAATTAAAACGTTACGGCAAAGAATGACGTTGAACTCATTAAAGGAATGATCGGTCGCCAAATTGTGTTGTGAAAAGACAATATTTTCTTTCAAGGATGAGCGAAAGATGGCGTTACCGTAACCCGCTGTGTAGTACTCGGAGAACGATCGCTTGCCGCCTGCTTTCAAATAAAGCTGTGTGTATTCCTGCATGAGTGCGATCGGATAAATACCTTGTTTTGCTTTCTGTAAAACAAGCTCATTGGTATCGGTTGCGTAAAGGCGACAGCGATGATACAGCCCTTCTTCCTGCAACAGAATAGCCAGCGAATAGACTTCCTGTCCGGTCGAACAACCGGCATGCCAGACGCGAATAAAAGGATAGGTGCGTAGCAGCGGTACGATCGTCTCTCGAAAGGACGCAAAAAAGCTAGGGTCACGATACATCGACGTGACATTGACCGTTAAACCAAGCAAAAACCGTTCAAAACAGCCCGCATCGTGCAACAAACGATCTTGCAGCGCAGAGATGTTTGGCAATGCTTCTGCGGCCAAAATTTTGCGAATACGTCGCTTCATCGATGAAAGCGCATAGTCTCGGAAGTCAAAGCCGTAATAGCGGTAGATGCCCTCTAAAAGCAACTGAACCTCAATCTCTTCTAAATTAGGATCGGGCGGAGCCATGGGTTCGTCATTAAAAATACTGACTCCAAATCTACAACCTGTGGTGTACAGCTTGAGATAGATTAACCCATCGAACGTAACAGGTTTCAGCATGCTCTTAGCACTACCTAAAGATAGAAAGTGCTGGCAAGGGGATGCCCCCCAGATTCAGCAACGCCAGATCGTGAGCGATAGCGATACGAGCGCTTAACGGTAGAGCCACACCCGCAGTAAAGAGAGTAACTGTTCGGTATCAACGGGTTTGGTGATATAGTCTGACGCGCCTGCTTCCAGACACTTTTCACGATCGCCCTGCATGGCTTTTGCCGTCAAGGCAATGATGGGTAAGGAGCGAAAGGAGTCGATCTGACGAATGGCTCGCGTGCTTTCATAGCCATCCAGTTCCGGCATCATGACATCCATCAATACCACATCAATGTCGGGATGGTTTTGGAGTGACGCAATGCCATCAACCCCGTTCTCAGCGTAGGACACTTGCATCTGGTAGCGTTCTAGCAGGCTGGTAAGGGCAAAAATATTGCGTACATCATCATCCACAATCAGCACCTTTTTGTGCGCCAGCACTGGATCACTCTGATGCAATTGCTCCAGCATTTGTCGCTTCGACTCCGGCAACGCTGCCTGGACTCGATGTAAGAAGAGGGCGGTTTCATCAAGCAGCCGTTCAGGCGATCGTACATCCTTAACGATGATGGTTTCTGCCAGTCGTCTGAGCTGTGTTTCCTGCTGCTGGGTGAGTTCTCTGCCTGTGTAGACAATGATGGGTAGCCGCAAGAACTCTGGCTGTTGTTTAATTTGCTCGATCAAGTCGAAGCCAGTCATGTCGGGCAAACCGAGATCCAACACGACACAATCAAAGAGGCTCGATCGCAACGTTGCCAGTGCTGCGGCTCCTGTCCCCACGATGGTTGTCGAAACATCGCCATTGCCAATGAGTGCTCGAATGCTTTGTGCCTGTACTGGATCGTCTTCCACTACCAACAGGTTCTTCACCGGACGTTCCACAAACCCTTTGATATTGACAAGAGCTTGTGTCAGGGCTTGTGGCGAGACGGGTTTTTGCAGGTAGGCGATCGCGCCCAATTGCAAGCTGCGCTGCTGTTCATCGTCAACCGAGAGAATATGCACTGGAATGTGACGTGTCTCTGGGTCATGCTTCAGCCGATCGAGCACCGTCCAGCCATCCATATCCGGTAGACGGATATCTAGCATGATGGCATCGGGCTTAAAGACCTGTGCCAGCGCCAGCCCTGGCTGACTCCGTAATGAAGCCAACACTCTGAAGCCTTGCTGACGCGCCATCTCCATCAGAATGCGGGCAAAGTGCTGATCATCTTCAATGATTAGCAACACCCGATCGCCAGGCTGAATCAGGGCGCGATCGTCATCAACTTCGTTGGGAGCGGTAAGGGTTGAGGCGTGAGGCGTGAGTGGCGGTTGCGAGTGAGTTTTAAAAGCTGATGGCTGACGGCTGACCGCTGACCGCTCTTCTCTCCTCCCTTCTCTCTTCTCATCCCTCTCTCCTCTCTCCTCTCTCCCCTCTCCCATTAGCAGCACCAGCGTGAAAGTACTTCCCTGTCCTGGTTGACTAGTCAGCTCAATGCGACCGCCCAGTCGTTGAGCCAGTTCGCGGCTGATTGACAAGCCGAGCCCAGTTCCGCCATATTTGCGGCTGGTAGTGCCATCGGCTTGCTGAAACGCTTCAAAAATCACGGCTTGTTTTTCAGGGGCAATGCCAACGCCAGTGTCGGTGACGGCAAAGGCAATCATGGGTTCTGGATTGTTGGCGAACAGCGGCGCGCGATCGTCCGCTGCAGGGGTAATCTGTACGGTCACGCTGCCATGCTCAGTGAACTTAAAAGCATTAGATAAAAGGTTCTTGAGAATTTGCTGCAGACGTTTGGGGTCAGTCTGTATGGATGGGGGCAAGGCTGGGTCTAACTCGACGCGAAACTCCAGCTCCACATCGTGGGCCACCTGCTGAAACGTGCGCTCCAGGAATTGCTGTAAATCGGTTAAGCGGAGGTCTTCAACATCGATGGAGATAGTGCCCGATTCAATTTTGGCTAGATCGAGAATTTCGTTGATTAGTTCGAGTAGGTCGCTACCAGCCGCGTGAATCGTGCGGCTGTATTCCACCTGTTTATCGGTCAAGTTACCGTCGCCGTTCTCACTCAACAGGCGTGCCAGGATCAGCAAACTATTGAGCGGGGTGCGCAGCTCGTGCGACATATTGGCGAGAAACTCAGACTTGTAGCGAGAGCTGAGGGTCAGCTGTGCGGCTTTTTCTTCGATCGCCTGTCTCGCCAGTTCGATCGCTTGATTCTTCTGCTCGCCCTCTTGCTTTTGTTCTGCCAGCAGTTGAGCTTTTTCTTCCAGTTCTTCGTTCAATTGCTGCAGTTCTTCGTTTGTCTGCTGCAGCTCTTCCTGTTGCTCTTTCAGTTGTGCTTCCGATAAACGCAGCGTTTCGGTTTGTTCTTCGAGCAAGCGGCTGCTTTCTTGAATTTCATCTTGCTGCTGCTGTAGTTCCTCGGTGAGGGTCTGGGATTCTTGCAGCAGTTCATTTGTGCGAAGGTCGGCGGCGATCGTATTCAGCACTGCGCCAATGCTCTCACTTACCTCATCTAACAACGTCAGTTGGATCTCATTAAACCGTTGCAGAGATGCCAATTCCATTACTCCAGTCACTGCTTGCTCAAACAGAATCGGCAACACCACAATGTTGAGGGGTGGCGCTTCACCCAAGCCAGACGCAATGCGAATGTAGTCGCTGGGCACGTCGGTGAGCAGAATGCGCTGTTTTTCTAGAGCGCATTGCCCCACCAGCCCTTCACCCAACCGGAACTGATTAGCCAGATGCTTGCGTTCCCGATAGGCGTAGCTACTAAGCAACTTTAGCTGGGGCGGATGGGTGTCGGTCTCCATCAAGTAGAAAACGCCTTGCTGTGCGCCAATGAGGGGTGCCAGCTTGGAGAGGATCTGACGGGCGACGGCTTCTTGATCGCGCTGTCCCTGAAGCATGCGTCCAACGTCTGCCAGGTTTGACTTCAGCCAGGTTTGCTCGTCGTTCCGTCGATTGGTATCGCGTAGATTGGTGATCATCTGGTTAAAGGTGCGCGTGAGCGTGCCAATCTCATCCTGCCGATCGCTCGTCGGTACACTGACATCTAAATCACCGTCACCAATGCGATCGGCCACTTCGGAAACGTGGCGCAATGGCCGCGAAATATGTCGCGCTAACGCCCAGCCAATGAGAACCAACAGCAGCGAGTAAACGGGAATGCCATAGGTGACGCTATCGGTGGTTTGTTTGGCGGCGGCAGCAGCGTCTTGAGATCGTTGCTTTAGGAGCTTTCGCTCTTCAACTTCCATCTCTAAGAGTATTCTCCGGATGTTGCCCATCAGTTGGCTGCCACGATCCGTTTGAACCGCTTTTTGGGCAGCGGTAAACCCCTGTTGCCGGCGTAGCCTAATGCTCTCATCCAACTCAGTGAGCTTGGCTGTGATGATTGGGTCTACCGTTTCCAGGCGCTGCTGCTGCGTAGGATTATCTTGAATCAACACACGCAGTCGCTCTCTGGTTCTGCCATCAAGCACGCGAACAGCCGCGTTATAAGGCTCCAGATATTTTTCGTCGCCCGTAATCACATAGCCACGCTGCCCTGTTTCCGCGTCTTTTAAGTGCGATAAGAGGTCTTCTATTTGTCCAATCACTTCATACGTATGTGATTCGCGCTCGGCAGTGCCAATTAACTGATGGGTACTACGGTAGGAGATGGCTGAGAGCGCTACGAAAAAGAGTAAACCCAGTGCAAAGCTGGCTCCGATTTTGGTACCAATTTTCAAGCGATTTAGCATGGCGATCGACGAAAGATAACTAAAGTCATGGGACGCAGGACAGGGCAAGGCAAGCAAACGTGATGGCTGTTGCAGCCGTCTCTACTGTAGGTATGTTTCAGCTCATGACCTCAAGCGGTATGTCGAAGGCTGAAGCCTGTATGCAAACCGCCTTTGCTGCGCTACTGTTGATCCTTTCCCATTACCTTGTCCCGGTCTTTTATTGTAAGTTCATGTTCTTCCTATCTAAAGGGTAAATGCGACTGAGCGATCGGATCAAGCAGGTAAAGTCCAGTCAAAAATGGCTGAGTTAGCTATCAACACTAGGTTTTTCCTGGTGAGCCTGACGACCATAGCCGCAAAGATCAGCCCTAAGGTAGAATAGATGTCTACATTTTGAGCGGTGAAATACCCGTGCTAAAGGGCTTTTTTCTTCAGAAGATAGATTTGCTTCAAGCGGGTGATCTGTATGGCTATTTCTCAGTTATCGCCAATGTCTGATTTGAGCCAATTGCTCACTGAGCGATCGCACATCATTACAGAAGAGTGGGTTGAAGCCGTTTTCCAGGATCAGCAGATTAAAAGTGCTGATCCGCTTTTGCCAACCGCCATTCGTGACCATATCCCCTATATTCTGGCGGCGTTGGCAACGGTGCTGGCAGACACTCAGGAAAGCGATATTTCAACCATCATCCAGGCCAGTCTCAAGCATGGTGCTCTTCGTGCTGAGCAAGGGTTTGACCCCACTGAAATAGCCCGAGAATACCATCTACTGCGTGCGAAAATTCTCCAGGTACTGCAGGTGCCCTTACTGGAACGGACTGCTGAAGAGGTACTGCGAGCCGTCTCTCTGATTAATGCCGTTGTGGATGGCGCGATCGCCCAGTGCTTCAAAAGCTATGTTGGTGAACGTCTGCATGAATTGGAGAAGCTCCGGGGACAACTTCTCCTGACGCACCAGGAACTGGATCGTTTGGTGCAGTCGAATCAGGAGAATCTGTCGGTGCTCGCGCATGAGCTGAAAACCCCATTGACCTCGATCATTGGCTACTCCGAACTCTTTTTGCGGCAGCAGCGTCAGCCAGCCGTGCGTGACACGCTACATAGTTTGGAACATATTGAGCGCGTTGTACGGAATAGTCGCCAGCTTTTACGCCTGATCAACGACACATTAGAAATGTCGCGGTACGAAGCGGGGCAGATGACGCTGCGGTTGGAGTCGACCGATGTGCGTGGCATCCTTCAAACAGTTGCTGAGGTCATACAGCCCTTAGCAACGGCTAACAACTTAAAGCTGGTGCTAGACGATGAGCGGGCACCCGATCGCGTGATGACTGATCCGTTCCGCCTGCAGCAGATTCTGATGAATCTTGCTAGCAATGCTATACGCTACACCGAAGCTGGCAGTGTGACGATCCAGACCCGGTTGCTGTCTGATGGCTGGTGGTCGATCGCGGTGAGCGATACGGGTATTGGCATTGCGCCGAACGATCAGCCCCACATTTTTGAGCCCTTCTTTCAGGTGCTGCCGTCTGCACTCGATCGACTGCCGAATAGTACAGGATTGGGTCTGGCGATTGTGGCTCGCATGGTGAAATTGCTGCAAGGCGAAATTAGTTTGACCTCGGAAGTTGGCGTTGGGTCTACGTTTACGGTTGTGTTACCGCTAGAGATAACGATTGCCTGAGCGCGATCGTCGCTGAAGCTTGTAGGCCTCCGAGTGCGCAAAGAACTCGGAGGTCTTTGCGTTCATGAATGCTTTAGGATTGACTTAGCACAGTTTAAATGTGGCTACTACATCCGACTGGGTGAACTAATTAAACCCTGAGGTTCCTATTAGTAAGGTGATCGCTTTTTGTATGTAAACTGTTTGTGACAGTTGGAGAACAGACTCTTCTAAGAGACAGCTAATTCAAGCAAAACGCTATACCTAAGACAGAAGAGTTTGCTAGCTTTTACGTTTCAAATGAGCGGTATTACTCTTTTAAGAGAGCACACTCAACTGTTTCTGCCTGCTAGTGAAGCTATTACTCCAGATGGCATTTGGTTGATGGTAATCTCTGGAACATATCTCACACGTTTTTCGACTTTAGATTTAGCTGGATTCAACACCCTAACCTTGTGAGGAACTCTACCATGCTACTCTCTCAAACTCTTTCATCAGCCCTTCGCAAAGCCCTGCCTGCTGGTCTTGTTGCCCTATCCGCTTTGGCGATCTCGCCTGCCGTGATCTTTGCCGGCAACGCTTCTGCCCAACCCATTACCTTTAACGATAGCTATATTGGCGCTGGCGTTTCTTCTGGCGTCACCAATGGTGGGCAAAGTGGCGATGCTGCTACGATCGGCGGCAATATTCAAGGTCGTTTCGCCATTCCCAATGCGCCAGTTTCTGTGAGAGGCGCCGTTTTGTTTAGTGGTGAAAGTGCAGCGATTATGCCACTCCTGACGTACGATCTACCCGTTTCCAGCAACGCTAATATCTACGCTGGTGCTGGCTACTCCTTTGCCGATAAGGAAGGCAAGCCATCACCCTTAGGCAACAAAAATGCTCCTGTTCTGACTGCTGGCGCTGAAGCCGGACTTGGCAGAAACGTTGTTGTTTATGGTGATGCGAAATGGGGCATTGATGCGTATAAGAACAGCTCTGCTGATGCGGTCAGCTTCCAGGCCGGTGTTGGTTATCGCTTCTAGTCTCTGGTTAGCTGATGCTGCTTGGTTCTATGCCAATGGGCTCATTTGATTGACAGGATGCGGAGGGCACAAAGAATCATTCTTTGTGCCCTCCGTTTTTTTGCCGATCGTTGACGCCTCGATCTCAGTCTCACCGTCAGCCTTCGGTTTTTACCACTCGTTTTAGGACGGCTTTCCTACCGTAGGAGGGACGCTAACAGCCAGGGTCTTTGTCAGGATGGAGGTAAGCAGTCAGACAGCGCTGATAAAAGCACAGTTTCAAAGGCTCACTTTTGAGCATCGTTATTGGATAAGAGATCGCAAGATTTTTGAAGTTGAACGCGTCTTTGATCTGGCTGATGCTAACTAATTAATTTAGGAGTTTGTAACTATGTCTACTCCAGTGAAAGATAAGCTTTCAACCGAACTGAAGCAGGTAAAAGAAGTCGGCAAATTGCGTAGCGATCGCATCCGCGCTATTTTGCGTGCTGCCGTTTCACAAGTCACCGCTGAATTTAAGGAAGGTTCTGGTGATTTTCGTTCCATTGTGAAAGATGTCTTCTCGTCTGCGATCACAGGTTTGCAAGAAAGCGGCAAGGAAACCAAAGACGAAATTGCGGCCTCCATTGAAGGCATTGTGGATGGGATTAGCAGTGCGCGTCAGCAAAAAATTGCTGAAACCGAAGCAGAAGTAAAACGACTGCAAACCAAACTTTCGGCCCAGCAAGAAGCACTGGAACAGGAAATTACGACTGGCTTAGAAGGTGTTCAAGAAGCGGCCAACACAGCGCCAGACAAAGTTAAAGCACTGGTTGAAGAAGCGATCGCGACTGTCCAGAACAGTGAAGAAGCCTCTCTGCTGAAAAAACGCTACGCTCAACTGCAGGCTCAGGCAGCAATTTTGCGTGCGACCTTAGCGGCTCGTTCTGAGTCTTATTACGATCAGGCACAAGAGCATTTAGACGACGCTAAGCATTGGTACAGTAAGGCGCGTCCCAAAGCTGAAGCGGCGAAGGGGCAGGCAGACCAAAAGTTTGCTCAGCTTGAACAGCAAATTGGTGAAGCGGGAGCCGCTCTTGCCCGCCGAGAACGTGAAGTCCGCAACCTGTTAAGCGCTCTGTTGCGCCGTGCTTCTGAGACGGTGAGAGAGGAGGATGATACGCCCGATCGCCCTACACCTCAGCTTCCCCCAGCGCCACGCGATCGCATCGAACCATAGACGCTTACAGCAACAACGACTTCTGGGTCATTGACCATAGATTATCGCCCTGGGCTTCGGCCTGAGGGCGATAATCTATGGCGTTCAACGTTACAATCGTCAAAGTCTGACTTTTAAACATTCATGTCTTCACTACTCGCGAAGCGGTTGGGACATGTCTGAATAAGGAAAGCAGTGATAGGATCGTGTGGTATTTACATTATTCCGACCGTCTTGCTGGGATTTTGGTAATCCCCACGATCGCAGTAGTAATTCGTTGACTCCTCTTTTGTCGCCCTTCTGATGGTTAATACTCCAACGCCCGCCGCTGTCCGTAAACCCTCCAAGGTTGAAGGCCTCAAAGACCATAGCCATTTTCTCCGCGAACCTGTTGCGTCTGAATTGTTGCTAGACACAACGCATTTCACTGAGGACGCCATCCAGATTCTGAAGTTTCACGGTTCTTATCAGCAAGATAACCGGGACAACCGTTTAAAGGGACAGGAGAAGGATTATCAGATGATGCTGCGGACGCGTAGCCCTGGTGGTTACATTCCGCCAGAGTTGTACCTGACCCTCGATCGCCTTGCGGATGAGTATGGCAACCACACCATACGGGCGACCACTCGCCAAGGTTTCCAGCTTCATGGTGTGCTCAAACGGAACTTGAAGGCTACAATCGCGGCGATCGTCCAAAGCATGGGCTCGACACTCGGCGCTTGCGGCGACCTGAACCGGAACGTCATGGCTCCTGCGGCTCCCTACAGAAACCGCCCGGAGTATGAGTATGCCCGTGAGTATGCCAACAACATTGCTGACCTGTTAACGCCTCAAACAGGTGCCTACTATGAAATCTGGCTGGATGGCGAGAAGGCCATTTCAGCAGAAGAGCGCCCGGCCGTGATCGCTGCCCGTCAACGCAACGGTAATGGTACGCTTTCCCACGAAGCGGAAGAACCGATCTACGGCAAGCACTACATGCCCCGTAAGTTCAAAATCAGCGTCACGGTGCCAGGTGACAACTCGGTGGACTTGTATTCGCAGGATGTCAGCCTCGTTGTGCTCACAAACGCGAAGGGTGAGCTAGAAGGGTTTAACGTGTTCGCGGGTGGTGGATTGGGACGTACCCATAACAAGGAAGAAACTTTTCCTCGCATTGCTGACCCGATCGGCTACGTGGACAAAGCCGATGTGTATGACTTGATGAAGGCGATCGTGGCAACCCAGCGCGATTATGGCGATCGCACCGATCGTCGTCATGCACGGATGAAGTATCTGATCGAAGATTGGGGTGTCGATCGCTTCCGCGAGAAAGTGGAAAGCTATTTTGGCAAGGCGATCGCACCCTTCAAACCGTTGCCTGAGTTTAAGTATCTTGACTTCCTCGGCTGGCATGAACAGGGTGATGGCAAGCTGTTTGTGGGTATCTCCATTCAAAACGGGCGCGTCAAAGACGATGAGTCCTTACAGCTCAAGACGGCACTACGGGAGATTGTGCAGACCTTCAACCTGCCGCTATTGCTAACGCCCAGCCAGGATGCGATTCTTTACGATATTGTCCCCGCGCAGAAGGCTCAAATTCAGGCCATTCTCACCCGTTGTGGCGTTAAGGGCTTAGAGGATATTGATCCCCTGGTGCGCTACTCAATGGCATGCCCTGCCTTACCGACCTGCGGGCTGGCGACGGCAGAATCTGAACGGGTCATTCCTAGCATTCTCGATCGCCTTCGTACCCTTCTCGATCGGGTTGGGCTAGAGCACGAGCATTTCGTTATCCGGATGACGGGTTGCCCGAATGGTTGTGCCCGCCCCTATCTGGCAGAACTCGCCTTTGTAGGGAACGGGCCTGATACGTATCAGATCTGGTTGGGCGCGGCTCCCAATCAAACGCGGTTAGCGCAGGTGTATTTAGAAAAGCTGCACATCAACGATCTGGAAACTGCGTTTGAGCCGATCTTTGTTTACTTTAAGCAGTCTCGTCAGCCTGGAGAAAGCTTTGGCGATTTCTGCGATCGCGTGGGCTTAGCGTCCATCCATCAATATGTGGCGCAATATCAGCCCGAAAGCATCTCGGCCGCAACGGTTGAACCTTCTGCTGATCAGGGTGAGAGGCTGAAAGCTGGCAGTAAAATTCGTCGCCGCGTCACCCTCCAAGAGGACGTGTATGCACGGTTGCAAGCAGCGGCCTTGCGAGAAGGCAAACCCGCAAGCCAGTTGGCAAACGCTGGGATCGCGGCGTACCTGAGCAGTCTGGAGCAAGAATAGCTGAGGTTTTCTAGACCAAGCATGGGGCAAGCAGATGGCTGAGAATGCAGTACTTTCAGCCTATCTGTTTTGCCCCTCCCTGATCCCGAACTGATGTTCAATAGAACGAGCTTTTTTCTAGAGGAGTGATCCAGAAAGTCCTTCAGCTTTTGCTGGGGAAAGGGGCAGGTTTGAGTTGGAGGCTGCGTTGCTGACCATCACGAGAGACCTCGACAGACAACGCTTTATTGATCGCGCTTGCTTCGACTCGTTCCTGTACATCTGAAGCTGTTTTAACCAGCTTCCCGTCAATCTTTTGGATAATATCGCCCTGGCGCATCCCTGCTTGAGCCGCTGGGGAATGATCAAAAACACGCACAATCAACACGCCCTGATCCTGGTTCACCTTGAGCTTCGCATCACCGTCTTGATTGATTTCTTTGCGTAATGCTGGCGTCAGGTCAACCATTTGAATCCCCAGATAGGGGTGCTCCACTTTGCCTTTGGCAAACAGTTGATCGGCAACCCGTTGCGCGATTTCGATCGGAATGGCAAAGCCCAGGCCCTGTGCGTCTGCTCGAATCGCTGTATTAATGCCAATGACTTCCCCCCGGTCATTCAACAACGGGCCACCCGAATTGCCCGGATTAATCGCGGCATCCGTTTGAATAAAGCTGACGCGCTTGTCGGGCACACCCACCTGCGAACTAGACCGTCCTGTCGCACTGATAATCCCAGCAGTGACGGTATTGTCCAACCCTAAAGGATTCCCGATCGCGATCGCCCACTCGCCTGGAACCAAGTTATCCGATCGACCAATCTGCACCGTTGGCAGCCCTGATGCATTAATCTTGACGACGGCTACATCCGTTACGGCATCAGACCCGATCACGCGCCCTTCAAATGTGCGACCATCTTTCAGCGTGACCTCTACAGTATCGGCCCCAGTCACCACATGAGCATTGGTCAGCAAGCGGCCATCCCCGCTCAAAATAAAGCCAGACCCTGTGCCACGTTCGACACGCTCTTTCGGTACTGGCACTTCATCGCCAAAGAAACGCCGAAAGAGAGGATTTTGGAAAGCGTCCGGCAGACTATTGACGACTTTACGAGCCGCATCAATCCGTACAACCGCTGGGCCAATCCGTTCCACCGCTGTAGCGATAAAGTTGGCACCGCCTAGTTGACTATTCAATGCAGAAGGGGCTGAAGTAGTGGTTTGACTGGCTGGTTTGCTGGGCACTTTTACGATTGGCGTGTCCATAGAATTGGAGCTGATCCGCTCATGAGGCAACAAATATTGACCACCGATAATGCCTGCGCCGCTACCGATCGCCAGGAGCGAAACATAGGTTGCCAGCTGCTTCAAAGAGAGATTCATAAATTTAGTAGCCCAACAACAGCGGTGCTCAGCTCGAACATGGGCTTATTGTAACTGCTAAGGACAGAAGGCAAGGGGAGCAAGGGAAGCAAGGGAGGAGCAGAGTTCAAGAAGGCTGAAGACTGACAGCCATGTGCAAGTGCATCAGTCACAATCCTCTCCTAGCGGTTAGCAAAAAGCTGACCGCTGACCGCTGACCGCTCATTCAAAGCTGCGTTCCACCCAACTGAAAACCGCCGTAACTCAAAACTTTCTTCCCTTGCGCCCTCTGCTTCCTCCACTTCCCTCCAACTCTCTTCGACCCAAAGTCCGGATCAAGGCTGTGCTGCGAAGAAGGGCGTAAAAGGCAGAACGCTAAAGTGGAAGAGCAGCGTTTACATTGCACACGTCACCATTGGAACCCTGGCTCATATGAAGCGACTTCACTGGCTAGCACTTTCAGTCTGTTTTGGGATGTCCCTGACAGGTGTGGAGGCTGCACGATCGCAAGTCCTTGTACAGTCAATGCCAACAGCCGCGCAAGCGACCTGTACTGCGCCTGCGCTCTTGCGGATAGTGCGCCACAAAGTGGCCTCTGGCGAGACGCTAGAAGGGATCGCGCAGCAATACAACCTCATTCCTTCCACCTTAATGGGGTTCAACCCAGTTCTACGTAGCGGCAAAGCACCGATCGGCGCTGAGCTTTTAGTGCCTCCCTACAACGGCATTCGGGTTGAACTGAAGCCAAACCAAACCTGGCGAGAGGTGGCAAAGACCTATAATGTTCGCTCTGATGTGTTGTTTGAGGTAAACGGCTGTCAGCCAGCACCGAAAGTTGTCTTTGTGCCAGGCGTAAACTGGTCGCCAGTGGTGACGACAACGGCTCCCAATAACCCCGCTGCGGAACAGCCAGGGCAAATTTTGAACGCCTATCCGCTGCCGTCTAAACCATCGCGATCGACACTACTGCTTGCTTATGGTTGGGGTATTCAACCCATTACTGGTAAGGTTGGCTTTCATAGCGGCATTGATCTAGCAGCGCCTGTAGGGTTGCCAGTACTGACGGTTGCGGATGGTACTGTTGCCTTTGTGGGTAAGCAAGGCGCGTACGGCAATCTGGTAGTCATCAACCATGCTGAGGGTTTGCAGACCCGCTACGCCCAACTTGCCAGTTTTAAGGTCAAAGTGGGGCAAGTGGTGAGACGTGGACAGCCGATCGCAACGGTCGGTAGAACCGGAAACCCTAGTTCCAGGGAAGCGCATTTGCACTTTGAAGTGCGATCGCGCTCTCAACTTGGATGGGTTGCCAAGAATCCCGCACCTTATGTCCTCAATGCTCCTGCGCGACAGACTCAAGCGCAGAAGTGAGTAAAGCACGGCGGCGCTTACAAGAGTCATGCTAGATTAGCAGTCACCAACCAGAGTCTTTAAATGAACCGATCGACGCGCCCTCAGTCAGTTTTGGGCGCGATCTCGGGTTGCCACCACTGCCCAAAGGTTGGCAAACTTGCCGTCAAGCGCGAGAATGAGAGTAGTCCTGCCCTATCCTTTTGCTGTGAATAACGTCCGCACCGTCTCAGAAACCAAGAGAGCTTTTTACACCATCCATACTCGTCCGATTAATTCGATCTACCGTCGGGTGGTGGAAGAGTTAATGGTCGAGATGCATTTGCTGACGGTCAACGTAGACTTTCACTACGACGCCTTCTACGCGTTGGGTGTCTTTACCTCCTTCCATCGCTTCATGCAGTCATATCGTCCCGAACAAGATATTGCCTCCATTTTTGATGGTCTCTGTAAAGCACTACAGGACGATCCCCAGCGCTTTAGAAACGATGCAGAACGCCTCAAAGCCCTGGCAAGTCGATCGTCAGTAGACGCAATCCTTAGCTGGCTAGAGCAAGCGGGGTCGATCGCAGACTTCAACGATTTGCAAGCGCAGGCAAACACGATCGCCCACAACTCGGCTTTTAAGTACAGCCGCCTGTTCGCGATCGGATTGTACAGTTTGCTGGAGCTAGCCGATGCCGATCTAGTCAAAGATGAAACCAAGCTGAATGAGACACTCAAGCGTCTTTGCGCTGCTTTAAATCTGTCTGAAGACAAGGTGCAGAGAGATCTAGAGCTTTACCGCAGCAATCTTGAGAAAATGGCTCAGGCTCAGATTGTCATGGAAGATGTGCTGAAAGCAGAGCGCAAAAAGCGAGAAGACCGTGAGCGGGCAAAAATGGCTGCCAATACCGCTAACCCGTCTGATGCCACTGAAGCAAAAGGCGAACCGACACCCGGTTCCTAGCGATCGCTAGTTATGCACGGATACGGTGAGCACTTAAACGCATCGCTGGCTTCAGTCACAACGTTTACAACTAGACCTGAACAGGGTACCGATCTAGTTTAGAATGCTCTCTATTGGCGAGAGCATGGCAGCGTTCAACAGGGCGTGAATCCCTCTGCTGTTTGTCTCGCTACCTCCATCAACTCCAAACCCGACTCCAAAGGAAGAACATAATCAATGAGTGAAATTCTCAATGCTGCTCTACTAGCGCCTGTTTTGGTGCTAATTGGTCTCAGTGTCGGCTTCCTCTTGCTCAAGCTTCAGGGTGGCGAAGAGTAACAGCAACAGGCAAAAGTGAACATTCAACCTTTTGCCTCTACTGCACCATATTCTAGTTTTCCAATCACTTTTCCAGTTTTCCAATCACTTAGAGTCTTCATGCGTTGTCGCTTCGCCAGGCAGGTTGGCAAACGTTTGCTCTACAAGTTGCTGAGTTTTGTGATCAAGACGATGCCAGTCTATAGCTCCAGCGTCGTCAAATAGATCACCGTCAATTTTTACTCCTTGCTCGCTGCTGCTTTCTCCAAGAGCGTGAGATGTTCCGCTCGCAGCGTCATAGTTCTGAAAACAAATCTGGTAGCAGAGGCTCCAGAGGTCTACCGTTACCCTGTGCTCTTGCTGCTGAAGGTGCAAATGGTAGCCCGGGTAGGAAGATGGCAGTTGTGCCAGGGCAGCCTCGATCACGATCGCCTCATCGGCCGAAGCAGTCTTAAGCGCTCCCTGTAACTGCGCCACTCTGGATTGAACCTCTACACTCACCGCTTCAGCCCAAACCGGCACCTCTTCGTACGTACCTTGCCAGGTTGACTGTTCAAGCTGCTTACGAAGATTGTCAATCAAACGGATAAAGGCAGGCTGCATGAGTTGCTCTGCTTGCTGCCAGGTAGCTAAATCCTGGAACCTTGGCATAGTAAAACCGCAAAAATTTACGTAAAACTAGTGAATTGTAGCTTACGCAACAGAGTGCTATCGCCGCAAGAAAGCATTTGCTCAAGATTTGGTAACAAATTCGTAATAATTGGCACATGCAGCTACGAAGCATTTAGGACGGTTCTAGCTATGGAAACACCTTTCCTCAAAGACTTTTGCTGAGTTTACGACAGTAAGCTGCGTCATTGATTCAAAATATCTGTCGAAAAAGCGTCACAAGACAGCGGACAAAGTTTATTTAACTTAATAAACTGGGGTAATATAGCCGATAGGTACATATCCTTATTTAGTTGATTGTTTAAAACGTTTACTTAGTCTGTGCAAGAGACATCCGGTGAGTGCCGTGCCAGGTTGCAGCTTCATTAACCTTGAATGTAGTGATTCATACACGGCTCTCGCTGCTCAGTTATCAACTGCAAGCGCGTCTGGCAACGTCCAGTCCTCCACTTGGATAAGTGGGCTTCTCCGCGGATTAGGTTTGGGTTGCTTCTTGCTCATCATCCAGCAACCCCAAGGCTCTTTATCCCCGCAAATCGAGTAAGTTTTCAAGATGGACACCCAATTTCCTTGGCTCACAACCGTTACTTTGCTGCCTCTTGTAGCCTCCCTACTGATTCCAGTGCTACCGGACAAGTACGGTAAAACAATTAAATGGTACGCCCTTTCAGTTGCTTTGATTGACTTCGCCCTGATTGTCTACGCATTCTCGCAACACTACGACGTCCAGAATTCTGACTTTCAACTGGTTGAGACCATTGCCTGGGTACCCCAAATCGGCTTGAACTGGTCCTTGGCAGTCGATGGCATTTCGATGCCGCTGGTCGTGTTGTCCGCTCTCGTCACGACCCTGGCGATCCTGGCATCCTGGAAAGTGACTGAGAAGCCACGCCTTTTCTACTTCTTGATGCTGGCGATGTTCAGCGCTCAGATTGGGGTCTTTTGCGCCCAAGATATTCTGCTCTTCTTCTTGATGTGGGAGTTGGAGTTAGTCCCGGTCTACATTCTGATTTCCATTTGGGGCGGCCCAAAGCGCCTTTACGCCGCGACAAAATTCATCATTTACACGGCGATCGGCTCCATTTTCATCCTGGTTGCTGCCCTTGCAATGGCGTTCTACGGTGGCAACGTCACCTTCGACATGCGTGAGCTGGGCTTGAAGGATTATTCGCTGACGTTTGAATTATGCGTATATGCCGCCTTGCTCATTGCCTACGGCGTCAAGCTGCCCATTTTCCCTCTACATACCTGGTTGCCGGATGCTCACGGTGAAGCATCAGCGCCTGTGTCAATGATTTTGGCAGGTGTCTTGCTGAAAATGGGTGGGTACGCGCTCATCCGCATGAACATGGAGATGTTACCGGACGCTCACTTTTACTTCGCTCCAGTGTTGGCAGTGTTAGGCGTCGTCAACATCGTCTACGGTGCGATCGTGTCATTTGCTCAACGCAACCTAAAGCGTCGGATGGCCTATTCTTCGATTTCTCACATGGGCTTTGTCCTGTTAGGCATCGCGTCCTATACGGAAATTGGTCTCAGCGGCGCGGTGCTTCAAATGGTTTCGCACGGCTTGATTGCAGCCGCTTTGTTCTATCTGTCTGGTGTGACCTACGATCGCACCCACACGTTGGCATTAGATAAGATGGGTGGCTTGGCGAAATCGATGCCAACCGTCTTCGCTCTCTTCACAGTGGGTTCGATGGCATCACTAGCACTCCCTGGTATGAGTGGCTTTGTGGGCGAGCTCGGTGTCTTCCTTGGGTTTGCCACCAGTGATTCTTATACCTCTACCTTCAAAGTGGTGGTCGTCTTGCTGTCGGCGGTAGGTCTGATTGTGACGCCTATTTACCTGCTCTCGATGCTCCGTGAAATGTTTTACGGTGAAGAAAGCAAAGAACTTAAAGGTAGTTTTCTGATGGATGCTAAGCCTCGTGAGGTGTTCATTACGGCTTGCCTACTGCTTCCGGTGATTGGTATTGGGTTATATCCCAAGCTGCTGACTCAGACGTATGACGTGAAAACCGTTGAAATTTCCAGTCATGTGCGTGCTGCAGCTTCGACTGTGGCACACCAACCCTTAGAGGTCTTCTCTCAGTTTTCTGAAGTGCCAAGGTTTACTAAGTCTTCTTCCCCTGAGTTGCTCGGCATTGTGAGGTAACGTTTCTTCTATTTCCTCTCGATCGAAAATGAAGCAGCCCGAACGATCGCCCTTGATTGTTCGGGCTTTTTGGTCGAACAGGCTTGACGCGCGATAATCTGAAAGCGAGACGCTGCATTAAGTGAGTTGATTACTATGGCCGAGAGTTTGCGTGACATCCAGACACGGTTGGGTGCCGTCTTTGAGGAAAATGCCGTTGAGGAAAAGGCCTCAGTGCCTTTGAGTTTCGGCAATGAGCCAACCGCAATTCAGGCAGCGCGGACCGGTGTAGCCATTTGTGATCACACTCACTGGGGACGCATTCAGGTTGCTCGAAGCGATCGTCTCAACTTTTTGCACAACCAGAGTACCAACGACTTCAATCGCCTGAAACCGGGAGAGGGTTGTGATACCGTTTTTGTCACGTCTACGGCTCGTACCATTGATTTGGCGACAGCCTATATTCTGGAAGACACCATTCTGGTATTGGTTTCACCCAACCGTCGTGCACACCTGCTGAAATGGCTCGATCGCTATATTTTCTTTGGTGATCAAGTCACGTTGACTGATTTGACCGAGCAAACCTCGACGTTTAGCCTCATTGGCTCCGAAAGTAGCGCCCTCTTGCAGCAATTAGGCCTTGATGACCTGTCTAGTCAGCCCTACGCGAGCCATCGCCTTATGACATTGGGAGGACATGTCGTACGCATCGCGGTCGGTAGCGGTTTAGCTTTAGAAGGCTATACCTTGACGATGGCTACCAGCGCTATGGCAACGGTTTGGAGACTACTGACGGAAGCGGGTGCAGTACCACTCGGCGATCGCGCCTGGGAGCATCTACGGATTGAACAGGGCAGACCCGCACCCGATCGTGAGCTGACTGAGGACTACAATCCACTGGAAGCAGGGCTATGGCAAATGCTTTCTTTTGATAAGGGCTGCTACATCGGGCAAGAGACGATCGCCCGTTTGGATACGTATAAAGGGGTTAAACAACAGCTTTGGGGCATCCGTCTCAAGAGCATTGCCGCGCCAGGAAGCATCATTACTAGAGAAGAAGAAAAAATTGGGACTTTAACCAGCTTGACTGAAACAGAACAAGGAGCCGTTGGGCTAGCCTATATTCGCACTAAGGCTGGCGGGGCGGGTTTACATGTTCAGGTCGGCGATACAGAAGGAGATATCGTTGAGGTGCCGTTTGTAAAACATGAGAGAGTGAGCCTCTGATCGCCAGTGCTGTGATGCGACAAGGAGCGTCAGAACGTAGTAACGAAGCTCCAATGCACTCTAGTGATAGAAGGCAGCAAAGGCAAACGCCGCAAGGAGGGGTACCAGAATTGGCACTGCGACAACCAACCCCCACTTACCCAGACGAATCGGTTGACCATCAGCTTTCATCAAGGCGACCACAGCGACACTACCCGTTGCAACCCAAAGCACGCCAAAAGCAAGAAAAATAGCGTATTTAGAGTTTTCCATCCCTATGTCGCCAATACCTGTGTCGCCAATAGATTTCCGCTCTAGGCTTGTTCTAGCGAATGGACCCGCAAGTAGACTCTGCATAGGGAGCGATCCATCGGGCAAAGAGAGCGTATTAGCAACCAGAACACACATCACTAGAGTTTCACAACAGGCTGATTGCTCGGGCATAAGCTAGATCAGTCGATCGTCCCCGGAGTCGTAAAGTTTGCACCAAGGTAGTTTCTACGCCAAGCAACAGGTGCATCGTACTGCCACGTCAAACAAATTCACTCTCTGGCAAAAAGCCGTAGCACAAAGCCACTGGCGAATCCGATACACCATTCATACCGCACTCTTTGCGCCCGCATTGAGCACAGTTTGATTGCGTGGGCAAAATTAGCTCAACCGCAGGATAAACGCTGATCCCCTGATTGATAAAGCCCTGTGCTTCCAGATCCGAAATCGCGCTGCAAATTAAAATCGCCTGACCAATACCAAGCGCTTCTCGCTGGTAATTGATTTGCTTTAACGTTTCCCCAAAGCCTTGCGAGTCAGGCTTAATCAATATCAGCACCTTTTGCGCCAGACTGATAAAACAATTCGGGTTATCTTGTTCAAAAAAATCTTTATATTGCAGCGTGAAAGTGCCATCGGGAAAGCGTAAGGTGCGAATCTGCCGCAGAAAGGGCAGGGTGAAGTTGCCGCTGGGGTCGATCGCATACCACCAGGATTTGTGCCATGCATCATACGGCAAGTGCAGAATGTCCTCAATTTGCTCCGGGAGAAACCCCGACTCGGCCAGGAGAGAAACCGTCAGTGCCAGTGGTAAATTACTCCCTAACATCTGCAAATCAGACTCATGCTGAGTCAATCTTGCCAGTGCCCGACTTTCAAGTGTGCGGCTGCGATGCATCCCCGAAAGCTCAATCTGCTCTCCAGGCGCTGCCAGCCTGCACCGCTTCGACTCAAAATGCACAATGCCGTCAGCCGTTTGCTGATTGCCTGTAGGCACACCCACTTGAGTCGAGATGGTATGAATATGCTGTCCTTTGACAAGAGACGGGATGCAATTTTCGAGCAGCGACTGCAGCACATGGCGATCGGCGATCGCCAACGCAATCTGGATCTGATCGTGCAGATTCTGTGCTTGAGCTGAATCGCTAGTCGGATAAAACAGAGGGTTCGTTGGCATTGTTGATGTAACCCGTCACTACTGCCGCTAGCGATCATTGTGGAATAGTTTTAACAGAAGGATTCTTTTGTTTGCGCTTCTCTTAAGAAATCGATAGCTTCTACCTGCCAAATGGTAGCCACTGCTACGAAATTTTTCACCTTGCCAGAGAAAATCTGGTTCCGTCCTGTTGACATCGGCCGGACTAGAAATAGCGCGTCCCAAACGGTCAATGATTGACTGATAGCCCACTGCTGCTTACTCTATCCACTAGCTATGGCCACTGCATTTCTAGCTCAAACCCAGTGATTTTGCGAAAAATGATGTTGCCTGGATGCGCGATGTCATAATGGAGCCACTGACTGCTTACATTCAATTCGCAACCCGCTATACGTTATGTCACAAGGACAGGGATTTGGCTTCGGTCTCGGCAAAATGAAAGAGCTGACGGAAGCCTTCAAGAAAGCACAACAAGTTCAAGAGGGAGCCAGACGGCTTCAAGAAGAACTCGAACAGATGGAAATTGAGGGCGAATCCGGTGGTGGATTGGTAAAGGTTGTCCTTAGTGGTAATCAGGAACCCCTCAGCGTCACAATTTCGCCTGATGTCCTCGGTGAAGGTGCAGAGGTGCTCTCAGATTTAGTGACGGCAGCCATGAAGGATGCCTACAATAAATCGACCACCACCATGCGAGAGCGGATGGAAGAGCTAACTGGTGGACTCAATCTGCCTGGCATGTAAGGCTTTTGACCAAACAACAGACATGGGCTGACAGCATCGCATCGCGTGAAGCATCGCTTCTAGAGGTTCAACGCTGAAAGTCCGTGTCTGTAACTTAATTCTGCGATGCATTAATTTTATTGAAACTATTTGGGCATAGCCGATGCCTCACAAGCTGTTATTCGTTTGTCTTGGTAATATTTGTCGCTCTCCCTCAGCGGAGAACATTATGAACCATCTGATCGCTCAAGCAGGTTTGAGCGATCGCATTATTTGTGATTCGGCAGGCACTGCTGGCTACCATACTGGTAGTCCACCTGATCGACGCATGGCGATCGCAGCCCAAAAGCAGGGCATCATTTTATGTGGCAGTGCGCGGCAGTTCATCCGTTCAGATTTCGAGGCGTTCGATCGCATCCTGGCGATGGATCGAGACAATCTTGCCGATATGCTCGCACTTGACCAAACTGGCAAACATCGCGATAAAGTGCGGCTGATGTGTGATTTTTGTACTCGCCATACCCTGCGAGAAGTCCCCGACCCCTATTACGGCGGGACTGAGGGCTTTAATCAGGTTATTGATCTGCTATTCGATGCCTGCGAAGGGTTGCTAGCTGATGTGACCAATGAGCTAGCAATCAGCCAATAGCGTTTAAGGCAGGAATGCTCAATCATTTGCGACCAAGACTCGGTTTTTTAGCGGTCACCTATCAGCGGTCAGCTTGTTCTGTCTGTTGACCGCCCATGCCAAGCCGATCGCACTATAACGCTTCGATCGCTTGTTTTAGATCAGCCGTCAATAATTGAGCGCTTTGCTTCGGTGTCCTGAGATTATACGCTGCAACACGGAGGGGTTGTCCGATACAAACCTTGACTCGGCATCGCCAAGGGGCAAACGGTCTGCTGTAGTAAAGCCGAATGGGCACAACCTTGATATCAAGATTCGGATGACTGGCTTCTGCTTGTAACGCCAGTCTTGCCAGCCCTGGTTTGAGCCGCTGTACTTGCGTTTCACGAAAAATATTGCCTTCAGGAAAGATCACGAGGGATTGACCATCTTGTAATAGATCAACACCATGACGCAAACTGGCGATCGCTGGACGACTGGTGTCGATCGGAAACCCACCTAAGCGTTGAATGAACCAGCCCTGAAGCCCCCTGACCTCATCGGCCGAAACCATAAAGCGTAAGTGACGACCTGTAATATCGTGCCCTGCCGCATAGGGAACCATGACAGCGTCCCAACGGGAGCGATGAGTTGGCGCAAGGATTACAGGCCCTGAGCGGGGTAGGTTTTCGTGTCCAACCACCTCAATACGCCCAAAGTAGAAGGGCACGACGAGATAGCGACCGAGCGGATACACCAGCGAGGCTAACCACGAAGAGCATTGAGAGGCCGCTGGAACTGCCACTGCCTTGCCATGAGGGGCAGTGCCTTTCAGCAATCGCACGACTAATGAAGTGTCCGATATTGCCTGCCTGACAGGAACATCAATATCAACATCATCGGTGTGGACGTATTCTTGACAAAGTTTCTGCTCGTAGCCGAGTGGACTCACCTGAGTATCAGAATCGGTTGGCAGTTGCTCTACAGCATAAAGCGGTCTAGTCGGATCAAGCGAGTTCATAGCGTACACAACGGCAGACGAGATGCGAAAACAACACGTCTATCTACCGTAAAGGGCGCTGGGATCGTCGTCGTCTACTCTAAGGACACTTTTTGGGGTGGCATGAGCAGGCATGAGGAGTATTATTAAACCGAACGATCGTACTCAGAATGACTACGACGCAGTGCAAACCAAGACTGTAGCTGCTCACGACAGGGCGCTTCCAGAATACCACCCAGCACAGAAAGATGGTGGTTAGAACAAGCGCTATCAGGGATGTTCAGGATCGATCGCACCGCACCAGCTTTCGGATCATCGGCTCCATACACTAACAGTCCCAACCGTGCCAATACTAGTGCTCCTGCGCACATAGGGCAGGGTTCTAGCGTGACATAGAGAGTACATTGGGTCAGATGCCAGTTACCCAGAGCACGTCCAGCCATACGTAATGCCAGGATTTCGGCATGGGCTGTTGGATCATGATCCCGTTCGCGACGGTTTTCAGCCTCAGCGATCGCTTGTCCATCTGCACTCACAACAATCGCACCAACCGGAACGTCACCTGCGTCTCCAGCTCTTTGAGCAAGCGACATCGCTCGCTCCATCCACTGTCGATGTCGTAGGTATTCGGGGTGATCGAAGGCGGAGGAGGATGGCAAAGGGGAGGAGGGGAGAGGGGAGAGGGGAGAGGGGGGCAGGGGGGATGAACTTGAGATTAGCCTTTAGCCTTTAGCCTTTAGCCTTTAGCCTTTAGCCCTGCCTCCCCCTCTTCACTACTAAGCGGCAGCTAGCAGTGCGTCGAGTTGACCGTTTTGATCTAACTGATAGAGGTCATCACAACCACCGATGTGTTGCTGATTGATAAAAATCTGCGGCACAGAGCGTTTTCCATTGGCGCGTTCTGCCATTTTGGTTCTGGCAGTGTCATCCCCGTCAATTTTATACTCTGTAAAGTGAACGCCTTTCCACCACAAAAGCAGTTTGGCACGTATACAGAAAGGACACGTTTGCCAAGTGTAGATTTCGACGTTGGCGTTGACTCGTTCGGGATGGCGTTTGAGTAGGGAGTTGAGGGTTTTAAGCATAAATTGATCACTCCACGAGAGCATCTATTTATCTTCCAAAAAGATAGTCTTCGAAAAAACAATCTTTCAAAAAGAAGGAAAGGGAACTACTACCAGTATGCCAAGTCCGGCAAGAGCGATCGCGATTGAAAACGCCAGTAACGTCAGTCGGTTTTGCCAAGGCTTGGGCACAGGCAAGGGTGACGCATCTGTTTGATGCGATCGAGCTTGAACCGTAGGGCTCAGCCAGAGGAGTAAGCTGCCCAGCACCATGAGGCTGCCTAAGGTAGCTGCCGTGCCAGCAACCCAGGCCAGAACCAACCAAAGGATCTGTGACATGAGACGATCCTGCGACGATGAAGCCGCGACGACGGACACTCTAGAGTTTACCGCCAGTCCACAAAAAAGCCCCCAGTGTCAGACCAGGGGACGTGCAATTTAAGCAACAAAGGCTTAGCTCAACTCAGACTGCAGCTTAAACATCGTAAATGCGACATTCGAGAGCATCTGGGCGTTCATCACAGTAACGATCGAGGCTCGTTTTGAGGTGAAGTCGGCGATCGGCAGACGCCGCTTGCACTTCTTCTACGGCATCCCAAGCAGCTACACACTCACTAGATAAATCACCATTTGTGCTGCAAGCGATACGCGCCTGTTCTAGCATGGACGGTAGCTGCTCTTCGAGAGGTGCAGTGCTGTTCGTTTCAAGTGCGTTGGTCTCGAGTAACTTGGACATGTTGCATGAATCTCCTTTAACCGGGTTTCTGTGGCGTTAACCCGCTGATCTGCACTGACGTAGCGAGTGCTTCATTCCACTCTAGCGCTGCTGCTATGGTTTGGCAGTGGAGAAAACTAGCAGTCGAAGTTCGGTAATCTGGCTGGCTCGTATAGTGCAACACGGAGAAGGAATCGTACAAAGGCACCGCTCAGCTCAGTAAAACTTTACACAATCAAGCCACGAGATTGCTGTCAAGCGCGTCTCCCCCTTTTGGTAGACTTAAAGACTGAGAACAGAATTTATAAAGCCGCGCAAATCAAGCAGTTGGAGGATTTACTTCGTGGAGAATACGCTCGGTCTAGAGATTATTGAAGTGGTTGAACAAGCTGCGATCGCGTCTGCCCGCTGGATGGGTAAGGGTGAGAAAAACATTGCAGACCAGGTTGCAGTGGAAGCCATGCGCGAACGGATGAACAAAATCCACATGCGGGGACGGATTGTCATTGGTGAAGGTGAGCGAGATGACGCGCCCATGCTTTACATTGGCGAAGAAGTCGGCGTTTGTACGCAACCCAATGCCAAAGATTTCTGCAACCCCGACGAGCTGGTCGAAATTGATATTGCGGTAGATCCCTGCGAGGGCACTAATCTAGTCGCCTACGGACAACCTGGCTCTATGGCAGTGCTCGCAATCTCTGAAAAAGGCGGACTGTTTGCAGCACCAGACTTTTACATGAAGAAGCTAGCCGCACCACCGGCAGCGAAAGGCAAAGTAGACATCAACAAATCGGCAACCGAGAACCTCAAGATTCTGGCTGAATGCTTAGACCGGGAGATCGAAGAACTAGTGGTCGTCGTGATGAAGCGTGAGCGCCATAGTGACTTGATTAAGGAAATTCGTGAGGCGGGTGCTAGAGTCTCGCTCATCAGCGATGGTGACGTCGGCGCAGCCATTTCCTGTGGCTTTGCGGGTACTAATATCCATGCGCTGATGGGCATCGGTGCTGCACCGGAAGGTGTCATTTCTGCGGCAGCAATGCGTGCCATGGGTGGGCACTTCCAGGGTCAGCTCATTTACGACCCAGCGGTTGTGAAAACAGGGCTGATTGGTGAAAGCAAACAGGCAAACATCGATCGCCTCAAGAGTATGAACATCACCGATCCCGATAAAGTGTACGACGCTCACGAACTGGCATCTGGTGAGACCATCCTCTTTGCTGGCTGTGGCATCACCTCCGGCAACTTAATGGAAGGAGTTCGCTTTTTTAGCGGCGGCGCCAGAACGCAGTCGCTAGTGATCTCCAACCAGTCCAGTACAGCTCGTTTTGTAGACACCATCCATATGTCTGGACAGCCAAAAGTTGTGCAGTTGCACTAAGTAGTTAGTGGTTGGTTGTGAGAAAAATTGCCACTCTAAAGCCAAAACTGGCCGCGATCGAGCCTACGCTGGTGTAGTTAGTTGTTGGTTGTGAGAAGCATTGCCTAGCAATTAGCAACTAACAACCAGCAACTGAGAAGATTCGGTTCACATAAAAAGAGCATATTTCAAGATGAACATTGCCGTTGTAGGGTTAAGCCATAAAACAGCCCCGGTTGACGTTCGAGAAAAACTGAGTATTCCTGAAACCCTTTATGATCGAGCGATCGCGCAGCTTTGCTCTTGCCCTCACCTGGAAGAAGTTGCTGTTCTCAGCACCTGCAATCGTCTAGAGATTTATCTCGTGACCAGTGAGACGGAACAAGGCATGCGCGAAGTTACCCAATTTTTAAGCGATCACAGCAAGCTGTTTCTCCCTCAGTTACGTCCCCATCTCTTTACGCTGTTGCATCAGGATGCTGTGATGCACTTGATGCGAGTGGCCTCTGGGCTGGATAGCCTGGTCTTGGGCGAGGGGCAAATCCTGGCGCAGGTCAAACACTGTCATAAACTAGGGCAGCAGCATCAGGGCATTGGTCGCGTGCTTAACCAGCTCTTTAAACAGGCACTAACAGCCGGTAAGCGCGTTCGCACTGAAACCAGTATTGGCACTGGGGCCGTTTCGATTAGTTCCGCAGCCGTAGAACTGGCACAAATTAAAGCCCAAAATTTAGCCGCCTGTCGTGTTGGCATTCTGGGCGCAGGCAAAATGTCGCGGCTCCTCGTGCAGCACCTACTGTCGAAAGGCGCAGTCAATATCTCGATCTTGAATCGTTCCCTTGAACGAGCAAAGGAATTAGCAAAGCTTTTCCCAGATGCAGAGCTGCATCTACATCCGTTGTCCGATCTGCCCACGGTATTGGCAAATTCCGATATCGTTTTCACCAGTACAGCGGCAACCGAACCCCTGATCGATCGCGCGAAGCTAGAGATGGTGTTAGACCCGGCGCAACCGCTGATGCTATTTGACATTGCCGTACCGCGCAACGTCCACACTGACGTCAACGAACTATCTCATGTGCAGGCGTTTAATGTGGATGACTTGAAGGCAGTCGTCGCGCAAAACCAGGAAAGCCGTCGTCAGATGGCGATGGAGGCAGAGTCACTGCTGGATGAAGAGGTCGATACCTTTGATAGCTGGCTACGATCACTCGAAACGGTCTCTACCATTAGCAGCTTACGTGAAAAAGTGGAGACCATTCGCGCTCAAGAACTCGAAAAAGCGCTTTCGCGACTGGGCACCGAATTTGCCGAAAAGCATCAAGAGGTGATTGAAGCCCTCACCCGTGGCATCGTCAACAAAATTTTGCACGACCCCATGGTACAGCTACGAGCACAGCAAGATATTGAAGTCCGGCGGCAGGCAATGCAAACGCTTACAACCCTGTTTAATCTCGAAACAAGCTCGAATAAACAGTTTGGGTAACGCTTGCGATCGCTGACTGCAAGCAGCACGGGGGCTGAGGGACTCAGCAGTCAGGAGTCAGCAAAGCATGGCATTGCTAATGCAATTACGCTTTACTGACTCCTACGCCGCTTGAAAATCGCCTAAAATCCTCACCTCTGGCACCAACTGTAGCGACCAGTGTTGCTCAACTTGGTGCTGCGCGTGACGAATTAAGCGAAAGATATCGCTTGCCATCGCGTTGCCGCAGTTAAGAATAAAATTAGCGTGACGCTCAGCAATCTGAGCACCACCAATCTGGTAACCTTTCAGCCCAGCCTGCTCAATCAGCCAGCCGGCTTTGTAGTCGTTGCTTGGATTACGGAAGACGCTGCCGCAACTCGGCAAGTGATAGGGCTGAGTTGTGCGACGGTGGTTGTAGTGCTGGCTAGTTAAAGCAGTGAGTGCGACCGGATCGAAACCCGGTTGGAGCTGGAACGTTGCTTGGGTCACTAGCCAGTTTTTCCCTTGCAGTGCTGAGCTGCGATAACGATAGTGCAGTTCTTGTGGAGTCAAGATTTTCGTAGTGCCATCTGGTAACAGCACCTGGGCATTGACCAGATAGTCGGCGGTGCAACCGCCGTGAGCACCAGCGTTCATGACAACCGCACCGCCGATAGTGCCTGGGATGCCAACCGCCCATTCCAACCCCTGTAGACCTCGTTCAGCTGCGTGCCATGACACCAGCGGAAGGGGTTCACCCGCACCAACGGTCACTTGTCCCGATTCTGGGTCAAATTGGTTCTGGCGGAGACGACGAGTGCTGATGACCAAACCAGGCAAGCCACGATCGCTAATCAGCAGATTGGAACCTGCCCCCAAGAGCGTCACTGGCAAATCATGAGCGTGTGCCCAATCAAAACTTGCCTGCAATTCAGCGAACTGTTTAGGCGCCACGTACCATTGGGCAGGGCCGCCAACGCGGAAGGAGGTAAAGGCTGCTAGTGATACTTGAGGTTTAATAATACAGTCATTACTTAGCCGAATCGGTTGGGTACCAGCCCGTTGGGCGCTGCTTTTGAGTGATTCAAAACTCAGCCGGGCTGTACCAGGGATAGCCACTTTGGGGGGATCGTACGAAAGCGTCATGGTAGTAAATCGTTTTTTTGACCCAACAAGTCAGCGCTAGTGGGTGCGTTGGTCTAAAGTTGTAGCGATGCGGCGGCGTTAGGCCTGGTTACACCATGCCTGCGATCGCCCTTGCTCAAGAGTCTGATGAAAGGCCATGACTTCGGGAATCAGTTGGTTAAGATTCCCTGCTCCCAAAAAGAGGGCAATATCTCCGGGCATCAACAGTTCAGTCAAGCGTTGGCTAACCGCCTGGAGAGACGGTTGGTAGTCTACTTGAGGATGATGGTTTGCGATTGAATTCGCAACCTGCTGACCACTGATATTTCCTGGATTTGTTTCACCAGCACTGTAGATGTCACTGATCACGACGACGTCGGCATCGCTAAAAGAGGTCGCGAAGTCTGCTAAGAACGTCAGCGTACGACTATAGCGATGAGGCTGAAAGATCGCCACCAAACGGCGCTTTGAGGTACGGGAGGTGCCGTTAATCTGCAGCCGAGCCGCTGCCAACGTGGCTTGAAGTTCGCTGGGGTGGTGAGCGTAATCGTCAACAAAGAGGATGTCATTGTACTCCCCACGCCGCTCAAAGCGTCGTCGAGCGCCTTCAAAGGTCGCGATCGCCTGAGCGATTGTCGCAAACTCTAACTTTAATAGACGACCAACGGCGACTGCTGCCAACGCATTACTGAGATTATGTTTCCCCAGGAGCTTGACATTCAGGCGGCCCAAGATCACACCGCGCTCCCAAACTCTCGCTGTGGTGCCATCGGCACGACAGGTCACGCAATCAACGGTGTAATCAGCGCCCGAATTCACATCCAGGCTATAGCTAATCGTAGGCTGCAGTTGTTCTCGGACAATTGTGCAATCAATAGAGCCGATCAGCGTTTGGCAGCGTTTGGCAAAGGTTTTGAAAATATCGATCACTTCATCCAGATTGTTGTAGTGATCAGGATGATCAAGCTCGATATTCGTCACAATACCGACGTTGGCGGCCATTTTGACCAAGGAGCCATCCGACTCATCCGCCTCAGCCACCAGGTGCGGGCTCTGACCCAGACGCGCATTTCCTTCCCAGGCGTTGACTTCACCGCCGACCACGATCGTCGGATCAAGCCCTGCTTGCAAGAGCATATAGCCAATCATGCTGCTGGTTGTCGTCTTGCCGTGAGTGCCTGCAACCGCAATGCTGTCGTATTCTTGCATCAACCCTGCTAGCACATCAGAGCGATGGAAAATCGGACAACCTGAATCGCGTGCTGCAAGATACTCAGTATTTTCAGGATGAATGGCTGTCGAGCAGATGACTTGTGGCAATCGCACTGACGCTGGGCTTGTCAAGGCTCTAGATGTCGTTGCTCGTTGTGAGCGAACCTTCACTGGAGCAAGCCCAACCGCAGCAGAAGCGACGGGCTCCTGTGCAGCACTGGTAGGCGCTTGAAAAAATTCTAAGTTGCTAGGATCCTGACTCCAAAAGATATGGGCGCCTTCTTCCTGCAATCGTTGCGTAATACGACTGAGATGCAAATCAGACCCAGACACGGGTAGTCCACGTTTCGCTAAGACATAAGCAAGGGCTGACATGCCAATGCCGCCAATGCCAATGAAATGAAATGGTCTACCGCTGAAATCGACGGAATTCAGCATTTTCACTCCTCACACACCACACCAATATCTCGCGCTATCATATCAAGGATTATCTTTTCGGGATACAGCCTTTCTATAAATCTCGCAGCTCGACAATAAAGGCTTGATGTCGATGCGTGAGACTTAATCATCTTGAAAGTTATATCACCTTAGTATTTAGAAAGCCGCTAACGGTATTCAAAGAGCTGTCGACATAAAATCAGCTTGAATGCTTGGATTGTACCCGCAAAGCGGCGTTCAGTTGAACCAAACACCTCACTTACAAAATGATCCGCTGATCTATTAGCTACACCACTGCTTCAAGAGTTTCCTGATCAATAGCCATAAAATTCATTAAACCTTGTCTTCATCCAACAGCGCTTTACTGGTACTAGCTTGCAGAGAGACGGTTCCGTCAGCGCACACTGATTGCAGCAGCTTCATGGCTTACGACCGATAGGATGCCTATTTCAAGGATACCCAGGTTTTAAGATGCCTAAAATTGCGATCTTTGGCGGCACCTTCGATCCGATCCATTGGGGGCATCTTCTGATTGCGGAAACGGCTTTCGATCAGTTTCAGCTTGATCGTGTGATTTGGGTGCCTACGTTTCGCCCATCGTATAAAGCGCATCCACTGCTAGCATTTGAGCAACGCATGGAAATGGTGCGGCGCGCGATCGCTGACCATCCTGCCTTTACAGTCTCTGCGATCGATGAACAGCAAGCAGGCACCTCGTATGCGATCGCAACTTTCAACGCGTTACAAGCACTTGAACCAAATACGGTTTGGTACTGGATTGTGGGCAACGATGCCTTTCAAAGTTTGCCCAAATGGCGAGGCAGCCAGTCTTTAATCGCACAATGTATCTGGCTGGTGGCACCGAGAGGGTCGGAGGATGAGGTAAGGAGAGAGGGGAGAGGGGAGAGGGGAGAGGAAATGGAGAAGAGGGGAGAGGGGAGAGGCGTCAGAAGACAGGAGTCAGGAGTTAAAGTGATGGGCTCTAAAAGCGAAGTTGAGGTCAATCACTTTAAAAGTAGCCAGGAGGCGGAGCAAGCGATACTCAAAAACCTACCCCCTTCAATCCTTCCACTTTCCCCACTACCACTTCCCACCCCCTCCTCGCTTACGCCTTTACCGTCACTCCGCTGGCACCAATTGCAAATGCCATCTGTAGCAATCTCCTCTAGTTTGATTCGACAGCGCTGCCGTGAGGGGCATTCGATTCGCTATCTGGTGCCAGAAGCGGTACATTCCTACATTGTTGGACAAAACCTGTACCAAATGAGTTAAAATACCTACTCAAGGCTGTTAATGATACGAACAGTAATTTCAGTTAAAGTCGTACGCTGAGGCTAAGGCTGTTAGCAGAAGCGCGATCCGTTGCTAGTTAGCCGCGTTTAGAGGCCACGACCATAGAGCGAGTTATTGCACTCGTATCCTTAGAGTCTTATGATCAATTTGACTATCAGGAATCTCTTTAATAGACAGAGGGCAAGACGCAGTGATTAGAGTAGCGATTAACGGGTTTGGACGTATCGGACGCAATTTCATGCGGTGCTGGTTGACTCGCGCCAACAGTCAGATCGAAGTCGTCGCCATTAACGACACCTCTGACCCCAAAACGAATGCCCATCTCTTGAAATACGACACCATGTTGGGCAAGTTCGATGCTGATATCAGCGCCGATGAAAACACCATCACCGTTAACGGGCATACAATCAAATGTACGTCTGATCGAAACCCTGAGAACTTGCCCTGGAAAGCTTGGGACATTGACCTTATCATTGAATCAACGGGCGTGTTTGTGAGCAAAGAAGGTGCTTCCAAGCACATCACAGCGGGTGCCAAAAAGGTACTCATTACGGCTCCTGGTAAAGGTGATGATGGAACGTTTGTGGTTGGCGTTAACCAGCAAGACTATACCCATGAAAATCATTGGGTCATTAGCAATGCCAGCTGCACTACCAACTGTCTTGCGCCGATCGCCAAGGTAATGCACGAAAATTTTGGCATTATCAAGGGCGTGATGACGACCACTCACAGCTACACAGGCGATCAACGTCTTCTGGATGCTAGTCACCGGGATTTACGTCGAGCGCGAGCTGCTGCTATGAACATTGTACCGACCTCTACGGGAGCCGCTAAAGCCGTTGCGATGGTGCTGCCTGAACTGGCGGGCAAACTGAACGGCATTGCCTTGCGCGTACCGACACCTAACGTCTCGATCGTTGATCTAGTTGTACAGGTCGAGAAAACAACGTTTGCCGAGCAGGTAAATGAAGTACTCAAAGAAGCATCCGAAAACTCGCTGAAAGGCATCTTGAAGTACTGCGATTTGCCACTTGTTTCCAGTGATCACGCTGGCACTGATGAGTCTTCTATTATCGACGCGGCTCTGACGATGGTTATGGGCGGTGATCTAGTGAAAGTCGTTGCCTGGTATGACAACGAGTGGGGCTATAGTCAGCGCGTGGTTGATCTAGCCGAGTTAGTCGCCGAAAAGTGGGTCGCTTAGCTCCGTCAGTACTTTAAGACAGCTGCATTGATAGCCGTTGCTCAATGAGCTTCCAGTCACATAGTCATAAGCTGTTTTCACCGCTGCTTTCATTCTGAACATTCAGACTGAGGTCAGCGGTGAAGGCTTTTTAGAGGCGTTTTGCGCACTTCTACCACTCCAGGCACTTGATCGCCTTTGTTGTCACAAAGCTTAGGGGTCGTGCCCCCAGCCAGGGGTTCCACCCCTCCACCCCGTCCTAACCAGCATGGCTATATGTCAATGTCAGGAACTACGATCGCCGCTATTGCTACTGCCATTGTCCCCGCGCAAGGCAGTGTCGGCATCGTGCGCCTATCCGGAGCAGAGGCAGTGGCGATCGCTCGCACACTGTTCCATGCACCTGGTCAGCAAGCCTGGGAAAGCCATCGCATTCTGTACGGCTACGTGCGACATCCAGCGACACAGGACGTTGTCGATGAAGCGCTTTTGTTGCTGATGCTCGCGCCTCGCTCTTACACCCGCGAAGATGTAGTGGAGTTCCACTGTCATGGCGGCATTATGCCTGTGCAGCAGGTGCTACAGCTCTGTTTAGAGCAAGGGGCTCGCTTAGCACAACCTGGAGAGTTCACGCTTAGAGCCTTCTTGAATGGACGACTGGACTTAACCCAGGCGGAAAGTATCACCGATTTAGTGGGCGCACGATCGCCCCAGGCAGTTCAAACCGCACTAGCTGGCTTACAAGGAAAGCTCGCGCAGCCGATCCGCAAGCTCCGCGCTCAGTGTCTCGATTTGCTGGCAGAGGTAGAGGCACGCATTGACTTTGAAGAAGATTTGCCACCTCTGGATGAAGTTGCCATCAAAGCACAAGTTGACCACTTGCTGCTAGATATGACCCACCTTCTAGCAACGTCCGATCGCGGCGAACTGTTGCGAACTGGGTTGAAGGTCGCTATCGTCGGCCGTCCCAATGTGGGCAAATCCAGCTTGCTCAATGCCTGGAGTCAGAGCGATCGCGCGATCGTGACTGATCTTCCCGGCACCACCCGCGATGTGGTTGAATCCCAACTCGTCGTCGGCGGCATCCCCATCCAGGTGTTAGACACCGCAGGCATTCGTGACACGGAGGATACCGTCGAGAAAATTGGCGTGGAGCGATCACGCCTCGCCGCTCAAAGTGCTGATCTCGTACTGCTGACGATCGACGCACAGGCAGGCTGGACGGATGCCGATCAAGCCATCTACGAACAGGTGAGTGATCGTCCCTTAATCTTGATCCTCAACAAAATCGATCTGGTTCATCCCTCTACCCGACACCCGACACCCTCTACCCTACACCCCACTATCCAAACCGCCGCTGCCCTCAATCAGGGCATTGATGCCTTGGAAGCTGCAATCCTGGAAACAGTGCAAACGGGAACCCTGCAGGCAGCCAACCTCGATATCGCGATTAATCAACGACAGGCAGCCGCCCTGACACGAGCGAAAGCAGCGTTAGAACAAGTGCAAGAGACGATCGCGGATCAATTGCCGCTTGATTTCTGGACGATCGATCTCCGCAGCGCTATTCAAGCCCTTGGCGAAATTCTCGGTGAAGACGTAACCGAATCGGTGTTGGATCGGATCTTCAGCCGTTTCTGCATCGGCAAATAGCCGCATTAAGGGTTGCGTTGCAGAATAGAGGGATGAGTACAGCCCATTCCTTGCTATCAGGATCACGCACCGCCTAGGTTGGCCTCAGCGTTGCGCCATAGCTGGGTAGCGCGACTGCTAGCTCTTCCGGCAATGCTTCTTAGCACCTGATGGCAGGAAGCCGCTTCTAGGGGAAGATGGCGCTGCTATCTTCGCTGATTAAGTTCATCTAGCTTCAATGACTGAGTTTGCCTAATCTCAGATCAATTGAAATTGGTATCAATTAAAGTCCGGTAAAGGACAGGGGAGCGATCGCTCGCTCGTTGAGAGAACTCAAGACCTGAAGGCGTATCGGGCTTCATGCTTTTGACGCAGTTTGTGAAGTTGAGGTCAAGCTACCATCTACAAGAAACATTGTAAGGATACAGGCAGTTTAAAGACTTAAGTTAAGCATCTATGCAATTCCAACTTGCAACTTCAACTTGCAACTTCAACTTGCAACTTCAATGTCTAGAAGAGGTAGAAATTAATGTCACGTTCACCTTCAGTTACATCTATGAGTAAGCGTCTGTTCACTGCAATGAGTCTTGCTGTACTTGCTGCGATTCCTGTTACTGCGGATGCCTTTGCCCTTACATCTCAAACAAGCACTTTAGATGGAGCATCGCTTCAAAAGGATGCTGCTAATCCCCATCAGTGGTTAATGGCAGATAAAGATGACAAGGATGACAAGGATGATAAGAAAGGTCGCAACAATCGTTATCGGAGAGGCGATCGTGATGATGAACGAGAGGTGCGTATTGACCTGAATCGAGCTAAAAATCTGGCTCGTCAAGCAGCAGAAGCAGCAAATGGTGGCCTTCGCTATTATCGTGCGGAAGACTCGATGCACGGTCCCGCTCAACGTTGTCCGTTTGTTGATAATGGTGATTCGTGGACGTTTACCTTTTCAGGTATTCGTGTCGGTTCGGTCACTAGAACGGTTCAAAGCGTTGTGACGGTCTACAAATACACCAGCCGGATTTTGGTTGCTTATAACGGCCCTATTCGCAATGTGCAACAAGTTGAGTTTGTCAGCTTTTCAACGAGCCAGCGCACGGTACTAGTTGATCTGCTACGCGGCGACTGTAGCTGTAATAATTTGTTGAGCAATTCTATCAGAACTGAAATTATTAGCCAATCACGATCGTTGCCTCCTGGCATTCAAAAACGATTGCTACGCGGTAAAGGGCTGCCTCCCGGTATCGCGAAGAAGTTGGTGAAGTTGCCAAAGCAAGTTAACACTTACATCAACTTGCCAACCTATTATGATCTGGTTGTTATTGGCTCTAATGTAGTCGTGGTTGATCAGGTGAATTACGTTGTAGTGGATTACATCTCTAACGTGCTTTTGTAAATCGCTTGCATTGCACGATCACTTCTGCTGTCAGCTAGACACTTAGGATCGTGGATTAAATAACCTGAACGATCGCTCGGCTCTAGGGGCTTGGCATTGACAAGCCCCTACCCCAGAATTGCATCTTATTAAATTCTCGTTCCTTAGCTGGGCATGAGTGATGGATGCTAGCAGCCTTCTGTGCTAACATTTGTTAGCAAATTCCTGATGGGGTGATGCTTTTGTTAACCTGAATATGATTTTATGGTCATTAACTTACTCTTCAGGTTATGCCTACATCGGCTCACTCAATACCCGATATCACCCAGTTCGACATTAATCCTATTGACGATCCGGATGTATCTACCGGAGTCCCTGGTTACTATATTAGTAGCACTGCCGCTATTAATATTGAGGATAATCCGCTGCCGACTGATAATACGTTGGTCGCAGCTAAAATTAACGCCATTGCCGATTATTTAATTGCCAGTACTGAGCCGCAGGTTGTAATTTCGATTCATGGTTATGGCACCCAACGATCGGACGCTCAACGACGGTATCAAAAGATTCATAAACATGCTGCGGCTGTCTGTAAGCCGCACACCGCTGTTTTTCTCGGTTATCTTTGGCCCTCTGAAAAGCCCACTGGCGATCTATCCCTGGGAAGCTCGTTCCAGACGAAGCTACGGGATACTGTTAGTGCGCTGCCTGTGCTGCTAAGTGGTGTGATTAGCGGTAGCTTGATCGTCAGTTTGATTGCAGCCATCTTACTATTTAGAACAGATGATTTTAATGCCTTACTAACGCCAATTTTGATCGTCTCTGTGCTGGCTTTTGCGAGCGTATTAGTTCTAATACTTTTGCGGCTTTCTACCTATTTTCGAGACAACTACCGTGCGACAAATTATGGTGTTCTAGATCTCGTTGAGCTCATTCGGCAACTTGACCAAGCTGTAGTGGATAAGAGAGGAACAGAAGACCCACTTAGTAAAGCAAAGAGAATCAAGCTTTCGTTTATTGGTCACAGTATGGGTTGTTTTGTTGTGACCAATACGATTCGGATTCTTTCCGATGTTTTTGATCCTGGTTCGATCGCGCAAAATCCACCCGCTGATATTGGTCGCGTGTTTTCCTTGGGTCGACTCATCTTAGTGGCTCCAGATATTCCCACAGAGTCAATTATGCCTAGACGGGCTAACTTTTTGCGATCATCCCTACGACGATGCGAAGAGGCTTATGTCTTCAGCAATGAAGGCGATTTGGCCCTACGCCTTGCTTCCACGACTGCCAATTACTTTAGTTTTCCAGCACGGAAACGCTCTAGTGGCTATCGACTAGGTAATATAACCGCTAGACACTTTACAGATGAAACGGATCACCAAAAGCGTATTCTTGGACCTGAAAGCTACGGCATTATTAACCTGAAAGAGGGCAAGCCAGAACTGCCATCTCAATGGTTAGAAGTGCGGGCATCCGATCGTGAACATCAAACTTTAGAAGAGCTAAGAGATAACAAGGTGCCAACAGAAAAGATGGGTGCCGCTCAAGGTGTGGTGGTGGCTGACTTGTTCACTTACTTTGATTGCACAGATTATGTTGATTTCCAGGATGATTTGAAGCCATTGGAGATAAAAGATCAACCAAGAGGTGTTGTGAGTTTTGCACTCAAAAAAGCAGCACTTAATCTGTGGGATTATGTCTGGCTGAATCTTTCATACTTCAAACAAAGCTCTGGCAAGGGTGGTGTGAACGTACATGGCGGCTATTTCAGCGGTCAGTGGAGCCAGCAGCTTATTTATGGACTTGCTTTTGTGGGCTTTCGGCAATTTCTGCTATCACTACCTCAAGCTAAATTGTCTGATGATTCTCCTGATGCAATGAAAAAACGGTTAGACCAATTAGCTGCGCAATGCCAACAGAGAGGCATTCAAGTTGTGCTCGCTCCGATTCGCTACGAGAAAGACATCTTGGGAGTCCAACCACTGTCTACTTTAGACATCCAGCAACCGCCACTCTAAAGCAAGCTGTACGGGTCGGTTTGACCAGACAAGCCCTAATGGCATGCAGCGTTCAGTAAATCCGCCCTTATCCAATCCTCGAACTTATTTAATTCTCATTCCTTAAAACCGATGATGGGATGACGTGATGATGAGGGTTTTCCATTCTCCTGCCTCCTGTCCTTTCGTCATCCTGTCCTCTCTAGTACTGCCGAATGGCTTAATACTTAGAACCTGTTTGAAAAGGTAGTCATGTAGAGTAAAGGGGTCGATCAGAGACCCCCAATGACACGACTAGCATACGACACAGACTTGAGTGCTGACCAGTGGGTCTGTCTTGCCCCTTATCTGC
>NZ_PVWK01000034.1 GCF_003003795.1 Stenomitos frigidus ULC18 | reverse complement strand
ACCCATGTAAACGGTGGATCTTAGCGCCTTTCCTCGCAGGGGCATGTCGCTTTACGTACCTTTGCGTCAAGGAACCCCGAGTGCGCGTCACCTTTGAAGAAGAAGGCTCTAACTATCAACGTCAAAATGAGCAACGGCGGCAGGTAGCAGACCAGGAACAACCCCAACCAACTGCACCTCAACGTCAGCCAACCGCTGCCGCTAATGAATCTCCGGCTAAACCTGCATCTACGCCAGCGAAAAAAACAGAGACGCTCTCTCCGCGATACCCGCAGGGTATCGCCCCTATAGATCTCCCCGCCCCTGTTCGTCCGCCCGTTGAAACGGTTCTCCCTGCTCCTCTAGGTTCGGAACCACTTCCCGTGGAAGTGACCCCACTGCCTGCCCCAGTCGAAGTGGCTCCACCCGCCTCTAGTTTGCCTAAAGATCCTGCCCCTTAAATTTCTACAGTGCTGCTGCTCTACAATCTCACCTTTGAGTTTCTCACCTACTGTTAGCTTTGTACTTCACTGGTGATGCCTCCTATAGAGTCAAATCTTCTTTAGAATTTAATTCTACAAAGAGCATGTTCAATCATTGCCGAAAATGACTCTTTTCGGCAATGTTAGGTTGTCATGAGGCGCAATGATCGCCTTTGTTTAGCAATGGAGAAAAAATGGTCGCTAAGAGCAACTGTCCCATTTTCGATACCTGGGCTGTTGGCAATCGGAAGGCTATATCAGCGTAAAGCCAGGGGTTTGCAGCCTTAACTGTCCCGTTTAGAGGCGATAGTGGGACAGTTTAACTCTTTAAGCGTTCAATCAAGGCTACAGCCAGAAGATCTACTGGGTAGGAGTTTCAGCCTTGGCGACCAAAATTTCTCCACTACTATACAAAGGCGATTAAGGTGGAGCCGATTCGGGACAAGAAGGCGATCCACCGCATTAAGAAAATCCTGGCGGATCGTCCCCGTGATCTGTGTTTGTTCACGCTGGGCATTAACACGGCCTATCGGTCTAATGAGTTGCTGTCACTGAAGGTGGGGCAGGTGAAAGCGTTGCGAGCGGGCGATGTGCTAGGGGTTGAGCCGACATACGCCTAATTTAGTGCAACAGGGGGCTAAAACCCTGATTCTGTCGTTAAATTTTGATGCTTTCCTCCCTGTTTGAGCCTTTATTCAGAAGCCCGACCGAGAAAGATTTGTAGCCTCATCTTACACTTTTTTGGTCGTATGTCGGCTCAACCCCGAGTTGGCTCAGTCCAGAGATGGTTTAGCCGTCCCCAAAGGGCTGAAGGGTGCTGAAGTGGTGCAGCAGCGCTTAGATCAGATGGGTGAGATGGCTCCGTATGGCTCTAAGGCTGTGCTGGTTGCCGATCGCCTCATGCGGGACGGTGATGTGGAGTCGTTAGAGGGTCAGCGCTATGCCTTCAAGCGCCAAAAGGATGGTGCAATCACAATCACCGATCGCCAAACAAAGGCACCCCTCTTTCAAATGGATCGCAATGGTGCGATCCAGGCATCAGAGGCAGCTTTATCACCCCAAAACCGCCAAAACTTTAACGGCATGTTCGACAAACTAGCAGCGGTTCAACCTGTGAAAGTTGCTGCTGCCGTCAAAAATGTTTCCTCACTTGAAATTGGAGAACGCTAGTGATTCAAACACTCGAACACGGAAAAAAACAGGCGATTGCAGGCATTTTGCGCGACTTCCCGGCACTGGCAGAAGAAGCAATCCAAGCAGCAGCTTTGCCGTCTATGCCTTGTGACTACAACCCTCGCAGCCTTGAATTCTTTTTTGAAGATGTGTCCGTCCTCCTGAAAACAGATGGAGTGATTGTGCATCAACTGTTTTTCGATCCTGACTATGTTCCGGCTGTGATTACGCTCTATGGCGACCAGGAGTTGCTGTTAGTGAAAGTGGGTCAAGACATTCTCGTCAATCGTTTGCCAGAAAACTTTATCAAAGCGGATTGGACGAGCTATGAAAACTGATCAGTACATCTTTTTAACCGCTCTTAGAGATCGCTGGGTTGAAGGTGGTTTGAGCGCAAACACACCCGATTTGCCGATTACGATCAAGATGGGACGTAGCATTGTCTTTCGCGGTGAGATCGGGTCAGAGCCGATCGTAGACAAGCTGACCGATTCTCACATGATACTGATTGGTGCCGCCATGTTGCGCTCAGACATAAGCGCTATGCCGCCAGCGATTACACGCGCCGACTACGACGCTTTAGCCGGGAAGACGATCGCAGACATCTATGAAGTTATCGGCGGCGATTATTTGACAGTCCCGCTTGAAACCGCGATTCAGGCGTATGAGTCTCAGCATGGTATCGACTCTTTTGAATATCCCGACCACTCCCACAAAGCTGCACATGATTTCTTGAAAGAGGTCGGGCTGAAGCCACAGCCGGAGACAGCACCAGTAAAAGGCACGATCAACATCGAGCTGGGTGGTGAGCCGATCTTTCGCTATAGCGGCGGCAAGGTTGATCTGGATGTTTTCAACCCTCAAGTAGAGCCAGTAGAGCAGGTTGAACTAGAGACGGCAGCGCTGGAAGCCTTTGGAGTTTCTTCAGAGGAACTGGCTGATGGGGTTGAAGGCACTACGCAGCCGATGCTCATGCACAATGGCGAACACCTTACGGTCGAGTCGATCGTTGCTGTAGCGATGGAAACACCCGTAGAAAGCACACCGGAAGTCCAAGCGGAGGCGTTAGATGCTTTTGGCTTTGATTCAGTGGTTGATGTGGTTGATGAAGTCGCCTTTAACGAACCCGTCACTGAAAGTTTTTACAGTGAGCCAGTTGCAGTAAAACCTGCCTGGATGCGCGAAAACACAACCGCACGAGTCGATCAGCTACGTCAAACAGCGATAAGTAGTTAAACAAAATTGATTACATAGTTCTCTCCAAACTCTCTAAGAATTTTCTCAACAGAATCAACAAAAGTTTGCCAGTTAGAATAAGCCTCGATCTCAAGCCATTCATACTTGATAAACCGCCACAAAATCTCAATCAAATTCAACGGTGGAGAATAAGATGGCAATGTGAAAATGGTAATACCACGTGCTTGCCATTCATCAACCTTATCAAGCATGGCATGACTTGGATGAATCGAGGCTTGGTCGGCAACAATAACGGTTGGCTTATTGACGACGGGGAAGAACGTATCGATACAAGTAATCACGACATCAGAATTAATACTTTGAGTGGAAACATAAGCTTCAAGATGATTTTTTCGATTCATCAGACCTAAGACATTTAAGCGTGGACTACGGCGACTCTTAATGGTTAAGTATTCACCCTTATCTTGCCAGCCATAGGGTACAGAAGGACTTAAACAAAAGCCTGTTTGATCTAAGAAATAGAGGTTGATCTTGCCCTCATTTTCTAACCGCTTCAAGGCTTCTAGCTGTGCCTTCTTCTCCTCGTATTGTCTCGGTTCTGGCTCTCCACCAACAGCACGCCGCAGCCGATGCCAACTCATCGAGAAGGTTTTAAGTATTCTTTTAATCGTTTCGGTACTGGTTTCAATGTTCCATGCTGCTTTGACTTTCTGTTGCACTTGCTTTAATGGTCTTGGTTCTTGTTTAGCCCATGCTCTAATGGTTTCTTGTGCCTGATTAAAGGTGCGCTTACGCCCTCTACCGGGTTTGTTATACAGTCCTATCATGCCCTCAGTTTCCCAGCGCTTGAGCCAGTTGTAGATTGTTTTATAGCTCGCATTTAAAGTGGTCATAAGTTTTTCCACCTTGATGCCTTGCGAAGCCAACATTAAGCAAGGCGCTCTTTGCCGTACTTGATGATGTCGGCTTTGGCGGTAGATCCGTTCCAGCAGCTTCAACGACAGTGGGTTTATTTCTCGAATGAAAAGCATCTAAGACCTCATTCACTACACAACTTTATGGTCTTATTGATTATAATGTCTATTTGTGTAATTAATTCTGATTGAGTACTTAACAGTGCATAAATCATCTCAACCCCAACATCGGTGAGCAGGCTGACCAACCCCAAGATCCAAACATTACGGGGAATGGATCGGAACAATCGCATCGGCAAAACCTCCCTAGATCAATGGACAAACCATCATGGTCTGATTCTCTGGTTCTGAGAATGGAAGGATGACAGGACAATGAGTGGATAACCGTAAAGATCGGTTTCTTTTCACCTTAACCCCTGCTATATTGCTATATAGGCATACAATGAATCAATCATAACAGTTAAAAATCCAGCACTCGCACCATGTTCCTCTTTCCTTCTGCCCTTGCTCAAGTTGCTGATTGCTTCAAAGTGCTATCTGAACTCAGCCGCTTGCAGGTGTTGTGTGCGCTTAAATCAGGCTCGAAGAATGTTACTGAACATATGGAAGCAACAGGCTTGGGGCAAGCAAATGTCTCAAAGCATCTGAAGATTCTAGCTCAGGCGGGGATTGTCTCCCGCACATCTCATGGTGTCAGCGTTTATTACGAGATTGCGGAACCGTTCATTTTTGAGCTTTGTGAACTAGTGGGCGATCGCCTCACCAGTCGATTGGAAGAACAGTCTCAGCAGTTAAAGCAGTTGGAAGGATTGCGGCGAACTGCAGCTTTCGGTCTAGGCAGCAGAAGTTCTACAGGGAAAGGAGGAAAGTAAAAGTCATTATTGTCTCTCGCCTTACTGATAGATGTTCAGATCTGGAAAAGGCCGTGGAGCGGGATAGCGAGAACAATACACGTATCATTTGCACCGAATCCTGCTTTTTGAACGAACTAATCCAAAGGAATCTATGACACCACTCCCCTCGCTCCAAATCGGTCAATACATGGCTCGCTATCCCATTATTCAGGGCGGTATGGGCATTCGGATTTCTGGGGCACAACTTGCCGCTGCCGTTGCCAATGCAGGTGGCATTGGGATCATCTCTGCTGTTGCTCTAGGGCTAAACTCAACCTACTTTGATAGCACTCAGACCAATGGTCGCAAGCGCCGAGAACAGTTCTTTGAAGCCAACCGGTTGGCGCTGGTTGATGAAATTCGAGCCGCCCGCACCTTAAGTCCCAAGGGAATTCTGGGCATCAATGCGATGGTTGTTGCTCAAGATTACGAAACCCTGGTGCGGACAGCGGCAGAAGAAGGCGTGAATCTAATTATTTCAGGTGCAGGATTACCGCTGCAATTGCCGTCCTATACCGCAGCCTTTCCAGAGGTAGCACTGGTACCGATCGTCTCCAGTACTCGTGCGGCTCGCGTTATGTGCCGGAAGTGGGAACGTCAATACGGGCGGCTACCCGATGCGTTTGTCGTAGAAAATCCCAATACAGCAGGCGGACATCTCGGTGCGAAATTAGAGGAGTTAGGCGATCGCGCCCTAAACGCCGAACAGGTCATCCCAGCATTAGTGGCTTATTTGCACGAGGAAGTGGGTCAATCGATTCCAGTGATTGCCGCAGGGGGAGTGTGGGATCGAGCTGATATTGACCGAATGTTGGCATTAGGAGCCAGTGGTGTACAAATTGGGACTCGCTTTATCACCACTGATGAATGTGATGCCAATATTCGTTACAAAGAATTTCACCTTCATGCTCAACCAGACGATGTGGTGATCATTTCTAGTCCAGTGGGCATGCCGGGACGGGCACTGCGAAATGCCTTTGTGGAAAAGGCGATCGCAGGTTCCCCAGACTTGGAAAAACGATGTTTGTTTAATTGTCTCCATGCCTGCAAATGCCGGGATGAACAGCAATCCTTCTGCATTGTTCAGGCTTTAGATAAAGCGGCACGAGGAGATATTGAAAATGGACTGGTGTTTTCGGGGAGCAATGCCGGACGTGCTCAGCGCCTGATGCCTGTTGCCGAACTGATGGCAGAGTTAGTCGCTTAATGATGACAATACCCCACATGATTTCCGAATGATAAAACGAGCTAGCATAGACAGAGGAGGCTAGGACATGAACCGACTTAAAGCATTAGGATTCTCAGCCCAATGGTGGCAGGGTGCGAGAGGTGAATATTGGGTTCTTGCTCAAATAATCCTCTTTGTTGGTTTTATCCTATTGCCCGTATATCCAGTGATCAGGCTGGATCGGTTGTCTCACATTTGGACATACACGACTTGGGGATTAGCGAGTCTTTTCAGCCTAATTGCCGCGTTATTGCTATTTTGGGGAGGACTAGGGTTAGGTGCAAATCTTACTCCCTTACCCCATCCTAAAGACGCCGGAAAATTAGTCACCAGTGGAGCTTACGGCGTAGTCAGGCATCCTATTTATAGTGGCGTGATTTTCCTGGCGATCGCCTATGGTATTTGGCAATGGAGTTTAACGCATCTGATTGGTGCAGTGATTTTGCTGCTATTTTTTGACATCAAAGCCAGAAAAGAAGAGTCATGGCTAAAAGATAAGTTCTCTGACTATAGTTCGTATCAATTGCAGGTCAAAAAGCTAATCCCCTGGTTTTATTGAAAGAGCTTCAGTGATTGAACACAAGTAGACGTACCTACACACACATAATAAGACGGTATAAATAAGAAGCAGGCTTTGAATCTGTTCATTATCAATCATTTTGGCTATCTATTCCGATTATCAGCCCTCATATTGCCGAAGTTGCAGCCCGATAACAGAGGCGCTGGGTCATGATGAGAAATACCCATTTCGGGAGAAATCTATGTTATTCAAGAAGTCAATTCAGACTATAGTGCTGGGATTCGCCCTGTGGCTTTGCCTTTTGTTTGGTGCTGGGCAAAACCCGATCATGGCGGCAAATCTTACTTCGTCAGCTGTAATAACTGACCCCAAGGTTCTGTCAGATCCACAAGGTTTTCCCAAGTTGGAATCAGCCGTGGATCAGTATCTCATGTCGATGCCATCGGGATATTACACGATCGGCAACGTCGAAGCGTTGAAAAGTCTGATGGCAGACCGTCAGCCGTTATTAGTTGATGTGCGATCGCCCTCTGAGTATCGGTCGGGTCATATCCCTGGTGCAACCAATATTCCGCTCCAGCAGATGGCTCGCAATTTAAATAAAATTCCAACCGATCGCCCTGTGGTGCTGTATTGTTCCACTGGCTATCGCTCAGCGATGGGAGTAATGACGCTGCATCTGTTGAATTATGACAATGTACGGGGATTTCCGCCGAGCTTTGCGGGCTGGAAAGCAGCAGGGGAGGCGATCGTCAAGTAACTACTTCCTTAGCTTTCTTGTTAAGCGATCACTAACTGAGTCCCTGTCCGGCAATCGACACAGCGATCGCCCAGTTCATGCCATAGCTGACCCATGGCTTTCAATCAGAAATGATGCGATCGGTACGCTCTAAAACCCGATGGTTACAACCCATAAGCTGTACCCAATCTAGAATGTACCAACATTTGTGTCCCGATCGGTTGGTTAACGAGACTGGCAATCACCAGACATTTGACCTTGAATAGGAAAAAAATATTGCCGGGTTCGCCACAGAGAGTCTCAAAATTCCCCTGCCTCTTAGCAATAATTAGGTCGGCGGTCGCAAATCGATCGCGAAGATCCTGATTACAGTCGGTTAAGATGGTTCCTGGAGCGTCTGAGCCATTGTCGATCACCTTGACAACTTGATCCAGCCCTACCGTTCGCGCATCGACAAGTGTGGCATCATTAAGGACTGGCGCACCGCGCACGACAAAGGTAATCCGCACTGGTAAAAGTTGTTCAACCAGAAGTCGATCAAAGGCGATTTCTCCGGCATTGTCAGCTAAATACAAAATTGATTTTGCTTGGGCGATCGCCTCACGAAACTCGTTCTGTTCTCCGAAAAATGGCTCTGTCAGGGCTTGGTTCAAAGCCTGTCGCACATCTGCCTCTGTCAGATTGCCATTACTACCCATATCAATCACATTTCCGGCGATCGCCAGACGAGCGGCCATCAACAATGGATCTCTGGCAGATTCAACCTCAGCCCGGAGCGCTGGGATCAACTCCATCGCGACGCGATTTTGCCAGTCTTTCGTCTCACGGTAAGGGTCATCCACCCCGGTGATCTCGCGCAACCGTCGGTGAATACGTTGCGCCATGGCAGGAGGTGATTGATTTAAGTCCATCTCGACCGCCCAACTCAGCGCATCCCGGATAATGTGCTCATGAACCGATGGATTTGTTGATACCAACCTGGCCGCTTCTAAAGATTGGCGCAAGAGACAGGGAATACAGTCTAACGAGGTCTTCATCAGGGTTTTAACGAATTTTGCAACTGAGATCCGTCGCATTTCACCTAGTCAAAAATTATTGCCAACCGTTCTTAGCTTGGTCGAGTACGTAGGCGGCAACGTCTTCGATTTGGGCGTCGGTTAGCTTTTCCTTAAAGGCTGGCATGGCATTCATTCCAGCCTTGATCTGAGCCGTAATGGCTACTACCGAATTCTTACCGTACTTATCAAGGGCAGCTTGGTTTAAGGCTTTATCTGGCATTACGACGTTTTTACCCCCAACGTGGCACATGGCGCAGTTGTTCTTAAACACTTTTGCTCCACTTAGAGAATCGGTGGCCATTGCAGGCGAACTAGGAAATGGCAACGTAAACACAAGTGCTTGAAAGAGAGCAATACTGAGCAACAATGCAAAAACGGTTCGTAATTTTTTCATTTCAAGTGCCTCCAAAATCGCAGTTTAAAAAATTTGCGCCAGCAAAGGAAGGCTAGAAAGAACATTGGAGAAATGACATTAGCCAGCTCTATCAATCTTCCAATGGACTATGACCGATTAGCTAATCGGCTCTACTCCGCCAGTAAGCTCCTCAATTGAAGAGAGCTTGGCAAATTCTTTATAGGTGCCTAGAGCCGGAAACCCCAGCGCTCGGATGCGTTCAGCTATTAGATCCACCGCCAAAGCCAGTTCGGTATATTGCTCTTCAAACATAAGATGCAATGTCCGAAACATTGGTCTTGTGACGTTCCAGTGGAAGTTATGGGTCTTCAAGTACAGGGTGTAAGTATCCGCCAGTAGGTTGGAAAGCCCTTGAGCAATCTCGCGACGATCCTTTTCCTCAATTCCGATGTTGATTGGCATGGTCTGCATAACGTTGGTCTCCAAATTAATCAGGTAATTGAAATTAAGTAGGTTAGGAATGAGAATTAAATAACTCCGCGATTCTTCGGTAGGGGCGAACGGCCGTTCGCCCCTACCAGCAATCAAATTCCAGATCTTATTAAATCCATAATTCTTAGCTGTACATTCAGACACTATCAAAGCGTTGATATTAATGCGCGATCCAGCAGAAGCTTTGTGACCATAGTTACGCAGGAGACTGCATCATCTGGCTGACAATCTTTTGCACAATTTGTACCCCGGTTACGGCTTGCCAACCAAACAATCCCAGCAGAATCAGGTTCAGCGAAACGTGGATGCTGCGCACCCAGTCATGCTTTTGCATAAAGGGAACCAGTGCCGCAGACGTGGAAACCAGCCCCACCATCCCTAAACCCGCAAACAGGTGGGGTCCAATCACAATTTTGCCACTGTTCAGGTAGGTCACGGTGATGCCGCCGATCGCCCCCATTACCATTAGCGCTAGAAGGATGGAGCCAATTTGGTGGTGGCGAATGGCGAATCGACCCTTCACCAGTTCTTTCTTAGACTCTCCTTCTGCCAACCGCGTTCGCCTCACCTGCACACCCAAATACATGGCATAGAGCGCCACGGCCAGCAAGATCCACATCGTAATCGGGTGGAAAAAGCTGAGATAGGGCTTGAGAGCGGCTAGACTGTCTAAACTCATGATGGTTATCTCCAAAGTATTTGCATGTCTTAAAATCTTTTCCTCACCTTATAGCTATTTAGTTATAAGGTGATCATTTTTGGTCAGTCAGCGATCGCCACTCTTCAACCACGGTAGGAGAAACATTGAGGCTAATCTTTTCCTGGTCAAGGGTGGGAAGTGTTAGTTGCAACGGCATCGCTGGCTCTAGCTGCATCAAGATCGGTTGTAAATCATACTGCCCCATATCGGTTTTTATCTGGGTTTTATCAGTAAACATATCTGAGGATATATCTGCTGCGGTCAATGTTTTGCCCAGTGAGTTGGTGAGCGTTAGCGGTTGCGAATGATCCAGGTCTGCTGTTCCTGGAAACCCAACTAAACGCAAATAGATATGGGCTGAGCCATCGGGACGAACGCGCTTGAAGGCGATCGCTTGCCAACTACCGCCATGCTCGTCTTTGAGCGTCTGTCGAGACTGCCACACCAGTTGCCCTGGGGCTTCTTCTAATTGTCGGATGGCTGCCTGAACTGGGGCGATCGCCAGATTAGCCGTCAACGTCCAAACTAGCGTTGCGAGGATGAGTGATGCTCCGATGAAACGTAAAATGGAATTTATCTTCATGCTGTTTGCATTTATTAGGGTTATTGTTGATCGACTGAATTTTGCATTGCTTTTTGAATCGCATCTGGAATGAAAACGGCATACATACCGCGCAAATCGCCAACGTGAAAGTTATAGGCTAAATCTTGAGGATAACCATCTTTAACAAACTGGGGACGGCGATCTTTCAAACCATGACAGGCGAGACAACTGGCTTCCACATTGATGCGGCGGTAATAGCGTGTTCCTGTCTGTTGATTCAGAGTTTCTCGATCCCAAAAACCGATTAGCTCCGGTTCCTGTTCAAATTTTGCTAACGCGATCTGAGCATGTAAGTTGTCTGGAGCATGGTCTGGATTGCGATATTTCTTAGCAATCTGTTTGACCTGCCAGCCATTCTCTTGGCTGAGTTGGATGGCGCGCATTCCGACCGGACGGCAGACTTCTTTCATGGTTTGCATGGTGGGTACTTCGGTACTCCCTTCCAGGGAAGAAGCCAGCCCAGAACGCATGGTATCCAAAGCTTCAATCTCTTGGACTGCTTGCGCCAACTCGTTGGGATGGGGAATAGCTGGAGCGGCTGAGGCATTCGCGGTACTCCAACTGAGCAGCAGCAGACTGACACTGATCATCAGTACAAGGTTCAGAACAGGCTGAGATAACTTGTGCATCGGTTCTTGCTCCTGAAATAAGTTGATTGAATGGCATATGTTATGTCAGGTCTAGTTCGGGATCTCTCGTGGCATCCGGTTAGTTAAACCCCTACTCCAGTAAGGGTAATATCTGGCGAATCAGCCCGATCGTCACCGCAGGTTGCTCTAGCTGCGGCGTAAATCCCACATTATCCAGATAGTAAAAGCGACGAATGGCTTGAGGATTCATTTCAGCCAGTTTACGACCGATATCGGGGCTGGTAAACTCACTGCCCTTGCCCCAAATCATGGCGGTAGGTACCGTCAATTTGGTGATGTATTGGGACAAATCAAAGCACAAATCTCCCCGCACAAATGAAAGTGCCGCATACTCCGCATTGGGGCGTTGAGCCGATTGTCGATACGCCTCAACAATTTCAGGATAAATTTGCGCTGCATCAGCAAACTGGCGTTGCTCTAAAAAGCTACGAATGCCAAAACTGTTTGCCACGCCTGCACCGTAAAGTAGTTGATTGAGGAATGGGATATTCACAGACTGAGCAAACTGGGCAAAACCGCTGCGGCGATAGTCTTGCCCAAACTCAGCTAAACCAGCGGCGGTCGTGACAATTAATGACTTGAATAAGTCAGAGCGTTCGATCGCAGCACGAATTGTAAATGCCGCCGTCAAGGCCGAGGCAATGACAGTCGTCGGAACAAGACAGGTCTGCTCCATAAATTCTATGACGATCGCGATGTAATCTTCGGCTTGGTAGCTACGGGCAGGATGATCCGATCGCCCCCAGCCAATCAAATCGGGTGCCAAGATTTGATACTCTGCGGCAAAAGCGGGATAAACTTTTGACCATTCGTAAGCCGAGGAACCACCACCAAAGCCGTGCAGGAAAACTAATGTTTCTTTTGATCTACATTCATCCCACGGTTCTCCTTGAGCCGTATAGTAGACCATCCTGCCCAGTTTAGTTGTGATCGAGCATTCGCCAAAACCACGAGGTATAAACATCAGTTCTCTATCCTGGTTGGATTTCTTGCGTGCGCTAAATCAAGCCTGGTCCTTTATGCCGCCAATCGTGTTCTGTTGTCAGCTTACCGTCCTCATCCTCAGATAACTCCTGCATCTCATGGGCATGTTCTGCTGCTTCCTGGGCTGCTTGCTCTCGCATATCTCCGGGAACATCAACGTACATTTCTGGCTCGATCGCGTAGTTATTGAGCAACCCCTCTTGATCGACCGTGTAACCTTCTGTGGCGTGGCTCGATTCGCCATCCGGTTCCTCATGAGAGGTGTGTCCAAAGTACTTGCCTTCCCGATGCTGCCGTGCGATAGATTCAGCAGGGGTGATGTGCGCGTCATATTGAGGGACAGAAGCTTGGGAATCATTTTCGTTATTCATCATCGTCTTCCTTTATGAATTTTCTTCAATATTCTTATCAGTTGCCTTAACCTCATATTTACGAGTGCCTAATGCACTCCTGATTGAATATGAGGACTGCTTGCCTGAACACAAAATCAACGTAGAATGCGATAGGCGTTACTATATCTAGCTAGAATTCAGCCCATTACGCTGCTGTTTGCCTTTAAAACACTCTACGCTTTTTCGCTGATGCTCTTTATCCATCCTCCTTATTGGAAGGCATCACGAACCTCATCTTCTATGGCTTTTCTTGCATCACGGCTTTGTTCTTCTGCTTGCTTGCTTGTTCCCCCAGGCTGGTAGTTGGGGTTCTCAATGCTTCTATTGGTTCCCTTTCGGGTCTTAGCTTCAAGCTGCTTGGCTTTTCCAGTAGCCTGGGTTTTCAGATCACCTGTCATGCTGCCAATCTCTTCTTGAGCTTTGCCTTCAATATTCTTAGTCATCGCTTTAGCTTGATTCATGGTTGCGATTGGAACAGGCAGTTGTCTAATGCCTGGTGAGGATAAAGTGACAGCCCAACTTTCTCCAGATGCAAAGCCAAAGGTTGAAGCAGTTGAAATAAATACTGCTAATCCTATGATCAGTAAAATCTTGCGAACTTGGCGAAGTAAAATCATGTGAACCTCCAGAAATTTTCTTACGTCTAATCAATAGTTGAGTTCTTACTACCTAGTCAATCTGTCAAAAGGAGGACGGCTTGATTTGAATTAACGGCTCTGCTATCCGCTTCTACCTTGACAGGCTGATGGGTTATTCCCCGATTGATTTGATTGACTTCGATACAAATCGCAAGAAAAACAAGTTATTAATAAAACGCTAGTTAAAGTTTCAAGTCAATCCTCTAGCGACTCGCTAGAGGATCGCCCATCTTGTTCTGATAATGGTTATCTTGCAAGTGTTGGCTTGCCTGTGCGGAGTACGTATCATCCACTAAAAATTACTTTACTATTCTATAACCAATTAGTTATAATATGAAGGTAAAGTTACAAAAAAATTGCAATCACCTTGAGAGTCGCTTCATGCAGCTATGCAGCAAGGTTTTTGTAATCCGCTCAATATTGGAGATTTCAGCCATGAAAACGAATGTTGGTTCACTCGATCGCCTGATCCGCCTATTTTTGGCTTCTGCCTTGTTCTATCTGGGGTTGTTTTCCTACAGCGGCTCTGCGTTAGGTATTGGGCTAGTCGTTGCTGGTGGTGTCCTGCTGGTGACAGCCCTGGTAGGCTTTTGCGGTCTTTATCGCCTCTTGGGAATTCATACCAATCAGCCAACGAGCAATTTTAGAAAAACTTAAGCGCGACTAGCTAGAAACGATGACAGGTGAGCGATCGCCTGCTTGAAACAAAGCTAAGTACTTTGCAAACTGAATACACCTTCTAAATCCAGGAGTTCTATCATGGACGCTAATCTTCCGATTGAAAGTCCATATCTTCCGATTGAAAGTCCATCCATATCGCGGCGGCAGCTTCTCAACTTCATTACCGGAGCAGTTCTTGCTGTTCCCACTGGTGCCGCGCTCTATGTTGTCGGCAAATTCTTCATTCCTCCCGCAGAAAAAACGGGAGCGGGGGGAGCCATTATTGCCAAAGATATTCTGGGAAACCCAATCCCAGCCACCCAGATCCTGGCAGAAGCACCGGGAAGCCGTGCCCTGGTTGCAGGTGTGAGCGGTGAACCCACCTATTTGATTGTCAAAGAAGATAATACCCTGGACAGCATTGGGATTCTGGATAACTGTACCCACCTAGGCTGCTCCTTCCCCTGGAATCCGATGGATCAACAGTTTCAATGTCCCTGTCACGGTTCCCGCTATGCGCCAGATGGGACGGTGGTTCGCGGTCCAGCGCCCCTCCCACTCAAGATCTTCCACGTTGCTGTCGTCGATAACAACATTTTGATTTCACCGTGGACAGAGACTGATCCCCGCACTGGGGAAACCCCCTGGTGGGTCTGACCCACCAGATGCGTATTGCCAAACACCCGAAAAACTCCCTCAATTTCAATCAATTCCCTCAATCTTAATCAATAGGAATCCTATGAAGATCGCCGTGTCTAGCCAAAACCAGACCAATGTGACAGCCCACCTCGGACATTGTCAGAAATTCTGGATCTATGACGTGGATGACACCACCATCCAGACTAAACAACTGCTCCGAATCACCAAAGACCAGAGCTTCCACGAGAGTTCTCCGAAAGATTCTCATCCCCTAGACACCGTTCAGGTGCTGATTAGCGGTGGTATAGGACGGGGATTAGCCCGTCGTCTACAGTCCAAGGGCATTCAGCCACTGATTACCGCTGAAACTGACCTGGATGCAGCCGTTATGGCCTATCTGGACGATACGCTCGTCGTGATGACCCCAGAAGAACATCATCAACGCGAACATGGTGATGCCCCTGGGCACCGCCACGGGAAACCCGAACACAGCCCAGAGTAAACGCTGGCCCTGCCCTTTCATAGCTTGAACGGACAGGGTATGACGCAATTCCACTTCGTTTGTGGTGGTCGCTAGTTGTCCGTTCGACGGTGCGATCGCCCGCTCAAACCATCCCCCAATTTTCTGGTGCCCCATGACTCAGCCCTCCTCATCCAACTCAACTGTGGTGGACCTATCCCCCACAGACCTGTCCCAAACGGCCAATGCTCCCCTGCTCATTGATGTGCGCAGCGGACTGGAATACTTTACCGGACACGCCCCAGGAGCCCGCAATTTAAGCCTGCCTCGTCTCTTACTTGGCCTGGGGATATGGCGAGGATTTTTACCCCAGTGGTTTCGAGCACTGCCGCACGATCAGCCCGTGGCGGTGGTCTGCTTAACTGCCCACCGCAGCCCTATCGCGGCCAAGCAGCTGGTGAAATCTGGTTTCACAGCGGTTTATAACATCACTGGCGGCATGGTGGAATGGCGTCGCTTAGGGTTGAGAACAGAGACGAAAGCTCAAGCAAGTTGACCTAGGCAGACATAGACCCATGAGCCTAACGAGGCACAACGAGGCACAACAAGGCACAACAAGGCACAACAATCAGCTCCCAAACCCCGACGGGGGTTAGTGCCCCAGACACCATGACTTAGTTCTCTGTCAGCTTAATTGGACGAGATTGCCTGATAGGTTTTGAATCCACCACTCAAGTTATAGGCATTCAACCCATTCAGCCGCAATGCACGAGTGGCATAGTAACCTCGTTGCCCGACCTGGCAATAGACCCAAATTTTTTGCTCGGGGTTCAGTTCAGGCAGGCGATCGCGCAATTGAGCCAGGGGAATGTTGACTGCGCCTTCGATGTGCCCTGCTTCAAGCTCATCCACATTCCAAACATCTAACAGTAAACCATCCTTCAAATCTGCGAGTTGCTGCCAGTGAACCAGCAGTACATTAGAATACAGCTTTCTGAGTTTGGGACTAGGAATTCTGACGATCATTCGATGCTTTTTGTTAACTATACTACCATATAGCAATATATTTGATATAGTATAGAATGAATTAAGACCCTTCTAAAAGCAATTTTCTGTCCCTATGTCTTTACCTCCTTCCGCCCTGGCACAAGTGGCTGATTACTTCAAAGTGCTGTCCGAACTCAGCCGCTTGCAGGTGTTATGTTCTTTGAAGACAGGCTCGAAGAATGTCACCGAAATCATGGAAGCAACTGGATTGGGGCAAGCGAACGTCTCAAAGCACCTGAAGATTCTCGCGCAGGCAGGCATTGTCTCCCGCACGCCTCAAGGCGTCAGTGTGTATTACGAGATTGCGGAACCGTTCATCTTTGAGCTGTGTGAACTGGTGGGCGATCGCCTCTCAATTCGATTGGGAGAACAGTCCCAGCAACTCAAGCAACTGGAAGGATTACGGCAGGCTAAGCCAGTCGCGACAGACAACAGAAAGTTTAAAGTCAACGCGAGAAAGTAGAGGCTCTCCCATAAAAAATTCCCCACGGCCAAACAACTGCTCAAGTACTTCCCAACACTGGAGCCTGTCCGCCTGTGCCCTTAATCGCCTCTAATTCAGCCAGGGTTTATCGCTTACATCTCCAATCCAAGATCTTTTTGTCTTGATCGTATTCTTTGCTGTTTCTGCTGCTGCAAATCATCCTGCATCTGCTGCCAAGTAGTCTGAGAAATTCCCCGCCCATCAAGATACGCTTGCGTGGCTTGGTGAATCTGGTTTAGTTTTGTAACCCCAGCGCCAAGCTTCTCAGCGGGGTAGTGCGTCAATGTCTCGACCGACGCATTGCGACCAAATGGGAATTGACCGACGAAGTGAACGCTTGGCAGCAGCCACGGAATGAGCAAAAAGCAACGGTGAATTGGTGTTTCGCAACGACCGATGCGCGAGATAAATCAGGGCGATTATATCCTACTTTTGAACCCGGTAAAGTTGATTTGGTAGACCACTAGGGTCGTGTGTAAAAGTTTTGAAATATTTCAAATAACTAATCAATTATACTACTGAATAGTTATATAATGAGTTAATCAAATTCCTTGAGAACCTTATGCTAAAGCCGATGAACAGCCGCCAGCGATCCTGGACTCAGCATCAGTGGCTACGTTTGATTGCGGGCAGCATTATACTCGTGAGCTTAACGTTAGCGTTAAGCAATCCAGCCTGGTTATGGTTAACCGCCTTTGTGGGACTGAACCTGCTGCAATCGGCGTTTACCAACTGGTGTCCGTTGATTGTATTACTGCAAAGGCTGGGAGTAAGAGGGTGAAGCCGTAGGGTGAACACGAGTTGACCCATCAGTGCTTCAGCGTATCGAAGGGTTATTTCAAAACTCAACTTTAAAACTTAATCTTTAGGAGTCGCGATTATGGCTCGTGTTGTTGTGATTGGTGCTGGACTGGGAGGATTGCCTGCCGCCTACGAACTGAGGCATGTGTTACCGCGTGAACATCAGATCACGCTCATTTCAAATCAACCGAAGTTTACGTTTGTGCCGTCGTTGCCTTGGGTCGGTTTAGGGCTAAAGTCCCTCGATCAAATCCAGTTGGATTTGGCTAAGATCGTGCCGCAGCATGGTATTGAGTTCATTCATGCTGCCGTCACGGCGATTGATCCGAAGTCTCGTCAGATGACGATGACCGATCGCACCTTGGACTATGACTATGCCGTGATCGCTACTGGACCAGAACTGGCGTTAGATGCAATCCCAGGCTTGGGACCGGAGGGAGGCTATACCCAATCGGTCTGTAATCCTCATCATGCCGTATTGGCGGGGGCAGCCTGGGAGAAATTCTTAGCCGATCCAGGACCGATTGTGGTCGGTGCGGCACCGGGAGCCAGTTGTTTTGGACCCGCCTATGAGTTTGCCTTTTTGATCCATCACCTTTTGAAGCGGAAGGGATTGCGATCGCAAGTTCCCATTACCTTCATTACCTCAGAACCCTACGCCGGACATCTGGGTATTGGTGGGATGGCTAACTCCCGCTGGCTGATGCGGAAATTCATGGCAGCGCGGGAAATTGAGCTGATGGAAAATACAGCGATTTCACATTTTGAAGCGGATGCGGTGCATCTGGCGGATGGACGGAAGATTCCATCAAAGTACACAATGGTCTTGCCGCCCTTTCGGGGCCCCCGCTTCTTGCGCGAAGCCCTAGGATTAACCGATACCAAGGGGTTTGTACCCGTCTTGCCGACCTATCGTCATCCTGATTTTGAGTCGATTTACGCCGTGGGGGTGATCACCCAACTTAAAGCCGCAGAGCAAACCTCGATTCCTACGGGTGCGCCCAAGGTGGGGCTGATGAGCGAAGAAATGGCGCTGGCGGTTGCCCATAATATTGCCCTGGAGTTAGGAGTTACGTCTGGTGATCAGCTCAGGCCAACGCTACAGGCAGTTTGCTTCGCGGATTTTGGGGATACCGGAGCGCTCTTTTTAGCTGATCCACTCCTACCGGATGAGGCAGGACATCGCCACCGTGCTCTCACCTATCACGGCATCTGGGTGGCTTGGATGAAGGCAGGGTTTGAGCGTTATTTCCTCACAAAAATGCGCCTGGGTTGGACGATTCCTTGGTTTGAGCGTTGGGCTTTTCGGGCGATCGGGCTGCCACTGGTGGAACCTTTACCCTTACCAGTAGAACAGAATCGCCCTTTGACTCCGACCGTTTGAGGTGATGGGATGGCTTCCCCTTCCCCACTCTCATCACTTCGATGGAGCCTGATTTATGGAAATGATTTTGAGTCCTGATGAACTAGAAGGACTCGCAAGCCGCTTCAAGATCCTCGCAGAACCCGCTCGATTGCAAATTCTAGCGGCACTCTGCCATCAGGAACGCAGCGTGCAAGATATTTGTGATCGCACAGGCTTACAGCAGGGCAATGTCTCCAAGCACTTACGACTGATGAAAGATGCTGGAGTCGTAGCCTGTCGTCGGGCAGGGATTTGGCGCTATTACCGGGTGATTGATACCGAATTATTAGCACTCTGTACTCATCGACAAGTTACCCGCCATAAGTAAGGTTCAATTTCATTGACCAACTCTATAAAAAGCGACCTGGAGAGAATGCAATGGCAGACTTATTTTCACCCGAATGGATGCGCGCATTTGGTGACCGGTGGAACGCAGAACCCGACTTGGCAGAGGCTCTTGCCAAGATTCATTTTAATTCAGTCATTGGTTACGGTCTTGAGAACGATCCAACCCCGCTCGGCGTACTCACCGTTGAAGCAGGACGGGTGATTTCTGCGGGGGCATATGACGGACAGAAGCTGAACTGGGATTTACGAGCCGATCGCGACCACTGGCAGCGGTGGAAGACAAAAGGACTGAACATGATGGGCTTAAGCATGGCGTATATGAGCCGGAAGTTGCAATTTCGGGTCGGAGACTACACCGCCATGATTAAAGATCCGCGCATGGCAGGACCATTTATTAAATCATTTTCGGTCATGAGCAGAGTTGGAGAAGGATAACAAGATGAAAATGAAAGCACAGAAGAAACAAGCGATGAATCCAGTTTTGCTGACTCCTGCTCAACTAAAGTCACAGGCACATCAACTGCTGATCATTGATGTGCGAGGGTGGCTGGAATACTGGATGGGGCATATTCCAACCGCGCAACGGTTCAGCCGCAACCGAATTTTGAAAGACATTCCCAAAGAGCAGGCGATCGCCATCACTTGTCTATCGGGTCATCGCAGTGAGATCGCAGCGCAATGGTTAGTGACTCAAGGTTACCGTCAAGTCTACAACCTGCAAGGTGGACTACTGGCATGGCAAGGTGCAGGCTATCCCGTGCAACGCGGTAATCGCCCTTAAAGGAGAACAGCAATGACTCATACCACCTCAGATGAACCGCTGAATGAATCGCTTGATGAAACCATAGATGGATCAGTGCAGCCCAAACGGTCTCCTCCACCAGGGCTTTCTCAAAAGGGGTGGGGACTGTTGCTGGGCGGTGCCTTGCTACTGGCAGGGGGAACCTGGGGTATTTTGCAACTCACCCGTTCGACCCACTCGCCAGAAGCTATATCAGCGCCTGCGATCGCCGTTGAAACCCTGAGCATTCGGGTTCAAGCGCTTGCCAATACACTGGAACTCTCTGGTACGATCCGTCCAGTTGACCAGGCAACCCTGTCAACTCGGGTCAGCGGACGCATCATTTACTTTCCCCTGGAGGCGGGCGATCGCTTTCGTCAAGGAGATATCCTTGCCCGCATTGATGTGCAGGACATCGCGGCTCAGACTAATCAGGCTCAAGCGGGCGTTGCCCAAGCGCAAGCCGAATTGGCGCGCTCCCAGGCATCTTTAAGCCAATTAAGATCTCAGAAGTTGTCCGCTCAGGCAGCACTCCGACAGGCACAAATTAACCAAACTCGGTCTGCTCAACTGAGAGCAGCGGGAGCCGTCTCGCAAGCAAACCTGGATGAGACCAATACGGCGCTGGATCAAGCTAGAGCACAAGTCGCCCAGGCAGAAGCAGGTATCCAGCAGTCCCAGGCGGCGATCGCTCAGTCCCAGGCGGCGATCAATCAAGCAAAATCGGGGGTCACAGCCGCTTCAATGAATGAGAGCTACGGCACTGTGATCGCTCCCTTTGATGGCATCGTGACTGAAAAGCTGGCATCTTTGGGTGAGACGACGAATCCCTACTCCATGAACGGTACGGCCTTGCTGAAGATTGAAAATCCCGATCGGCTCCAGCTAGAGATCTCTGTGCCAGAAGCGAACTTACGCTTCGTGCGGGTGGGTCAATCGGTTCAGGTACGGGTGGAGTCCGCCAGTCAAACCTTAAAAGCCACGATTCAGCAGATTGTTCCAGCCGCAGACGCTAACTCTCGGAGTTTTCTGGTCAAGATTCCCATAAATAATTCTGGTCGCTTGATCTCTGGCATGTTTGGACGGATTGCCTTACCAGTCAATGGAAAACAAGACACGATTCTCATTCCCTCGACCGCGCTAATTCAGCGGGGGCAATTACAGGGAGTGTATGTTGTGAACACAAATACATCGAATCAATCGACTGCTGTTTTGCGTTGGGTCAAAACAGGGCAACAACGTGATGGAAAAGTCGAGATTGTTTCAGGCTTGACGACAGGCGATCGCATCATTACGAATCACATCGAGCAACTGAGCGACGGACAGCCCATTACAACACAGCCTTAAATTCTTCAGGAGGTTTCCAATGCAACGCAGAATTTTAGTATGGCTTTCCATTCTGGCTTTAGTTGTGGTTTTAGCAATTCCCCAAGTTGTGAATGGTCAGATGGGAAGATCTCCAGGAATGATGGGCAATCCGGGCATGGGAGGGGGTGGCGATGCCCAAACAATTCATCAACTCTTTGCTTACCACAATCAAATTCATCGCACTGTAGAAGAAATTTCTGGTGGTATTCGTGCTGTGACTGAATCAGATAGCCCTCAAGTTGTGGCTTTGATTCAAGCCCATGCCTCTAAAATGTACGATCGCGTCAATAAAAATCAACCCATTCCCATGATTGGGATGAGTTCTACGTTGCCGACCCTGTCCCAGTCGGCAAATAAATATCAGCGGCGAATTCAGCTTACCGCTAAAGGCATTGCAGTCACAGAAACATCTGACAATCCTGAGCTGGTCGCCGTCATTCGAGAACACGCGCGGGAAGTGGCCCAGTTTGCAGAGCAAGGAATGCCTGCCATGATGAACGGGAGGATGAGGTAGACATGAACAATGGCGCACATACTGACCGAGATCCTGCAAAACCTCACAGACTAGGTTTCGTCGGCAATCTAGCCAAGAAATTCATCGATTCCAAGCTGACACCGCTGATCATTCTGGTGTCGCTGCTATTGGGGATTGGCGCGACCCTGATTTTGCCACGGGAAGAGGAACCGCAAATCACCGTACCGATGGCCGATGTGTTTGTGCAAATGCCGGGAGCGTCTGCAAAAGACGTGGAACAGCGTGTTACTGCGCCAATGGAGAAGCTGATCAAAGAGCTTCCAGGAGTGGAATACGTTTATTCCACCTCGCGTCCCGGTTCCTCCCTGGTGATTGTGCGTTTTCTCGTAGGACAAAACACAGAAACCTCTATTGTTCAGCTTTACAACAAGCTCTATGCTAACTTTGACAAGATTCCACCCGGTGTTTCTCAACCCCTGATTAAATCACGGTCAATTGATGATGTTCCGATTCTCACTTTGACCTTATGGGGTGAACACAGTACGGGAGCAGAATTACGGCAAATTGCAGCGCAATTAGATGAACAAATTAAGCAAGTACCAGATGTTTCAGAAACGACACTGATTGGTGGACAGAAACGGCAACTGCGAGTCGATCTTGATCCAACCCGACTCAATGCCTTTGGCATCACGCCTTTAGAAATTTCTAAAGCGCTTCAAGCTCAGAATACTGAACTGGCTAGCGGTGCCTTAAATCAAAACAATCAATCGTTTTTAGTCAGAACCCAAAGTTTTATCCGATCGGCGGAAGATGCGAAAGGACTTGTGGTTGCGGTTGCGAACAATCAACCTGTCTACTTGCGCGATGTGGCAACCGTTATAGATGGTTCAGAAGAACCTGCCAGTTATGTGTTTTTTGGGCAGGGAGAACAACGCGAAAATAATCAGCGCCAATCAGGAACGCCTGTTGGAGAAACCGAAGCGGTGACGATCGCGATCGCCAAACGCTCTGGAGCCAATGCGATTCAAGTCTCTCATCATGTGCTGCATAAGCTCGACCAAATTAAACGGAACTACATTCCTAACAACGTCAATCTGACGGTTACACGGGACTATGGTGAAACTGCCGCCGAACGTTCCAATGAACTGCTGTTTCACATGCTGATTGCAGTCGGTTCTGTGACCCTGCTGATGTGGTTTGTGATGGGTAGAAAAGAGGCAATGGTGGTGGCGGTGTCAATTCCCGTGACCTTAGCACTCACGCTTGCCAGCTTTGTCTTTTATCACTTCACGCTAAATCGCGTCACGTTCTTTGCGCTGATTTTTTCCATTGGGATTCTGGTAGATGACGCGATCGTCGTGGTCGAAAATGTCGGTCGTCATCTGCAATTGCCAGAAAATAAAACCCGCTTGCAACTCTCGACCAATCGGCGGCGCACCTTACAGCAGATTATCTTGGAAGCAGTGGATGAGGTAGGTAATCCGACCATTCTGGCAACCTTAGCGGTAATTGCGGCAATCCTGCCCATGGCGTTTGTCGGCGGCTTGATGGGCCCCTACATGCTGCCCATCCCGCTCGGTGCTTCTGCTGCCATGATCTTTTCGGCACTGGTCGCCTTTATTGTCGTTCCCTGGACAACGATGCGAGTCTTTAGTGGTGCCAGCCACGCTGCCCATGATCACGGCGAGGATGCCCTGAGCCGCCTGTATCGTCGGTTTATGCTTCCACTCGTGCATTATCCACGTCGAGGAACCACGTTTCTGGTCGCCACGGTGTTAGCCCTGATCTTCATTGTCGGTGGATTCGCAGGCTTTAAGCTGGTGATTCTCAAAATGCTGCCGTTTGACAACAAGAGCGAGTTGCAGGTCGTCGTCAATCTGCCAGAAGGTACGACCCTGGAGCAGACGGCTAGAGCCACCCGCGAGATGGGACAATATCTGGCGACGGTTCCCGAAGTCATTAACTATCAAAGTTACATCGGCACGTCTTCTCCTTACAATTTCAACGGCTTGGTGCGGCATTACTTTTTGCGATCGGGTACTAATGTTGCCGATATTCAGGTGAACTTTTTGCCCAGGGGCGATCGCCATCGTCAGAGCCATGAGATTGCCAAAGCGATTCGTCCCCAACTGAAGGAAATTGGCGATCGCTACAGTGCCCGGATTCAGGTTGCCGAAATCCCTCCTGGTCCTCCGGTGCTGCAAACCCTGGTGACTGAAGTGTATGGTCCCGATTATCAAGGACAGATTGACCTCGCGACCAAAATTCGCCAGTTATATCAGTCAACCGATGGTGTTGTTGATGTGGATTGGTATATGGAAGCGCCACAGACTGATTACCGATTGGTTATCGATCGCGAGAAAGCAGCGCTGAACGGCATCAGCCCGACTCAGATTTCACAAGTCTTGCAAATGGCACTCGCTGGACAAAATGTGGGACTGTTACATGACGAAAACGCGCGGGAAGATGTCGCCATTAATCTACGCTTCAGTCAGTCGAGCCGCACCAGCCTGGATGATTTGAAAGCCCTGAACCTCAAGGGCACCAATGGTAATTTAGTCCCTTTGAGCAGCCTGGTGAAGACAGACACAACAACAGCAGACACGAGCATTTACCACAAAAACCTACAGCCCGTTGTCTATGTCTTGGGTGATGTTTCTGGCAGAGTCGAAAGCTCAGTCTATGCCATGCTCAATCTGCAACCACAGATCAATCAACTCGTTCCAGCCACGGGAGCTACCATTCAAACCTATCTCACTGAACAACCCCCAACGACTGAAACCTACGCGATCAAGTGGGATGGCGAATGGCAGGTGACGTATGAAGTCTTCCGTGATTTGGGGATTGCCTTTGCGGTGGTACTGTTGCTGATTTATGTCCTGATGGTGGGTTGGTTTCAGTCCTTTGCCACGCCGTTAGTGATTATGGCAGCGATTCCCTTTTCGTTCATCGGCATTATGCCCGCTCACTGGCTGATGGGATCATTTTTTACAGCCACGTCCATGATCGGCTTTATCGCTGGAGCAGGCATTGTGGTGCGGAACTCCATCATCCTGGTGGATTTCATCGAGTTACGCCTGAAGGAAGGCATGCCCCTAGAAGAAGCGGTAATTGATGCCGGAGCGGTGCGCTTCCGTCCTATGCTCTTAACTGCGGCGGCTGTGGTGGTTGGTTCGGCCATTATCCTGGCTGACCCAATCTTCCAGGGGTTAGCGATCTCGCTGATGGCAGGTGAAGTGGCTTCGTTGTTGCTGTCGCGATCGGCGGTGCCCATTCTCTATTACAAACTCTGGCGTAACCGCAAAGGGAATCAGAAAAACTCTAAAGTTGAAGTAGAAGAATCTGTCGCCAAGATAACGAGTGATGGGATGATCTAATAATGCTCTTTGGATTTATTCGGAATCAAATTTCAGTCCTATATGGGAGAAGTATTGAGATGTTATTTTCAAAAATCGGACGAAGAAAATTAAGATGGCTTACAGCTTTATTTATCTCGGTTGCATTTATCATTTTAACTCTAACTAAAAATGATTTCCGGAACTGGACTTGGATCACAATCTTGAATGCAAATAGATCAGCAGATTTAACAAAAATAGAATTTTTGGGAAAATCAATTTGGGATTGGATGGAACTTTTAATAGTCCCTCTTCTACTAGCTAGCGGTGGTTTCGCAATCAAAAGATTCTTAGAGTTTCAAGCAAAGAGACATGAGAAATATTTAAACGTAAAGGAGGAGAAGCGTAAACAATTGATAGAGGAACAAGAGAAAGCAAGAAGAAGGCAAGAAGAGGAGATTGCACTGAATCGTTTACATCAAGAAGCACTTAAAGGATATATAGAGCAAATAGCAAGGTTGTTTTTAGATATGAATGGGCTGGAAGAAGATAAAGTTAAACAGCGGGCAATTATACGCGCTAGAACGTTGGTAGCGTTACAGGAACTTGATGGATTTCGCAAGGGCTTATTAATCAGGTTTTTAAAAGACTCTACTATTATCAATGAAATTGATTTAAGTTATTCAGATTTGAGTGGAGCAAATTTAGGATTAATTAATCTAAGTGGCATAAATTTAAGTGGGGCAAATCTTGATGGAGCAGATTTACGCCGTGCAGATCTTCGCCGGATAGACCTACATAATGCTAACCTTTGCAACGCTAATCTCAGCTTAGCTAACCTCCACTGTGCTAATTTACGTTACGCCAATTTATGCAACGCAGATCTTAGTGACTCAAATTTAGATGGGGCTGATCTTAGACTTGCAGACCTACGCCAAGCTGATCTTCGTGATGCTAACCTGAAAAATTCAGATCTTCGAGTAGCTGACCTCTCTGCTGGAGAGTTAGAGTCACTTAATTGCGCTGAAGCCCTTATTTTGTCATTTCTAGAGGGCTGCGATTCTTCTTTGTTTCTAGAATGTGTTGGTCTTGAAAAAGCTGATATTGATGATGCCTTTTATTCTACTAAGCTTTATAGAGAAAAACTTAGAGTGGCTGATTTTCGTGAAGCTAGAATCAATCATACAACTCTTGACGGAGAGCCTATTAGCGAAGCAATAGAGAGATATGTCAGAAAATCTTGGGGAAAGCTTGATCCATTAAAAACTCAAAATGAAGAGTACAAAGGAGCAAATCTTCATCGTGCCAATCTCGGCGGCGCATTGCTCCAATTAAGTAACTTTTCTGGGGCAGACATGAGTGATATAAACCTTAATCATGCTAATCTCAGTCACGCTAGCTTGTACGCTGTAAATCTAGCCAATGCTGATTTGAGTGATTCTATTATTCACTTCACAAAACTAGGTTCTGCTAATATTAGAAATGCTGATCTTAATAATGCTGATTTCAATGAGGCTAATCTTTCTAATGCCGATCTCAGTGGCTCCAGTTGGCATAACATTAATCTAACTGGAACCAACCTATTTAACACCATTTTTATTGAAACAAAAATTACTATTGATCAGCTAAAGAAGGCTAAAATTTGTAACACGAAACTTCCTTGTGAACTGACTATTGATTGTGATAGGGATTGCATGAAGCCTTGGCAGCTAGGTATTAAGTGAGGCAAAGATATAGGATTGTAAAAGGGTGAATAATTTCCTCGTATTAGCAACTACTGAAGTAACAATGCAACCTATTCATATCTCCTACTTTTCTGATGTTCTCTGCGTCTGGGCATATATTGCTCAAATTCGGCTAGATGAGTTGAAAACGACTTTTCAAGACAAGATTGCGATCGATTATCACTTCGTCTCAGTTTTTGGCAATGCCCATGAAAAGTTAGAGAAGAATTGGCGCGATAAGGGGAGCTTAAAGGGCTATAGCGATCACGTTCAGAACGTTGCCAAAAAGTTTGAACACATCACCGTTCATCCCGATATTTGGATGGGAGCCATTCCCTCCTCATCCATGTCCTGTCATTTGTTTCTCCATGCGATTCAATTGCTGGAAATCAAGGGAATTGTCGAACCACACGACAAGGTGTTTGAAAAGGCAACCTGGGCATTTCGAGAAGCATTTTTTACCAAACTGGCAAATGTGAGCGATCGCACCGTACAATTTGCCATTGCAGAGAAGCTAGGACTGCCAGTTTCCATGATTCAGAAGCAGATCGATCGCGGTGAGGCTTATGCCCAGCTCGCCAAAGATTTTGACCTGGTAAAGGAACATACGGTGTCTGTTAGCCCTACCCTGATTTTTAATGAGGGACGGCAACGGCTGAATGGCAACGTGGGTTACCGCGTGATCGAAGCGAATATCCAGGAGTTGCTGCACAATCCGCCCGGAGAGCAATCCTGGTGTTAGCGATTTCAGGTAATCATTTCCGACCAAGAGACCAGCGTTGGGTTTCACTGCCTCATCCGTTCAGTCATTTTGTTGCCCGACATTGTGCAAGTCGCGATGGATCACTTGCTCCACAATCATGGCGGCAAAGCGATCTGTCTGCTTGCGTTGCTGACCCAAAAAAGTAAAGGTCTCACTGAACGGCTTACCGCAAGGAGCACACTTAAATTGATGCCGATTCACCTTCAAGAAGACGGCGCGACCCATCAAGTTTAAGTCCACTGTTTGCTGCCTTCCCGCCGTGTTATCGTTATGGTATGTGCCAAAATCCGATATTGTTGTCATGGCTTCAAAGCACCTATTAGAGATCGAACGAGCGATCGCCACTTTATCTAGCAGGGAAAAGCTCTGGCTTCTGGAACGGATTGCCCGCCAGCTTAGAGAACCGGATGAAGTTGAATTATCAAATATGGCCAGCGATCTAGCAATACAGGCTGAGATTATCGCAATTGAGCAGGAGTTTGCCTTGACGGAGATGGATGGGTTGCAGAGCGCATGAGTATAGAGCGGTCTGAGCTTTACTTTGTTAATTTGAATCCAGTTCAAGGCAGAGAGCAAGCTGGACAAAGACCTGTACTTGTCCTCTCCATCAATGCGATTAATCGCTTACCCCTTGTCATCACGGTTGTAGTTGGTACGAAGGGCAGCAACATTCCGAAAGATTACTCCACAAATGTGCGGGTGCTGCCAGAAGATAGTGGTTTACCGCTTGAAACAGTCTTTTTAGGGTTTCAGGTGCGATCACTGGATGCAAAACGATTTCCTGACGCGCCAGCGGGTAAACTCTCAAACGAAAAAATGATTGAGGTTGAAAATGCCGTCAGGTACTGCTTGGGGTTGTAGCATTATGAACCACCCACGGGCTATACCCATCACCGCTCTTGAGGTGCCCAGGGACTAATGACAGATTCATCCTGTTTTTCTTTCTCTGACAGTTCCAGATTCAGGGTGAGGAGTTTCTCCAGGATAGCGTCGCTATCGCTGAAGCCGTAAGCTTGCATCACGAGGCGATCGTGCCATGAAAGAATTCTTCCTCCAACGCTAAGCTTCTTTTGGGGTTCATCACCGATCAGCATAAACGGTGGGCAACCCAGTAAAACTAGGCACTGTCAGAGGATCAAAGAATCTATTGCAAAAATCTGCGATCGCGGATTGCCTTTGCGCCTTCAGGTTTTTTCCTTTTGATTACGATTTGTACCGTAATCAATCAACTCAAGCAGCAAATCAAACGGTAGTCATTCAGAATAATAAAGGAAAGAAATTATCTCGCTACGTAAGATGACAATAGTAGTCAGGCAAACGCAAGTTGAAAATCAGGCGTTGCTGAGTTAGGGTATGAATCGCCGATCGCCATATCGGCAGTGATTGAAGCAATAAATTTTTCTGCAAAGAACAGAGATCTCATCGTAAAAGGGAGTGCTTTTGTTTCGGAAGCAGTCTTTTAAAACAGAGAACTCTAGACTAATAAGTGAAAAGACAAACGCATCATTATTCGCATTTTTAGGAGAACTAAAATGTCAAATGAAATTGGATTAGGTGAATTCATTGCTAAAGTCAAAGAAGACTTAAAACCGATGGAAGGAACGCCAATCTTTTTTTTAGAAAAGGTGGAATTAGAGATTCACGTAACAGTTTCTCAGGAAAGTTCACTGGAGGGGCAAGCTAAGGGTAAGGTCGATTTAAAAATCAATGTTTTAGGTGTTGATCTTCTCAAATTAGGTGAAGGAGAATTGACTGGTAAATCGTCTGGAAAGTCACAACGGCAAGATATTCATACTATAAAAGTTGCCCTTGTTCCCATTCTCACAAGAGAAGAAATGGTATCTTCTTTAAATAAAGAAGACTCTATAAAAATAAAAGAAGGCATCACAAAAAAGATAATGCGAGGGGAAACGGAAGAACCTCAGCCTAGCTTGGGAAAAGGGGAATCAAAAAATAAAGCTGCCACTAGAAAGACAATGCGCGGATAAGAAAGCAAAGAGGAAATGACAATGCTGCATAAAAAAATTCTGATTTTGACATCAAACCCAAACGACAACGTAAAATTGCGTGCCGACAGAGAAATCAAAGAAATCAAAGAAAAAATAGAGCGATCTAAAAACCGAGATCGGTTTGAAATTATCCCTGAATTGGCTGTTCAACCTGACGATTTAATTCCACTTCTACAGGAAAAAGAACCTCAAATTGTCCATTTCTGCGGACATGGAAAAGAAGGGGGTTTGGTTTTTGAGAATGAGTCTGGAAACTCTCAATCCGTGGAGGTAAGTACATTAGGAAGGCTATTTGAGCAATTCAAGGATACAGTTGAGTGTGTTTTCTTGAATGCTTGCCATAGCGAAGATCAGGCTAAGGCAATTCACAAACATATCCAATATGTGATTGGTATGAAAGGTGATATTACAGACGACGCAGCTATTCAATTTGCCGCCAATTTTTATGCAACCCTGATCACAGAACGTTCCTATAGAGAAGCTTTTAATTTTGGTCGCATTGCTCTTGAATTGCAGGGAATACAGAGCGATTTACTGCCAATCTTTTTGGAAAAACCAACCATTCCGCCAAGAAAGAGTCTAGATTTACCGGATTCCCTTCACTACAATTCAGTTATTAATGCTTTCAAAAATGGTGAAGTCATTCCTTTTCTTGGTTCGGGGATAAACTTGGATGACGGGCAGCCATCGAATGAGAGAATCAGTAACATCGAGTTAGTAGATTACTTGGCACAAGATCTGGAACTTGCTAATAACTATCAATATTTACAGGGATCTCCCTGTTCAGTTTGCCTAGTTAGTAACGAGAATCTTCCAGCAGATTGCCCTCTCAGAAAAACCTTGCTAGAAGGAGCGGCAATAGCTTGTCCGGAACATGAACAGGCGCTAGCAGTTGCACAGTTAAAGCTCCAATGCCTCGCCCAACACATCGCGTTTGAGTCTAGTCTCCATAATGTCTATCAAAAGTTGGATAGACTCTTTCGAGAAAGATCTCACACCAACAAATTTCACAAATTTTTTGCTACCCTTCCAGGAGAAATGCTAAAGAAAGAGTTTCCCCTTCCCTATAAACTGTTAGTAACTACCAACTACGATAACATGTTGGAAAGTGCCTTTGTAAAAAACAATCAATTATTTGATTTGTTATCCTATGTGGCGGAGACAGATGGAGAAAATACACAGGGGCGTTTTCGATATACACCCTCTGGAGAAGAGTCTCGTCTCATCACCTCTGATCAAGTAGTGTTACACGGCAATCGTCCTCTTATTCTTAAGCTCTATGGCGTAACTAATAACTTTGTCATTACCGAAGATCAACACATTAATTATTTGGTCAATCAAGAGATCGAAAGAGCATTTCCAAAAGATATTTTGCAGATTTTGAGAAGCAGTAATATTTTGTTTATGGGCTATAGTCCCAGTGATGTGAATTTGCGGATCATTGTCAATCGGCTTTGGGGCAAGAAGCTTTTAGGTCAGAAATCTTGGATGATCCATCAGTCAAGAATCGGATCTCTAGATAAAGGGTTCTGGAGTGGGCGGAACGTAGAGCTACTCGACAGCGACTTGGAAAGGTACCGACTGGAGTTAGCCAAGCAGATAGAAGCTTTGGAGAAGAGATCCCTTTACAATCATTGGAGATAATAATATGAATCCTCAACTTTACCCAGGATTGACTCCCTTCTCAGAAGAAGAAGCACGGTTCTTTTTTGGACGAGAAGAGCAAGAAAGAAAGATTGCTAGAAGCTTGTATGTCTCTCGCCTGACAGTTTTGTTGGGGGAAAGTGGAGTAGGGAAGAGTTCAATTCTAGAGGCTGGTGTTCTACCTATAGTCCACCGAAATGCCAAGCAGAGGCGTGAAGCGGGTAAACCTCACTTAGTGGTTGTCGTCTTTAGGGACTGGCATCAACAAAACCCTTTAAAAGAGCTATTGGAGAAGATTCGGGATTCGGTTGCCGAAGCAATGAACATGAACCCGACTCACTTGCAAATGGAGCCAACACCGACTGAAAGCCTGCAAGTTTGGACGAAAAAGTTGGGGGGAGGGCAAGGATTTGGACAACTGTTCCTCATTCTTGACCAGTTTGAGGAATACTTCCAGTATCACGCCCGAGAAGCTGGGGCGGGAACATTCGCTGATGAATTCCCTCGCTGGGTCAACCGATCTGACCTGTTAGTCAATTTCCTGATTGCCATGCGCCAAGATGCCCTTGCTAAACTTGATCGTTTCCATGAGCGCATCCTCAATATCCTTGACGATCGACTAGAACTCAAGCACCTGGATCGCGTATCAGCAAAAAATGCAATTGTCAAACCTATTGGGGAATACAACCTTCAGCAGATTGTCGCCGACTATTTCCAAACCTCCCGACTAACAGTACTATCCGCTGGTAACGGTACGGGCAAGAGTCGTGTTCTCCAGGAGATCGCGCGTGTCTTTCGGGAGAGGACGGGTAACCTCAGCGAGGTGATTACCTTCAAGTCCTGGCAAAACAATCCAGTGACTGACTTAGTTCAGCAGATTGAGACAGATCTCAAAGAACGCTTTCCCAATATCTTAGCCCCAGAACCGCGAGCTTCATTGACTGAAACCTTGCAGGGCTGGGCAGAGCGCCTTGCCAGAGACGAGCAAAACGTACACTTGTTTATCATTCTCGATCAGTTTGAGGAATTTTTCCAGTACCAACAGCCGAGTATGAAAGAGGACAGTTTTGTCGCTGAACTTGCTCGTGCAGTAAATCATTCTGAACTGCCAGTTCATTTCCTGATCTCTATTCGCGATGAGGCAAGGGATTTACTCAAACATTTTGAGGCATATATCCCGAGTATTTTCGACCATCTCTTGCAGATGAAGCAACTGGGAGAAAATCCAACGATCGCGGATCTGGTCAAACCCATTGAGGAACCCACCCACCAGCCATCCAAGGCAATCGATATCGACCCTGAACTGGTTGAGGCGGTCTTGGATCAGCTTGGGCCCCTCTCCATAAAGGATCTTGAGGGTACTCAGGATGAAACTAGCGACTCATCTACCTCCGGGAACTCCGGAAACGAAGAATTTGAAGCCCCTTTGCTCCAATTGGTAATGCAGTACATTTGGGCAGAGAAAATAAAATGTGATTTAAAGTTCCTGTGCCTACAAACCTTGAATAACCTAGGTGGTGTAAAAAAGATTGTTAATGAGCACTTGAATCAAGCTATGGGAAAACTTGGGGAGAAACAGAAAGATATCATCTTTAAAGTCTTTAACTATCTGGTAACACCTTCCAAAACTAAATGTGTTCATTCTGCTGCTGATTTAGCAGGGCGTATTCATTGTGATAGTACTGAGATGATTGATCTATTGAATCTTCTGGCTGGTGAAGGTTATCGTATTTTGAAAACGGTCGATCCGTTGCCTAATCAACCAATCAAGGAACGATTTGAAATTCGTCATGATGTTCTCGCTCAGCCAATTCTAGATTGGCAAAAACGCCATTTAGATCAGCGACAACGTGAGCAAGATCAGCAAGACATTGAACAAGAGCGCCATCAACATGAACAAAAAATAAATAAGGAAATAATGAATCGAACCCACACAATTAAAAAAGAATTAGCAGCTCAATCACTACAGCAAAAACTGCTGCAACAACATGAAGTAGCCGCATTGCTAGCGCGGCAAGCATATCACTTCAATCAGCAGGATAAACTTCAAGTGTTAGATCGGGTGGATGATGCACTGAGAAAAGTTCTGAGTGCGTCTCATTTCAGCAACATATTGAAAGCGCATACCAGTGCATTTTCCTCGATCGCCTTTAGTCCAGATGGCACAAAACTAGCTGCGGCTAGCCTAGATGGCAAAATTTGGCTATGGAACTGGAATCGATCGCAGCATGGTTCTAAACCCAAAACCCTGGATAATCAGCATGAGAATAGTGCTTGCGAAAAAGAGGTCTACTCACTTGCCTTTAGCCCCGACGGACACTGGTTAGCCTCTGCTAATCTCGGTAACACGACCATCAGGCTGTGGGATTTACATCACGAAGATGCCGTCTGCACCGTGATCGGAAATCATGACCAAGGAGTAAGATGCATTGCCTTTAGTCCAGATGGAAACCTCCTGGCATCTGGGAGCGAGGATAAAACAGTCAAGCTATGGCAGCATTGGCATCAGCCGGATCAATTCCCTATCGTGCTAAAGGAACATAGTTTGAAGGGAGAAATGGGAAGTGTCTGTTCTCTTGCCTTTAGCCCCGATACATCTCCAGATGGATCTCAGTTGGCTGTGGGCTGTTTTGACCGATCTATATGGCTTTGGGATGTGCAAGAGCCTGCTCAAACACCAGATAAAGAACCCACTGTTCGCTATGGTCATGAGGAGCAGGTTAATGCTCTCGCCTTTAGTCCCGATGGACAGACATTGGCTTCTGCCAGCGATGATCGTACCATTCGCCTTTGGGATATGAGTCAGTATCGAGCCGTACCCGAAGTCCTCACAGCGCATACAGAAAAGATCCGAACCCTGGCGTTTAGCCCTGATGGCAAAATGTTAGCCTCCGCCAGCGATGACCAAACCATTCGACTTTGGGATGCTCATGAATTTGAAAAAGCACCTCAGGTTATTCGCGGACATACTTTTGATATCTTCTCAGTGGCCTTCAGTCCAGACAGTCAGTTTTTGGCTTCAGCTAGTGCGGACAATACTGTGCGACTTTGGGATTTGAATCCCCCCATTGCTCAGCCTAGGATTCTGAAAGGGCATCAAGAAAAAGTACGCTCGATCGCTATCAGTTCCCAGGATGGGCCGGATCAACTGCTAGCTTCGGGGAGTGAAGATGGTACGGTGCGGTTGTGGAAGCTCAGCCAACTTGATACTGAACCGAAAATCACTGAACTGGAAATCTTTAAGCGTTGCGGTAAGGTATTTGGAGTCGCGCTGTTTGTCAGCGCCGATCGCCAAACTCAGTTACTAGCCGCAGGCAGTGCCGACAACAACATCCGTCTGTGGGATTTACGAAAGCCTTCGGATGTTTGGCTCAGAGAATTGAAAGGACACCGAGATGGGGTCAGCTCTGTTGCCTTTAGCCCAGATGGAAAATGGTTGGCATCGGGCAGTTGGAAAATCGATGGCACGGTTAAGCTCTGGAACTTGAATCAACTTGAGCCTGAGCCAATCTCTTTCAAAGGAAAAGGGCACACAGATGGCATCACCTCCGTTGCATTTAGTCCAGATGGCAAGACCTTGGCATCGGCAGGCAACGATCGCAAAATTTGTCTCTGGAATGTAGAACGACCCGATACGGATCCGATTGTTCTACAAAATCACAATGGTAGAGTCTGGTCAATTGCATTCAGCCCAGATGGAAAGTTGCTGGCTTCAGCCAGTGATGATTGGGAGCTACAAGTATGGAATTTGGAGAACCTTGATCCGAAGTATCCAGTTCATGTTCGTTTGAAAGGACACAGCGCTTGGGTAAGTTCGGTAGCCTTTAGTCCAGATGGGAAAACATTAGCTTCGGGCAGCTTCGATCGCAGTATCCGGCTGTGGCGCATCAACCAGATTGATTGGAAGTCAGGCAAAATCAAAATCAATGTACTTCCCATTGTCCTGGAAAATCATAATCAAAGTATCACATCCGTTGCCTTTACTCCAGATGGCAAATATTTAGCTTCAGGTAGCTATGACAATACTGTTCGCCTCTGGCTTGTATCTACCGATAGGCTGGCTGAGATGGTTTGCCAGAAGGTATGGCGTAATCTCACAATGGATGAATGGCAAAAGTTTATGGGAGATGATATTCCTTATGAATCCACATGTCCTAATCTGCCACCGAGAGAAGGTGCCCCAACAACTCTCTGAGCACCAACAGACTGTGTCGTAACGCCCATATTTCATCGCTACAGGAAGTGCTGCCACTGTTCCATTGCTACTCAGCCCCCAATTCCTTAACGTGCTATATTTTCCGTTTTCCGTATCTACCCGTATCACATCTTAAATCAGGGAAGGGCATCACCATGGCCACCATCCATTCTAATAATTCTCACAAAACGCTTGACTCGGACCGTCAGAATGTTCCTCAAGCTTTAGAACCGCAAGGTTCGACTAAATTGCCAGACGACGTTGCACCGCTACCACCTCTGGCTCCAGGCCCAGCCCTTGGGTCTCTTCCCACCTCTGTGCAGTCTCCATCAATTGAAGCAGAGCAGGTAACTGAAGCACCTTCCGAGATCACGATCGCGCCAGCGCTGCGAACAGTTCCAAAGCATCGGCTCAGTCTCAAGATGGCAATTATTGCTTCTGGAATTACAGTCGCTATTGTGGGAAGCGCGATCGCAGGCAACTATTTCAGAACCGAGCAATACAATAAAATTGCTCAAGCTGAAACCTTATTGCGCGAGACTTGTAATACAACAACCCTTTCAGACGCAGAAGCCTTAAACACGGCTGAGGCTGGTTGGAACAAGGCGACCACTCAGCTTCAAGGAATTCCTCCATTTCCCGGCTTTGGTGTTAAGGATGCTCAGGCATTAACCTCAAAATATGCTCTCTGCAAAACCAACATTGATGCGACGAAGTTGTTTCAGGAAGCAGCAACAATGAGTGAAGCGGCCCGCGATGCTGTTCAGCGATTGCCTGTCCTTCCTGAGGAAGAGTGGGCAGATCATGTAGTTAAACTGGAAGCTGCGATCGAGCATTTAGATCTAATTCAAAACAGTTTCGGCAATCCTGTTGACCTGAAAGCATCGTTACCAATTTTCGGCGATGCCCAAAATCGCCTGAAAGAATACCAGCAAATCCTCACAGTGGCTCAAAATCAACGTGATCGTGAGCATACTGCGGTGCAAAACTTCAATGACGCAAAGGGTCTCTATCAGCAGTTTGCAGCGAATCAAGGCACCACAGATGCGACAAAGCGCAAAGATGCTGAAGCCAACCTGCGCGGCGCAATTGATCGACTGAGAAAAATCCCAACGGAAGGAACAACCGTTTCCGCAGAGGCAATCAAGACTAGAAAAACCTACAATGAAGCACTTGATGAGTTTATAAATGAACCCGTAAAGCAAAAGTTACGCAACTTTGCCACCAGTTTCAATCAACTTTCGAGTGCCCTAAAATCAGGCATGTCTACTGCGGAGTTTGCTTCTAGTATTGACAGTATCGGAAACGAGTTAAAGCTACTTCAGCAAGCATCAAATACTAGCCAACATCCCGCGCTCAGATACTTTCAGGAGGCTCTAACGGATTATCAATTTAGTCAAAGACTTTTAATTATGTTGACTATCTGTGAGACATCGAATGAGTGCTTCACTGGCGTGTTGGATAACGATGTGTATTTGCTCCCCACTTCTCATCAGTTCTACAGAAAGTTGAGTGATTTCTACCATGCTAATCAGGAGCTTACCAGGAAAGGTTTGGCAGTTAGACTCGAATCAGCCAAGGAAAAAACAGCGTTCGACGCGATCTGGGAACATGCCGATCGCAATATAGAAAAAGGAGAGCAGTTGATTGAGCAATAGGAAGCCGAAAGGTGAATCAACCTATTTTGAGGTGATGAGATGATGAGATGCCCAGAAAATTCCCTTTCCACCCACTCTCTCATTCTCAAAACTCAATGGAACCGCATGACTTGTATGAATCGAGGCTTGGTCGGCAACAATAACGGCTGGCTTATTGACGACGGGGAAGAACGTATCGATACAAGTAATCACGACATCAGAATTAATACTTTGAGTGGAAACATAAGCTTCAAGATGATTTTTTCGATTCATCAGACCTAAGACATTTAAGCGTGGACTACGGCGACTCTTAATGGTTAAGTATTCACCCTTATCTTGCCAGCCATAGGGTACAGAAGGACTTAAACAAAAGCCTGTTTGATCTAAGAAATAGAGGTTGATCTTGCCCTCATTTTCTAACCGCTTCAAGGCTTCTAGCTGTGCCTTCTTCTCCTCGTATTGTCTCGGTTCTGGCTCTCCACCAACAGCACGCCGCAGCCGATGCCAACTCATCGAGAAGGTTTTAAGTATTCTTTTAATCGTTTCGGTACTGGTTTCAATGTTCCATGCTGCTTTGACTTTCTGTTGCACTTGCTTTAATGGTCTTGGTTCTTGTTTAGCCCATGCTCTAATGGTTTCTTCTTGTGCCTGATTAAAGGTGCGCTTACGCCCTCTACCGGGTTTGTTATACAGTCCTATCATGCCCTCAGTTTCCCAGCGCTTGAGCCAGTTGTAGATTGTTTTATAGCTCGCATTTAAAGTGGTCATAAGTTTTTCCACCTTGATGCCTTGCGAAGCCAACATTAAGCAAGGCGCTCTTTGCCGTACTTGATGATGTCGGCTTTGGCGGTAGATCCGTTCCAGCAGCTTCAACGACAGTGGGTTTATTTCTCGAATGAAAAGCATCTAAGACCTCATTCACTACACAACTTTATGGTCTTATTGATTATAATGTCTATTTGTGTAATTAATTCTGATTGAGTACTTACCAGAGCCGATAACAGTCCCAGTCCCAGCGACTGAACCTGCTGCGAAGCCGTCTCAAACGGCTAAGCGACTCAAGGATGGTGTTGCTCAGGCTGTGGAAGACATGACCACTAAAGTTCCAGCAATGGCGATCGCCATGATTGAGTTGCACGAGCAGCTCAAGGAGCCAACCCGCAACTGGCTACGCGATCGGTTTCAGGAAGTCGCTGCATCGGGACTGGGTGAAGAGCTGAAGACCAAAGGTGCAGCGGCGGCTCGTGAGGGATTGAAGGCATTGCAGCAACTACCCCGGCAGACACGCGAGCGCGCACTTTGCGATAGCGTCATGACGCTGGTGAAAGAGTTTGGTGTGGTGCAAGGTAACGCGAGTAAGGTCGAAACCGTTTACCAGACTGAAGACTTCACTATGCGCTTGAAACCCCAAGACGACAAGGCTTTGCGGCTGCAAGATGTGAACAAGATGAATACCTATGTCATGGAAGACCGTGACGGGAAAGCGCTGCTGGAGTTTCAACACAATGGCATTCGTGGTGTTGAAATTACCAAAAATCAAATGCCGCTCAATCAGCAGTATGACGTGATCCGAGCGGGTGGTCAGGTGGTCGCAGACAAAACCGTAGCGGCGGCAAAAACGACAGGCGATCGGTTGCAGCAAATGGCGCAAGGACTCGCAAACCTGGCTCCGGAAGGCACCAAAGAAAAGTTGCGAGAGTGGCAGCATCAGCAAGTGGCAGCGATCGCCCATGCGTTAACCAACAGTCAAGGTGCAGTCGAATCGCCTGCTGGCAAAACCTTTCGTGGGGCACGGTATCAGTTCTTTGAAGCCCTCGGTGTGACGCGCATTTTTGGCAAAGATGGTCAAGGTGAAGTGTTTCGGAAAGATCAAAGCGGGACGCAAAGTAGGCTGACCGACAAGGATTTAAACGATTTCACCAGTAGCGGCAAGGTGTTAGCTAAAACGCAGGCAGCGACTAAAAAAGCTGGCAAAACTGCGGCTGGTCGCTAGGTCTGGTTCGCTTGTTAACGGTCAACGCAGTGATTGGGAGTCATGGAAACTAAATTTGTCGAACCGAGAGTAGTATCAATCCGCCACGATGGACGCGAAGTTGTGCGGATTGTCGATGGAGTCGTGTATGGGGTGATGGTGTCTAAGTCCCCCAGCTTGCTGGAAATCTGTTGGGATGACCAGCTTGTCTATGCCCTGCGGGATGGTGTGGTTGAAGTGAATCAAATTCGTCTGCGGTTTGAGTCGCTGGTGATCACAGAAGTAGTGCCTCAAGCGCAAGCAGTGGGTGCATAAAATGTCGAATGCTGCCCTGATTGATGCTTTTTCTGACTACTTCCTCAAGGGTGGGCGTTTCAACTCGATCGTGGAGGCGCGAAGCTATGCGTCTGAACTGCTTGGTGCCACGGTGGAGCGGGGCACAAAGGAAGCAAAGGCAACCGAGGAAACCATTGAGGCGAGTTTGGTGCGTACTGCCCGTCTGCTGGTGGACACAGCAGAAACACCAGGACAAGCCTACGAGCGGCTAGTGGACTTGTACGAACGTCAACCCAACCTCTCGACTCGTTCGTCTACCAGCATTCAGAACCAGGCGTACAGTACCCCGGTGCCGTTGGGTTATCTGGTGTCGGCATTAGCTGGCATTACGCCTGAGTCAGTGGTCTATGAGCCTACGGGTGGGCATGGTGCCTTGCTGGTCGAGGCGAATCGAGAGACAGCGATCGTCAATGAAATTGATCCAGTCCGTGCGGCTGATTTAAGAGCGCAGGGTTTTCAGGTGACGGAGCAGGATGCGTCGTCTTATAAACCGAAGCAACCAGTGGATGTCATCGTCATGAATCCGCCTTTTGGTGCGGTGAGTATCGGTGGTGTTTCAAAAGAGTGGCTGGTACGGGGTGGGGCTGCAACTCCGGCGTACAGAACCACCAATATTGACCACGCGATCGCGCTGCATTCCCTTCAGTCGTTGAAGGACGAGGGACGGGCAGTGCTGGTGTTGGGTGCTCCGATGGGTCAAAAGACTGGCAATCAGGAAGCAGCCGCTACGACCTACAACGGAGGGCAATATGTCGCGTTTTATAAAAGCTTGTACGACAACTACAACGTGACGCAGCACTTCACCCTGACGGGCAACTTGTATGCCCGTCAGGGTACGAGCTATCCCGTTGATGTAATTGTCGTTGACGGTCGGGGTAAGTCCTCAAGACGGCTTCCTGCTGCTGAATTGCCCCAAGTTTACTCATCCTATGAAACTTTAAAGGAGTTAGTACCCAATGTCTCTTTACCTCGCAACCCAAACCGTGTGGCAACCAGCGACCGAGGACAGCGCGACGATGCAGGTAGCCGCGATCCTGGTGCCGAACGATCTGAAGTCGATCCAACGCTGGCAGCATTACATGAACCTGCTGCTGCTGCGAGTGGACTGGCTGATTCTGCAAGAAGAGAGTCAGGAAGCAGCCTGGGAGCTGATGCGGAACGCCGTGCGACGGGCACAACTGGACGCGATTCAACTCCCACAGACAGCGGGGTTGGAGCCGGACGAGTTGCCGGGATCGACGGCATGGGCAGAAGCAATGACACTGCACAACCTGGAGTTCCAGGAGGCATTGCAAGCAGTGAAGCCCTTAGACGCGAAGGATTACCTCTTCAACTTTCCGAGTCCGACGACCAGCGAACTGGAGCAAGTGGCGCAGGTACAGGACGTGATTCAAACCACGACGCTGAGCGCTTGGCTGGATCTGATGGTAGACCTGAGCCGGACGGACTAGAGCGACAAACACCATTCACAACTTTTGAAACACCACCGAAGGATAGGGTTATCAGCATGGCAGACGAAAGACCACAAGCGAAACAAGTTGCGTATCAGGCTGTGAGCCGAGCAAAACCAGGTGGAACGCTCCTACCTGTCAATATGCAAACGTCTGTCACCAGTGCGCTCAAACGTCTCGAAGCGCAGTATGGTTCGTTGGATGATTATGTGTACGATCGCCTGCGGATCAAGCCCGAAGACATGCCTCAGCAGTTCATGGCGGAACAGGTCGATGGGATTGCGCTGGGGATTGCCAACCTGGAAAAAGGTGAGGGTTTTATCCTGGGCGATCAAACCGGGATTGGTAAAGGTTTTCAGCTGGCTGGTGCCATCAAGTACGCCAGAGAGCGGGGGTATCCCGTCATTTTTTGCACGGAGAAGCCGAAACTTCTAGCAGATATCGTGCGGGATTTGACTGATCTGGGCGCACACTACAACATTCTGCCCACTGCCAATAGCGCCAAGATTCTGTTGCCTAACGGCGATATTGTACGAACGGGTGCGAACCAGTCAGACAAGCTCAAAGAGCTAATGGCGGGTAATGACCTCAAAGATGTGGACATTATTTTTACGACCTACAGCCAGTTGCAGACCGTGAAAGGTGAAGACACGCCCCGGCGTGAGTTTCTGTCCTGGGCGGCTGGGCGCTGCATGTTGGTGCTGGATGAAAGCCACAATGCGGGTGGGTCGGCAAAGGGATTTGGGTCAGCGGGTCCGCTGGATCGATCGGATTTCACTCGTTCGTTGGTGGCTAAGGCAGCGGGTGGGGTGATTTTTTCGTCAGCGACCTATGCGAAGAATCCACATGTCATGGGCTTGTATGCCAGCAAGACAGGAATGCGGTTCGCGCAGGATGAGAACAGTGCTAAATCGCTGACGGAGATGATTGAAGAGGGCGGTGTACCGCTCCAACAGATGATTGCTGCCAAGCTTGCGGAGTCCGGGCAATACATTCGTCGGGAACGCTCGTTTGATGGCATTGAGTTCAAGGTGAAGGTGGCACCCGTAGAGCACCAGATGGCAGACAATCTGGCATCCGTGATGAGCCGGATCTTGGAGTTTGATGAACTCAAGCAGTCGGCGGTTAAAACCTTGAAGAAAGACATCAGAAATGATGCTAAGCGGCTTGCGGGTGACTCCTCTGTAGGCGGTGCGGGCGCAGAATCGACTAACTTTTCCAGCTTGATGCACAACGTCATTGGTCAATCGCTGTTGTCCATCAAGGCAGAAGCATCGGTGCAGGAGGCATTAGAAAGTGTCCGTAATGGTGAAAAGCCTGTCCTTGCCCTCTCCAATACGATGGGTAGCTTTATTGGCGATACAGCCGACGACCAGAATTTGCAAGTTGGGGACGCGATCGATATCTCGTTTGGCGACCTGATGCGGAAATACCTGGAGCGCTCGCGGGATGTGCGAACTAAGGATGCGTTTGGCACCACGGAACGACGACAGCTCACCAATGGAGAGCTTGGTTATGATGCCGTCACGCTGTATGACGAGACGATGGAGATGATTGCAGACATGGACTGGAGTGGTCTGCCTGTTTCACCGATCGACTATATTGAACAGCGGTTGCAGCAGGAAGGAGTGGTTGTTGATGAAATCACGGGTCGCACGGACTGCATTCAGTACGAAGCCGATGGCACTCAGACGTATCAGAAGCGTAGTAAGTCTGAATTTAAGGATATTCAATCGATCAATGGCTTTAACGATGGCAAGCTGGATGTCTTGATTCTCAACCGTTCTGGCTCCACAGGTATTAGTCTTCATGCCTCTGAAAAAGTGGCGGATCAACGTCCCAGACGGTTGATCGTCGCGCAGCCAGAGCTAAACATTGATACCTTCATGCAAACCTTGGGGCGGGTCAATCGTACCGGACAGGTGGTACAGCCGCGCTATACCATCCTCACTGGTGACGTGCCAGCCGAAAAGCGTCCGACTGCCATCCTGATGAAGAAAATGGCATCGCTCAATGCCAACACGACAGCCTCGCGTGACAGTAATTTCGAGATGGATGGTGTCACCGATTTCATGAATGAGTACGGCGATCAGGTGGTACTGGAAATCATGGGCAACAACCCAGAGTTGCACATGCGCCTGGGTTCCCCGATCGACGGCTTGACTGAAGACTCTGATGTTGAACAAATGGAGGCAGAAGGCGCGATCCGCAAAGTCACGGGACGGATTCCATCTCTCCCTGTGGCTGAACAAGAGAAGCTGTATGCCCTGATTGAGCGGGATTATAACGACCTGGTAGAGCGTGAGCAGGCGATGGGGCAATCCATCCTGGAAGCCGAAACGCTCGATCTGGATGCCAAGCCTCTGGCTCGGATGGATTTGCTCCCAGCGATCGAAGGCAACAGTTCACCGTTTGCGGGTGCGGTTTATCTGGATGTGGTGGATTGTAAATCACCCCGAATGCCCCTACCGCAGTTGGCAGTCGTGAATCTGATCCGGTCTGAGTTGGAGTTAGAGCCTGTCGCTTCTGTGGATGACCATGACTTCAATGCGCTGGCAGATGCAGCCGAAGCGCGGCGGGTCGCCACGATTCGTAGCTTCTCCGAGCGGACGAATGACTATCGCCGTCGCTATGTGGCGCGTCAGGAGACAGGGCTAAAAGCCTACGCAGTGGCAGAGGGTGAGGCGTTGACCCCTGAGCAACTGGAGAGCAAGGCGAAAACGGAAGCCAACATTGCAGCCCGGATCTCAAAGTTTGACGACAAGATTAAACGGCAGTACAGCGCTATTCGTCAGCTTCTTCAGGACTTTGAAATCGGTAAAACAGTGCGTGTGGTGGGGAAGGACGGCACGATCTACTACGGGGTGGTGCAGAAAGTCGTTGATAAGTCAGAAGGCAAAGGCAACCCTGCGACTCCGGGCAACTGGCGGCTCCAGATCCAGGTAGCTGATGGTGCGCGTCAAATTACGGTGCCCTTCACCAAGGTTAATACCAGTAGCAGAGGCGCGATCCGCGTGGAAGCGCAGGCTGCCGACTACAGCGGCAATGACATTTACACCACCTTTGACTTGCGGCAGAACGCCTCACGCGAGAAACGACAGATCTTCACGGGTAATGTCATTCGTGCGTTCTCTAACTTCAAAGGGAAGCTGGTCAATTACAAGGACTATCAGGGCAATGTCCGTCAGGGGTTGCTGATGCGGAAAGGCTTTGAAATTGAGAAAGAGTTGGCTAAAGCACCCGTCAAAATGCCATCGGCTTCACAGGCTCTAGCCTTCCTATCGATCGCGTCACGGCATGAACTCAAAACGGCTGATCAGAACATGACCGTGATGCGCTACAGCAATGGCGATTTGGTACTCACGACACCCAGACCGAAGGACACAGGTGGACGCTACTACAACAACCCGATCGTGCTGGAAGCGGCTCAAAATGAGTTCTACTCGATGGGCAATCAGATGGCGATGACGGTCAGCGCAGAGCGGGCAGCGGACGTGATGAACGCGCTCTATCAGCAAGGCATTGGACTCAGTGCCTACAGCGAATTGGAAGGTGCTCGACAGTTCTTAGGCGTGGAAATTCCCAAGCTGGAAGCGCTGACGGATGAGATGTTAGCGTCGATGGCTCCACCGATTGAGGTGGGTGATCCGGTGGTTGCGGCGAAGAATTTACAACGGATGTTCGATTTGCCGTCTGTGACACCGGAAGGGCAAACTATCCCTGCGGCTGAGCAGCTTACAATTGCAACGCCTCTTGGAACTGAGCTTCCGGTGACTACATCCTCTGGTTTGACGGCTGCTGACTATGAACAGAAGATCGCGGACACGTTGGGTCAACAGTTCGGTCAACAGTTCTTTGCGGCAAGTGGCATTGATCTAGCCAACCTGGTTGATCAGCCCAATTTTGCGGTGGTCATCCCGGCTGCTAGTGATGGCGTGTCGCTGTCAGCCTTCCTGACCGATGGGGTGCTGACACTGGAGCAAACGGCTGGTGTGGGTGACTCGATCGCCCTTCAGTTCAGAATGCTGGATGATGGCATCAACTTGACGGCTACCTTTATCAATGGCAGTCGGCAGTATGCGCCTGGGGTGGCGATTGTACCGCTTTCTGACTGGATTGACGAAGGCTATCCACAGCGCCTAGCAGCCGTGTTGCAACAGCAAGCCGTAGAACAGGCAGCAGTAGAAGCAGCCAGCCTTGATGCGGTGGCAGTAGAGGAAGAGATTGATGTCGATGCAGTGATTGAAGCTCTTGGAGCTGAAGCGCAACCGTCACCTGTGGCAGTAGCGGCGGAGAACATTGACGCTTACTATCTACTGCTTTGGGCGGAAGAACAGGCGATCGGTGAGTTTGAGAGCCGTGATGAGGCGGCTGATTTTGCACTTGACGCTGCTTTAGGCTCCACGGAGACATACAGCGTTGTTCGAGGTGATGCGTCGATTCGTGAGTTAGGACTAGAGGCTATCAGTCCAGAAAGCTTCATGGCTCAAGTCAACGCGAACGCGGCTGAAGAGACGGCAGATAAGGTCGCTCAATTTTTGGCAATGGTCAATGAAAAGGCAGACCCAGCGATATCCTTTGGGTCGGATTTTCGCCTAGAGTTTGAAACCCCGAAGGGCAGACACCCGCTCGTTGTTTCCAGGACGGGTGAAACGCTGCAATTTGAGCAGTCTCTAGCCGATGGCGTTGGGGTTGATGCCCTGTCGCTTCGCTTCCAGATTCAGCCCGATAACACACTGCTGCTAGTGGGCACGGACATTAAGGGTAACTCTGCCTTTGCACCCAAAAGCGGGACCGCCTATCTGCAAGACTGGCTTGATAGTGAAGTGCCCTATGCGCTACTTGCTGTCATTCAGCCTGAAGCTGTAGCCGTGGCAGCGGAAGCTGAGCCTGTGGCAGTAGAGGACGAGCTTGATGTGGATGCAGTGATTGAAGCTGTGGAAGCTGAAGCTGTGGAAGCTGAGCCTGTGGCAGTAGAGGACGAGCTTGATGTGGATGCAGTGATTGAAGCTGTGGAGGCTGAAGCTGCCCTCGTACAGCCTGTAGTCGAAACAGTTGCAGAGGCAGCAATTGCCCCAGACCTTGACCTTGAGGTGGATGTGGATGCGGTTGTTGCCGCGATCGCAGAGCAAGCGGTTGGCGAGTCTCCAGTGCCAGCGGTTGTACAGGTTCAAGACGGTGGTGTTCAAGTGCCTGAAGTGGCACCAGCCATGAATCAGATCGATACTGTTCCGATACCAGAAAGAAACCAAATTAATACAATTCCGGTATCAGAAATAAGTCAATTTGATACCGAAAAGGAATCAAAACCGTCCCGTGACGATCTGGTTGCAACCTATCGTGAGCGGATTGTGAATGGCGATCGCACGAAGTTGACGAAGGCAGAGCGGCAACAACTGATTGAACATTTTGTGGAGGCGTTGCAGCCACTTCAGTCTCAGGCAGAGATCCAGTCACTCTGTCAGGCAGAGATTGCCCTTCTAGAAGAGGGCTATGCTCAAAACTCTGTTAACAGCTTTTACTTACCTACTTATACCAGTGCGGTGAGAGAGGCGATCACGTCGGGGCAGTTGGCACTGACAGCGGAGACAAGTTATCTCAAGTCCTGGGAGAAGCGATCGGGTGAAAAGGGTGAGACTCAGACCCATTTTGCGTTGGACTACCTTACCTACGATACGCCGACACAAAACAGGCTGAGGGGTAATGAAGCACTGGAACCTGTGCCCACAGTGGAGGCGATTCAGGCTGAGGTTGAGGCGATTGCGCCACTGGTCGAAGCGGTACCAGTGCCGACCGTTGAGGCAGTTGAGCCTGTTTCCAGTCTGCAAGCGGATGCCAAACGGGTTGCCGAACAGTTCTCTTTTGGTCGCCAGCAGCTACAGCCTGAGTTTACCAACTCGCAATTAGTGGATCGGACGCTACTTTCTCCCGAACTGCAAGAGTATTTGTCCTTTAAGGATCAACATCCCGATAGCCTCTTGCTGAAGCCGATTGGGTCTTTCTATGAAGGATTTTTTGAAGATGCGGCGATCGTGGCTGATGTGATTGGTGCAAGTCTTACCACTAGAGCCACTACACCAGAGACAGCCCATCTCTGTGTGCCGATGGCAGGCTTTCCCAAAGAAGATCTGTCTGTTGTGGTGCCACGCTTGGAGGCGGCTGGTTATAACGTGCTGTTTACCGATGAGTTAGCAGTTTCACAAGCGCCAGTCATCCCCATAGTGGAAGCTGAAGCCGTTGAACCTGTGCAGGCGACACCAGAGCCGATCGCTGTTGTTGTGGAGCCAGCGGTTGAATCTCAAGCAGTGGAGTCAGCGCTGATCGTTGCAGTCCAGCCTTTACAGCCAACCGTGGAGCAGCCCCTACCCGCGCTGTTGGTCACACAGCAGTTGATGGAGCAGCATGATCCGGAGACAGTGAACGTGATGCGGCAAGCTCCAGCCAAGAGCGATCGTTATAGTCCTTCTCTGGGTGAAATGCGGGATTGGCTGGTCAATGCGAAAGATCTGGGGCGTGATCGTGCCTATCTCGATCGGATTCGCACTCTGAGTGATGACTTGCTCAGAAATAGCGATGAAGTGTTCAAGCCGATTGCCGAACGGGATGTAACTTTCAGCCATGCTGAATTTACGCTCTCAGAGGCGGCGGTGAAAGCGATGACTCGTGATCAAACGCAAGTCCGCAATCTAGAGGTAGCGGCAATGAGTGTGCAGATTCTACGGTCAGTCGGTAAGCGGGAACCTGGTGGTCAGGTTGTCTTCGATCGTGGTGAGAAGGGACGTTTTCGGCTCTCTGAAGACCGTAAAACGCAAACTTTGGTGGTGTTTGATAAGAGTCGGAATCAAACGATTCTGTCTATTGTGAAAGGCAAGGTAGACCACGAAAATTCAGCCGTGACCAACCTGGATCACCAGACCTTCAAGGCTTTCAGTGCTGTGCTCCAAAAACACGCGCAGACGCAAAAAGTCGCAAATGCCCGTTAGTTCATGTCCACTGTAAAATTTTTCACTGGTTGACAGTCATGGCAAAGCTTATTTATCAATACGATCCAGAAGAGCTGGCACAGCGGTAAAGCCACGGTGAAGCAATCCCACACACGAGTTTAAGCCCTCCAGGTGGGAAGACTAAAAGGAATAAAGTAAGCGCCAAACGGCTTACAGCAAAGGTTTCAAGTCAATTCAATCGGAGTCGCCCCCTCTCCAGTTATTCATGCACACAAACTGGAAAAGATCATGTCTAAATTACTCATTGTTGAGTCACCGAACAAGGTGAAGTCGATTAAAGGGTTTCTCGGTGCTGATTGGGAAGTTGCTGCCAGCGTCGGGCATATTACGACGCTTGCCAGTGATGGCAACGAGAACTTGGGGTTTGAAATTACAGAGAAAAGTGTGGTGTGTCGCTACGTTGCCAATGGGGAACGTGGTGAGAGCGTGATCAAAAAGCTTAAGGGGTTAGCCAGTCGAGCGGACAGCATTTGGTTAGCCACTGACCCCGACCGGGAAGGTGAGGCGATCGCGTGGCACCTTCAACAGCAAATCTGTGGGAAAAAACCCATCCATCGTGTGACCTACACCCAGATTACGGAAGCAGCCGTCAAAGCTGCGATCGCTAATCCTCGGCAACTGGATATGGCATTGATCAACGCGCAGCGGTCCCGGCAATGTCTCGATAAGCGAGTCGGGTTCAAGCTATCGCGCATTGTGCAAAACGGTGGTGGTGGTAAGTCGGCTGGACGAGTGCAGTCGGCAGCTTTGCAACTGTTGGTGGCGCGTGAACGGCAGATTGAAAACTTTAAGCCTGTGCCCTACTGGTCGCTGAGTGCGCGGTATGGTGAGGGGTTTACCGCTTCCTATTTGGGTTCGGAAGCGATCGCTGAAGTCGAAGCGGAGAGCGCTGCCGTTGATGATGCGGCTGATCCGGCAGAGTCAGGAGCGTCGGAAGCTCGGCAACGGGTGACGAGTTTAGCCGAAGCCGATCGACTGGTGGGTATTGCTTGTGCCAACCCCCACCGGATTACCGAGTGCACCAGTCGCAACACGCAGAAAGCACCGCCACCAGCACTCACTACTTCAGCACTCCAGCAGGCAGCAGGGGTGAAGTATGGGTTTAGTAGCGATCGCTCGATGAGCCTTGCTCAGGAGTTATTTGAAGGGGTGCCATTGCCCGATGGTTCCCGGCATGGTGCGATCACCTATCACCGGACGGACTCGGTTGACCTATCACCTGAATTTTGTGAGGAGGTGCGCCACTGGTTGAGTGAGCAACATCCCGCTTTGGTGCCGACTAAAACGACCAAGCACAAGGCAAAAGAAGGCTCTCAGGGTGCCCACGAAGCGATCCGTCCGGTGGAAGTGAAGTTTACGCCAGAGGCGATGCAGTCCTTTCTTTCCGACGACCAATTGAAGCTGTATACCTTGATCTGGCAGCGAGCGGTTGCCTCTCAGTGTGCGCCTGCTCAACTGGACAAAAGCCGGATCGTGATTCAGTCGGGTACAACGTTTTGGGAAGCGCGTGGCTCGATCCTCAAAGCACCTGGTTACACCACAATCCTCTCTGACCTGGGCGGTGACACTCAACTCCCGGCAGTGCAAGAGGGTCAAGCCTTGACAGTGCAGAAGGTGTGGCACGAAGCGAAAAAGACCAGTCCCCCTGGTCGGTTTACGGAGCCTTCGTTAGTGCAAACCCTCGAAAGGTTGGGGATTGGACGACCCAGTACGTTTGCCAACATCATCAAAACGTTGAAAGACCGGGAATACGTCACTTTTCAGAAAAAGTCGATGGTGCCTACATCTTTGGGGATGAAGACAACTGATATCCTCGCTAAAGTCTTCCCGGCAGTGATTGACAGCAAGTTTACCGCCAAGATGGAAACCGATTTGGATCTCATTGCGGCAGGGGAGAAGGAATGGGAGCAATACCTGATCGCCTTTGATTTCAAATTCTTTCGTCCGGCGCTGCTCAAGGCTGGCATTGATATTGATGCCGTGGAGCAACCGAGGGCATATGCGAAGTCTGATGTCTCCTGTCCCGGTTGCAGCCAGCCGCTCAGTCAGGTGCCGTACCGCAAGGCTCAAACCTTTAGTTCCAAACCCTTCTTCCTCAAATGCATGACCTGTGCCGATCTGGTCATGTTCTGGAATGACAAGGCTGCTAAGTGGCTGCAAAAGGGTGAGTCGAGCGGTGTGCCGAAGACTCCAGGCAAGCTCACAACGTTCGTCTGCCAGTGTTGTGGCAAGCCCCTAGAAGAGTTTGCCTATAGCAAAGAGGGTGCCAGCAAGCTCATGCTGCGTTGCTCTGGCGACTGTGGCAAAGACCCGCAAAAGAAGGAGCTTTCGGTCTACTTCCAAAGTAAAAAGGGTGGGTTCTGGAGCTTCAAATTGGAAGCTGAACCGATGACCGAAAAGCTTGCTGGCAGTGCAACGAAGCCTGCTGGTAGGAGCAAGGCTACCAGTACCAAATCCCCTGGTAGGACAACTGCCCCAAAGAAGTCGAAAACGACTTGAACCCGGTTTTCTCTGCTCACTAATTAACCTTAACCTTACCCAAAGGATCAAACATCATGGTTGCTACTCCCGAAAAGGAAGCGCTCACGCTCACAGCCGTCTCGATCGCTCAACTGAGTGCCCGCAAGTCCCAGCAGGCAGTACGCGGTATTTTTGGCTCCAAAAATCAGATAGTTGGGGACAAGTCAATGCAAGTACAGCGTACAAACGGGGAGGCTTTCTATGCCTTGCTGACGGATGTCTTTGGTTGGCAGCAATTTTGCTCTGAACGCCACATTCCCCACGATGCAGCGGCATTGAGTCTCATTGACCAGGCAGGTCTAGAGTTGGAGATCTCGGATGACTTTCGGCAAGAGACACTGAGCAAGCTTGATGTGACGCATTGTGCCCCAGCGCTCATGTATACGCCTCAGCGCGAAGAAGGTGTCTGGGCGAGACTGCGGGAGATTGCTCCCGATCTTTATGAGGCAACCTGTCCCGCTACTACTAAGCGCATGGTGCAGCGGACAGCGGACGAAAAAGCCCAAAAGCAAGAGCGCTATGCCAACTCTCCCAAACCGCAGGCAGAATCGAAGTTTGTGCCTGCCCCTAACACGGCTGAAACGCAGGATATTATCGCGTTTCGCAATCGTCTGACGGCTTCCAAACTGCGAACCTGGAAAACGATCGTGAGCGTGCTCGAACCGTTTGATACTGACAAACTCGGACGCATTGGCGATTTCATCGCTAAATTCCAACATCACGGCTATGAGGTGGACGATCGTACCTTGCGTGAGGTGGGCGGTTTGACGGCTGAAATGCAATCGCGGTTGGGACGCTTGAGAGCCATTTACGAGGCGGATTTGGAGTCTGCTAGTGCCTTACTCATCCCGGCTTTAGAGGCGGCTCTTGAGGTTGGGTCGCTTTCCTTCCCAGGCTTGAATGCAGAGTTGCTTCTTTCTGGAGCGGTTGGCAATTTTATTGTGAGTCACGGTGAAACGCCTGTGCTTACAGTCTGGGATGGGGTGATGCAGGCAAACCTCTTGCCAGCAAGTGTGATGGCGGTTTTGATTGCTCAGGCTGCATAGCACCAAGCCGTCCCGGTTGAGTGGCAAGAAGCTAGATCAACAACACCAGAAATAGCTGATAGGGCTGGTAGCCTCGTCTCTTTAGAGCGAGGTGGAAAGCCCAACTAGCGGCTTGAGCCGCCTGTATTCAATGATGGTGTGGATCTTCGATGTATTTCTGAATGGTAATCGCACTCACGTTGCCAGCCGTGCTGAAGAAGTAGCTTTTGCTCCATAGGCTAGGCAGTTTCAACAATTCAGGAAACTCCTTCCGTAGATAGAAAGAAGATCGACCCTTAAACGCCTTCACAACCAAGTGAATCGGGTCTGTGGGATGAATCTCAACAAACAAATGGATGTGGTCAGGCGCAATCTCGCAAGCCCTGATATTCCATTTTTTCTCAATCGCTAACTCTTGCCAAAGCGTCGTAAGCCTGTTTCTGACCTCACCCCGCAAGACAGGCTTACGACGCTTTGGCACGAAGACAAAATGGACAATAGCTAAACCTACGGAATGGTTGTAGTGCTGGTATTCAAAGCTCTGCTTTCTCATGAAATCTTTGTAGTTTTCTACCAACATATCGACAATTCCATTTTAGCTGTTATAGTAGTCTTATGTCGATAGTAGCAAGGATAACGACAAATGATTGAAGGTTCTGAGATGGCTCAACGAGTTAAAGAATTGCTTAGTGAGGGTTTAGATTTGGAGGCGGTTTTGTATCAAGTAACCCAAGAGACCCTTCAGCACGTTCCCGCGTATTTGCAAAACGATCCTTACGAAATCAGCGAGATTTTAAGCGCCGCACAGTTCTACGCACATCAAGCGCATCCAGAATTCATTTCCGCTGCAAAGATTCATGACATTGTGCTTTTGCGGCTACTTCCGAAGCCAAAAACCGAACGCTATATCCAGCAACTCGAAGACGAGGCAAAAGGGGAATGACAAGTTACGGATGCCAACCAGTGCGCTTTGACTTCGCCTTTAAGAGTCCGATTCTGGATTGCTTAAGAATCCCCGTCTCTTTAGAGCGGGGAGTGTCAAGGTGGATCGTGTTGTTGTGTCTGATGGTTATGCACTCCTAAGTTGGTCTACTGAGAATATAGGTGGACAAGCTATTCTCAAGCAGTCTGCTGGTCGCTGGCAGGTTGTTAGATGGGTTTGTGGTGCTTTTGGCTCTGCTGCTAATCTCAAGCGCTTCGGTGTGCCAGCGCGTACAGCCCAAACGCTCTGGGATCTCTGGTCAAGGGATCGATGAGCTTTTTCCTTTGCAAAAGGTAGTAGTTCGTGTGGGGAGTTTAGCTATAGCCTGGACTCCTTTTTTGCTTGGTGTCACTGTAAAAACTTTCAGTGCGGCTTGCTATGGTCTATATTTGACTCCAATCTGGTACGTCAAATAGATAAAAAAGATACCATCGCGGTATCACAATAGTATCAAAGGTGCAGAAATGATCATTGTGGTCGGTGGGACAAAGGGAGGCGTTGGTAAGACGACCATTGCGACCAACCTCACTGTTTTGCGTTCTTTGGAGCCGAAAGCGGGGGGGCAACGGTATGAGGTGATGCTGGTGGATGCGGATGAGCAGGGCAGCGCTTCTGATTTCGTGCTCCAACGGAATGAGCTTTTAGGTAGGGCTGGTTTTACAGCCGTCCAGCTTTATGGTGCGGCTGTCCGCTCCGAGGTGCTAAATCTCAAGGAAAAGTATGACGATATTGTGATCGACGTGGGCGGTCGGGATACGGGCAGTCAGAGAGCGGCGTTGCTGGTGGGCAATGTCTATCTGGTGCCGTTTCTTCCTGGCTCCTACGATGTGTGGACGCTGGCACCGTTCTCGGAGCTTGTGAGGGAGGCGCGGGTGATTAATCCAGACCTGGTAGCTTACTGCGTTCTGAATAAGGCGGATGCGCGAGGATCAGAGAACCAGCAGGCAGCAGACCTGGCGAAGCAGGAAGCGCCAGAACTCCAGTACGTTGATCTGCCGATCGTCAACCGTCGCGCTTTCCGTAATACAGGAGGGGAGGGGTTAGCCGTTTCGGAACTCAAGGCAAAGGATAAGAAGGCGATCGCGGAAATGGAAGCGCTCTATCGCTATGTTTTTGGTGTTACAGAGGCACCGAAAGGGAATCGCAAAGGAATCAAAGCGAAGTCAAAATGAAGCCATTAAGGTATCATGGCGGTATCGTAAGGGGAAGTAGTAGTTATGCCAATTAAGCCCAGAGCGTCCCGATCGTCCCCAAAAGTGACAGCGGTCGATCCCATAGAATCGTTTATCAGTAAGGGTGGGTCTGTCGTTGGACAGGCTGAGCCGCCACAGACTTCAGCGAAACAAGACCAAGAGGAAGAGATCCAATCGTTACGGCTGAGGGTGCCAACAGCGCTGTTAACACGGGTCGATGCTGTGGTGCAGAACCGACCTCTGAAGACTAGCAGGCATTATTGGATTCTGGAAGCGATGCTCTCTTATTTAGAGCGCGAAGAGTCTGGGTTGTAATGATGCCATCTAGGTATCAATGCGGTATCACTCCGATAATTATTTAAATATCTAAGTGATACCGGAGTGATACTAGCATGGTGCCAGTTGTTGACGGTTAGAACGGTGTTCTAATGTCTCCCCATTGGGTATCACTATGGTTTAAGGGTTGTATCTTTTAATGACCTTTTCTGGCTTCAAAATGGTATCAAAAAGCTTTCACAGTCTTAAACTGCCTGCGTTGTTGTTGCTCCTCTTTCTCGCCTCTCTCTGGATGCGAAGGCAGCAAGCTTCAGAAACCAGGGTGGAGCGAAACCCGGCTGCTTATGACGTGATGCAGGTGCTTGCGGGTGATGCGATGCTCGTGGCAGATGCAAAGAGTGTTAAGAGACAGGTGCGTCTTGCTTGTGTTGTGCTGCCCCAACAGCAGCGCTGGCGCAATCGGGCGAAGCAGCAATTGACTGAAAGGCTCCAACAACTTGGCAATCAGGTCTACTTGGATGGCGAACAGACCGTCTTGGTGCATTCGCTCTCAGGCGAGCTACTTCAGCTAACGTTAGTTGAAGCTGGATTATTGCTGGCAGACCCGACGACAGCAAAAGCTTGTCCAGCCTGGGAGACGATCGCACTGGTCGAGCAGCGGGCGAGACAACAGCGAGTTGGTGTTTGGAGCGATCGGGCTGACCCCTAGAAGCGTTTGTGCACGAGTGCCTTGCGATTCTGCAAACTCAAGCAGGTCAACCTTGAGATCTGAACTATGTCTTGCCCAAGCCAGACTTTCCTTGTCTGTGGCTTTAGTCGTGGTAGGGAGCGAGGAAAGAGAGCACCTCAGCCGCCGTCACAGTTGGGAAGCGGTCTGGGTCTTGTCCAGCATTCCAATCGAGGCAAGCTGGCAACCACTGCCCAAAGGTTTCTAGCGGCAGCTCATCCGCGATCGCGAAGGCATCGAGATTGCCCACCAAACAGGTTTCCTCCCGGTCTTGAAGGGCGAGCTTGCAGACAATGACATCAAGGTTGTGTTGTTGCTTGAGCTAGTGGACTAAGGGGTGTTCATAGCCATTCAGCGTCCCTACCAGAGCTTCGGGTGCAAAGGACT
>NZ_PVWK01000148.1 GCF_003003795.1 Stenomitos frigidus ULC18 | reverse complement strand
CACGACGGATTTCCAAGGGCTAGGAGACTAATCTAGAGTCATCACATTTCCTGCTCTCTGTCAATGCGTAACTTCTATAAGTCTTACTTAAGTGATTTCCAAACAAAAAATTACCGTTGGTTAGGGGCAGTTTTTGCCAAAGTCTTTAGATTTTGCCGCTAACCTCATTGCTCAACCCGTCTCCACGGATCTTTTGTTTACTAGAAAGCTCAGACAGGCCCTAGTGCAGCGTCAAGACTAAGAATTAGGGTTGGCAATCTCTGAAATCCCTACATAGCAAGCTTTCTCAAAGTAAGTCACCCTAAAATTAAACTGTGGCTCTGCACTAGATACTTTATTCGTATCAGCTATGGTAGCCAACTCTGCTTTGATCATCCGTCATGCCCACATCCTTTTGCCTGACGGCACCTGGATGACTGGGGATGTGCAGCTGTTTGGCGGCACGATCGCCCAGGTAGCGGAGACCTTGCCGCCCACAGCGACAGCTGATGACACTATTGAGCTTGACGCAAGCGGCTTGACTTTGTTGCCGGGAGTGATTGCCCCCCAGGTGCACTTTCGCGAACCGGGGCTGGAATATAAGGAAGATCTGTTCACGGCGAGCTGTGCCTGTGCGAAGGGTAGTGTGACCTCTTTTCTAGAGATGTCGATCGCTCCACCGTAACAATCACCGCTGGCATTTCGATGTCGATCGCGGCACCATTAACGCAAACGTGCGCGGACAAGCTCTACGCTTTGACGCTTGATGGTTCAAGTAAAAACCTCGACGTTCCGAGTTCTAAGCTCGGCGTTTCGAGTTCTGAACTGCAAGATTCGAGTAAAAGGCTCGACGTTCCGAGTTCTAAGCTCGGCGTTTCGAGTTCTGAACTGCAAGATTCGAGTAAAAGGCTCGACCTTCCGAGTTCTAAGCTCGATCGTCCAAGTTCGGAACTGTAATGTTCGGGCAAAAAGCTCGGCACTCCAGGTTTCAAGGCAGAGTCACGGTGCAAACGGCTCGACCCTCCGGGTTTAGAGCCTGTAGGTTGGAGGTTAAGGTGGGAACATTGGTTGTTAACCCTGTGTTCATCGATCGCGCCTCACGCTAGTCTCTGCGCAAAAAGCCTTCTATGCCAGCTACACCCGCAAGCCTCCAGAAATTTGTCCAGTACTGCCAGCAGCATCTTAAAGGCGATGAGAAAGGAGAGTCGCAGAACTTTCTCGATCGCTTTTTTCAGGCGTTTGGGCATGAAGGCGTGCAAGAAGCCGGGGCGACGCTGGAGCAACGGGTGAAAAAGGGCAGCAAAAAAGGCAATACGGGCTTTGCGGATCTGGCATGGAAGCCCCATTTGCTGATTGAGATGAAGAAGCGCGGCGAAGACCTCAACAAGCATTACGCGCAAGCGGTGACGTACTGGATGCAGTTGCAGTGCCCCACCTATGTGATGCTGTGCAACTTTGATGAGTTCTGGATCTACGACTTTCGCAAACAGTCCGAGGAACCGATCGAGAAGGTGGCGCTGGAACGGTTGCCCGATCGAGTGGGAGCATTCGCGTTTAGGTAAGGTAGGAACACTAAGCGCTAACCCGAAATACAGTTTATGAGCGCACTTCAGCGACTTAGCTTCTTCAACATGGCACTGTTGCCTCTGCTACCAGTGTCGAGCATTTATTCTGTATGCACACTCTCCAACGTTGGTAGTAACGACCTCTAGATTCATGATTGAGAAGAACAAAGCAAAAGCTCTGCTAAAAAGATTGAAGTCTGTAGCCGAAAGCTTAAAGGGGAAGGAGGAGCAGCGATTGAAAAGGCGGGTTCCGTTATCTAGCTATAACTATAGACGGACATCAATAGGCTGCGGCAACACTGAACGCCTAGAACTCCTTGAGCAGGATCTCAATAACATAGCGGAGCTTGTTGAGCAGTTTTGGCTCGCTGATAAAGAAGTAACCCAAACAGTTTCAAGAAAAACAATTGAGGCAGACGTTTTCGATTTGATTGGGCAGCACCGTCAAAATCCTAATAGCCTTGATACAAGCAGCATCAGAAGCCTTTTTATACAGCTCAAATCAGCGCAAAAGCAGTATTGGCAAGTGTTTCGCCCCTTGTATGGGATTATTCTATCAGCTGACAGGATAACGCTCGGACCATACACGATTCATACATGGGATACATATCAAGCGGTGGTAGCTAACCATGCTAGTTGGTTAGCGGATTGTCTTCAAGACAACTTAGCCCATGACCAGATAAACGGTGATCAACCTTCATCCAATCCGCTGCTAGAAAATTTGGACAATCTGATTATTAGTGTTGAGGTCGAAGCGCGAGACAAAACAAGAGCCATAGAGTTAGCGGATGAACGCTTCTATCAATTTGAAAATGTTGTCAGCTACATGCTGGCAGACACCAAAACCAAATACGCTGAAATCTTCAATTTCTTTAACCTCGACGATTTTCATCAGGTTCTGCTTCTGACCAAGGACAACATCTTTTTTACTAATGGACCAAAGAACCGAGATCAGAACGCTATTCCCTATGACCTTGCGCTTCCTTTCTTCACCAACGGCGTTTTTCCAACAGAGCAGGCGCAATACTGGATCGATTCAGGACATGAGTGGATCTGGCAAGCCCTTACTCGTTCTGACCTAAATGAGCGTCAAAAAAGAGTACTTACTGCTATTGAATGGATTGGGCGCGGCATTCGTGATAAGGACTTAAGCCGTTCATTAGTCCAATACGCCTTTGCGCTTGAAGCCTTATTCACCATTGGTAAAGATGCTGTTACGAAGCAATTGGCTGAATTTTCAGCTTACGTGCTTGAATCTGAACCTCAAAAGGTAGAAATAAGAAAAAACCGAATTACGAAGATCTATGATAAACGTTCTGCTATCGCTCACGGAAGAAGTAGCGTTGTCGATAATAGTATGGTCGTTGAAATGCTGAAATTAGTTAAAGAAATAGTGACTCAACTCATTACTAATCCTGAGCTAGCAGCTATTGAAACTGATGCAAAAATGCAAGATTGGCTCGCTAGCAAAAAAGTCAAAACAGCAGACATTACACAGATTGATCAGATATTGCTTGACCTAGCGAATGAAGGGGTAAAGCTTTCTAGTTCCGCTTTGTCTCAGGAATGTCTGAAGGCATTCTTGAGGCTGCACAACCAGGTCGGTGCAAGTGAAGCGTTAAATATGGTAAAAACTCTAGGTGTAGAGGCTGGAAAATAACTGCATAGTCCTCCACGCCTACCGCTCCACCCAAATGGAGAAAAAACAGTGGGGCATCACCAAACTCTACAACGAATACTTCCACGAACCCACTAGCCAACTCTACAAACTCCACGCCAAACTCGATGCCCTTGTCCTGCAGGCATACGGCTTCCATCCAGACGATGACCTCCTCGAAAAACTGCTGGCGTTAAACTTAGAATTAGCCGAGAAAGAAACGCGCGGGGAGGCAGTCGTTGGTCCCTGGGCACCAGCACAATAAACTGAGTGAACGACTGGTTTCGTTAAAGCACACCCGGAGTAACCGTCATGGAACCTACGATCTCGCTTGATGCACAAGCCCTCAAAGCCCTCATCAAAGAAAGCGTTCGTGAAGTCATGCGCGAAGAGTGGTTCAAATTCTTCGACCTGCTGACTCCCTACGTAGACAACGAAGAGCAAGCGGCGATCGAAGCCTCATTCTCCCCGGCTGACCATTCGGAGGCTGACTTCGTTGACATCACAAACTGGTTTGACCATGAAAATCAAGCTCAGTAAAGCAGCTGATAAGTTTCTGCAAAAGCTCGATCGCAGCAGTCAACAAGCCGTCATCGCAAAAATCGGCACTCTAAAAGCCTGTCTAGAGACTCAAAAAATCTATCCCCCCGAAGAACTTGATATTAAAAAGCTGAAAGGCACTCTGTCAGGATTTTCTAGAATTCGCGTCGGCAAAATTCGCGTTATTTTTCAAATTCGTAGAGAAACAAATGAGATTTTCATTTACGACATTAACTATAGAGGCAATATCTATAACTAATAATCCAGACAGAGACAATAAAGCAGAGCGGCATCACCAAACTCTACAACGCATACTTCCACGAGCCGACCAGCCAACTCTTCAAGCTCCACGCCAAACTTGATGCCCTTGTCCTGCAAGCCTATGGCTTCAACCCCAACAATGACCTGCTCGAAAAGCTCCTGACGTTAAACTTAGAATTAGCAGAGAAAGAAAAGCGAGGCGAACCCGTCGTCAGTCCCTGGGCACCGAATGACTCTAACCAGTAACCCTTCTTGCATAAGGAGAAAGCAACGATGACTGCGCGAGATCAATTATTGAAGGAACTCGATCAAACCCCTGATGTTCTCATCGAAGAAATCCTCGATTTCTGCCTCTTTCTGCGACAGCGCCAACATGCAAAAGCACCTCAAAAACCCTCTGCCGCCCAAATTCTAGACGCGATCGCCGACCTGCCTCTGGAGGGCAAAACGAATGCCTTCTCTTGGCAAGACCACGATCAAGTGCTCTATCCCCAATGATTGTGATGAGCGAAGGCACATGATTTTTGTTGATACAGGTGCATGGTTTGCGATTACCGTACCATCCGACCCCAACTATCCAACAGCCAGAGCCTGGATGCAACAAAACCAGCCATCCTTGCTGACCACCGACTATGTGATTGATGAAACTTTAACGCTCCTCCGAGCCAGAGGAGAATGCCAACGCGCGATCGTCTTGGGCGAAGCGTTCTTTTCAGGTACATTGACCCAAATTTACTATTTGACCCAAGCCGATATTCAGGTAATCTGGCAAAACTTTCGGCAATTTGCCGATAAACAATGGAGCTTCACCGATTGCTCCAGCAAAACCATACTCGAAAAACTTAACTGCAAAGAAGCCTTTGCCTTTGACCACCACTTCAGACAGTTTGGCTCGGTCACCGTAGTGCCAATCCTTTAGTGTTCAGGTCAAAGCTTGAAGAACCACTAGGCATCACCAAGCTCTACAACGCATACTTCCATGAGCCGACCAGCCAACTCTTCAAGCTCAACGCCAAACTCGATGCCCTCTTACTTAAAGCAGATGGATTTGTGGGCTAGTTAAGGCAGCCTTAAGGGCAGACGTTTGCAATGGTGTCATCCATTCTTTAACCGATGAGTAAGAAAAAGAAAGATAAGCAAGACAAAAAAGATAAGCAGAAGAAGCAGAAAGTCGGTAGTAGTCGCTTGGGCAAGCTTGGCAAAAATGCAGCGTCTCTCGGAACAGCATTAGTTGGAGCCGTTACGGCTGAAGGTGCACAAGCCACGATCGCTAAAATGGCTGAAAAAGGAGCAGAGAGCGATCGGCTTGATACCGTGCGGCACACTATCAAAGAAGCAGCGGGTGCGCTCAAAAATGTTGCTGGTGCCGTGTATGCTGCGCTGGATGAAGCTGATACAGACGTTGTCGATGCTGCAACCGTGTTGAAAGCGAAAGCAAAAGGCACTCAAGCTTCGGCTGGAAAAGCAGTCGAACGTGTTGTTGATACCGTAAAAAATGCCGCTGACAGTGCCAAAGCCACAGTTAAGCATGCCAAGGATAATGCGTAGAACGCCGCGATCGGTCTTGCAAAAAGGGTCGATCGCGCTTCATGCGTCCTTGAGTGTTTACCATAGAAGCAGTAAATCACGTTGAGAATTTAGCGATGCGACTACTCCACACGATGCTGCGCGTTAGCAACCTGGACGAATCCCTCAAGTTCTATTGCGATGTTCTCGGCATGACGCTCCTGCGTCGCAAAGACTATCCCGGTGGCGAATTTACACTCGCTTTTGTTGGCTACGGCGACGAAGCCGACCATACCGTTCTAGAACTCACCCACAACTGGGGCACCGACACCTACAATGTGGGCGATGGCTACGGCCACATCGCGATCGGCGTTGACGACATCTACGCTACCTGTGAAGCGATCCGCGATCGGGGTGGCAAAGTCACCCGCGAACCAGGCCCCATGAAGCACGGTTCGACTGTGATCGCTTTTGTCGAAGATCCCAACGGCTACAAAGTTGAGCTGATTCAACTGAGCGGTCAAACGGCAGCACAGGAAGCCACTCAGGTTCAAACAGCGAATGTTTAGATGCGTTCTGACGATGAGTCAGCAGTCAGCAGGGAGTAGAGAGTGGGGTCGAACTCAAAACTCAAAATTCTCTAGCGTAGAGCCTCTGGCATCCAAGAAACGCGAAGCGTGTCCAACGGGCTCAGCGGCACAAAGCACTACTCAAAACCCAGGCATTAGGCATCAAGAAAAAGCTGACCGCTGATCGCTGACTGCTGATAGTTAAATGTCCTACCCCTCTTCTGATTACTGAATTGACCGTGTAAACTCCTGATAGGGTTTAGCCGGGACTGTCTTTGTGGATGGGCAGACCTGAAAAACCGTGTGAGGAGTAGCAGTGTGAGTGTGAAAAAAAGAGTCTGGTTGGTTGGAGGATTGGGCAGTTTCGGGATGCTTAACGCCACATCGCCTGGGTGGGCAACACCGATCCAGCAAGAGTCGTCCATCAACGTTACAGAAACGCCAGCAGCCGCGCCTCTGGACAATCGCCCCTCATCGCATTGTGCTGCCATACCGCAACCGATTCAGCCCGATATCCTTGAGTCGGCTTGCGAATGGGCACCTGACGACTCGATAGCGCAGGTGCGATCGGTTAGCGAGCTCAGCGATGTGCGTCCTACAGATTGGGCTTACCAGACCTTGCAAGCGCTCTCCGAACGGTACGGTGTGGCGATCGGCTACCCAGATGGCACCTTTCGCGGAAACCAAGCGTTGACACGAAACGAGTTTGCAGCCACGTTGGCAAAAGTGCTGGATGTTATCTCACAGCAGTTTGTGCTTGGTCAGGGCAATATCGCGCAGCTGCAAGAAGATTTTGCGACGCTGAAACGGCTTCAGGCATCCTACGCCACGATCGCCAAGGACTTGCGCGATCGCACCGATCAACTTGAACCACAAATCACCAAGCTTGAGCAGCAACGCTTTTCCACCACGACCAAACTGGTTGGACAAACCGTTTTCGGGCTGACAAACGGCTCCAACAGCCGCAGCACCATCCTGTCTCGCACCCGTTTAGATTTGAAGACCAGCTTTGCGCCCAATACCCTGCTCCGCACGCAGCTAGAAGCTGGCAACAATGGCAACGACGCGATCGGGCGGGTTCACGAACAGGCGCAAAACCTGCTGGGCACAGTGGGTCTACTGGCAGATGGCGGTGGTTTAGACTATGTCAGGGTAGACAACGCAGTACGCCTGAGCAAGCTGTACTACACCTTTCAGCCTACCGATGGATTGGAGTTAACCGTGGGCGCACGCCTCTCGCCACGAGACTTTATTGACGGTAACCGTTTTGCAAACGACTCTACCCAAAATTTCTCTTCCAGCTTTTTCACCAACAACCCACTGATTGTCCAAAACCAGATCGATCGCCCCGGCGGGGCAGGAGCTGCCCTCAGCTGGAAAGCTGCAACCTTGCCGCTCACCGTACGAGCACTGTATGTCGCAGCCGATGCCGAACGCCCTAACAGTGGCATCACTAAAGGCGGCTTGTTTGGCGATCGCCACCAGGGCAGTCTGGAAGTCGAGTATGACTTCAGCAAAGACATCGTTGCCCGACTGCAATTCACCAAAGCCACTGTCAATAACGTCGATATTTTTGCGGGCGGCCTTAATGCGGAATGGGCACTCAATCGCGATTTCGCAGTCTTTGGTCGCTTCGCGATCGGCAGCTACAAAGGCTTCAACCCACTGCTAAACCAGGATCTCGACCTAAATCCCAAAAGCTGGTCGATCGGTTTTGTCGCACGGCGGTTGTTCGTGCCTGGCTCTACTGCTGGTCTGGCGATCGGGCAGCCCTTTGTCGAAAAAGACCTCGGTAATGCTACGCAAACCAACATCGAAGCGTTTTACAGCTTTCTACTCAACGACAACATCAGCGTCACCCCCGCACTCACCGTTGTCAGCAATCCCAACAATCGCGATCGCGGTACTATCTTTGAATGGTTGCTACGTCTGGTGTATTCGTTTTGAAGAAGCGGTCAGAATTAGCAATCAGTAATCAGCGGTCAGCGATCAGCGGTCAGCAGTCAGTGATCAGTGATCAGCGGTCAGCTTAGAACAGAGTTGATCGCTTGCCTGCCATTTTCTGCTGTTGCTCTATGAATCAGTTGCCCTATGATTGATAGTCAGCCTGGCTGAAAGCTGAACGCTGACAGCCGCTAGCTCCCGACCAATCTCGCTATACTGAAAACGCTGACACACCGTATTTTTACTCGTAATCTTAAGACTCAAACATGCAGCCCACCGACCCGAATAAGTTCACTGACAAAGCATGGGAAGCGATCGTACAGGCGCAGGATGTTGTTCGCCGCTACAAGCAACAGCAACTGGAAGTAGAGCACCTGATCATTACCCTGCTGGAGCAAAAGGACGGGCTAGCGACGAAAGTGTTGACCAAGGCAGGTGTGGACACCACGCGTCTGTGGCAGCAAATTGAGGACTTTGTGCGGCGACAGCCCAAAGTGCCTAGCAATGAGCAGCTCTATCTGGGGCGCAACCTGGATATCATGCTCGATCGCGCTGACGAAGCACGAGAAGACTGGGAGGATGAGTTTATTTCGGTTGAGCATTTGCTGCTGGGCTTTGCGACCGATTCACGGCTGGGTCTACGCTTGATGCGGGGCTTCAATCTCGATGTCAAGCAGCTAGAAGCCGTCATCCGCGAGGTGCGGGGCAGCCAGAAGGTGACAGATCAGAATCCCGAAAATCGCTATGCAGCGCTGGAAAAGTACGGGCAAGATCTGACCGAAAAGGCGAGAGCAGGGAAGACTGATCCCGTCATTGGTCGGGATGAAGAAATTCGACGGGTGGTGCGAGTGCTGTCTCGCCGGGCAAAGAATAATCCGGTGTTGATTGGGGAGCCGGGAGTGGGTAAAACAGCGATCGTTGAAGCCCTTGCCCAACGCATCGTGAACGGCGATGTTCCAGAATCCCTCAAAAATCGGCGGTTGATCTCACTGGATATGGGTTCACTGCTGGCAGGTGCCAAGTATCGCGGTGATTTTGAAGAGCGGCTGCGATCGATCCTCAAAGAAGTCATCCACTCCGATGGGCAAATTGTACTGTTCATTGATGAAATCCATCAGGTGGTCGGTGCCGGTGCCACGCAGGGTGCAATGGATGCGGGCAATCTGCTCAAACCCTTGCTGGCACGCGGCGAACTGCGCTGTATCGGTGCCACCACCATTGATGAATACCGTAAATACATCGAAAAAGATGCGGCTCTGGAACGTCGCTTTCAGCAGGTCTTTGTCGATCAGCCCAGCGTAGAAGATGCCATCTCCATTCTGCGGGGGCTCAAAGAACGCTACGAAGTGCATCATGGCGTGAAGATTACCGATTCGGCTCTGGTCGCGGCTGCCACGCTATCGTCCCGCTACATCGCCGATCGCTTCTTGCCCGACAAAGCGATCGACCTGGTCGACGAAGCCGCTGCCAATCTGAAGATGGAAATCACCTCCAAGCCCGCCGAACTGGAGATGTACGATCGGCGCATCATGCAGCTTGAAATGGAGAAGCTGTCGTTAGAAACCGAAAAGCAAAGCCCCGGCAATGTGTTTGGCGCGGGGCGATCGGCGCAAGATCGGCTCGATCGCATTCAGCAAGAGATGGATTCGCTCCTCGAAAAGCAAGAGCAGCTTAACTCTCATTGGCAGAACGAAAAACGTTTACTAGACGGCATCAACGCCAAGAAAGAAGAAGAAGAGCAAATCGAACTCCAAATTCAGCAGCTTAAGCGAGAAGCCGACCTCGCCAAAGCCAGCGAAGAATACGAGCGCAACAACAAACTTAAGAAAGCAGGCGAACTGTTCCATGCGGTTCTGCCCCGCATTCGGGATGAACGCGGCGCTTACGAAGCTCAACTCCGTGTCATTCAGTCCGATGGCGGTGCCCTGCTGCGCGAACAAGTCACCGAGTCCGATATTGCCGAAATCGTCGCTAATTGGACAGGCATTCCCGTCAATCGCCTGCTGGAAACTGAACGACAAAAGTTGCTTCAGCTAGAAAGCCACCTGCATCAGCGTGTGGTCGGTCAAACCGAAGCAGTCGAAGCGGTGTCGGCGGCCATTCGTCGTGCCCGCGCTGGGATGAAAGATCCCGGACGGCCGATCGGCTCCTTCCTCTTCATGGGACCCACAGGCGTGGGTAAAACCGAACTCGCTCGTGCGCTGGCGCAGTCGCTCTTTGATGCCGACGATGCCATGATTCGCCTCGACATGTCGGAATACATGGACAAAAGCTCCGTCATGCGCGTCATCGGTGCGCCTCCGGGCTATATCGGCTACGAAGAAGGGGGACAACTGACCGAATCGGTGCGTCGCAAGCCGTACGCAGTCGTACTGCTGGATGAAGTCGAAAAAGCCCATCCCGACGTCTTCAACATCTTGCTGCAAGTGCTGGACGACGGACGCATTACCGATGGGCAGGGACGCACCACGGACTTTTGCAACACGGTTATTGTGATGACCAGCAACATTGGTAGCGACCACATTCTCGATTTGTCAGGCGATGATACCCGCTACGACGAAATGCAGGAGCGCGTGACCGATGCGTTAAGGGCACACTTCCGCCCCGAGTTTCTAAACCGTGTGGATGACATCATCCTCTTCCATACGCTGACCCGCAGTGAACTCAGCCAGATTGTGCGCCTCCAGCTCAATCGCATTCAGTCTTTGCTAGCAGACCAGAAACTCACCCTGGAACTGACCACCAAGGCGCAAAACTTTATTGCAGCATCCGGCTATGATCCCGCCTACGGTGCTCGTCCGCTGAAGCGAGCCATTCAGCGCCAACTGCAAAACCCGATCGCCACTAAGATTCTCGAAAACACCTTCACCGAAGGCGACACCATACTGATTGACCTCGTTGATGAGGCGCTGACCTTCAACAAGAAGCCCGTCCCTAAAAATAGTGAACTTTCAGCCGTCAACTGATCGGTTAGGAGGAGAGGGGTGAGGAGTCAGGAGTGAGGAGTCAGGAGCCAGGATTTGAAGACTAAGCTTTGTATAGTCTCCGGCATTCAAGAAACGCGTAGCGACTCCAAAGGAGTAACTTCAAGTTTCAAGGTTTGAGTTGATTCTGACCCCTCTCACCTCTCACCTCTCACTTAGCCTTTAAGCCTTTCACCCTGCCTCACTCCAACCCCAACTCTCGCTTCAGCAATTCGATCGACTTCGTGACGATAAAATTTTCGCAACAAATAAGTTGTGGTGGACGGATCAGATCTTCCCTGGCGGCAGAAATGGCGGCTTTCACAGTAGCACAACTGGCACGATCGCTAATAATCGTTTGGGCACTGCGCACGATCGCCCCTAATTTGTAGCTATCACCCACCTGAGCGGTCATCACCAGCAGTTCGTCGCCCCGCAGGCTATGAATGATGACTTCCGCCACCCCAACCGTCCCAGAGCTAAGACTCACAGCTCCAATGCAGGTGCCTTTGGGTAGACGCTTGATCAACTTAATTTCCGAATCAAAGTCATAAATATCCACCGGGATGACGCGCACCGACTTGGGAGCCGCGATCGCTTCTGCCTGAGCAATGAAGTAGCGACTCGTGACCACCGTGCCAGACCGGGTTTGATCCAGAATTTGATCTAGCTCTTCGATCGGCACTAGCTGCACAGGAATATTCAGCGCTCGCTCCAGCTCACGCACAATCACTTCTCCGGCACCAATATCGTGCGTCGGAGCCGTCACCAACACCTGCGCGCTACAGCGCAGCCGCCAATCGATCTCTGCCAGAAACAGCTCCCGCGCCTGGTTCAAAGAGCAGCCTCGCTTCAGCAGATCGTCCAGACTGTTCTGCACCACCTTGTACGCTTCAGGATGCTGGTCGAGAATGGGCGATCGCACTTTGGCAACATCTTCATGCGTCTGATCACGCACATAGATACCCGAACCTGCCTGGGCATCCACCACGCCTGCCTCTTCTAACTGGCGATAGACTTTGCTGATGGTGTTACGGTGTAGCCCCGTTTGCATTGCCAACTGGCGCGTGCTGGGCAACCGATGTCCAGGTGGATACTGTCGAGACGCGATCGCAAACAGAATCTGGTTATAAAGCTGTGTCGATGCCGGAATGTCACTCTCCGTCTGAATATGAAACTGAACCATGCAAGAGCCTCCACGCGCTCTAAAGGAAGCGTTTAACGGTGCAACACAGTCGTTGGGACACACATCTTCTACTCCATCTTAGATGCAGCAATCCCTGATACGGTGTTGTCTTCAATCCTTGATAAACCAATAGTCTCCCAATACCAAAAAATCTTCGTTCAACTAAATATCACGCTGAAAGGTAGAGGGCTGGGAACCACGATGTTATTGATCTCACAACATCATTCGTACGCACTTGCGATGTTCAGGAATCTGTGGCAACTTCTGAGAGGGAAATTAACCTTTTGAATTATAGGCGGGCTAAAAGCTACGTCAAGGGAAATTACGTCAAGCGAAGATTAACCGCGATCGTGGATAAGAAACTGGATCAGAAACTAAAGGTGACCAACCAAAAAATGCCCAATCAAACCATTCAGACAAGCAGCGTTCATCTTCCCAACGGAGAATTGTCGATCGAGGCCTATCTTGCAGAACCAACAGGCGGCAGCTTTCCGGGCATTGTGGTCGTTCAAGAAATCTGGGGCGTCAATGCCCACATTCGTGACGTGACCGAGCGCCTTGCGAGAGAGGGCTACGTAGCGATCGCCCCTGCCATCTTCCAGCGTGCTGCTCCTGGGTTTGAGGGCAATTACGATGCAGACAGTACGGTTCTGGGGCGCAAATACAAAGACGCGACAAAAGCCGATGAGTTGCTGAGTGACGTTCAAGCTGCGATCGCCTATCTCAGAACCTTGCCCACGGTTAAAAAGGATGCGATCGGCGCGATCGGCTTCTGCTTTGGTGGTCACATCGTCTATCTAGCAGCCACCTTGCCCGATATCAAAGCCACAGCATCCTTCTACGGTGGCGGCATTGCGACCATGACTCCCGGCGGTGGTGCGCCCACAATCACTCGCACCCCAGATATCGAAGGCACCCTTTACGCCTTCTTCGGCACCACCGATCCCCTCATTCCAGTCGAGCAAATCGATCAGATTGAAGCCGCCCTCAAACAGCATCATATCGACCATCGCTTTTTCCGCTATCCCTCTGGGCACGGCTTCTTCTGCGACCAACGCCCCGACTATAACCCCAACGACGCTGCTGATGCCTGGGAGAAGGTGAAAGAGTTGTTTGGACGAGTGTTGAAGGGGGAGTAGGGAATGGGGTGTGGGGAGTAGTTCAAAACTCAAAACTCAAAATTCAAAACTCAAAACTCTCTTACATACCGGACTATAGTAGGAAAGCCGACTATGTTTCGCTTGTCTCATGGAAGCTAAATCAACTCGTTCAGCCAGTGAGTCCTTTTCAATGGAGGACTTTGAGAAGGCGCTTGAACAACACAACTATCAATTTAAGCAAGGACAGATCATTACAGGTAAAGCTGTCAACTACGAAATTGATGGAATTTACGTTGACATTGGTGCCAAATCTCTTGCCTTTCTACCTGCCAACGAAGCTAGCCTGCGGGGTGTCACCGATCCCTCTGCGATCGTGCCCCTCAACGAAGAACGCGAGTATCTGATTATCCGCGAGCAAGATGGCGACGGTCAGGTAACGCTGTCGCTCAAGCAGTTAGAAATCAAGCAAGTCTGGGATCGGCTGGCAGAGACCCAGGACAGTAATCAGAGCTATCAGGTAAGAGTGACAGGCGCTAACAAAGGCGGCGTCACCGTCGATATTCAAGGGCTACGAGGCTTCATTCCGCGATCGCACCTGGTAGAACGTGAAGACCTGGAAGCGCTCAAAGGCACTACGCTGAGCGCGAGTATTCTGGAACTCGACCAGGAGCGCGACAAACTCGTGCTTTCCAACCGTCTCGCTACTCGCACTGCCAGCTTTAGCCAGCTCGAAATTGGGCAACTGGTAGACGGCAAAGTTGCCAGCATTAAACCCTTTGGCGTGTTTGTCGAATTTGGCGGTACCACGGGCTTGCTCCACATCAACCAGATCAGCAAAAACTACGTCCAATCCCTGGCAGGCCTGTTTCAGGTTGGGCAATCCATCAAAGCAATCATTGCTGACCTTGATGAAGGCAGAGGCAGAATTTCACTTTCAACGAAAGTGCTCGAAAACTACCCCGGCGAAATGCTGGAAAAACCAGCCGACGTGATGGCAGAAGCCGAGTCGCGGCAGGAACGAGCAAGGAAGACAATTCTTGGGGAGTAAGGTGAGAGGTGAGAGGGGTAAGGAGGGATGTGGAAGTGGAAAGTGGAAAGAGTGGAGAAGCCGCATAGACGCTTGGAGGTGTGGCAGAAGAGTATTGAGTTTGCGACTGAGATTTATGGAGTGACAAGCGGCTTTCCGGCTGATGAGCGGTTTGGTCTGATTTCGCAGATGCGACGCGCTGCTGTGTCAATTCCTAGTAATCTGTCTGAAGGTGCAGCGAGGGGAACAGTAGAATTTGCCCAGTTTATACGAATCGCCATTGGCTCCACCAGCGAATTGGATACTCAACTAGAAATCTGCCATCGGCTTAGCTACTTATCGAGTGACCGATACACAGCACTTGATACAAAACTAGCCACCATCGATCGCATGCTCATCGGTCTACGCAAAGTCCTCCTCCAAAAACAAAAAACACTTCCTCACCCCTCTCACCTCACCCCTCTCACCTCACCCCTCTCACCTCACCTCCATGCTCACCGTCTGGGAACTCGACTTCTACTCCCGTCCACTTCTGGATGAGAACAAGAAAAAAATTTGGGAAGTGCTGGTTTGCGAAAGCCCGCTGAGTGTCGATCGCGAACCTGACTCGCTCTTTCGCTACTCTGAGTTCTGCTCCAGTGCGGAAGTCAATTCAGTGCGGCTAAAGGATGTGATTGAGGCCGCGATCGCTCAGGCTCCCAGCCCTCCTGACAAGATTCGCTTCTTTCGGCAGGCCATGAACAACATGATTGCCAAAGCTTGCCAGGAGTTAGGCATTCCGGCTCAGCTTAGCCAACGGACGTTTGTGCTCAACCAGTGGCTGCAGCAGCGTCTTCAAGAGGTCTATCCAGCACTGCCAGGATTTCAGCCAGGCACCAATCCATCCGTTAGCTTTGCCAAGACACCGCCACAGACGCTGCCAGATGCCTTACTGGGAGAGAAGTGGCAGTTCGTCACTTTGTCAGCAAGCGCTCTTGCCGAAATGAACGAGTGGGCGATCGACTTTGGCGAAGCCTTTCCTCTGGGGCTCGCGGGGCTACCGCCAGACGCCCAAATTCCGGGACTGCTAATCTTTTCCACACGGGCAACTCCATTAGCTGCGTGGATGTCGGGGCTAGAGGTGGCAGGCGTCAGGTTTGACAGTGAGTATCCCACACGCTTGTTGCTAGAAACAGGGTTGAACGATCGCTGGAATCTTGCCAGCCTCGCCAAACCGCAAATGCAGACCGAAGCAAAAAACTTTGAAACAGCCAAACAGCAGGTTCGCGGCGTTCATTTTCTTGCCATTCAGGCCAATCCTGAAGCAGAAGCCTTCGCTGGATTTTGGCTATTGCAGACGGTCAACTTAGCGTAAAGTGATCTTTAGCGGTCAAACAGCCGTTGGCATGAGAGCCTGCTCTAAACGCTGACCGCTGAAAGCTGAAAGCTAATCGCCCTTGCTCCGTCCCGTTCGCTCACACACTATGGGTTCCGACGACTTGCAACACGAAACCTTAGCAGATCAACTGCTGGAATTGGCTGCCAAGTCAGGGGCAGAAGCGGCAGAAGTCTTACAGTCGCGATCGCTAGCATACCCCGTCTTTTTCGAAGCCAATCGACTCAAGCAGCTAGAAAGCGCTCAGGCAGAAGGAACAGCACTGCGGCTATGGCGGAATGGGTGTCCTGGTTTGGCGGTTGCTTACGGGCCTGTAGAACCACAAGCCTTAGTGGATCGAGCGATCGCATTGAGCCAACTCAATGAGCCAGAGACGATCGAGCTTGCAGGCACTGCCAAAAACCAATACCCAGACTTGGGCACAGCCGTACCCGTTGATCAATTAGTTGCCTGGGGGAGAGAGGCGATCGCGATCATCCGCGAGGCAAATCCAGACCTGATCTGCACCGCCGAATGGGAATGTGAAGCAGAAACTACGCGCCTGATTAATTCCAATGGCTTAGACTGCGGCTACACTGACACAACTCTCGGTTGTTACCTCTCCGCAGAATGGGTGCGCGGTGATGATTTTCTGTGCGTTTCGGATGGGCAAACGCAGCGAGGCAGCCTCGACCCGATCGAGTTGGCTCACCAGATTTTGCAGCGCCTGGAGTGGGCAAGAGACAATACTCATCCCCTTACTGGGCGGGTGCCCATTCTCTTCACCTCCAAGGCCGCCGATATGCTGTGGGGCACGGTGCAATCGGCGTTAAGTGGCAAACAAGTCCTTGAAGGGGCATCACCCTGGAGCGATCGCCTCAATGAACTGGTGATTTCTGAAGGCCTAACGCTGTCTCAACAGCCCAACATTGGCCCCTTTAGCTGCCCATTTGATGACGAAGGCATCCCAACTCGTCCCATTACTTTTATCGATCGTGGTGTGCTACAGCTGTTCTACACCGATTTCACGACGGGACGCGTTCTGGGTAGTGGCACGACAGGCAATGGCTTTCGACCCGGTTTGGGTAGCTACCCTACACCTGGACTGTTTAACATCATCATTCAGCCTGAGGGCAGTGCATCCACTGGCAAATCGCTCCAAGAACTGATTGCGACGCTTGATGAGGGACTCATTATTGACCAGATGCTGGGTGGTGGCGCAGGGATTTCGGGCGAGTTCTCAATCAATGTTGATCTGGGCTATCGTGTCCAAAACGGTGAGGTGATCGGGCGAGTCAAAGATACGATGGTGTCGGGCAATGTGTATACCGCGCTAAAGCAGTTGATTGAACTGGGTGGCGATGCCGATTGGAACGGTTCTTGTTTTACGCCATCCCTGATTGTTGAGGGACTATCGGTCACAGGGCGAAGCTAGGCTCTAGACTTTAAACTAATAGACGATCGCACCACAGACGATCGCCTGTCGCCCCTCATCATCACTACAGTTTGTCCCAGTTAACCTCACGAGTCAGGAGATCAGCACGGTGTCTGTGTACAAGCTGTTTGCATACATTCAACGATGGCGTTACTGGCTTTTAGCGAGTGTAACGATCGTCGCGATCGCCCTTGCTGCCTGTCAGCCACAGCAGCTTAAGAGCCAGGCAGAACGCATCCCGCAACTGGTGATCAGCACAACAACAGACCCCAAAACCTTTAATGCAGCGCTCAACAACTCCGTTCCCAACGTCTTCTCTTTCACCTTCGATGGGCTGGTGGATGAGCACGGCATTACAGCAGAAGTGGTTCCGGCTCTGGCAGAGTCTTGGCAAATCTCTGAAGATAAAAAGCACATCACATTCACCTTGCGAGAAGGCATGAAATGGTCAGATGGGCAGCCCTTGACGGCAGATGACGTGCTGTTCAGTTACAAAGACATTTATCTGAATGAAACCATTCCCACTGATGTACGAGACGGGCTGCGGATTGGTGAGAAAAAGCGTTTGCCAGAGGTTAAAAAGTTAGACGATCGACGGGTGGAGTTCATTCTGCCGGAACCCTCTTCACCCTTTATACGGGCAATGACCGCCAAGATTCTGCCTGCTCACAGCCTCCGCCAAACAGTGTTTACTAAAGGCTCAGACGGCAATCCTCGCTTTTTGTCTACCTGGGGCACTGATACCAAACCGACTGAGATTGTCACGAATGGGCCTTACACAATCGAGAGCTATAGCAGTAGCCAGCGGGTCGTTTATCGCCGCAATCCTCATTACTGGCGAAAGGGCGCTCAGGGTGAAACGTTGCCGTATATCGATCGCATCATCTGGCAAGTTGTTGAAAATAGTGATGGTCGGATGTTGCGCTTTCGGTCTGGCGATTTAGACATGGCTGGGTTACGCCCCGAAGATTTCTCTCTACTGAAGCGAGAGGAGCGTCGCGGTAAGTTTGAGATCCGCAACGGTGGAGCCGCTTCAGGCACGACCTTTATTGCGTTCAACCAAAATCGTGCGACGAATGCCAATGGCAAACCCTTCGTTGACCCCATCAAAACGCGCTGGTTCAGCAACAAAGCGTTTCGGCAGGCAGTTGCCTATGCGCTCGATCGCCAGAGCATTATCAACAACCTCTTTCGTGGCATTGGCGAGTTACAAAATTCACCCGTCTCTGTGCAAAGCCCTTACTTCCTGTCACCGCAGCAAGGGTTGAAGGTGTATGAGCATAATCCTCAGAAAGCAAAGGCACTCTTAACTGATGCCGGGTTCAAGTACGACCCTAAAGGTCAACTGTTTGATGCAGAGGGCAATCGCGTTCGGTTTACGATGATCTTGCCTGCAGGTAGCCGTACCGGGCAGCAGTTCGCCGCACAAATGCAGCAAGACTTAAAGCGCATTGGCATCCAGCTAGATCTGAATCCGGTTGACTTTAACGTGATGGTCGAGAGTATGGGTCAACGAAACTGGGAATGCTACTTCATCAGCTACACAGGTGGCGTAGAACCTAATGAAGGCGCGAATTACTGGACGAGCGTTGGCACCTCGCATGACTTTAACCAGGGTCCCAATGTCGGTTCGCCACCCATCAAAAACTGGGTCGTCTCAGACTGGGAGAAAGAGATCGATCGCCTGTTCGTCGCGGGAGCCAGAGAGTACGACGAGAACAAACGCAAACAGATCTACGCTGACTTTCAACGGATCGTCCAGGAACAACTGCCAGTGATTCATCTGGTCACACCCATAGCACTCTCCGCCATCCGCGAACGAGTCAAAGGCGTGCAGTTCTCTGGCTTAGATACCCGTGGTTCGCTCTGGAATGTTTACGAACTAAAGGTGACCAACAATTGATCTCAAACAAAACCCTTCTCGTAGGATGGGGAAAGGGTTTTACCCATGCCCATTGCTCTCGACGGACTGGATGAGCACGCATTCCTTGCCCATCCTACTTTGTGTTGACTAAGGCTTACAGCCCCTTTGAGTACTATTGTTAAAGGCTCCTTCCTCCGTTCGGATTGCTCCCAAGAGCGTATCGACGACGACGCAACGATCGGTGGCTCTAGCTGTTGTATTGCCCCGCGAGACTGTAATCACGCTTGGTATTGTTTGCGTCGTTGGCACAAGCGGCGTTTGAGCGATCGTACCGTTTCCGTCAAAGATCAGTAAAGGATAGCCGTTCGTGGCATTGGTCGTTGTGCCGTTCACAGCGAGTTTAATTGCACCTGAACCAACATCACCATTACCCAACAGCGCCCAGGCAGGACTGGTATTGCTAATGAGTACGGTATTTTTGCTAGCCGTCACCTGGGTGTCATCCGGAATGTAAGGAACGTTAGCAATTCTGGGTTTACTGGCTGTGCTCATGTCAAACACCACCGCTCTCGGTGAACGAGTGCGTCTGGCATCACTTTGCGCAACGCGAATCGTTTGAGCAATTTGTTCGCGGGCAGCAGAAACGCGCTGACGGCTCAAAATGGTGTCCCAGCCGGGAGCCGCGATCGCAAACAACACGCCAATGACAATAATGACCACCAGCATCTCGATCAGGGTAAAACCGCCAATTGAGCGCTTTGAGCGCGTTCGTTGCTTCATCGTCGTTTTCCTCCAGTTAGACAGACTGCTCTTTAGGACGCTTTAGGACTCTTGTTGACGATACCTCGCGTCAGCACTCTTGTTGATAGCGGGAACGCCTGACTTTCGATCGCGCCAGTGGGCAAAGATGTTCTCAGCGGGAAGCCTGGTCGCCCCTGCACGTTACCCACTAAAAAGACCTGTACTTCCTGGTTAACGCCCTGTTCCGTGTCTGGCGCTTGATAGGTTTTTCCGCGCACACAGGCATAGAAACTCCGAATATTACTTGGGTTGAACGAAGCATCACTTCTAGGCGTTGCCGCATAAAAATTAGACGCTGTTGCTCTATTAAGGCATGACGGTGTCGGGTTGCCCAAAGATGCAGCTAATAGACCGTCGTCTATATAATCGACCAACACGGCTGCATTACCCGTCAAAATCACAGCATTCAAATCGGCTCCTGCTGGGCGAGCTGATTGAGCATTACTGACAGAAGAAACATTACTCACAGTAGCCAACTGGAAGGGCCACTGCTGGAAGCTAGAGCTCGGAGATGACAGCGGATCGACATAGCCCTGGTTGGTTTGCGTGCCGGATGTCGCGCCACTCGAAAACTGAGCTAACTGGTAACGGACGATCCGTGCACGACCTTGCCAGGTATCGCTGGTGCTTGAATCAATAACGAGGAGGTAGACCACAAGGGTGTAGCTTCGACCCGAAAGACAGGGCACGGTTGCGACTGCGGCTGGTAACGCTGTGTCATCCAAAGCATCTGAATTGGTTTTACAGGCAGCGATCAACCCTTGAGGCAGAGGGTCGGTACGCCAAAAGGCAAGGACAGGGATTGGCGTGTTGCCAGCGCTAGCGGTGGTAAGACCAGCCGGAATGTAATTAACTAAACCGGGGCACTCGGTGGCAAAGTTGGTAGCAGTAAGGGTGCTTGCCGTTCCCTGGAGGCAATCGCCGTCATAGACAAACACGGCTTCTCGCAGTTCCTGGCCAATGTAGTTCATGGCGGCCTGCATGTCTCGCTGGGTTTCGCTACGAGATGCATCCCGTTGGTTAACATCCACCAACTGTATGACCAGAGCCAGCAAGCTCACAGTGATAATGCCTCCTACCAGCATCGCCACCAGCAGCTCAATCAACGTAAAACCAGCGAGCCGCCGCTTTTGGTACGTAGCCCAGAGCCGTTTCAAACGAGCGATAATGCGGGGTCTAGCCATGATTCTTACCGTTTAGCAAATGGATCAAGCCTGATGAAAATCAATAATTACAAGTTTGCCCAGTTGTGCCCGCATTCTGGATGCAAAGCTGACCAAGGGATCGGCTGGAATCGTTACGCGCCATTTTAGAGTAGAGAACTGCCATCGGCCGTCGCTTGCCGCCAGCCAGATCCAGTGGCCCCGTGCCCATCCGCATGGATGCTTTGGTGGTGTCCAATGGGATGAAGGTCTGCCCTTCGTAATAAGCGTAAACTCTTACCCCCATCTCAAAGGAAAAGGGTACTGTCGTTGCTGTAATGGCAGGGCTAGTAGGAGCGTAGCCTGGTGTCCGAAAAACCTGCATCACATACTCTGGTTTACAATCGCCATCGACATCGACGCGAATAAGGGTCGTCACCGATGCCGCCACAGTTGGATAAGTAGAACAGGAAGCCGTAGAATACAGTGGACCACCAGTTGGGCTACCTGTGGCCGCACCAAACGAACTAATCGTGGTCGCCCCATTAATAGCGCCCGCTGTCCCAGGCAAGTCGGAAAGCTGATACGAGCCTCGTTCAACCAGTAGGCGAACCCGATCGATCTCGCCTTGGGCTACCTGGTTTGCCTTTTCGACCTTACGAGACTGGATGCGACTGGCAGTAGCAAGCATGATGGGTGGTGTGATCGCGACCACCGTCAGCGAAATGACCACGATCGCCACCAGACATTCAATAATCGTGAGACCGTATTCTGATTGCCGCGATCGACGGAGGCCACCTGTTGTTAGCCGTTTGCGATCAGCAAGCAAAAGCGACAACGCCCATTTGGGTGCCATTTTTGGTAGCGATCGCTCAGTAGGCTCACTGGCAGACCGGGTTGAACTTACTCTCATGGCACGATGCTCCAAGAAGGGTAGACGACGGAATTAGGATGGGCACTTCGCATCAGGGAAGAGACTATCAGGCAATGCAATGCAAAGGTTCCGAATGTAAGGATCATTCGCGGCGGGTTCCTGATAGAACTCGTTGCGATCCTTCGTTGCGGTGACAAAGCGTGCCGCTGCTGGCCCCGCTGGAGACTTCTGCAAGGCGACATCATAGCCCCAAAGCCGAGCAGGTGGACTGTAGTACGTAATCCGCTCATTCCCGGCGGTTGGTGTCGAGCCAGGCTCCCAAACCTGCTGGTCAAACGGTGAAGTGGCATAGTTGCTAAAGCTAAGCTGCAAGAAGGAACCCGCAAACCAGAGGCGATCCCAGTCTTCCAGAAAACGAGGGAAATTGTGCAACCCACCGTAGGACTGCCCATTCTTTGAAGGAATCAACCCACTGATCACAATCGTGTTGACACGAGTGTTTTCGGCAACCTGTCTAGTCCGAGTGTCATTGGCGATGTTGTAATAAGTGCCGTTAACAGGAGCACTGGAGTATGGAATGGGCGCCAGGGGCTTCTGCTTGAGCAGACCTTCTCCTGTATTTGCCGCTCGTGCGTTCACCTGCGATTGCAACGCCAGCCCATCCCCATTACGCGAAACTTTGATGGGCGAGAAGATATCGTAGGGATTCTCCCGCAGCCAGCCCCAGTTACCAGCTCCACCACCGGGGAGATCGACACTGGGACGATTCTGGTTCAGGAAGCTGGTGACACCATTATTGGTACAGCCTCGTCCATAGAGAGCGCTGTTAGTAGTGGTGTAAACGCTAGCACCGCCACTGTTACCTGCACTTGCCCGATAGGGAAAGAAACCTGCAGGAAAGTTAACGCCGGAATCAGTTCTGGTGCGACCCTCGTAGGTAGCAGTGCCAAGCGTCGCATTGCTCGAAGTGCCCGCCGTCATAAATGTGTCGAGCGCACTACCGTCGCAGAATGTGTCGGAAATAATTGAAATGGCGTCTGCCAGGATTTCAGAAGGTCTCCAGCGATCGCCATCACGATCGGCGAAGTTATTTTCACGATTTTGCCGACCGTAGAACTCGGTCTCGTTGTAGTTGCCGTTTGGCAACTGCTCCTTAAACTCTTCTAGCCGATTACCAACCGTGTCGTCTGAGCCATCCTGATGGAGATTAAAGTTCCCCATGATGTAGAGCGGGTTATCCGTGAAGAAGGAGAGCCCCCGAATATTATCTTGAGCTGGAACGTTGGTGCCGGCATGACGTTTGAGCTGCGAACCATTCCGTAAGCGGAAGCCGTATGGACGACGATCGGGGTCAGGCACACCATCAACTTGCTTCACTGAGATGAGCGTATTGGCAATGACCGCTGGATCAGTTTGTGAAGCGGGGTTGGTGGTATTGGTAAAGGTACCAGCTGCCGGGCGATTGATGGCATCTTCTCGCACTGCGTCTTCACGGAAGGCATACACAATGCCGCTAAGGGGCAACCAGACATCGCTGGCATCCGTCACAGGCAATGACGAAAGGTTTACCGTAGCGTTGACTTTCGTACGACGCAACATACCCAGGTCAACATCTGTGACCCGTGCAGGCATCCATTCTCGCCCGTTGAACAACGCCCGGTCGAGGAACGGAATCACCGCCGTCACGCCTGTCACAGCCGTAGCGTTGGGTGCCGTAATCCGGTTCGGCGGCGTATTTTGCGCGACGACCGAAACGCTCGATAGAAGCGAGACAGGCAGTTGCCAGGTGTTGTTATTCGTAATTGAGAAGGGATTGTTAAAGCCCGTCGGCAGTTTTCGGGGCTTAAGAGCAAGCCTTGTTACCGAGGTGTCAGCAAGCGGATTGCCAAACGTCTTGTAGGAGTAACTTAGGGTCGCAGTTGATTTGGGATCTTTGAAGCTAATAGGCTGGTCGCCACTAGCTGTGATATCAATATCTTTCACCACATAACCAATATCCCTGCCAGCCGGAATAGCAGGAGCCGTGAGCGTATCAACAGGCTTGTAAATGACTGATGCATTAACGGTGCTTATATAAGCGTCAGTGATGTAGGGCTCTGCCCACGGTTGAAAGGCAGCTGGTAAGATGTTGCTAGCATTTGCGGCGACGGGGGTTGGGTCGGTAGAACCAACCAGCGGATAGGGAAGCTGTCCTGTTGGCTGACGATGGTCAACATCATCCTCCCAGTTGAAGCCTGTAGTACCGTTGTTGTCTCGCTTGTTAGCAAGGCCAACCCCATCAGCAGGAACGATGGTGCCTGGCAACCCCCCTACACCAGGAGTCACCGAGCCAAAGTCTTCAACAGCGCCCAGATGACTGTGTTGCACTTCTGGAAAGAGGTAGTACAAGGACGGCCACTTTGGCGCTACTGATGCAGCTAAATATGGATAACCATTGTCGTTCGATGAAGAAGCCGTGTAGGGTTTTGCAGGATCATTAAGGCCTGTTCCTGGGGCTTGAAGTGCAAACGCGGTCGATCCAGTAGTAGTCGGGGTGCTTTGAGAATAGGTGTTCGTTGAGTTCTTAGGAACGAACTTCGTAACTGCGGCTGGAGAGTTTGGCGTAGTAGAGTCACCATTGCGTGCTGGAAAACCTTGATCGCCAGGATAGTCTCGCACGGCGCCCGGAGAGATCACTGTGCCACAGAGCCGAGATAGCGCTAGCCTCGAAATGCTGACGGTTGGGTCAACTTCGAACTTGGAAGTAGTTGAGCCTGCAGTAATAGGTGCAGCGTAGGCAAACACGCCTGCTTCACCCGTCAGCTTACCAACCGGATCATTGATGGCAAAAACGTTGGGGTCACAAGCAGACGACCACAGATTAACTTTGCCCTGGATCAGCGCAACGTAAGGGTTATAGTTCCAGGTGTTGGCAGCAGGAGACGGGCGGAAGCCAAAGGTGCGATCGCGTCGGATCTGAAAATAGGTGAAAATCTGCTCTGCTAGACGGTAACGGGGGTCGTTATTCGGGTTGATACTGGAGTTAGTAGCTGCAATGTACTCTCGCAGTTTGCCGAGATAGGCTTCTGCTGGCACACGATCGTAGTCGCGTGCATCATAAGAAGCCGGATCAACTGTCGTCGCACTTGGGTTGTAGCCATAGGTTGCCAGTCGTCCCTTCGGCAAGACTTCAAAGTTGCCAGCCGCTTCATCGACGGTGCCATCCATCAGCTTGTACAGGTCGCCCACCAACGTGGTGACGATCGGCGAACCTTGACCAGGACGGACAATATCGTTTTTGAAGTTAGTGGGGTCAAATTTCTGGACGGTATCGATGTTGTATGCCAGCATGCCCAGCGTGCAGCCTGCTGTATGTAAATAGGTTTTGTCAGCAATGCTGAGTTTGTCGTAGCCAACCGCGTTGAGCTGTGCCAGCGTCCGCCGCAGGTTGGAGAAGTTCCCCCACATGGCAAACTCTGGGTCGGGATGAATTTGGCCTGCTTCTTGCGTAGGCGGAAAGGCTCCCGTTTTAGCATCACTAACGTGGTCACCTGCGAACTGAGCCAGGTTTTGCAGCCCAATCCGTAGCGGGCTGGTGGCATCGGCAATATCACGAATAAAATCTGACTTATTGCCACCTGGAGAATCAAACTCCCAGCCATCGGTGCCACGGCCGTTGAAGAAGTCTGTCAAGAGCGCAGTATCGATCGTGCTCGGACTGGCGTTATTCGCAGGGTTCGTACCCGTTGCCGTGCTATCGACAAACACCGTCGGCACGAAGTTCAGTGACTGCTGTAGCGTCAACGGCGATCCAGGATGCACCACGCTCGCCATGCAGGCAACCGGGTAGTCTTTATCAACCGCAGCGTGGTACACAGCCGTGCTTTGAACCGCTGCCAGGTTATCACGGAGCGCCCGACGCTGACGGGCTTCATGGGTAATGGTGGCAGAATGAGGCGGGTATAGTGGATCGCCTTCATTGTCGCTCTTATCCGGATCAATTAAGTTGGGGTCTGTAGAAGTGGCGTACGTGCTATTACGCAGTTGGGTGTAGATACCATCACCGATCGTCGTAGTGCCATTAACGACTGTGGGTGCAGGTGCTGTCGTCTGAAGATATGTCTGTTCCGCAGTGTCAGTGGTAACTGCCGCTGGTCGATCTTGAGGTGTAACCCAGCCATAAGTATTGCCCAATTCCAACCGCTGACCCACCAGTACGCGCAGCCCCTGGAAGCGAGCGCGCCGTTCCCAATAACCATCCAGACCCAGATTGGGCGTGTCACCCGCCTTAGCATTCGGGTCATCCTGCGCTGTTAAAGCAGGATCAGCTGGAATAGTCGTTGTGGCCGTAGTCGAAACGTTATCAGTAGCGGCAATCAGGTCACCGATTTTCTTACCGCTGGGAATCTGTACCTGGTCGCTATACTTCTGCTTAGGCCCATAGCGATCGTCTGCTCGATACGTGTCATCAACATAAGGCGCAGACTCTGGGCGGTTAAAGATCCGGCTTTTCAGCGTGCTGGTATCGTAAGCAGCCCGACGAGCATTGCGGTTGTTCGTACCCACTCTTGGCTTATAGCTGTTGTTCGTTTGAATCCCCAACGGGTCAATAGAAAGGTCAAACGGAGCGCTACTGCCATTAACCGAATCACTACCAGAATTGAGCGTTTGCTGATTAGTCGCTGGATTAAAGTTCTGGTTCCAGATGTAAACCAGGCTGCTGCCGCCATAGCTATTGGCACCGACCAAGCCGCTAATCACCTGCCCCTGAAAATCTTGCCCGTTGTTGACAGTAGGGGTGACATCAGTGACTGTAATCTCGGATGAGGACTCGTACCACAAGCAAGAGTACGGCGAACTGATCAGGTAAGCACTGAAGCTGTTGTTACCAACAATCAGGTTGCCCTCAGTATGCATTGCCCCATTCCACTGGAAGGGCGGGCCCGGGAAGATCTCCAAGTCGTTGCGGAACCAGGCTCCCCACTTGTTGCCCCGGTTCAACACCCGGTCTTGCTGAAACTCCAGAGTGGCAAGATTAGTCGTACTGCCAGCTTTGGTCGCACTGTCAGGCAGTACAAACGCATCCACCTGGAAGTTTCGACGCAAAACGGCGGTGTTGCTGGTGTCTTGATACCAGCCTTGCTCCACGCTAGAACCACCGCTGCTAGAGCCTCGGCACCCAGCCGCACTAGGAGAATTGCTCAGTGGCCCCGTACGGGCGAAAGGAACAGGCGATCGCGGGTCACTGCCAGCAATACCTTTTGCCTTATCGGAATCACTGAGGGCAACCAGCCGCTGCCAACCCTGCGTAATGTTACTACCAGTGCCCGTGTTGGGTGGAATTGAGAAGGCGATCGAGTAGACGATCGTGGCATCATCGCTGCCATCGCCATCGGTATCCGCCCGAAAACCCCAGGCGTTATCAGGCTTGGTGTCACCATTGCTATCGAGCCGTCCGGTCGCAGAACCATTAGCTGCCCCCCACGTCTTCTCATCGGGCAACGTGTAGGGGTCGTTACCGCCAAGAAGCAGTTGCCCTGCTTTTTGACCATTAATTGTTGTAGTGCCGTCATTGAGCAGCATCGACACTAGAAAATCTGACGACGGCACACCACCAGGGAAACGGGTGTCTTTCGTGGAGTCGAAGAGGAACTCAATTTTGGCACGGGCACGATCGATCGCAGGGGTTGCCGCATTGTAAATCACGCGGTTTTGCGTTTCATTAATCGTGCGCGTGCTGGTGTTAAAGGCGCGATAACTCAGGGCACCCGCGGTCAACGACACAATTAGGATGAGCAACACGGTGGTTGGCAACACAAAGCCTGACGTCGATCGAGTTCTACGGTTGGCAATCAAGGCAGTTCGCAGCAGCCACCCAACGAGTGCCCGACTCAGATTGCGGGAGAGACGGGCAACCTGCCTAAAAAGGGATTGGACAGCCTTGGCTAGTTTACGGTCTGACATGATAGCTGCTTCCTGCGACTACGCGAGAGATTGGACTGAACTCACAGAGTGATCAAACGGGCACTACACAAGGCAAAGCAAGGGCGCTCTGCAAGGGTAATGACAATTTCTTTGTTAAACACTCACAAATTTCTGATGCAGATGTTCACTATGTAACAGTTCAAAGAGTCTGTAATCAACCGGGAAGACACGAGTTCGAGAAAACGAGGAGAGATGACAAAGTCAGCAAATTAACGGAGCGGTAAAGCAAGTGTACTGAAGCAAGGAGATCAATTTTGCGAGCCACATTTTCTGTCTGTCACAGTAAGGGATGGAGCCTTGCAGGAGGTGTGTTGTACGTTGCCGCTTCACGAAAACTTCACCGACTCAGCACGAAGAGATGTATCAATAGTACCCATCTGCCCCCTTGAAGCGATCATGCCGGCCAAACATTTTTTGACCGCTTTTTGATCACCAATCAAGATTCCGATCAATCCAATTATTCTTTGAGAAGATTTTATAAAAGCAACAATCGGGCGACCCACGGAGATCGCCCGATACTTTTTACATGTTCTTGACGAACAGTGCTCATTGTAGATAGCCCACTGAATCCTAGAAATGATTCAGATTGATGCCTGCTTCTTTTGCAAAGACAGCAAGGCTCTTATGCTCAAGGGTTTTGATCGCTTTCGTAGAAAGCCGCAGCTTGACCCAGCGGTTGCCTTCAGCCCACCAGACGCGCTTCCACTGCAAATTGACTTCTTGCAGTTTCTTCGTCCGACGGTGGGAGTGAGAAATGGCAAAGGCATTATTTGCCTTTTTGCCAGTGAGTTGACATCGACGAGCCATAGCAATCTCCGGGGTGTGCGCCTGCGCAATATGTAACCAGCATACTATTGTATACAACTACCTGAAAAATCGGTAGTTGTAGGAGAATTTTCAAGTGAGGGGGTGAGGCGTCAAGAATCAGACGCAATGAACTCAGAACGTCATCCCTCAGCCCTCAAATGCCATCGCTCATGATGCGCGATCGGTTAACCGGGTTAACACTGCGTTCGATCGCTCGACAAAGGCTTGCATCCCTTCAGCGTCAAAGCCTTTTTGTGCCATCAGCGCCAGGTCATAAACGTGATGACAAATCATATTGGCAAGTTCAGCCGAAGGGGATTGTCCTTCACTTTGAATGATGGCTCCCTGGCTGAGGCTCACCAGATTTTGGATGAGCGGGTGCGAGGTGTTGACCAAAAGAATGTGTTCTTCGGGAAACTGTACGGCCTGCTGTTGCATGAGCGCGGTCATCTCTTGCATCCGTCGTAAATGCTCTGGCAGTAGCACCATGGCTGGCGGCACGCCCTTCGCATCGCTGGACTTCAGTGCTTCTGTGCGGATGGTCAGCTTGGGCTTGTTGAGCGCTTTCTGGAACAACTCTTTGATGCGATCGCTACGGGTTTGATTCGTAGCGGGGTCAACAATGTCAGCCGGTTTGTCTTTGTCGATCAACGTGTCGTCCAGATCAGCATCGACCCGCGAAAACTTCACATCCGGATGTTCACGCTCTAGGAAGCTGACAAAGTGACTATCGATGAAAGAGTCCATAAACAGGACTTCTAAACCTTGCTGCTTGTGAAGCTCCACATAGGTTGTTTGAGCCACTTCGTCGGTACAGTAAAAGACGCGATTAGGATGATGCTCCTTGTTGCGCTCCAGATATTCTTTGAGCGTGGTGTAAGGAGGTGAGGAGAGAGGGGTAAGAGGTGAGGGGTCAGATATGGAGTCAGCAGTGGGAGCATTAACGTCTTGCCACGCATCACCATCAGCAGATTGAACCTCAATTTTCGGCTCACTCACCTCACGCCTCTCACCTCTCACCTCACTCAACTTTGCGGTCGTGCGGTAGATAAGAATATCCTCTACCTGCTTCTTGAACTTGTCGTCGTTGATGGAGCCAAATTTGACAAAGGTGCCAAGGTCTTGCCAGCAACGAACGTACTCATCGCGGTTGTCGCGGTAAAGCTCTTTGAGCCGATCGCCCACTTTTTTGGCAATGTAGTCCGCGATGCGACGCACGGTGCGATCGTTCTGCAAAAAGCTGCGGGAGACGTTCAGCGGAATATCCACGCTGTCAATCACGCCGCGCAACGGCAGCAGAAACTTGGGAATGACTTCTTCGCAGTTATCGCTGACAAAGACCTGGTTACAGAAGAGTTTGATTTGACCTTTGGTGGTGTCAACGTCGGGCTTAAGCTTCGGGAAGTAGAGAATGCCGTTGACAACGAACGGATAGTCGGTGTTGAGGTGTACCCACAATAGCGGCTCTTCCTGGTACGGATAGAGATAGCGATAGAACTCCAGATAGTCTTCGGACGACAACGAGCTAGGCGCTTCTTTCCAGGGCGCTTTCTGGCGGTTGATCTGTTCAGGCGCTTTAATTTCGGGAACTTTGGTTTCTGCTGGAGCTTCGGTGGTCGCGTCAGAAACCGCTTCTGTTGTGGCTTCTGGAGCAGTGGCTTCCGGGGCCGCTTCTTTGACTTCTAGCTTGATCGGTACAGGTAGGAAGTCGCAGTAGGTCTTGATCAACTGCCGAATGCGGTAAGGCTCCAGATATTCCTGTTCTTCGTCCTGAAGAAGGAGGGTCACGGTGGTACCGCGATCGCTACGGGTCGATTCACTCAGTTCAAATTCGGTAGAACCATCACATGACCAATGAACGGGTTTGGCTTCTGACTTATAAGAAAGGGTGTCAATATACACCCGCTGCGCCACCATAAAAGACGAGTAAAAGCCCAACCCAAAGTGACCAATGATTTGCTGGTCTCCGGCAGCTTTATATTTTTCGACAAACTCTTCGGCACTAGAGAAAGCAACCTGGTTGATATATTGCTTCACTTCATCAGCCGTCATGCCGATGCCTGTATCAGTGATTGCCAAGGTTTTCTGTGCCTTGTCGATCGTGATCACAATTTCAGGATCGCCAATCTCTCCAGAAAGCTCACCCGAATAGGACACCATTTTGAGCTTTTGAATCGCATCAACGGCGTTAGAGACCAGCTCTCTTAGAAAGATTTCGTGGTCTGAGTAAAGCCATTTCTTAATGATGGGGAAAATATTCTCAGTATGAATACTGATATTGCCCTTTTCGAGAACGGTCGTCATGGTAATACTCCAAATATCTCAGCAGATTGATCTCAACAGGTTGATGGCAGACGTAGAGCGAAGCCAATGAGAAGTAGCTAGTTGTTTTTGATTGTACTGAGAGGTTTGTCTTACTTGCAGATGCGGATTTCCCTACCTGGAGGGATGAGGGCAGAAAGGCTAAAGGCTAAAGGGGTTGTTGGTTATTAGGAGCGTGGATTAAATAACATCGGTCATCCTCACGGTAAGGGCTTAGCATTCGGCAGGGTTGCCTTCGGCTACGGTAAGCGCTTTTACCCGAATGCCAAGCCCCTTGTCAGAAGAAAGCTGACCGCTGATAGCTGACCGCTCAATCAACTCAAAACTCAAAACTTTCCTGGCTCCTGACTCCTATCAAGCGTGGGTGTAGAGCTGCATGACATCGCTGATGGGCATACGTGATTGGGCTCCCAGCGTTAACGGTGAGGTGTGACCGCGATCGAGATGGTCGGCAGCGGCACAGGCAATCATGGCAGCGTTGTCAGTGCAAAATTTGAGCGGGGGAAAGAGGACGCGCAGGTTATGAGCTTGCGCAGCGGTTTGGAGGTGTTGCCGTAACCCACTGTTAGCAGCAACGCCACCACCCACAACAATTGTATTCAGCCCGTAATCAAGCGCGCAGGCGATCGCGCGTTTGGTCAACGCTTTAGCAACGGCTTCCTGAAAGCTGGCGGCTAGATCTTCTACAGGCAGCGTCCCGGTTTCCTCCTGGAGCTTTTGGGTTAGACGTAGAACGGCTGTTTTTAAGCCACTAAAGCTGGAGTCGTAGCGGTGAAAGCCACCGGTTGGTAACGATACTTGCCCTTCAGGTAAGGCAAAGGCTTTGGGGTTGCCTTGCTGTGCCAAGCGATCGATCACAGGGCCACCTGGATAGCCCAGATGCATCAACCGCGCCACTTTATCAAACGCTTCGCCAGCTGCGTCATCGCGAGTGTGCCCCAACGTTTCGTAGTGACCGCAATCTTTGACGTAAATCAAGCTGGTGTGACCACCAGATACCAACAGGCATAGAAACGGCGGTTGCAGATCAGCAGCCGTCAGGTAAGACGCATAGATGTGCCCTTCTAGGTGGTGCACGCCAATGAGCGGTTTTTGATAGAGCAGGGACAGCGTTTTGGCTGCGGTTAAACCGACCAACAGTGCACCGACCAAACCGGGAGCACATGTGACGCCGATCCCATCAATGCTTTTCCAGTCAAGTTTTGCGTCCTGGAGTGCCTGCGCGATCGCAAGATTCACATACTCCACATGCTGACGCGATGCCACCTCTGGCACAATCCCACCATAAGATTTGTGAACCGCAATCTGTGACGCAACAATGCTACTCAAAACTTGACGATTATTTACGATCGCCACCGCTGTTTCGTCACAACTTGTTTCAACTGCCAAAACCGTCGCCATTTGCTGGTACCTTTTTGAAGGTATGAACTGCCTCTTGTACCTTAGACTGCAACAGGGGTCGTTTCAAACGGTACGATGCTAATTTAGTGAACCGACCGTTGCAAGACCTCTAAACTGTTTGACTAAGCGGTTTGTACGAAAATTTTTGCCTTTTGCCTCCTGTGTTTTGTAATTAAAAAAAAGGGAAACAATTCCATGCAACGGTTGTTTGCTCTAGTGCTCGTCGTTATGCTCTGGTTCGGGTTTGTCTCCATCCCTCCAGCCAGTGCCTCCAACCTAACACCTTGTAAAGATTCAGCCGCCTTTGCGCAGCGAGCGAAAGACTCGATCAGCGCGACGGCCAAGCAACGTTTTGACTTCTATGCCAATTCTGGCGTTCTGTGCGGTGAAGAAGGTCTTCCTCACCTGGTTGTTGACCCAACAGCGGCTCACGCTGGCGAGTTTGCGATTCCAAGTATTCTTTTCCTCTACATTGCGGGTTGGATCGGCTGGGTTGGCCGTGCTTACCTTCAGGCAATTAAGAAGGGATCGAATCCTGAACAAGATGAGATCATCATTAACGTCCCCTTGGCGCTCAAGTTTGCGCTTTCTGGCTTTGCTTGGCCCCTAGCGGCGATCAAAGAGTTCACCACTGGTGAACTGACAGCAAAAGATGACGAAATTACTGTTTCGGTTCGTTAGTAGTCCCTTGTTTCTATAGCTTGGGTTCGCGGTTTGGGCTTTGGACTTTGGACTGGCGCTTCTGGGCTATGCACGCCAACGCATTTCCTCTTTGGCGCTAGTCGTTTAAACTCTTTGGCGCTAGTCGCTTTAATTGAGCGATCGTCCAAAACCTAAGGTCAATTCAGTCTTTTCAGGAGAACACTTTATGACGTATTTCCTCAAGTATCTTTCGACTGCTCCTGTAATCCTGACCGCTTGGTTGGTATTTACAGCCGGTATTCTCATTGAGTTCAATCGCTTTTTTCCCGATTTGTTATTTCATCCAATGCCTTAAGTCAGTTGGATCAGGCGATTGCGCCTTAAATGAAATTCACAACGACAGAGGGGTACGATCGTCAGCGATCGCACCCCTCTGTCGTTGTTAGCTTGTCTTGATGACCCTTGAGGCGTCAATCGGTCTTACCTGACGAATCCAGCGAGCTTTTTACAGGTAGACCGACCACCTTAAACAGCGCAGAAAATGCTTTACAGGCACACATAGTCGATCGGCTTTGGACTAGAATTTGTCTGGAATTCGAAGAGAGTGCCACGCATCAACGTCTATGTTGAAGGTGTTTAGCAGCCAAATCGTGGAGGATTCAATCATGCAGGTAGGAGCTTTATGGCAGTCAGCGAGTCTAATCATCCATCTGGCAAGGGAGTACAAAGCCAAATGAGTCAGAGCCCAGCCGCAGACAAACCCAAACAAACGGCACTACCATCAATAGCGCCCAAATTTGCCTATGCGGCTGGCGACCCACAGGAAGGCAATTTAGCCACTCCCATTAATAGTTCGCAACTGACCCGGTGGTTTATCAATCAGTTGCCTGCCTATCGTCCGGGGGTCTCTTCCTTTCAAAGAGGGCTGCAAGTGGGTCTCTCCCACGGCTTTTGGTTGGTCGGGCCGTTTGTGGCGCTGGGTCCCCTACGCGATACGTCTCTAGCCCTCCTTGCAGGTCTGCTTGCCGCGATCGGCGTAGTCGTAATTGCGACGCTTGCGCTCTTAGCCTATGCTCTCAGCGCACCGCCACCCCCGATCGCAACCTTAACAACACCGCACCCACCAACTGACTTAAGTACACCTCACGGTTGGCAAGAACTTGCTCGCGGCTTTCTATTCGGCGGTACGGCTGGTGCAGTTTTTGCAGCCGTTTTACTGCTGATCTTTAGCCTTTAGTGCAGTGACCTGATCAATGACCTGATCAATGCATAGATGACCGCTGGAGCGATTCCAGCAGCAATCTTTGAGCAGCGCGTAGGAAAGTTGTTGGCGCTGACGTCATCGACATCCTCAGTAAGGCTAACAAGCGGCGGCGGCAAAGAGGGTTGTTTCGATCCGGTCTAGCGCTTTGGCAAAGTCATCGTTGACAATGCAAATATCGAATTCATCGGCAGCAGCGATTTCGGTGCGTGCGCGTTGCAAGCGACGTGTAATCGCTTCCTCGCTATCCTGTGCTCGACTCCGTATGCGGTATTCCAGTTCAAGGAGAGATGGCGGCAAGATAAAGATCTGGAGGGCATCGGGGAAATTTTTGCGAATTTGGCGTGCCCCTTGCAACTCAATTTCTAAAATGATGCGTCTGCCATCGCGGATGTGCTCTTCAACCGCTTGGCGGGGCGTACCATAGAGGTTTCCGGCGAACTCTGCCCACTCCAACAATTCACCGTTCGCAACCATACGTTCAAAGGCACTACGGGAGACAAAATAGTAGTTTTTGCCATCTACCTCTCCCGGTCGAGGCGATCGCGTTGTCACTGATATCGAAAGGTAAAGCTCTGAATGGCGCTGAATCAGCGATCGCAGCAGTGTGCCTTTTCCGACTCCGCTTGGCCCCGTTAAAACAATTAATGCGCCCATGTCCGCTTCCTACTCTCAGTAATAATGACGATGCTCAACAATAAAGCTGTGTTACAACAACGCGGTATTAATAATTCTTTACCTTATTCTTCATCTTTAACTAAGGAAGCCCCTTCTGGCAACACAACCAACAAGTTTGAGCAAAGACAGCTGCTTAGTCAGCGCTTAAAGCTGCTTACGCATCACTCTGTCCGTCTTTGCTGATAACGAATCGATTCGCCACTGTTTCCGGTTGAATGGCTGACAGAATAACATGTCCGGAGTCAGTAATGATCACTGCCCGTGTGCGACGACCATACGTTGCATCAATTAACTGCTTGCTATCTCGCGCATCAGTGATGATACGCTTGATGGGAGCAGATTCTGGGCTCACGATAGCGATCACCCTGTTTGCAGAGACGATATTACCAAAACCGATATTGATCAGCTTCATGTCCATATGGACTCAGGGCAAGGGTGGGTACGCAACCAAACAAACCGTAGGCTTCTATCGTAGTTCACAAGAAAATTGTGGAACCAGGTCGAACAGCCAAAAAAAAGACTGGTACGAGCATCCGGTGCAGCCAGGTCTTCGTCACCCCTCACTCTTCATCTCCTTTGCAACCTGTTGACTTTACCACCCTCACCGCGATCGGCGCAGAACTACGAGCCGAATGGTTGCCCGCCCGTCTAGAGCAGGTCTACCAGCGCGATCGTTATACCGTTTACTTAGGCTTACGTACCCTCAACCAGCGTGGTTGGCTGCTGCTTTCCTGGCATCCGCAAGCAGCGCGTCTCTGCGTTAGCGAGGCGCCACCCCGTACTCCCGATACTTTTACCTTTAGCCAACAGCTCAAACACCAACTAGGAAGTTTGGCATTGGATGCAATTGTCCCGATCTCGCCGTGGGAGCGCGTTCTTGATCTTCAATTTACCCAACGTCCTGGAGAGCCTGCGCTCTGGCATCTTTATGTAGAAATCATGGGCAAGTACAGCAACGTGGTGCTTGCCAATCAAGACAACGTGATCGTCACAGCGGCACACCAGGTGAGTGCTCAGCAATCCAGCGTGCGTCCCATCCAGACAGGGGAAGTGTATACCTTACCGCCACCGTTGACTGATCCAACACCCAAGTTAACGGAAGCGCTCGATCGCTGGCAGGAGCGAGTCAGCCTGGTGCCTGGCGCACTGCGACGCAATTTGCAAAAAAACTATCGGGGGCTCAGTTCTGCGCTGACCCTCTCGTTGATTCACGCCGCAGGACTCACCCCCGACCAATCCACTGAGAGTCTCAGTACAGACGATTGGCAGCGTTTGTTTGAGCGCTGGCAAGAGTGGCTGCAAGCGCTGGAGCATGAAACCTTTCAGCCGGGATGGACAGCCGAGGGTTACACCGTGCTCGGTTGGGGCATGACGCAAGCCGTCGATCGCATACAAACAGTCGTTGATCGCTACTACACCAGCCAAATTGATCAGCAGGAATTTGTTCAACTGCGTCACCAACTGACCCAAAAGCTGCATACCAGTCTCGAAAAGTTGCGTCTCAAGGCAAGCGTCTTTCAAACGCGCCTCCAGCAATCTGATGTCGCCGATCGCTACCGCGAGCAAGCCGATCTGCTCATGGCAAATTTGCAGCATTGGCAGCTAGGGATGTCTGCTATCACGCTGCCTGACTTCACGACCGAGGAGCCGATCACAATCCCGCTCAATCCCGAAAGAAATGCAGTGCAAAATGCGCAGGCATTTTACAAGCAGCAGCAAAAACTGAAGCGTGCTCGCAATGCGATCGAACCCCTATTGGCAGAAGTTAAAGCCGAAATTAACTACCTGGAACAAGTCGAAGCGGCGATCGCAGAACTGGAGACGTATCAGACGGCTGAAGACCTGAATACCCTGGATGAAATTCGTGACGAGCTGATTCAACAGCACTATTTGAACGACCCAGAGTATCGCAACGCTAATTTGACCCAGAAAGACTCACAAAGCCATCCCCATCACTACATCACGCCAAGCGGTCTTGAAGTACTCGTGGGACGGAACAATCGCCAAAACGATCAACTCACGTTTCGAACAGCAGGAGACTATGATCTCTGGTTCCACACTCAAGAAATTCCCGGTAGCCACGTCCTGCTACGCTTAACGCCGGGAACAGCGCCGGATACGGCTGACCTGCATTTTGCTGCGAACCTGGCGGCCTACTACAGTCGAGCACGGCAGAGCGAGCAAGTCTCCGTTGTCTACACAGAGCCGAAGCATGTTTACAAGCCAAAGGGCGCGAAACCAGGGATGACCGTTTATAAACACGAGCGCACGCTTTGGGCGCAGCCGCAACGGGGTGAGGGGATTGTGCGGCAGCAAGGGGTGAAGAGTGAGAGGTAAGCGGTGTGTAGGTAAAGACTGGACGTTGAAGGCAGAACGCCAAAAGCAGAAGGCCAAGGGAGCTTTGCAGCGAGGGACGTCTGCCATCAGGATGATTTAAAACCAAAAAGCGTAAATTTTTATGAAAAAGAGTATGTGTATCTTGCTACAATAAGACCGAGCCAAGGGAATACTAAAAAGTAGTAGTCCGCTGTACGTTTGGGAACGCACAGATTGGTTTCTTCCATTTCGAGAGAGCAACGTATTCTTTTGTCCGACCAGCCTTTGCGCTGGTCTTTTTTTATAGAACAGGACTTTTAGGGAGGATGCCGATCGCTCCAGTGGTTTCTCTGGTGGTTTATAGTTGCACCAGAGCAAACGGTCTAAGGGATAGTAAACGCTGCTGTGGCATTGAAGTATGCGCTAGTGCATGAATGGTTAACGCCCAAAGCGACAGGCGGTTCCGAGCTGGTCGTGCAGGAAATTCTCAAGCACATAGACGCAGATGTCTATGCGCTGATTGATTTTGAATCGACGAACCCTGAGAGCTATCTGTTTAAGCGCACGATCGGCACCACATTTTTACAGCACTTCCCGTTAGCTCGCAGTGGTGTACAAAAATATTTGCCGTTCCTCCCGCTGGCGATCGAACAGCTTGACCTCCGCGGTTATGACGTGATCCTCTCGTCCTCCCATGCCGTCGCCAAGGGCGTGCTCACAGGACCGAACCAACTGCACGTGTGTTACTGTCACGCACCCATGCGCTATGCGTGGGATATGACCTTCGACTACTTGCAAAACAGTACGGCCGGTCAAGGCGTACCGGGCTGGCTCACGCGCTACCTGCTGCACCGTCTGCGGCAATGGGACGTGCTATCAGCCAATCGAGTCGATTATTTCATTGCAAATTCACACCATACGGCACGGCGGATCTGGCGTTGCTATCGTCGTCCGGCAGAAGTCATTTATCCCCCTGTAGCGACCGATCGATTCCACTTTCAGGCGCAAAAGCAGGACTTTTATGTCACCGTTTCGCGTCTGGTTAGCTACAAAAAAATCGCGTTGATTGTCAAAGCCTTCAACCAGTTAGGAAAACCGCTGGTAGTCATTGGTGGCGGCCCCGAACTCAAACAAATCCAGCAACTGGCGCAACCGAATGTGCAGATCTTGGGCTGGCAACCCGATACCGTTGTTGAGCAATACATGGCGCAGGCAAAAGCGTTTGTTTATGCTGCCTTTGAAGATTTTGGCATTGCTCCAGTAGAGGCGCAGGCCTGTGGTACACCCGTCATTGCCTATGGCTTGGGGGGAACTTTAGAGACGGTGCGCGATGTCAAACAATATGGTGAGATGGGCACGGGATTACTGTTTTATGAACAGACTGAAGCCGCGATCGTCGATGCTGTGAAGGCGTTTGAACAGTATCAGTCAGCACTAAATCCAGACATCGTGCGATCGCACGCACTATCCTTCAGTCCCAGCATCTTTCAAGATCGCTATCAAGCCTTCCTGGAGCGCTGTTATGGGGAATTTCAGCAGCACATTTCACCCTGAAGACAACCGTATACTGGCGTGATCATCTTGGTTTTTCACCTGAATTGGCACCAAAAACTATGTAGATCCGGTTAGTGGCTTTATGATAATGACTGTGTGGTGTGGATGTGTGAAGGAGTAAAATGACTGCCGAAAGCCAATTAATCTCTGGCAAGACAATTCGTGCATTCTTAAAGCGTGGTTTCGCACCGCTTTTTGAGCATGCTTTAAACGGAGCGTTTGCCAAACGGCTGTTTGATGTTGCATTTTCCCTGACGGTTCTGATTGTTTTTGCCCCGGTTTACCTGCTGCTGATTGTTTTGATTGCGCTTAGTTCTCGTGGTCCCATTTTTTACGTTCAAGAGCGCGTCGGTAGGAATTACAAACCCTTTGGCTGCATAAAATTCAGAACGATGGTGCGAAATGCGGATGAGGTACTGATGGAAATGATGGAGACCTCACCCGGTCTGCGTCAGGAATTTAAAAGCAATTTTAAGCTGCGACGTGATCCACGCATCACGCGTATTGGTCGCTTCCTGCGAATCACCAGCTTAGACGAGTTTCCTCAATTCTTAAATGTGCTGAAAGGCGATATGAGCGTTGTGGGGCCGCGTCCAGTCGTCACTGAAGAGCTAGAACGCTACGGCAATTATGCCGATCGGGTTTTCAGCATTCGTCCCGGTATTACTGGGTTGTGGCAAGTCTCTGGGCGGAATGACATTCCGTATCCCAGGCGAGTCCAAATTGATATCTATTACGTCAATTTTCGCGGCTTTCTCATGGACTTGTGGATTGTCTCTCGAACCATTGGTGTAATTCTCTTCCCAAAAGATAACGGCGCTTACTAACGACGCCGTTAGTTACAGTGGCACAACAATGGGCTCACCTAGCGATGCGGCTGCCAAGCGTGGAGCAGAGGCAATCTCAGCGATCATTATGAGCACTGTCTAATGCGGTTTTCAGCTACCTTCAAAGCGATCGCCCAGTTGCTTACCCCCAAACGGTTAGCCATCCTTGAGGCGATTCTGATTGGTCTTGTCGCTGCACTGGCAGCGGTACTACTGAAGGAAAGTATCCATTGGTTGGGCAGTTGGCGGCTCAAAGAAGCGCTCATTTTGCCCATCTGGCTGTTGATACCTACTCTCGGCCTGGGTGGTGGGCTTTTAGTGGGGTTGCTGGTTGAGCGTGTTGCACCAGAGGCTTTAGGGAGCGGTGTACCTCAAGTCAAAGCAGCGTTGGCCTACGTGCCCATTCCGCTCAATTTACGTGTGGCAGTGGTCAAGCTGGTCAGCACGACCCTTGCCCTCGGTTCTGGGTTCGCGCTGGGGCGGGAAGGGCCGACCATTCAGATTGGAGCCGCCCTAGCAGCACAGCTAAGTCGCTGGCTACCGTCTTCACCAGAGCATCGACGTCAGTTGATTGCGGCAGGCGCGGCAGCAGGGTTAGCTGCCAGTTTCGATGCACCGATCGCAGGCGTCATGTTCGTGCTTGAGGAGCTACTTCAAGACTTCTCTAATCTGACGCTGGGTACAGCCATCCTGGCCTCCTTCATTGGTGGTGTGACATCCCGCATTTTAGCAGGACCTAACCTGCATTTGGGTGTGAACCCGTTGAGCTATCACACCAATTTTTCGCCAGCAGAAATTCCTTTTTTTTTGGTTTTGGGTGTGCTGACAGGCGTACTGTCCACGGTGTTTAATCACGGCATTCTTTACAGCATTCGTTGGAGCCGTCGGACGCTGCGGATGAGCCCCATGTGGCGAATCGGCTTAGCAGGGCTTGTTTCTGGTACAGTGATCGCCTTTCTCCCGGTGCCCTTTCGCGATAGCTATACCCTGGAGGTTTTTCTCACCAGTGGTCAGGCAGACTGGCGTATGGCAATCTTTGCGTTCCTGGTGCAGTTTGGCTTAACGCTGGTTGCCTGCAGCGTAGAAGTGCCAGGGGGATTATTTGTCCCTAGTATGATTTTAGGGGCATCGTTAGGGAATCTAGTAGGCTTGGCTGATCGAGCGCTGCTAGGCGGTGAACCTGTGCTTTATGCCTTAGCAGGAATGGGAGCCTTCCTGGGAGCGTCTGCCAGAGTGCCGATTACGGCGATCGTCATTGTTTTTGAAATCACCACCAACTTTAATCTGGTACTGCCGCTGATGATTAGCGCAGTGACGGCCTACCTTGTTGCAGAGCGTCTGTTTCCAGGCTCCATCTACACGCACCTGCTGGAGCTGAAGGGGATTAATATTGAACCGGCCGTCGTACAGGACGGTCTTTGGGCAAGACTCACCGCCGCGGATGTGATGCAGCAGAAAGTCGAAACGCTGAGCAGCCAAATGACATTAGATGAGGTGATACAGGCCTTTTCGCGATCGCATCATCGTGGCTTTCCAGTCGTAGACGACAGTCGCCTGGTAGGTATCGTGACGCTCACCGATCTGGACAAAGTGGCCCAGCGACAGCTGCCAGGCACGGCTGTACTGAAAGACATCATGACACCCCAGCCAATCACTGTCAGTCCACCCGATACGCTGAGTCATGTCCTCTATCTGCTGTCTCGTTACAAGCTGTCTCGTCTGCCGGTGACAGACCATCGCAAGCTTGTTGGCATTATCACCCGTAGCGACATTTTGCAGGTCGAGTCTGATCAGTTACGTGGCGGGGTCGATCGTCCAGGACAAAGAGCCGCACCGTCCTACGTTGTCTATCAGACGCAAGCCCCTGCCATCGGTCGCGGTCGACTACTCTTACCACTCAGTAACCCCCAAACAGCTAACAGGATGCTCCAGCTAGCGTTTGCGATTGCCCAAGAGCGCCATTACGAAGTCGAATGCTTGCAGGTGATCCCAGTACCCCGGCATACGTCGCCAGCGGAAACAGACGTTAGCACAACCTTGAGCCGTCGTCTGTTAAAACAAGCTGTGAGGCAAGGCAATGCTAAACACATCCCGGTACACACGCAGATTCGAGCGTCACAAAGTATTGATCAGGCCATCTTAGAAACCATTACTGAGCGCCACATTGACCTGCTGCTCATGGGCTGGAAAGGCAGCACCTCCACACCGGGCCGCATTTTTGGTGATGTCGTCGATACCATTATTCGGCAGGCAAGCTGCGATGTTGTGCTGGTGAAGCTCGGTGAAACCGCTGGTACACCACTGCTAGCGGCATCCGATCCAGCAGCAGCCAACGATCACACCCAACCTGCCGTTAACTGGAACCGTTGGCTACTGCCGATCGCAGGCGGTCCCAATTCGCAGCATGCGCTCAAACTCTTGCCTGCCCTGGTCACTCTCAGCCAGAACCCTGAGATTCGGTTGTGTCAAGTCTTTCACCCCTCTGACGAGACCCAAAGCCAGATCCTGTTAGAAGAAGATGCCAATTTTCTGAAGCAACGCCTCCAAACCAGCGTCATCACGTTGCCCGTCTGCGCGAATTCGGTTTCTGATGCCGTCATTGATATGGCTCAGAAAGATCAGTGCGATGTGATTGTGGTCGGTGCCAGTCGAGAAGGACTGCTCCAGCAAGCCATTCAAGGAAATATCCCTGAGAAGATCACCCGTAATTGTGACTGCACGGTGATTCTAGTCAGAAAAGCGATCGTTAGTGATGCTTAGAGGCATGAATTAACGATCGAAGACATTACATCCACAGTGCTTTGATGCCCATTGTCTGCTTTGACTCGGTTGAACGTGGCTGTACCATGCGAGTAGAAGCAGTATTGCTGAAGCTCTGTTTCGAAGACAAACGATCGCCCTCGGTGTATGAGATGTGTGAACCTTCCGACGTTCCATCAAAGCACAAAGCGGGTTCTAACGGCTCTACAAATGCAGATTCCTCTATGGCAGCAAGTGTTTTTTGCTGCCACAACATAATGTCTTCAAAATTCTCCCATGCTGGGGAGAACAGCGGGATCGCCAGTGTACAAGCAGACCAGGCACCCTGAACATTCACATTCAGCTGGTTGCAATGCCCTCCTCGTCGTCCTTCTGGCTCATAATACCGACAGCGCCGACAAGCAGACGTCTGAGAATGCGAGGTTTCCATATTATTAAAGAATCTTTGAAAGCGTGATCGGTGTTATTAACTTCATTCTGAAGTCAGCCGTTTCCTCAGATTCAGTCAGCAAAACGTCAGGAGCATGCCGCTGCCGCTGTCTAAGCCGTTCTTGTGGCAAAAAGCCTTTTAGATTGTCTTCACTTTCACGAAATCAAGAGCAACATTTTTGATAGTGGGATCGCTGCAAAATCGTTATGAAAGGTCTTGTTTTGGCATAAAAGTTGGAGGGATCAAGTCAAACAAATTCTATTTTTGAACAGAGAATACTGCTGTCACAAACAAAATAGCCCTCAACACAGTTCAGCAAAAACCGTATATCTGAGGAACTTACCGCCGACTCCAAGCGCCTGTAGCCAATGCAAGGGTGATATCGCGCAGATTCTGAGATAAAAAGGTAACTTTTAATCAGCCTACTGACTGAGTCTTGTTGTCACAGTCTGCAGCAAAGTGAAGCCTGCAATGATTGCGACGCCAATGAGTCGCTACTCCTACCATTGTTTCGCAGCGCAAAGAGAGCATAGCGACCAACGTTTCAACTCACCCAGTGGTGTTGGGCATTGGCAGCGAGGGCAAAAGGGCATGTTTTGGGTGCGTGATCGCATGAGGTTGCCCCAATGCTGAAAGGCTTGCAACGGGTCGGTCAGCGTCTCCGGCCGCTGTGTGCCAACCGCCCGCACGACCTCTGTCATGCGACTAGGATGTTGCTGCCAAAGTTGTGCCTGTAGTGACGCATTGAGTGCCGATCGAGGCTGTTCCTGCCATTGAGCGCTAGAGAACCGAATATCGACAAGAGACAGCGAGAGGCTTGCGTTGAGCTTCACCAAGATGCGTTGGCGTTCGAAGACTAAATTCTGTGCCCAGGCAGAACTTGAAGTGGCTACTCGCAACACATCGTTATGAATGGCAAGCGGTCGTGTTTGTACTGCTACCACCGGTCCAACCGCTTCAACCCAAGCTCGCACAAGTCGTTGAGAGCGCTGCTGATCGTACGCACGATAGCGATCGCCCAATTGACCTAAAACGTGATCGATAGACTTAAAGGACATAGCGGCAACGAAACCATGAAAGGGGTGCGAGAGCGCGTAAAAAAGTGTATAACGTTAGCTCAACGTCTTTACTCAAATGGCTGGCGATCAGTAATACTAGACGGCAGCATCTCTATCAAGTGGGTCTACCATATCGTCAGGGTCAGTTGAAAACCTATTGGGTCAGCTCAGTCTAAAATGTTACAGTCCCTCTAGACTATGACAAAAGGTCAATCTTGTAGACTATTGATACAAATCAGCCCATCGATCGGGTGATGATTCGCTTCAAACACTAACCTTATTAAGCGTCCTGGTAGGAACTGCGTAATGCGTCAAAATTCTAAAGTAGAACCATCTAACCAACCAACTTCAGCGATCGCACTGCATCCAGTGCTCAGCCTTGCTCTGGCAAATTTAGATGTTCAGCTAGAGGATGAATTGGCACGCTACAGGCGGCAGCGGACGACCGCTGGGCGAGCTGCACCTCCAGCCAATCGGAAGCAGGCGTCTCATCAGCTTGATCTGATTGCTGTCGCTGCCACCAATGTTCGAGCAACCAGTGAGCGAACGACCAGTGGTCAAGATAATGCTGCTGTTGCCGCACAGTTAACACCTGCATTGGACGAACGTCTGACGGGTATTGCTGAACCAGCGAGCGCGCCCGATGCCTATAAGCCCATTCCTGCCTTTACCGCCAACGCGCAACCATTTGAAGCCGCGATCGCCCTCAGAACGCCGGCGAAATCGCTGACCCAGGACGACAGCAGGCAGCAACCTCCCCTAGCAGGAGACGACGCTCATGCCCTTGCCCATGCAGCCAATCCAAACTTGGACGATTATCTAGAATCCTCCGAGGAGCTACTACGCAGCCTTGCCGACGAAAAAGCCGAAGTGCGGGCAGAGCGGAATTTCATGCAGAGCCTGCTTACGCCGCTGGGGCTCGGTTCTATGCTGCTGCTGCTACTCTCTAGCGCAATGTTTGGGTATGTCATTATGAACCCGTCGAGCTTAGGTTGGCTGGCGGTGAAGCAAAATGGCCACTCTAATGATGCGCCTCCAGGGCAAACTCCAGGACAAGCATTACCACCGCCACAACCCGATCTTGCTAAGCGTGAGCTGCCAGAGCTGAATTTAAGCAACTTAGGCACTTTGAATGTAGGTCCTGGCATTCCACCCAAAACTTCGTCGGTTCCAGGTTCGAAAACGGCTGCGACACTTAACAATCAGTCAGCCACCACGACAGCGAAAGCAGAAGGTTCTCAATCCAGTAGCCAGTCACCTGCCGCATCCACACAAACCCCAATGCCAGCGGCAACATCAGGTTCCAGTCGTCCCTATGCTGCGCGTACGATCGCTCCACCCCAAGCAGCACTCATTCGTCCGGCTCCGGTCAAAATACCTGCACGACCTGTACCGATGGCACCCGCGCCAAACGTTAGTGGACGGAGTTCTGGAGGCGCTGATTCCTACCTATACAAAGTGGGAGTTCCGTTTGAAAATGACCAGACTCTAGAGAATGCCAGAAAAGTAGTACCAGATGCGTTTGTTCGCACATTGCCTGATGGCAGAACGATCGTGCAGTTAGGTGCCGCCCGTAGCGAAACTGAAGTAAAAGCAAACATTCAGGGACTACACAATCAAGGGCTTTCTTCTGCTGAAGTCTACAAACGGTGAGGGGTACGAACAGAAAAGGTACGGTAGGATTGAGAGAAGTTGTGAGTTTACGGTTCTGAGTTCTGAGTGAGGTCATACAGCCTAGGTGCTCGAAATTCACAGTTCAAAACTTAAACCTGTCGCATCCGGAGATCAGCATGGGACTTTTCGACCGAATCATGCGGGTGATTCGCGCCAATCTGAATAGCTTGGTGAGCAGCGCCGAAGACCCGGAGAAAATCCTGGAACAAGCTGTGCTGGATATGCAGGAGGATCTGATCCAACTGCGGCAAGCGGTCGCCCAGGCCATTGCCACTCAAAAGCGTACCGAGCGTCAATGCTCTCAAGCACAAACCACTGCCGACGAATGGTATCGTCGTGCCCAACTGGCGCTCCAGAAAGGAGACGAAACCCTGGCACGAGAGGCATTGACACGGCGCAAATCTTACCAGGACACGGCAGAAGCTATGCGATCGCAGATTGCACAACAGTCCACGATCGTGACACAGCTGAAGCAGAACATGATGAAGCTGGAGAGCAAAATCTCCGAAGCCAAAACCAAGAAAGATCTATATATTGCGAGGGCACGATCGGCAAAAGCCTCCCAGCAGATCAACGACATGATGGGACGGGTAGGAACAGGTGGCGCGATCGCAGCCTTCGAGCGCATGGAAGAAAAAGTCTTGCAGCTAGAAGCGCAATCTGAAGCCGTCGCGGAATTGGGGACAGACGATCTTGAGAAGCGCATTGCTGCCCTCGGCGAGGCCGATGACGTTGAAGCTGAACTGGCTGCCATGAAAAACCAGATTACTGGCGACTCACAATCTGCCCAATTGCCTCCCAGCCAAACAGCTCCAGATGCCGAAACCGAAAGAGACCTTGAGCAATTGCGTCAGCAAATCAGAGAACCTTAGGAACACAGATTAAATAAGGAGATTTCTAGCGTCAGGACACGACATTGCGATGTTCCTACAAGGTGGCTCAACCAACAGCCGCCTAACCGCTTTTTCGGCATGTGTAAACCCGATCCGTTCTGGGAACCTTAAAGGCAGACTAGCGCTGAAAACGGGGGATACACATGATAGCAGCCAGGACAAAGTATCGATTGGTGACTAGAAGTGATTTTGATGGGCTCGTCTGCGCCGTTCTACTAAAAGAACTGGACATGATTGATGACATCAAATTTGTCCATCCCAAAGATATGCAGGATGGTAAGGTTGAGATTACGGCAAATGACATTACAACCAATCTTCCTTACATCGAAAGCGCCTATTTAGTCTTCGATCATCACTCTAGTGAAACGATTAGAAATCAAGGGCTAAAAGAGAATTACATTATTAATCCAGAGGCACCCTCAGCCGCTAGGGTCGTTTATGAATACTTTGGCGGTCAGGAGCGTTTTCCTAACCTCTCTCTTGAGATGATGACTGCCGTTGACAAAGCCGACTCAGCTCAATTTTCTGCGGTAGAAGTGCTCAACCCTACAGGTTGGACGTTGCTCAATTTCTTGATGGATGCCCGGACAGGGTTGGGACGCTTCAAAGAGTTCCGAGTCTCAAACTATAACTTGATGATGCAGTTAATTGACTGCTGCAAAACTCAGTCGATCAACACCATTCTTGCGCTACCTGACGTACAAGAACGCGTTGACCTGTACTTTGAGCAGGAGTCACGGTTCAAGGCGCAAATTCAAGCCTGTGCAACCGTCCATCAGAACCTGATTGTCCTTGATCTGAAAAATGAAGCGGTCATCTATGCTGGCAATCGCTTTATGGTGTATGCACTCTTTCCACAGTGCAATATCTCTATTCATCTAATGTGGGGACGACAGCAGCAAAATACCGTTTTTGCTACAGGCAAGTCAATTTTCAATCGCTCATCCGCAACGAATATTGGTGAGTTGATGCTGAAGTATGGCGGTGGTGGGCATGCCAACGCTGGCACCTGCCAGGTTGACAACGATCAAGCAGAAGTAACACTGGCCGAGCTGATTGCGCAAATCACGGCTGACGGCTGATTCTGGTCGAACGCCTTGCTGTAGTAAACGATGACAAGCGTCTATAACCAAGCCACTTAATCTGGATTCATGCACCACCCGTTTGACAGTGCAGCCAGACCTTTGGTTTGACAGTCATTGGCAACGATCGCGGCTCAGGTGTTGCCTGCAACAGACAACGTGATCGATTGATGGAACAGTAAGAGTAAAGCTTGAGGTAACGCAACATGGAGACTCTGCAAGACTTCTTGACTCTTACTGCGACCGTAGTGGAATACTTTTTCTTTGCTTATCTGGCTGTAGCCTTTATGGTCTATTCGTTAAAGTTACCTAAAACGGCAAAGTCGCCGCATGCAACATCAGTGCCCCAGACTGCTTGGGGACGATCGGTTGCACCCAGTACGGCGCTTGCGGGCATGGCCAGTTAGCGTTGAGCCCAGGTTAAATCATCCAGTTTTGATCAGGAGGTAGTGTTCGCGAATCATATTGACTGAGTGATTCGTCGAATACTGCACCTGAAATTCAGTTTTTGCCGCCGTTATTGTTCAACCGCCAGCGAGACGAGATCGCTGCAGCTTCGTCCAAATCGTACTGAGCAGCTGTTAGCACGTCATGGGCGATCTGATCTTCTTTCCGCAATAAGTTAAGCCCAGAAAATGGCTCGTTCAACGCCTGTGGCGATCGTGGCTACCGATAATCCCAACATTGGGATCATTACGGGCCCTCCTTTGGCAAGCAGACTCAGCAGATTAGACATGGATCAGAGAAGGAAGAAAGAATGGGAAAGGTCGTGCGTTAAGGCAATAGAAAACTAAGGTTCAGAACTTGCCTTACTTCGGTGGGTCTTTCCAGGTCACGATGAGCGCACCGGCCTTATCTTTTGTAGGCACCAGATTGAGATAGAGTTTCAGCTTGTCTCTCGCCCGTGTCACTTCATAGACCTTCCCACCACCGAAATCGGGTAAGGGATCGGAAACTTCAAAGTCATTTTGCTGGAGGTTGTTGCGAAAAAACTCATCCATCATCGTGTCAAACGAGTAACCCGCAATCAAACTAATGTTGCGAATGCCTGGTTTAGTTACCAGTGCGCCAGCGCTGATGCCCTTGCCAGTTGCTTCAGTGTAGAAAAACTTTGGCTGCTCAAAGTTGGATGGGTCAGCATTTTGCGCTTCTAGATTGCTCAGAATCTCGGAGACTTCGGGCGGCACTTCCACCGCTTTTTTCAAATCTTCTAGCGATCGCGGCGCATCCGACAGCACATATACACTGCCTTTTTCTGTTTGAATGATGCTCAAAAACTGCATCTGACGGTTGCGCGAGATTTGAAACACCTCGCGATCGGTCAGTTGCACCGTCGGCTTGACTGTATATTTCTTTGCAGGCAAGGCCTTTGCATAATAGTCGGCAACCGACTTGACGCCATCAGCCGTTTGCTGACAGGACGACAAATTAAAGCAACCAGGCTGGGCACCTGGATAGATGGGAAAGTCATCCCAGGCGCTTGATCCACCTGCATCCGGACTGCCAGCCGCTGCCCGCCTGAGTGGCGTCTTGGGCTGTGGTATTGGCGGGACTGTGGTCGATCGCACCACGGGCTTGACCAACAGCTTTGTCACTTTTTTAACGCTTGGTGCAGCCTTGATCAACTTGGGAAGTTGGGTGATGCGTACCTGTTTTTCCGGATCTTTAGGCGGTACAGGCATGGGCTCATCGCCTGTGGGAAGCAGTAATAACAGCCCATGTAGCCCCACGGATACCGCCACACCGAACCAAACCCACTTTGACAGCCCCCCTTTCCGCTTAGTTTGAGGAAAGAGGGGGGACAGTGAGTCATCTGAGTCGAGGAACGAGTCCTCAGACGCAACGCGAGAACGCCGCAAAGCATCTTCAGTCAACGTAGCTTCGCTGACTGAAGATGCTTCTGAGGGTTTTTGAGACATGGAATCGGGACGTTGAGAAGTCAAGGTTACAGGAGGTAAACGTGCTAGGAAGAGAGGAGAGTCACTTAATGGGAGGCGATCGCAAACACCTAGTAGCCTATTACCGTTGGATTGCAGGTCTGTAGAGGGGATAGCGGAGTGCATAGTTTTGTATTCACTCCGCTATCAGTTGGCAACCAACTACCAGGCTTGAAGACAGTCGCAGAGCTTCTAGCAGTGGGAATTAGCGGTTGGCAACATAAATCTGATCAAACACCGCTCCATCACCAAAGAACTTTGCCTGGACAGTATCCCAGCCGCCGTAGTTCTTCACTGTATACAGACTTTTTACAGGTGAGAACTTACGAGCAAATTCGCGCTTTACCGTATTATCCACAGGGCGAAAGCCAACTTTGGCAAACTCTCGCTGGGCTTCTGGCGTAAACAGAAACTTAGCAAAAGCCTCAGAAATTTCGCGGGTGCCGTGCTTGTCTACATATTTATCCACCACTGCAACCGGGCTGTCGATCGAAATATTCACCTGAGGAATGACGGTGAAAAAGCCTGTTTCGCCTTTCTGCGCTGCCAGCACCACTTCATTCTCATAGTTCAGCAGCACATCGCCCTGACCTTTCTTATAGAAGAAGTCTGAAGCTTCCCGTGCATCTTTCGCCAGGACAGGCGTATTTTTGTAGACCTGAGTGACATAATTTTTTGCCTTGCTTTCGTCGCCACCGGTTTGAATCACCGATGACCACAGCCCTAAGAAGTTCCAGCGAGCCACACCAGAAGTTTTGGGGTTTGCGTTGATGACACTCACACCGGGTTTCAACAAATCCTCCCAGCCTTTAATGCCTTTGGGATTGCCAGCACGGGTGACAAGAGCAACGACAGAGCGAGTTACGACAGACTCATTTGGCAGCTCTTTCTCCCACCCAGCGTTGACCAAGCCTGCCTTCTGCAACCTGCCCGTATCCAGCCCTAAGGCCAGTACGGTCACATCTGCTTCCAAACCATCAATGACAGCACGGGTTTGAGTACCAGACCCGCCGTAGCTCTCATTAAATTTCACCTCCTGCCCTTTCTCGCGCTTCCACGTTTCCTGGAAGAGGGGGATGATTTTAGAGAAGGCTTCCTTGGTGACAGCGTAGGAAACCAGCGTTAATTCGACGGTTTGCTTTTGGCTTACGAGCTGTGCTTGATTGGAAACACCTGCACCGTGCTTGGGATTAGCTGGACGCTCTTGCAACGCCGTGCCGATCGCGTAAGCCGGTACAACAACACTCATGCTTAACCCAGCAGCGACTAACAGCACGCGACCTTGCGTGGATGCTTGGTGCAGCGGTTGGGTAATACGGTCAACCAGGCTAGAAACTCTAGTAGTAGCTACTTGTAGCTTAGCTGTCAAAGTAGATTGAGGACGGTTGTTGCTCATAAGATTAGACAATGCTTGTGAATTAAGCGGCCAAAAATTCGCAGTAAACATCTAAACCCTGGGAACGCGTCTCCAGGAATTCAGAAACTACAGCGAGTCAATAGGAATACAGTTGAATTTCTAATCAAGACTATTGCATAGCTCTTGAGGCAACGCAAGAGGTTACACAGATTTTTTTTAAGCAACGCGTTTCCTCAGTGAGGCATTTTTTCCCTTGCCAGCATCTCTACTCTGCCAATTGGTGGAGATCCTTGGCAGCCTCAGTTGATAGATTAGTGCGGGCCTGCGTGGGGGAAGCTTTAGTGGCTGGGGCGCTTGACTGGGGCGATCGCGACATCTTAGCGCTGGTAACAGGACTGGAGGCTGACGCAAACACCTGTTGCCAGTTCACATTACGTTCTGGATCAATCGCGACCGCAATCGCCTCAGGCTGTTTGGGCTGCTTTAGCGGCTTTACAGAGGCCGCTTGCTTTGCCTTCGCGTTGGCTAATGTGCCTGTTGGCTGGTTGCCTGAAGCCTCTGGTTTGCGGCTTGGTTGTGCCACCTTACACTCAAAGCGATCGCCCGGTTTTACTGATCGTACCCATGCCGTTGTCAATGCCCTTCAGCAAGATATTATCAAGCTGTGATTTCCCTTTGATGGATACGATTTGGTGCCTGTTCTTCCGTTGCAAAAGCTATTTTCTCATTCGACGCGGCTTTTTGCATAACTGACAATTTTGATCCACTTCTAACTGAATGGAATGATGGGAAGTCCGAAGCTCGTGAGCAATTAGCACCATGCCTGCCAGCAAAATACTAATGCCAACCAAGAAAACAATGACGACAAGCTGATGGAGCCATCTCACATCGTAAGAGACGGCGAGTGCGATGACCAACATATCTAGCATGAAAACTAGAATGGAGAGATAAATTAAAACCAAAACATCATGCACCTGATGGTGATGACGTAATAAATCAGGGAGCAAATGATTGAGGTGATCAAGCCGCTCGCCCTTTGACTTATGCTGATTCCAATCCAAGTCCAACAGGTTAAGCCGTTCTTGATGTACTGAACGCACCCGATCGCTTAACCAGCTATAACGCACCATGAGCCCATTCAGCATAATGCCGCAGGCAGTGAGCATAACCACGGGGGCAATGATGAGGTTAATTGTTTTGACAACAGCTTCATGGGGCATAAGGCTTGCTGCTGATTGGGATGATTTGAATTAAGTCTATTCGAAAGCCTTGAGAGAGAGCGCAAAATTGAATAGAGTCTTTGCCATGCCAAGACTCTACCAGTGACCAGGTTGGCAACGAACAGATTAAACCCACCCAAATGGGTAGGAAAATGACTCAACTATAGTCGGGTAAAGGAATCATCGTTTGGCATAGTAACGAACAGAGCAATCCTCTATAAAGTGAAGAGCATTAAAGTGAAGAGCATTCTAGAAAGCGGCTCAAACCACACAAACCGAGGAAACCAAGCGTGGCGAGAAAAAATTGTCAACCGACTGTCATGTGGCAAAGGTACAAGCAGATATTGCCAGTGGGCTTCAAAGCAATGTCATCAAAACGCCAACGTTTTTCATCAATGGCTTGAAATACAGCGACGATCGAAGCTTAGAGACGCTTTTGGCGGCAGTTGTACAAGCCAGTCATGAAGATGAGCTATGAGAGCCGTTGATCCAAGTCAAATTGAAATCACTGATGATGCGTGGTCAGTTCTATCCCCCTATGAGTGCCGTAGACCCGATGCCCGATGCACACAGTCACCCAACGTTAGAATGCTCAACGGCACTGAGTTACCGCTCCGGTTGGGAGTCCCTTTAAGAACCACTAGCGGAGCGGTCATTGGTACCATTTGTTCTTTCCTGCGGGAGCCTCGTCCCTTCACCGAATCGGAAGTCAAAATCGTCGAATTATTTGCTGAAAGAGCGGCTACCGCGATCGAGAATTTCTGGCTTTATCAACAGCAGTTACAATTCAACGAAAGACTGTCTCAAGAAGTTGCTGCCTGCTCCATTGATCTAAAACTGTCCGAAGAAAAGCTGATTGAGCGCGAACGGTTGGCAGCCATTGGCGAATTTACAGCCATGATTGTCCATGAAGTACGCAACCCACTTACAACCATCCAGATGGGCTTAAGATACGCTCAAAAAGTGTTGCATTCTGACGCCGACCAACAGCGTCTAGACTTGGCCTTGAGCGAATCATATCGCCTCAATCACCTCTTGTCTGAGATTCTCTGCTATGCGAAGCCTCAAGTATTAAAATTAATCAGACTCGATATTAGTGGATTTATCAATGATCTGATCATGCAGATTCAGGACTTACCCGAAGCCGCTGAACGCCGTATTAACTATGTCAAAGGTTCCCCAGACATTGAAGTGATGGCAGATAGCGATAAGCTAAGACAAGTTTTTTAAGATCTGTTGCGGAATGCTTTTGAAGCGATCGCTCCTCACGAGAGCATCAGTTGTGTAATCACAGATGGGATGACACCCGATCGCGTTTGTATCCAGATCCATAACGGTGGTCATCCGATTCCGCTAGAATTATTGCCACATCTAGCGACGCCATTCTGCTCTACAAAGCCCTCTGGCACTGGATTAGGGTTGGCAATTTCTAAGGGAATTGTGATCGCTCACAATGGGGAATTGGAGATTACATCTTCTTCCTCAGGTACCACGGTGAGCGTTCATCTGCCGATGCTCTCCGCTACAGCAGAGACAGAGATGCTCAAATATGCCCCAGATTCAACAATGCCTGCAGCAGAGTAGTTTCGTTTTTTGCCTAGCAGCAACTGACCATTAAAACTCTCTGCTGCAAACGATTTCAGCGCTTATAAATGCTAGCCCGACCACGATAAGCTTCGATCATGGCCTTCATTTCAGCCATCATGCTCTTCATCTCAGCCATCATCGCCACCTGCTGCTGGTGAACCTCTTGCACTGTCGCTGTATTTTTTCTAGGCTGGAGAGTATCAAAGCGCGACTGACTCAGCGTCTGAACTTGCGCCAGTATCACCTGTTGCTGTTTATATAAATCAGCCATTGTTGGAGCCTGTCCCTCTGGCAGCGACGTGAGTGCTTTCATTTCTGCCATCATCGCTTTCATTTGCGTCATTAACGTCTTTATCTCATCAGTCAAAACCTTCTGCTCTCGAAACATTTGCTCGATCGACGATGAGTTGGACTGGGCAACCGTGGCAGTCGGTGTTGTCGCTCCAACAGGTACTGTCGTCGCTAGAATCAGCAGGCTAGACAACACACCAACACCGTAAGCAAAGCTTTTCATGGGGAATCTCCTTAATCTATGCAATGGATCGATACTCTTTGTTGCTTTGAGACGCCAATCGTATCTGTTGGAATGAAGCTTATAGCGCTCCTATGGAACCTGCATGAGAAGAAGGTTAAAAATGAACGAGGTCTGCATGAGAACTCAGCCCATAGCCATACGTCTGGCTGCTGTGCATAGGTATCTGGCGTTTTACGATCGTCAGCTCTAGAAATGCGCCCGTTTGATTCACACGTTTCTCAGTTGATTCTTAACTATTTCCCAGCCTGTTCCTGACTAGGCTTCTCACAATGGGAAGGTAAGCGCATTTCCCATTGATGCCAGCTGAAGCTCGCTTTGGAAGCGCTCACTGAATGATTAAATGCCCTAACCCACACGTCTATGAAAAGGTAAAAGTTATGTTAGTGACCACTCAGTGCATTCTGCTAACCGATGCTAACTTTCAGTCTGAAGTATTGGAAGCTCAAGTTCCTGTATTGGTTGATTGTTGGGCAAGTTGGTGTGGTTCTTTCCATCAGATGAATCCCATCATTGAGACTCTAGCGATCGAGTTTGCAGGGCAAATTAAGATCGGCCGGTTGAATATTGCAGCGTCAGAACAGTTGGCGATGCGTTACGACATTCGGGCGGTGCCAACGCTGCTCTTGTTTAAAGATGGGCAAGTGATGGAACGAGTGATTGGTAGTGTTTCTAAGCAACGTTTTGCCGACACGCTCAACGCCTTACTTCCAGGCAGCTATTCGAGCAGGAGTCGAATGGCCTGTCTATGAAGCTTTCACAACTCAATCAGCTTCCAGCCGAACTACAAGCGATGATTTCGTTCGTAGATCTGGCGGTTGGACAGACGTTGGTTGCTCAACACGAGCCAGCGGAAGCCATTTTTATTCTGGCATCGGGATCCATCCAGCTGCTTAACTACACCGAAGATGGGCAACAAATCAATCACTATAGCGTGAGAGTCGGTGAAAGCTTTGCAGAGGTCGCCTTGTTCTACGAACAGTATGTCTGTACCGCGATCGCGATCGCACCCTCTCGCGTTTTGGTCTTGCCCAAACAGCCTTTTCTAACCGCGTTGAAGGCATCGACAGCGTTGGCTGTAATCTTTATGGAGCAATTGGCTCAGCGTTTACACGAAAGCAAGATCTTGTTGGAATTGCGAAGTATTCGTTCCGCTCAAAAGCGCGTGCTGCATTATTTGCAATTAAATGTGCAGTCGGATGGTATCACTGTCAATTTCGATCGTTCTCTCAAAGCGATTGCGGATGATCTGGGCTTGACACCAGAAGCCCTCTCTCGGTCACTGAAACAGCTTCATAGGGATGAAAAGATTAACCGAAGGAAACGAAAAGTCACACTTCGTAAAGAATTCTCCGAACTTGATTCCAATCATGGCGGTTCTAATGCTATCCCCGTAGACTCTTAAAACAACTTGGTTTCAGGGCTTTAGAGGATCGCTGTTGTTGCTCTGTTATCGAACCGCTGCTCCCGAAGACTAAACTATGGATGCGCAGGATCTTCACCCCTATGAACATGATCGTCGCGTTCTGGAGTTTTTAGCAACGTTGAGCTATCGATCGGGCGATCTCGGTCAGTATCTCTACGAAATTGCCTGTGGTGTGAGCCGCTTAATCCAGTCTGATTGGTCAATTGTCACAGTCTGCCAGGGTGAAACAGGGCAAGTGGTGGCGAGCAGCTTGGGGCTGGGTGCAGGAGACAATGGCTTTTCCGTGCATGGCACGTTGATTAGTGAAATTACCGAAACTGGACGATCGCTCATTATTGAAGATATTCGACAAGAAATGAGACTGTACAAGCCACCTGATGCCTATCTTGGCTATATGGGTGTGCCGTTGCGCACCGTTCACGGGGAAGTCAGTGGCACTATTTGCTCCTTTTTCCGGCAGGCGCGTCAGTTTACAGAAGCTGAAATTCGTACGGTCGAACTGTTTGCTGAACGTGCCGCCACTGCTATTGATAATTACCGTCTTTATCAACAGCAGCAAAAATTCAACGAACTCTTGGAGCTCGAAGTGGCAAACCGCACCGAGGAGCTACGAGTGGCGCAGGCAAGACTGGTCGAACGTGAACGATTGGCTGCGATCGGCGAATTTGCTGCCATGATTGTGCATGAGGTGCGCAACCCACTGACAACGATGATCATGGGCTTAAAGTATGCCCAGAAACAGCTTTTAGAGGCATCGGCGCGCGATCGTCTGGCCCTCTCTTTAGACGAAGCGGATCGTCTACAGCAGTTGTTGAATGAAATTTTGCTCTATGCCAAACCCCAGGTTTTGCAGCTTACCAAAGTTAATCTAGGTGAGTTTTTGCGTGCACTGCTTGGACAAATGCGCGAATTGCCAGAAGCCACCGATCGCTCGATTGAACTCAAGAATGCCTCGCTTGAAGTTGAGATTTTGGGAGATGTGAACAAGCTGAAACAGGTGTTTATTAATCTGTTCCGCAATGCCTGTGAGGCGATCGCGAGCGGTGACACAGTGACCTGCGAGCTAACGCATGAAAGCCACCCAGCGCAGGTCTACATTCATATTCACAATGGTGGCGCTCCCATTCCACCAGAGCTTCTGCCAAGGCTTGCGGAACCCTTTTGTTCCACCAAACCGTCTGGCACTGGGCTCGGTTTGGCGATCGTCAAGCGCATCATAGAAGCCCATGACGGCACGTTCAACATCGAGTCATCGGCAGCCGGAACGGTTGTAACCGTGCAGCTACCTCTAGCGCGTGAATCCCATCGCAACGGTGATCAGTCGTAGGGGCAGGGTTAGCAGAGCAGCGCACGGCTTGGCGGTTAGCAGAAGCGATTATCTTAAATGTCAAGTTCATCAGGCAGGTTGAGCAGCAGGTTTCACGGTCAGTTGCTGTGGCGGT
>NZ_PVWK01000055.1 GCF_003003795.1 Stenomitos frigidus ULC18 | reverse complement strand
CTGTTCCGCAAACAACGCCCGTGCTGCATTCGCCACAATCGTGGAGGAGTTGCTCGTGATCCGATTCACCGTATCCATCCGCTTGGTACCGTCCAATACCATTGCTTTCAACGCATCAATCTGCGCATCACTCACGTAATCGCCACGGGTATCGGCTTGGGAAACCACTTTTGCAAATGCGTCCAACATAAACTTTGATCTCCTAAGGTGTTTAGTTCAAGCACGGCTCCGGTCACAACCAACGCAGACGATGCTCTGCAATCAAACTGCCTAAGCAGAATGAGACAAGCGCACCAGCTAATGGATCATGAACCGCTCAAATATTTCTCGCTCTTCCAGATAAGAAGCTTAGGAAATGTAAATTTTCCTAACAATCGGAGAACTTTACTCATGTAGATGACTGACCAAGCCGCATCTACGTGCATTAACAAGTTTTCCAACTTCTTTGTTTATACTATGTCGTTGAATCGTTATTCATTACAAATTATAAAGGCTCCTTTTGAGCCTGTAAGCCTGCATCTATCGGTACTCTAGTTGATTCTTCAGGGGAAGTATGAAGAGCCTGTTGAACAGAAACTGCCATGAAGGTGAACTTGCAAAGATGCTTTGAATTGTACTATCTAGTACAAATGGTACAGAGCTAACGGATAGAACTTAGATTTAAAAAGTAAAGAATTGCAACAAATCTGAGCCGGTCAGTTTTTCTTCAGACGATCGACTTGAACCGCGATCGCCCGCTTTCATCCTCACTCAACTCAGCAGCCATAAAGACATTGGCTCGGGTGTCTGATGCTAATGCGTCAATTGAAGCGGCGTGGCGACCTGCTGAATTTCTTGCAGCTTTTGCAGCACTAGCCCTTCTGTTAGCAGTCGTCTCGCTTCCTGTATGCCTGCCTCTAGTGAGGGGCAACCGCCACAGCGCCAGAGATAGAAACCGCCGCTCCAAAGTGTGGATTGCATCCATTCAGAGGGGTGTCCGCCGAGCACGGTTGTCATAGCCTTGACGAGTTTGGGGGTTGCGTCCAGAGCGACATTTTTACCCTCAAACCCATAGTCACGCGGATGTAAGTGCAGCCGTTCAAACCCGATCGTGGGTATGCCCAAACCAATGATGGCAGTACGCTCTCTCGGTAAGTCGCCACTGCCTTCTAAGCCTTTCACGCTGGTAAAGTGAGTCACGCCACGCTGCGCGATCGCATCCTGAAACATCAGTTCCGTTGGCGGATGGACAAAACCAGATACGACATGCGCATCACCAGCGTAGGGCGACCAGATGAGTTCCATCGTTGCAAGGGGAGGACGTTTGCCAATTTGGTCGCGATAGGGCACTAAGCCGTGCGCCAGGGGGAAATGGGAGGGTAAATAGATAAACCCTAACCCTGTTGCCGCCAAAACATGCTGCACCTGCGTGAGTGAAAGTTGGCTCCAATCAACGCCCAAGCCCCGCCAGAAGTCAATCAACGGTTCACCCTCTTTCGTTGGCATCCGATTGCCCCCATGCATAATCACGGGACACTTTGCAGTTGCCAGGATCAAGGCGATTAGGGGACTCAGCGGAGCCGTGCGCGATCGCCCATCGTAGGGCACTCCCATAACCGTCACTGGATAAGCAGACGCGATCGGCTGCAAACGTGGACCCAATTCTTCGTAAGCATCCAGCATGCCTGCCAGTTCGGTGCCAGTGGGTCGCCGAATCCGATGGGCAATCATGAAGGCACCAATTTGAGCCGGAGTTGCTTCTTGTAGCAACATCATCCGGGTGGCAGCAGCGGCATCCTCACGGGTCAGAGACTCGCTGGTGTGAGTGCCACTACCCACTTTGCGAAGCAGTTCTCGAAAGGCATAACTCATAATCTTTGCTCAAGGGACGCGATAAACTAGCACGTTGATTCTGACAAGCGATCCAGGGAACCCAACGGCTGCACGGCCAGCCAACTGCTTTTATTCGACGTTGGCGATCGATAGAGGCAACTCAATTTGGGGCGGCAACAAGGCTGCTACAAGGTTGAAAAAATGCTGAATCGGTGGGACTTGTAGACGATCGCGCGTTGTGACCAGCACCACCTGACGAGTAAACGGTGGATCGGTAAGCGTGTCCGTCAGCACGCCATTGGTCTGATCAACATTGGGTGCCAGCGATCGTACTGCCAGAGTCGGGTCAGCATACGCCTCAACCAATGCTGTTTCTGGCAACAGCGCGACCAAGCCACCCTGTCGCACCACGCCTCGAAAGGCATCGGGTGTATTCAGCTCGAGTACGGCACGTAGAGCGGCTCCACGTCGTTCAAACTGTTCTTGCACCAGGCGCTGCATGCCATAGCCATCCTTAAACACGACTTGCGGATACTTTGCCAATTCGTCCCAAGGTACTGTTTCGTAAGCGGCAAGGGGATGGTCTGCTGCAATCAGCACCTTAATCGGTTCATCGTACAGCACCTGCACAACCATCTCTGGGTTCGTGGTCAAAAAGCGGTTGTGCATAACGATCGCCACATCAACCAACCCATCTTTCAGCACTTTGAGTGAGCGATCGCTGCCCAATGCTGTCACTCGCAGTTGCACATCAGGATAGTCGTGGCAGAACTGTTGCAAGACGGGCGGTAGATGATACGCACAAATTGAGTGAATGGCTGCTACGCAGAGCTCCGGTTGCTTTCCCGTAAGCAAATCATCAAGGTCTTGAACGGCATTCAGCCACTCCTGACAAATCTTTTTGGCACGAGGCAGAAACCGATCGCCCGCTATCGTCAGCTTCGCCTGAGTCGTGCGATGAAACAGCGGCATTTTCAAGCCTGCCTCCAGACTTTGAATCTGACGACTAATGGCCGATTGCGTCACACCGCAACGCTTTGCAGCTTGTTGAAAGCTCCCTGTGTCTGCCACTGCTAGAAAAGCTTGCAGTTGCTCTAAGCGCATGAATCAAAAAATGTAGTGAAGATCACTCAAAGGGGTTGTTATGAACTTAACGGATCTGCGCTGGCAGTTCGGTAGAGATTGATACAGCCAACGTGCTCAACGGTAGTGAGAAGCTCATTGAAAAATCGCTCTAGCGGTAGACGAGTGGCAGGAGTCAGAAGCCAGCAGCCAAGCATTCGGGAGAAGCGAAGCCTGTCTCCTGATCGTTGCAGCCGTCAGCTTTATAGCGACTAAAAAAGCCCCACAAGATGCAGGGCTGCTCGTTCGTTGAGAGTTGAACGTTTGCTTTAACGGAACTTACCAGGGTTCAGCAACCGGGGGCTGGAGACTCTGGATGTACCGCTTAGTTTTTCACCTGTCCCCCCGTCCCGGCGATCGAGGAAGGGACGCAGGTTGATCCCATCAGCGCGACTGCTGCCGATGTCGCCAATCTGGGCATTGGACAACCCACCAATGGCGCGTCCGATTTGATCCAAAATGTTGCTGCTGCCGCCACCTACGTAAGTATTGACGCCCTGAGTCTGCTGCCCACTATCGGCAACGGTCAGGTTTTGAAAGACACGATCGCGCGTCGATGTCGGATCTTGGCCATTGGGCACCGTCAGCACAATGCGACAGCTTGAAACTCTCTCAGTCGTCACACAAACAGTGTTGTAGCCGTTCTCTGCGCCCGTCTTCATTTCCAATAGCCCATCCGGTCGGTATGACTCCAGACGACGGCTAATTTCGCTGCAGCGACGGTTGGCATCCCAACCACCACCCATGTTGCTTGGCACGGCCCAGGGGTACGACTGGGATGGCTGGCTTTCGGGGTGGTACATCACGGTGTACTGTCCGCTTGCCATCTCACACGTGAAGCGGTTACCAGACGCTGATGTGGTCGTTGAGCCACTACTGGGTCTGGTCGTCGAGCCAGGTCTCTGAGGCTCTGTGTTGACAATGACATCACCTGAACCAGGTGCCGTTGTTTGAGCCACCTGCAAAGGCCGTACGGTGCGAGCAAAGGTCGGTGGTGCGATCGCGCCACTGCTTCCTAATAGCAGCACTATACCTAGCGATACGCCTAGTCCGTTGAAAGACGCCGCTGAACGACTTAACCCTCTTCCTAAACTCGGTAACGACATAGCAAAAACCTCAAAAATACTGTGGTGACTGAAGCGACAATGGCGAAAATAGTCGATCGTTTGCTAATGACAGCCCAAGACCTTGCACATTGCTCTCCCACAATCTTGAAGACTGCCTCATCTGAATCAAAGTTCCCTTTAACGGCATGATTTCAACGCGTTATACCCCTATCGTTACCGCTGGCCTCATGGGCAAAAACTTTTGCCAGCAGGGCATAGCGCTATTCTGCAGCGCGTTCCATAACCAAAGGCACCGCTGTAAGCAAACCTAGATTAGGGGAGCTAATTTCACAAAACTTTATTTTGAAACAGTAGGTATCGTATACTACGCGTTGGTGATTAGCAGGAGCAGAACCGTAAATGTCGGAGGCAGTGAAGCCCCTGACGGTGCCCAAGGAATTGCTAGGTCCTCCTGGCGATTTAAATCCAACGCTGCTGATGTTCATCAGTGCAGTGGCGCTGGCGTTGGTCTCTACTTTGGGTTACTTTTGTTGGCATTGGTACCATTGGTGCAGTTTTTTACTCAATTTTGTGGCACTGCACATTGTTGGTACTGTGATTCATGATGCCTGTCACAACGTGGCACATCGCAACCGAGTGATCAACGCTATTTTGGGCCATGCCAGCGCGTTGATGCTATGTTTCTCGTTTCCAGTATTTACACGTGTCCACATGCAGCATCATGCTCATGTGAATGACCCCCATAACGATCCAGATCATGTCGTTTCTACGGCTGGGCCGTTGTGGATTATCAACGCACGCTTTTTGTACCACGAGTTCTACTTTTTCCAGCGCAAACTGTGGCGAAAGTATGAACTATGGGAATGGGTTGTTGCCCGTCTGGCGTTGGCCGCGATCGTGTACGCTTCTTTCCAATTCGGCTTTACAGATTACGTCTTCAATTACTGGTTTGTCCCGCTTGCGATCGTGGGTTTGGCGCTCGGGTTGTTTTTTGATTACTTACCGCATCGCCCGTTTAATGAGCGCGATCGCTGGAGGAATGCGAGGGTTTACCCCAGCGCCATTCTGAATCTGCTGATCATGGGGCAGAATTACCACCTGGTGCATCATCTTTGGCCATCCATTCCTTGGTACAACTATCAGCCGGCTTACTTCGCGACCAAGCCGCTGTTAGACGCTAAAGGATCGCATCAGTCATTGGGCATCTTACAAACGCCGAAAGACTTTTTTGGCTTTCTGTACGATGTTGTACTAGGTATTCGCTTTCACAAACCGCAGTCAGCAGTGACAACGCCCTTTAAAGAAACCGTTGCTGTACCACCCCTAGTGGATGAAGTAGTTGACGTTGAAGCGGCTGAGCCGTTGCTTTCAGGACGTTCTACACCGTCTTCGTCATAAGTCTGGTAGCCATTGATCGTGGCTATGGCTGTTCGCATCTACCAATTTTCTGCGATCGGCCACCTGAAATCTATCCAGGTAGAGATACTCTCTGCCAGCCTTCCCTCAATAATGTAGGCATAGCAAGAACCTTAACGCTTGGTAAATTTGAGGGAAAAATTATGGTCGGAAATCTTTTAACCTTGCTGGCGACAGCCCTTAGCCTGCTCATCGTTGATCTCGCTGTGCCTGGAGTTGATATTGCCACCTTTCCTGCGGCTTTGATTGCAGCGGTATCGATCGGGCTGGTCAACGCGTTTGTGAAGCCTGTTTTGTCCATTTTGTCCTTGCCATTGACGTTTCTCACCTTAGGGCTCTTCACCCTAGTGGTGAACGGCTTGTGCTTCTGGTTGGCATCCGTGCTGGTACCTGGCTTTAGAGTCGATGGTCTGCTGGCGTTTATCCTGGGCCCTGTTGTCTTATCGTTGGCGAGTACGTTTTTGAACAAGTATTTTGCAGAACGCAACGCTGGTGTGGTTACACAAGCCACACCTGAGGCCTAAACAGGTTAAAGGGACGTTGCAGGTAACGTCCCTCATTCGGAAGGCTATGACATTTCTAAACGATTCCTTTGAAGCAACGCTGTGAGGCACCGAGAGGTGGATTAATAGCGTTGCTTCGGCGTTGGACTTGAGGTCATAGCGTCGATTTTGAGATCAGAGCGACCTGAGCCATCGTCCAATCAGGTCTCAAAGACCTCGCATGACGCAGGTAGGGATGGTAAATCTCAAGATCTGGGTTTGGTGTATTGAAGTGGATAAGAAAGCGGATGCAGCGCTCCAGGCTACCGTTGACATGCATCTGCTGTACGTCTAGCAGGGGTACGTTTGACCACCGCGGACGCTCACGGGCGATCGATGCCGGAAAAATCGCATCCAGGTCACGGGTCGCCGAAAAGGTGGCGCTGACAATTTCGTCAGGATCGATTTGATTGTGGGTTTCTAGTTCGTTCAGCAGTTCATGTACTGCTGAACGAATCGCTTCAATCGAATTTTCTGAGACTGTCGTTGCTCCACGTACTGCTCGCACTTTCCAACCCACGCTCAATCCTCCGCGCCTTTCAATAAAGTTTTTAATGCTAACCAGAATTAAATCAGGCTTCTCTGTCGGTTGAGAGACCCGAACTCAATCATGGCTGATCTTCATCATGGCTGCAAATGCTCAGCATGGCAGCTAGGGTGCAAGTTCCCTTATCAAGACTTTGCGTTTAGAGAGACAGTGTTTAGGGACGATAGAGCCAGAGCGGTAACCCGCTTGTAGACAGCTCAAACTCCAGCCACTCAATGCTCGTTGCGAACCCAGGCAGAGCAGCCAGTTGACTGAATTGGCTAGACTCTCTTGAAACCAGCCGATTCAGCAATGGTTTGCGTTCTTCTAGCGTAAAACAGCGGGTTTTTTCGGGATCTAGCCCTGCCAGTTCTGCGGCCCAACAACGCGCGTCTTCCTCAGTGCCCAGGCGATCGACCAAACCAAGGTTCAACGCCTGCTGTCCAGTAAACACGCGTCCGTCGGCAAAGCTTCGCACTGTTTCAACAGCGAGTTTGCGCCCGTCAGCAACGGTTTGCACAAATTGCTGGTAGCTCACATCAATGAGCTCTTGCAAAATAGTTTTTTCGGGTTCAGTGATTTCGCGATCAAACGCCAAAATATCTTTATACGGACCCGATTTCACCACTTTGAACGAAACGCCAACCTTGTCAAGTAGGCGCTCTAAGTTGTTGCCCCGCAAAATTACCCCAATGCTGCCCGTGATCGTGCCGGGATTCGCCACAATGTGCTCGGCACCCATCCCAATGTAAACGCCACCGGAGGCTGAGATGTTGCCAAAGCTAGCCACAATTTTGGTTTTACGCTGCAAGCGCTTTAAGGCATCGTAGATTTCCTGCGAATCGCCTACCGTGCCGCCGGGGCTGTCAATCCGCAATAACAATGCTGGAAAACGACGCTCTTCGACTGTTTTGAGTGCATCCAACACACGTTTGCGCGTTGCACCCGCGATCGCGCCGTTGATTTCGATCCGCGCAATTTGTTTTTGAAACCGAGGCTTAAAGGGCCAGACCATAGTGATTCAAGAGACAATGGGTCAACTTAGACAAGAGCGATCGGAAACAATGCCGTGATCGTCCTTGTGAGACACCGACAAAACGGAATAAACCAATTTCTGCAGGGCGCTCCAGTTCCAGTGTGCCTCATTACTTCACAATTAGACGATCAACCAGATCGACGGCAATTTAGCACGGGTCAAGTTGCGGTCGATCGAAGCGCCTCAATTCACCGATCAAAACACAGCGATCCAGCTACGGCAGGGCTGAAGCATGAGTGAATAATGAGAGTTATGAGCGAGCTTTTCTGTAGCAAGAACTCAATCCTAATCCCAGGAGAAGCGTTGCAGCTGATCAGCCAGTGAGCAGCCACGATCGCTCTTTAAGCTACTTAACATAAGTACAAGATTAGCTACAATTGTAGAACTCGATCTGATCAATACGCGTTCACACGTGGCTGCCAAGCTACGCTTGCATCATGGACTCAAACCTCACTCCACCGCAGCCTAGCCTGGCCCCCGGCGGGAAGCTCATTGCGCCACTGTTGTTAATTGCGCCTTTTTTCTTTTGGGGCACCGCTATGGTCGCCATGAAAGGTGTCATTCCCAACACGACGCCACTTTTTATGGCAGGAGTGAGGCTCGTACCTGCAGGTGTGATGGTATTGGGTGCTGGCATGCTGATGGGCAGACCACAACCTAAAGGTTGGGCAGCGTGGCTATGGATTCTGCTATTTGCCGTCGTGGATGGCTCTCTCTTTCAGGGATTTTTAGCAGAAGGGTTGGTCAGAACCGGCGCAGGTTTGGGCTCTGTGATGATTGACTCGCAGCCGCTGGCGGTGGCGCTGATGGCGCTGTGGCTCTTTGGCGAACGGATTGGGCTATGGGGTTGGCTAGGGCTGCTGCTCGGTGTCGTTGGTATCAGTCTGCTCGGCTTGCCAGAGGAATGGCTGCTGAATGTTTGGCAGCAGCGATCGCTACCGAACGGCCTCCAACTGGGTGCGGATCTAATGCACGATCTGTTTCAAAATGGGCAGTGGCTGATGCTGCTGGCAGCTCTATCAATGGCTGTGGGGACGGTACTCATGCGCTACGTCAGTCGTCATGCCGACCCCATCACTGCCACTGGGTGGCATATGATTCTGGGTGGACTGCCCCTGTTTGCACTCTCATCACGGTTTGAAGACGATCAGTGGTTGCATTTAGATGGGTCGAGCTGGATAGCGATGGGATATGCAACCGTGTTTGGTAGCGCGATCGCCTACGGCTTGTTCTTCTACTTTGCTTCCAGCGGTAGCCTGACCAGCCTCAGTTCGTTGACCTTTTTAACACCGATCTTTGCGCTGCTGTTTGGTAACTTGTTCTTGTCCGAACTGCTGAGCCCACTACAGTGGTTTGGGGTAAGTCTGACGCTCGTCAGCATTTATTTCATCAATCAGCGTGAGCGTCTGGCAGTCAGGTTCAGTCGTACACCTGTCGTTCAGACCGTGACTGACGCCTTAGCTAAACCAGAAACTGTTGCATTGGCAGAGTTGGCAACTGTCACAATGCCAGTGAGCGAACCGGAGTGAGCTTGACATTGCACCGACCCTTACGGCTATTACTGTTATCGACCTCTGTGGGAGCACTAGGCTCAGGCTTAGGTGGCGGTGTCGAGCTGACGTTGCACAACATTGCTAAGGCGTTAGTTTCACGACAACACACCGTCAAAATTGTGGCACCAGAGGGATCGGTGTGTGACGCTGCCCCTGTTGTAGAAATTGAGGGCGCCTTGCAAACGACTGCACAGAGCGAGGGACGAGAGGCGCCGATCTCTATGCCTGGTCAGGCCGTTTTAGCCAACATGTGGACGTATGCCCGCCAGATTCAAGATGAGTATGATTTGCTGGTGAACTTTGCCTATGATTGGCTGCCGTTTTACTTAACGTCCTTTTTCGACTGCCCGATCGCCCATCTGGTGAGTATGGGTTCGCTGACAGACGCGATGGATGGCGTGATTGGACAAACGATCGCGCAATTTCCAGACAGCATTGGGGTTCATAGTCGAGCCCAAGCCGATACCTTCGCCTTTGGCGCACAATGTCATGTCCTGGGTAACGGCTTTGACCTGTCGCTCTACGACTTTTGTTCGCAGCCAGAGCGTAGCCTCGCCTGGGTGGGTCGCCTTGCACCGGAAAAAGGGTTAGAAGATGCCGTGGCTGCAGCGCAAGCGACTCAAATACCGCTCAAAATTTGGGGGGTCATGCAGGATCACGCCTACTGGCAGGAGATTCAGCAACGTTATCCAATGGCACCGATCAGCTACGAAGGGTTTCTGCCAACGGCTCAACTTCAGAAGGCGTTGGGCAAGTGTCAAGCCTTGATCATGACGCCTCATTGGGTCGAAGCGTTTGGCAATGTCGCGATCGAAGCCCTTGCCTGTGGTGTCCCCGTCATTGCCTATCGGCGAGGGGGACCCACAGAAATTGTCCAGCATGGCAGGACAGGCTGGTTAGTAGAGCCAGACGATATCGTTGGTCTGATAGATGCGATCGCCCATCTGGAAGGCATCGATCGTCATACATGCCGCCAGCAGGCAGAGGCAGAGTATTCGTTAGAAGCTATGGGCGATCGACTAGAGCAGTGGTTTACAACCGTGCTGGCTCAATCGGGCCGCTGATGCCGTTCAAATGCTTGTAAAGCAATAGGATTGATCAACGACTGAAAAAACGAGGTTTACAGATGCAGCTTGGAGACTCAAACGCCCCTTCATAAAGCACAGAAGCTTTAAGCAATATGGGTTATGCGTCCCTAAACTAGCCTGTGTTTAAAGTAGCCCACCAACTTAAAAGCACTCAGTGAGACGCTGTAATCATTCGTATCATGCAGGTTACTGAGCAAAACTATGTGATTAAGATCACCAACGAGGATGATCTTGATCGCATCGGCCAAACGGCGCTAAAGACATACTTTAGGGGACTCAACTTTAGCCGAGTCATCAACAGGGAACACACGACTGACCGACAGGTTTCTTTCGAGGACTGTCGGTTTTTTATTTGCTGAAACACATGTGATGAAGATCACACTATATGCTGATCTAGATCGCATCAGCCTTTTGGCTGATGCACGATACTATAAAAGACTCAACTTTAGCCGAGTCATCAACAGGGAACACACGACTGACCGACAGGTTTCTTTCGAGGACTGTCGGTTTTTTATTTGCTGAAACACATGTGATGAAGATCACACTATATGCTGATCTAGATCGCATCAGCCTTTTGGCTGATGCACGATACTATAAAAGACTCAACTTTAGCCGAGTCATCAACAGGGAACACACGACTGACCGACAGGTTTCTTTCGAGGACTGTCGGTTTTTTGTTGGCGAAACAGATCACAGGTGGCAAGGCTACCCGTAGTGAGTAGTCTACAGCTTATGTCCGAGAGGGCAAGAGGTGTCTGACCCCTAGCTTGTTATCTCCCATTACCGCATAGCGCTCATTGTCTCTTTCCAGGATAACTCTTTACAAAGAATATTCAAGGCACGTTGCTCTTCTCCTTCAAACAAGCGACTATCGATCAGTTCGGTCAAAACTTGCTGTGTGAGCTGAGCCGCAAACGTACCGCCACAGCGCAGCAGATGGCTGTAGTAGCAAAATTGAGGTTGCCCATCCTGATTACGATGGAAGCGATGAATTTCGTCCGGTGTCATGGTTTCAACCGGTGTGTTGACCGGGACAACCACACGCGGAATACCGTGAACCCCATAGGATGTTCCGTTTTGACCTTCCAGGGTGCCAATTAAAACGGTCCATAGCAGCGTGCGGGTTTCACTAATGAGGTCAGGCGCAAAGACGGGATCGGGTTCGCTCGACAAGCGTGGCCCCATATTGAGAAACATGGGGTTAAACAATTGGGTGTTGTAGACGAGCCCAACGGCCCAATGACGATCGCCGCCATCTAACCGCACAAAGCAGCCAAACCCATAATCATCTGGCTTTGGTGAATTGATCCGGCTGCGTTCATCGTCGAGTTCCACAATGTAGTCGCAGTGCGAATTAGATTTGACGACTTTGCCTAGACGCATAATGAATCCTCCTTTGGCGATCGGTCATAGCCTTCTTATTAAGAATAGGCACGAACGGCTAAAGTGAAACATTTGTACCGGAAGTCGAGGTGACTTATGTCCATTGATGCTATGCCTTGCCAAAGTATCCTAGTTATACGATTTTCACCCCAGATCCAGAAGAACCATTCGTTTTGAGAATTAAGGCAGTGATTTTTAGAGTGAGCATTGCTCACTCTACCTATGCCAGTAATAGATCTACTTTTAGAGTGGTTTCTGAGAGCTAATGTTCTTCCTACAATGCCAGCATCGATTTCAGGTGATTGCCATGTTTGGATTGCTCTGGGGTATCGTCGTTGTTCTAGTTGCCTTCTGGCTACTGGGTTTCTCGCTTCACATCGCTGGTGGTCTCATTCACCTCTTGCTAGTGCTGGCGATCGCGGTCGCAGTCTACAACTTCGCGATGAATCGTGATGCCCGACAGTAGACGCAATGTGCAGAGGCCACATGATGCAAGATGAGCTTGATCGCGCGATCACAGTCCTAATTTTTCACGGATGACATCGGGCTTCTCTTTGAAGCCAACCATGACAGCAGTGCCGTCTTTGACAAACAGGGGGCGCTTGAGCAGCATGGCATCCTGGGTAAACGCCTCAATCCATTGGGCCTCTGCCCAATCATCTTTGGCAGTCCCCAGGGCGCGATACGACTGCCCAGAAGTGTTTCGCATCGGCTTAGAACCAAGGGCTTCTACCCAGTTTTGGACCAATGATTGAGCCGGGGGCTGCTCCTTGGTGTTGATGAATTCATAGGCGACACCGTTGCTTTCAAGCCAGTTAAAGGCTTTCTTACAGGTGCCGCAATTGGGGATGCCATAGACTTGAAGAGACATGCGTAGATAAGGCGATACAGCTTTTCCTAGTTTAGAACCTACTCTCTGCTTCCTACCCTAGCCTCAGACGTTTGCGCCAGTTCGGTCAAGAAACGGAGCGCTTTTGTCACATGACTGGCGCAGTCATAGGGCGAACTGGCGTAGAAGGATCGCCATGCCGCTGCTTTGTGCTCGTCATAATGAGTGCGATGGCTAGGATGCTGATCCAGCCATGCCAAACGAACCGCGTGACCCACCAGCACATCCAGCACAATGTAGTCTTCAATTTGCAGGTTGGGGTTGCGATCGGCGATCGCCGCCAATTCCATCAGCGCTTCGATGTTGACCTGGCGATATTCGGGCGCTTGCATTTTGTTGAGCAGATGCTCGACCTGAAGGGCAAAGTTTTTCTCGCCGGGGGTGGTTTCTGCCAGCAGCAGATCGCTGTCCAACCGATTGCGGCGTTCGAGCTTATCACCAATGACCAAACCCTTGCAGTGCTTCAGCAGATTCCAGACATTGGGGTAAAACTCTTTGGGCACCCGGTTCAGCGAGCCATCGAGCTGGCGTTTACGCCACCAGTTATCGATTTCAGGCTGAGAATCATTGCTGGTTATAGCCTCCTCCGATCGCACCACCCATTCAATGTTCATCTGCCGCTGCTTGACGGGCAACGACTCTTGCTGGAAGAGAGCTTTGTCTAAGCCCTGATAGCCCTCCAGTACATGTTGGAGGCGGATCTGAATTTCGTGCGGACTCAATTGCATGAGACGCTCGTAGGCTTCATCCTGCGGCACATCCAGTTCCCCCGCCAGTTCGCTGGTGATCAACAAAATCAGATAGCCGACTCTCAGGGTGAGCAGCCCATCAAACAGTGAGGGTTTAGCTTTAATGAGCAGACTGAGGTAAACCAGAATCTCCTGGGTCAGCATCCGATCGCGAATGTCTTCTCGACAAAATTCAGCGATTTTCTCCAGCAGTTCGACAGGCGTACTGGGTCGGGTGATCAGCGAAGCTTCACTATAGGCACGCCCTACAGCGATTTGCTTCTGCCGCACCAAAATATCCATCACCGCATCGATCAGCCCCATGTCTAATTTATTACGGAGTCCCGCAGCACGACGGACGATCGCCCAGAGTTTCAGCTTGCCTGCTTTGGCATAGATTTCATCTAGCAAGTTGCCAACGGTGACCGATCGGTCGGGCTGTCCAAACCCGGTGTCAAAATCCAAACCCTCCAACCGCACGAGCGTACTCAAGAGTTCGACCTGTTCGTACAGGTTGGCAGATTGCTTCAGACTGGAGAGCAACAGCGCAATGTTCGTCTGGCACTCTAGCTGGAATTCCTGGGTGATGCTGAGGCGCACCAGTTGATCGGGATGGAAGCTGAGGTAAGGGGTTTCCGGTAGCGCATCCTGCACGGGCGATCGGGTGAAGTCGAAGTCGTGGAGAAAATCAATCCGCTCGATCGCCGAGGTCAGCATCAACTGGTTGAGCCGTCCCAGCTTCACCTGAATGCCATTACAGTTGCCGCTGTTTAATTCCTTCAGGAGCGTCAGCAACGGCATGGTGTCACTAGCTTCTGGGTCATCGGCTGCTAGCATGTCCTGCGTCACAAGCAACGTCATAGTGGGTCGTCCAAGCTGGCTCCAGTGTCGTTGAATGTGTGCCAGTTCGGTGCGAATTTGCGTCACCAGGAAGTGCGGATCGAAGGTGAGATAGAAATGTTGTTTATCCAGAAGAGAGGGCAAAAAGACGATCCGATCGCCCCGAATCTGAAAAAGACGCGATGTGGTCAGACTCCGCAAACGACGAGCTGGACGACCCGTTAATGCCAGCTTATCGTTGCGCCCAATCTGGGTATACACAGCCGCCAACTCCTGCGCGTCCCGCACCTGAAACGCTTCTGCTTGGGTTGGCGTCTGGGTCGCAATGCCGTAGCCCGCCAACTGCGACTGGAGCGCTTCATTTTCGGCTAACAGAGCAAGCTGCACAGGCGGTTTACGCTGCTGCCGCACGTGCAGATGACGACCCAGTGGATCAATATCGCTGACCGCCAGCAGCTTTTCGCTCAAGAGTTGCCCCAGCAGGTACAGGCTTTGTGCCCACACCAGCGGCACGTTTTCATTCGGTAGCCGTTCTTGACTCTGGGGTGCTGCCTGTTCTGCTTCTACGCAATCTGCTGGGACGTAATATAGCTCTGGCAGTAAGTGCAATCCATCGCGCTCCACCAGTACGGCTTGCAGCTTTTGCTGGTATGCGTCCGCTTGTTCGCGATCGCCCCGAAACATTGCATCTAGCAGCAAATAGGTAAAAAACAGAGGCCACTCACATTCGATATGCTCAAACTGCTTCAGTTCCCACGGCTCGTAGTGCAGACGACTGGTGTCTTCCAGAACGGTTTGGTGTCCATCGCGCAGAAAGCGTTTGCAGCCGTACTTGCCCTGAAGCTTTGTCACAATGTCGTTACGGGTACGATCGCGCAGGGGCTCGTCATCGACCGCAAAGGCCGGAAAGCCAACAACACTCAACAATGCCGCATCGACTTCTTTCGAGCTAGATTCTCTTGGCAAGAGCGATTCGAGGGTGATGCGCGATCGGGCAATTTCGTCCGGCAGTACGTGGATCACAGACGTTTGGCTTCCGTGAGCACCAAACAGATTGAGCCCACTCATGGCTTCCAGTGCGGCTTTCGCCATGCCAACGGAACTTGCATTTAGCTCTGGATTCCCGTGATTGATTTTGTTGCCTCGCTCCCAGATGCCAAAGTCGGGGGTGCGATAGGCACGTCCGATGTAGTAGACCAGATTTTGAATAAAGTTGACTTCATCCGTCGTGAACACAATGTGCAGCCCTGAAGCCGTCATCTGCGCCAGCATGAGCAGGAAGATAGAGGTTGCATCAAGCTGCAAGTGCCCCCACTGATCATCCCCAACGACGGTACCGCCCGTATGGGTGTCGTACTTGGCATGCAGCGCATCTAAGGGCGATTGCGTCTCTTTAAATTGCTCGACCTTTTGCACCTGCCGCATCATGGCAAACAGCAACCCACGCATCAGTTTAATCACACTGTGCTCAAGCTCAAAGGTGCGCCCACGATCGTCATCCAGACGGCGATACGCCAGCCCCAGCCCCCACACCGCGAGGATGCTGTAAACGTTATCTCGCACCCAGGCATCGGTGTAGTCGCCGTGGGCATTGACGGCTGTACTGGCTGGCAGCAGCCCCGTAATCGGGTTCTGGCGCACCAGAATAATTGCCTGAATTTGTTCGTAGTAGCTGTCCAGTCGTTCTTGTAACGTCGCAGTGCGCATCGGCATACTCTGTTTAAACAGGTTCAGGTTGAGGAGGTAGAGCGTAAACAGAGTTTGTCAAAAGTAGTACGCGTACTATACCAGTGATCATAAAAAGCAGGTGCCTATAAAAGTGAGCGCCAGATCGATTAACCAGCGATCGCTATTCTAAATTTTTCTATTATCGCCTTTTCATCAGGTATTAACGTCGCCGTTTACACGCAGAAACCGCTGGTGGCGTTTCGTAGATGAGTTTCCACAGATTAAGCTAGCCAAACGCTAAAACGCTCCTTTTTCTCCGGATCGGCTTCGCAGACTGGGAAGAATAGAGTGGTAGATGCACCCTGATAATGGTCCTCGGCTCTTGTAGTCGGGGCTTTTTCTTTTTAAACCAGTCTTTCAAGTCAGATGGCTCACGCTAAATGTAACGGTTTGCAACGTATAATGAGAGCAATCCAACCTTGAAGAAGTTTAAAGAAGCCACATGCGCGTTGCGATCGCGGGAGCAGGTCTGGCAGGTCTTTCCTGTGCTAAGTACCTGATCGATGCGGGACATACCCCCATTGTTTTGGAAAGTCGAGATGTTTTGGGTGGCCTCGTCGCTGCCTGGAAAGATGACGATGGCGACTGGTATGAAACTGGACTCCATGCTTTCTTTGGAGCCTACCCCAATATGCTCCAACTAATGGCAGAACTCGGCATTGAAGACCGATTGCAGTGGAAGCAACACGCGTTGATTTTTAACCAGCCCGATAAGCCCGGAGTGCTGTCACGCTTTGATGTGCCGGATATTCCCGCTCCCTTCAACGTCATCGTGTCGATTCTGCGTAACAACGACATGCTGACGTGGGAACAAAAGATTCGTTTTGCGATCGGGCTGACGCCTGCGATCATCCGTGGTCAAAAGTATGTCGAAGACATGGATCAGTACAGTTTTGCAGAGTGGTTGGCACGTCAAGGGATTGATGAAAAAGTCAGCAGTGATGTGTTCATTGCGGCGTGTAAGGCACTGACGTTCATCAATCCCGACGAAGTGTCATCGACGATTCTCCTCACGGCTCTGAATCGCTTTCTTCAAGAACGCTACGGCTCTAAGATTGCGTTTCTAGACGGCTCCCCCACTGAGCGGTTATGTCAGCCGATCGTCGACCACATTACGGCGGGCGGTGGCGAAGTGCAGCTCAAGAAGCCGCTGAAAGAGATCCAGCTCCATGACGATGGGTCGGTGCGAGGGTTTCTGATTCGTGGTTTGGATGGCGCTGCGGATGAGGTGATCACTGCCGATGCCTATGTCTCTGCAATGTCAGTCGATGTGATGAAAGTATTGATGCCACCTGCGTGGAAGTCGATGGCGTTCTTCCAGAAGCTCGACGGGTTAGAAGGGGTGCCGGTCATTAACTTGCACTTGTGGTTTGATCGCAAGCTGACGGATATTGATCAACTTCTTTTCTCGCGATCGGACTTGTTGAGTGTCTACGCTGATATGAGCGTGACCTGCAAAGAATATGCTGACCCCGATCGCTCGATGCTGGAGCTAGTGCTCGCTCCGGCAAAAGACTGGATCGACAAGTCGGATGATGAAATTATTGCGGCAACAATGATCGATCTGGAGCGGTTGTTTCCCCAGCACTTTGGTACTGGGAATCCCGCTAAGCTGCGAAAATTCAAAGTCGTCAAGACGCCGCGCTCGGTCTATACCGCTACACCAGGACGACAAGCCTATCGTCCTGATCAGCTTACACCGATTCCAAATTTCTTTCTTTCGGGGAGTTACACCATGCAACGGTATCTTGGCAGTATGGAGGGTGCCGTACTTTCTGGTAAGCTGACAGCGCAGGCACTTGTGAACAGTCGCTCGTTGACTGAAGTTGTGAAACCAACTAACGCAAGTAATCAGCCCCAGTCGATGGCGAATGTTTAAACGTTTGCGATCGGTATAATGGTCATACTTTTTACTGAAGGTTGCTTCTATCAGCTAACAGTGTGAGTACATGACATCACTAAACAACCGGGGCTAAGGGCAAAGCGCTCTGTTACTAGAGCAATCTAAGTAGCGCATGATCTCCCTTTTGTGCGATCGGCTCATCTCCCAATTTGAACCTGCTCCCCTGTCATGTTCGCCAAGCGTGCTCAAGGAAATGCTGAAATTGCCTGATTATTCGTGTGTAAGGACTCTCGCTTCCTTAGACGATGCCTACGAACTCTGTCGTCAAATTACGGCAAAGTACTCGAAAACGTTCTACATGGGCACAATGCTGATGCCCGAGGCAAAACGTCGTGCAATCTGGGCAATTTACGTTTGGTGTCGTCGCACAGACGAGCTGGTGGATGGTCCTCGCGCAAGTTTAACGACACCTGAAACGCTAGACGAGTGGGAAAAGCAGCTAGAATCAGTTTTTTCAGGTCATCCAGTTGAAGACCCAGATGTTGCGTTAGTGGATACGTTGGATCGCTTTCCCATCGATATCCAGCCCTTCCGCGACATGATTGCCGGTCAACGCATGGACTTGCACCGATCGCGCTACGATTCGTTTGAAGAACTAAAGCTTTACTGTTATCGGGTTGCGGGTACCGTTGGTTTGATGACAACGCCAGTCATGGGTGTTGATACGACTCCTCGTAATGCCCCGTGGGATCTCTATCGCAAGGTCAAGACCGATCCGACCGATGAAGCGGTTGCCCTCGGTATCGCTAACCAACTCACCAATATTTTGCGAGATGTTGGCGAAGATGCCAGCCGTGGCAGAATTTATATTCCGCTGGATGAACTGGCGCTGTTCAATTACACCGAAGAAGATTTGTTAAATGGCGTGGTTGACGAGCGCTGGCGAGAACTCATGCGCTTCCAGATCCAACGTGCCCGGAAGTTTTTTGTCTCTGCTGAACGGGGTATTCGTTCACTCAGCCGTGATGCTCGCTTCCCTGTCTGGGCAGCGCTGATGCTCTATAGCGGCATTCTCGATGAGATTGAACGCAATGACTACGATGTGTTTCGCCGTCGAGCCTATGTGCCTAGCGCTCGTAAGCTGACCTGCCTGCCGATCGCTCGCCTAAGAGCAGCCGTACTGTAATTCTGTTAAGTTGAAGTGATGAGTTCTAAGTTTTATTGGCACATTGCAAACTCAAAACTCCAAACTCAAAACTCAAAACTTCCTCTCTCCAATGTCTCTCTCTTTACAAACATCGTCGCCCTTATTGGGAAAATCTCTTGCTGAGTTGACCGAATGGGTGCAGCAGCAGGGACAACGTCCCTATCGAGGTAAGCAACTCCACGAATGGTTGTATCAGAAAGGGGTGCGATCGCTCACAGATATTTCCGTTTTTTCCAAAGAATGGCGCGCTGAGTTGGAGGGCGTTGACATTGGGCGATCAGCCTTACACCATCGGTCTGCTGCTCCAGATGGTACGGTCAAGTTTCTCTTACGCCTTGCCGATGGTCAAATCATTGAAACGGTAGGCATTCCAACATTCAACTGGGATCGAGAGGTAGAAGACAGGAGTCAGGAGTCAGGAGAACAAGCGGGTGAAAGAACCGCATTTCCAACGCCTGACCACTCAGAATCAACCGACTCCCCAACTCAAAACTCAAAACTCAGAATTCAAAACTCTTTAGACCGTCTCACCGTCTGCGTCTCCTCACAGGTTGGCTGTCCGATGGCGTGTGACTTCTGCGCGACCGGCAAGGGCGGGTTTGTGCGCAATTTGACCACGGCAGAGATTGTGGATCAAGTGCTGACCGTGCAAGCCGATTTTCAGCAGCGCGTCAGCAACGTGGTCTTTATGGGCATGGGCGAACCCCTGCTCAACACGGAAAATGTGATCGCTGCTCTACGCTGCCTGAACCAGGATGTGGGCATTGGTCAGCGCACCATGACTGTTTCTACGGTTGGCATTCCCGATCGCATTCGCAAGCTTGCCGCCAGCCAACTCCGTGCCACCCTTGCGGTCAGCCTGCATGCTTCCAATCAAGCCTTACGCGAGAAACTGATTCCCAGTGCGCGACACTATCCGTTAGAAGCGCTGCTCGATGAATGCCGAGAATATGTTCAGCTCACAGGTCGGCGCGTCACCTTTGAGTACATTCTGCTGGCTGGGTTGAATGATTGTCCTGAACACGCGATCGAGCTAGCACATCACCTGCGCGGCTTCCAAAGCCATGTGAACTTGATTCCCTACAACCCCATCTCCGAGGTTGACTACCAACGACCGAGCCCTCAGCGTATTCAAACGTTTGTGAACGCGCTGAAAGCCAAACATATCGTCGTGAGTGTTCGCCAATCGCGTGGACTTGCAGCCGATGCCGCCTGTGGACAGCTACGTGCGTCTGCTGCAAAGAAGCCAGCCACTCATTCAGCTGTCGCTAAAACCCATGAAGCTTCGATCTAGAGTCCAGAGATTTAGACTGCAGCATTTGTAGATCTGCAGCCTAAACCAAACCCTAGAATGGCTGTTCAACGACGGGCATAGATCCCAGGAGCATACGCTTCAATCACTCGACCTGTCTCTGAACACATCACCATTAGATAGTCACAGGCTGAGCATTGAGTTCGGGTCAGTCGATCGGCTTGAAGGTAGTAACGTTCGGCACGACTGCCACAATTTGGGCAATGAATACTTACAACATTAGGCATATCTAAAATAGTGGATGTATTAAGTGTTTTAGAATCTAACGCAGTTTTCGATGCAGTTCGTAACATTAGATTGAATGGCGATCGCCACCCCGCAAAGTTCTAAATTGGTATCAACAAGGTGTATCAAAAGCAACGAAACCAAAGCAGGAATGCGATTACACAACTTCTTTGGCTTGCCACTCCATTATGTTGGTATTTATGCTGATTGGCAATGAGACTCTGGTTAGAGACGGCTTACTTTACACAAGTTCTAGTCAGGGATCAAAGCTTACAGGTTCGTTTTGGGTGCAGTCACACCAATTTGAACTGGTTATAACAACAGCATCAGCTAATTGGTAGCAGAGGTTACAATGCGTTAATCAATCAAGGCGATCGCAAAATTAATAACGTATTAGTAATGATCAAACTGGTCGGCGGTAAGGCTGTTAGCTGAAGTCTTGGGACGACAAGCGACGGGTATCGTTAGCGGCAGAGGGTTACCACGAGAACTTAAGCCGTGGCTATGACCAGCAGCACCAACAGGGATAAGAATATTAATCAAAACCAGCTCTAATGCAGTCGTGAGACAGTTTTATGCCAACTTTTCCAGAGCATCTCGTACATCGACTAAATGGTTGTTAAAGACCTCTAAAGCAGCATCCAGAATTTTGAAAATAGCAGGGTCGCGGATGGAGTAAAAGACAAAGTTACCCTGCTTGCGGCTGCTAACCAGATTCCGGCTCCGTAGCACTGCTAGCTGCTGGGATATCGACGATGGTTCTATTTCCAACCATTCCGCTAGATCATTCACGCTACGTTCTCCTGTTCGTAGAGCATCAAGAATCTGAATCCGTACCGGATTAGACAACACCTTGAACAGATCAGCTTTGAAAGAGCTGGGTTTTAAGGACATTTGAGTATCTGCGAATCTTCAGAGCTTTTCAGCTAAATTAACATTCGAGTGTTTGCCCACGCAAGGAATGAGCAGACTTACAGCCGTTTGCAAATGGGTCAGCCACGGTGCGTAAAGCCTTGCGGCATACAAGAAACGCGGAGCGAGTGCTTTGCACTTACAGCTTGTTCGCAGGCGTGAGCGAGCCGCTCACACTAAGTTGATGTGGCTTATTCAAATGAAAATTGCTGTAAAGAGACGTTGCCTTGCTCGGCGCTACGTTTTTGAGGGATGAATTTCGTAGGGGCGTCGCGCGCTTCTTGTATGCCGCAGGCTATAACGCTCCTATCATACAGGCAGGCATTCACAAAGCATCCATTCAGCCATGCCCCTTACTCATCAGCCTTCAATCGTCTGTTCCTTTCATCAGGGGCCTGAGGCATCATCGCCAGGACGGTTGTACTTTTGGTTGGGTGCTCACACGACAGGCCGCATCTAAATACTTAGTGATGGTAATCGCGCCATCTTCATGAGTGGTCAGCAGTGGTTTCTCGCTCATATTAAACCGAGAGGCTTTGACATGGCTTTCGTAACGGCGCAACAATTGAGGCGACAATGCTTGTTCTGCCTGATTCGAGATGATGATGACTTCAGGCGAGCAGACGTTAAAGACATCGGAGCAGTAGCCTTCTTCCCGCCCGTGATCGGCAGCAATAAAAGCATTGACTTTTTTCAGGCGATCGCGAAAATCATGGCACTGGAGGAGCGCCTGCCAGCCTTCAACTTCTAGATCGCCCGGAAAGATAACGTGCAGATCGCGATAGGAGAGAAACGTGACCAAACTTAAGTTATGGACATTTTGACAGTCTGGATATTGGTTCCAGAAAAAGGTCATTTTGATGTCGTTAAGCGTCATACTATGACTGATTTGGCTGCACTCTGGATGAGCCTTAACCGTCATTGAGAGCACATTATTAAAATGTTGCATCGGCAACGTTAACCCAGGAAAATGTGTTGCATCCAGTGAGGGGTTTGCGATCAAAAAGTTGACTGGCAAGCCATGCTCGAAACATTGGTCTAGCAGAGCCGTGATACCGGCTAAATGACCTTGAGAATAAGTTGGCAGAATGACTCCATCAAGGAAACGATGCCGTTGTTGAAAAATGTGTTGTGCCGGACGAAACCCTGTGCGAACGTTATAGCCGCAGTCCAGCAGAATGGTGTGTCGATCGCCGGTGTCGATAGCGGCACAGAACCCGTGATCAACGTCAAAAATCTTGATATCTAACATCTTTATTTACTCCAAGTGAAAAGGCACCAGGTTGTTCTTTAATTGCTCAGCGAAGACCCATTAATTGTTAGTAGGTCAAAATCAAAAACTGGAGGCGTAGTCGAGTGATGTAGTGTGGCGTTCATCTATGTCGCGATCGACATAAAAGTAATGATCTATCTCACAACGTTGGCTCCTTACCACTGTCGTTTAGCGATCAGCGTGAGAGTCTGAACAGACGCGCTTTTTGAGCATGAAATGATGACGGCCAACACACCAGAAGAGAGGGAGGAGTGGCGCATCGTTTGCCCTATTGTGCTGACTACGAGTGATGCCGATTGAACCAAGCAGTCAGAGCGCAATGGACAGTAACCGGCCAAGAAACCAAAGCTTAGAGATCAGGGCAATGACAACTAGAAGGATGAAATCTGCTTACTTTGGTTACTACTTGCCACACCTTAGCACAAATGTTAAGCTATATGCAAGACTTTGAATATTCCAAGATACAAATTTAATGAGTTTCAAAGATTTATAGATGTGGATGTGCGCCTCGAATTCACTGCTTTCAAGCTCACTGCACTCAAGCCCAGAGCGCTTCAAAACACCGTCCTGTCTAACGTGAGTGCCATTTCTAGAGAGTCTGCGGTGTGAAGAGCGTAGACTCAGTGCCATCGATTGCAACGAAGGAGGTTCTTTGAACCCAACAACAGGATTAAACAGTATCAGCGATGCTTTGCGTGCTTGGGTAGGGCGTACGTTTGCTCATTGGCAGGGAGACTTAACCGGAGGGTTGACTGCTGCTGTGGTTGCCTTGCCGCTTGCTTTAGCCTTTGCCGTTGCGAGTGGAGTTGATCCGAAGGCGGGGCTATATACAGCGATCGTGGCGGGCATTGTTGCAGCTGTCTTCGGGGGCTCTCCCGTACAGATTACAGGCCCGACTGGAGCAATGGCAGTCATTCTGGTGGGGATTGTTGCCAAATATGGCATTGAGAAGGTGTGGATTGCCGGAGTGATGGCGGGCATCATTCAGGTTGCTTTGGGCGTTGCCAACCTGGGGCGCTTAGTTAAATTCATTCCTTATCCAGTCACCGCAGGCTTTACGAATGGCATTGCCGTCATTATTTTTGGCGGGCAATTGAACAACTTTTTGGGATTGCAATTACCGCGTAGTGACCATTTTCTGTCCGGTTTGTGGCAAACCTTGACACATCTGGAACTGTGGAATGGGGCGGCGATAGCGCTAGCCGTTGTTGTGATTGTCATCAAGCTCTTTTGGGCACGCGTGACAACCGCCATACCGGGTTCCTTGGTGGGTTTGGTGACAGCAACAGCGATCGCCACTTTCTTTCACCTGCATGTGCCCACTATTGGCTCCATTCCACAAGCCTTACCGATGCCCCAGTCAATTCCCCATTGGAACGACTTTGGTCTCATTCGAGAGCTGATCAATCCGGCAGTAGCGTTGGCGGCACTAGGCAGTATTGAATCATTGCTTTCGGCGGTAGTAGCGGATGGGATGACCGTCAGTGAAAAGCACAACAGCGATCGCGAGTTGATTGGGCAGGGCTTAGCCAATATCGTCGTACCCTTCTTCGGTGGTATTCCAGCAACAGGGGCGATCGCTCGGACAGCCGTAAATGTGCGATCGGGCGGCAAGACCCGCCTGTCTGGAGTGGTTCACGGGGTAGCACTTGCCATAATTGTGCTCACTCTGGCACCGTTGGCCGCTCAAGTGCCGCTGGCTGCACTGGCTGGTATCCTGATGGTGACGAGTGTGCGGATGATTGAGTGGGACGCGATCGGGTTGCTGCTGCGGGCGACCTACGCTGATTTCTCAGTCATGATGCTCACCTGGATGGTGACTCTTTTCTTTGACCTGGTGCTGGCAGTAGAAGTGGGTTTAATTGCAGCTGGTGCCTTATTCATCAAGCGGATGAGCGAACTGAGTTTGGGTAAAGTGCCTGAAACAGAAGTCTTTCCACCCGGTGTGCCGCTAGAGTTAACGAAGCAAATAGCTGTTTACCGGGTAGATGGTCCCGTGTTTTTTGGAGCGGCTGAGCGCTTTGTGACGTTTCTGCGAGATGAGCCTGAAGTCAAGTATCTGATTTTGCGACTACGGTATGTGCCGAACATGGACACTACAGGGTTAGTGGCGCTAGAAGATATCTATCAAGACCTGGAGCGACGTCATTGTCGCTTACTGCTTAGTGGGTTACAGCCCGAAGTCCAAACCCTTCTGGAGCGCAGTGGTTTGCTCGACAAAATTGGACGTGAACATTGCTTTGAAACCACAGATGCTGCCATTTGTGCGTTAAATCCTGCTTTAGCGGTCTGCCAACGAGGAGATGCTGCCAATCTGAGCTCGAACGAATGGGTTGCTTGAGGGCTCAAAACCCAAACAGAAAAGCGGCCTGTTACCAGTAAAAGTAAACGCCCTCACGCTGAAACAAGCCGCTTTCATCTCTGTATAATCTCTACTTGGTGCAATCTTTATCTGATTGAGCAAGCTGTTGTTATTTGGCGATCGGGATGACAGGATTCGAACCTGCGGCATCCTGCTCCCAAAGCAGTAGTACTGAATTACCAAAAACAGCGCTAGACTAGGCAGGATAAGGGCTATCGGCGCTGTTGGCAGGGTGGTTGATCATCCTGAAACATGTTGTAACACCCTCAAACGGACACAAATTAAGGGCTGATTTAGGGCTGAAGCATGGATGAAATAGAGCGGGTAAACGATCGCTTAAAAGCTGCAAATGTCCCAGTACGTGTGCGGTTGAAGGGGAAGAACCTGGCACTACGTGCCACACTGCCTAAGAAGCCCGGAGATGGTATCGGCCGGAAGCAATATGACATCAGCTTACTGATGCCAGCGACTAAGGACGGTTTAAAGCGGTCTGAACGAGAAGCGCATAAGCTCGCCCAAAACTTAGCTGAGGGGTCTTTTGATTGGAAACTCTACACAGGGTCCCAGCATGACCCGCAAGCGAAACCGATCGCCCAGCTAGTGGACGAGTTTAAGGATGAGTATTGCCGCACTCACCGCATTCAAGATGCGACCTGGCGTAATACTTGGGCCGGGACGTTTCGCAAACTCCCCATAAATGAGTCAATCAGTGAAGCATTGCTGCTGGCAGCCGTTCTATCAACAGAGCAAGATAGTCGCAATCGCGAGCTTACCTGTCAACGGCTGCAACGGTTCGCCGCCTTTGCAGGGTTACAAGTAGACCTGAGCAGTTACAGTGGCGCTTATGAGCCAGAGCCGCGTGACATTCCAACCGATGAAGCGATCGTAGAATGGCGCGATCGTATTCCTAACCAGAGCTGGCAGTGGGTGTATGGCATGTTAGCAACGTTTGGCTTAAGACCACATGAAGCCTTTGCCTGCGAGTTTATGGATCCGCTGACACTGAAGGTGCATCAGGATACGAAAACCGGAGGCCGTATCACTCGCGCCATACTGCCAGAGTGGGCTAAACAGTGGCAGCTAATTGAGGTGAAGTGCCCAAACACGCGCAGTAAAAGCATCAAAGGCCGTGGTGGGTTGGTGAGCCGTCAGTTTGGTAGTGAACGATATAACCTCCCCTTTGTCCCCTACGATTTGCGTCATGCCTGGGCGGTGCGGGCATCGGTTGCGAAGGGGTTACCCGTCAGCACTGCCGCTGCAATGATGGGGCACAGTGTCACCACACATACCCGTGTCTATCATCGCTGGTTGAGCGATGCCCAAAATGAGCGCGTTTATCGATCGCTGATTCTGGGCGAGGGTTAACCAACGGCTCGGATCTTACGAAAGTGTCGCTGTAAAGCTTTTCTGCAACTGGGGATGTGATATTCCCACGTCGGGCGATCGCCCTTGCTGACGTTGCGAATTTCACCTTTAGCCTCGCTGAAGGCTCCATCAAGGCGCAGTCGCTGGAGATGCTTCGGGTTCTTCACGCCTTCATTTTGGAGTGCTGTTGCTGCGACGTTGGGATCAGCCCATCCTTCAATATGGGCAGGAGTGCCAGCAATGTAGTCGCGAAGCTGTCGCACCTCAGATTTAAGCTGGGCCATTTCGAGCAGCATTTGGGCAAGCATCTTTTCGGCGTCTTGAGTCATGATGCCAAGTCCTCCAAAGCCGGTAGTGCTGCCTGTAGCGCTCTCTGAGGAATGATCTGCCTAATCGCCGATCGTGCTTCCTCGCAATCAGCGGCATCCCACATTTGCCGAATATTGTCCAATTCTTCTTTGGAAAACCAAGAAGGCGGGGCATGTCCAGAAGTAGGTTCACCGCTGGGATCAGAAGAATGCCCGTAGTCGCAGTTAGCCTCTGCTCTGACGGTATGAGACGGCTCTTTCTGCTTTTCCTCACATCTGCTCAAAAATCTCTCTGTGAGAGCTTTAAGGATAATCTCGCGATCGATGTCCTCCCGATTGGTGATGGTGTACTGGCACTCGCGATCGCCTCGCTTACCCTTACGGCTAACTTGATCAGCCTCGTAGCCCAACTTGCGAAGCAGCTTGTTAACGGTTTGAGTTGGGGTATGTTTTGGCGTGATGGTGAGCCGCAAATAGCGACGAAACTGACGTGCATGGAGCAAGGCCCACTCATGAACCGCGATCGCTTCTGGGGTCGCACTGTCCCACTCCAACACATTGCCATCAATAAAAGGATGCAGCGGGCATTCGTGCAGTAGTTTTGCCTTACCTGCAACAACTGATAAGCGATGCACAACGACAAACTGGTTACGCTTCGCAGCGGTGCTGACTTGATACAGCCAGTCCCATCGGTTGATCTGCTGAGCCGCTTCAGGATGCTGTGACAGCCAAAGCATCTCTGTCGTCTTCAAAAAGCGCCCTCGTTTGGCGATGACTGCCTTGAGAGCAAAGTCCACATCGCTAAGCGGTGCACCAGGCAACTTGTCTTCTAGCAGGCATTTCTTGGCTGCTAACCGCTGCGCGCGCGTTGAACTTGTATCGTTAAGGGTGCTACGAGCTAGAGATGGTGTTAGGTGTGACGTGTCAGCTTCTGCCCACTCCATCGCTTTTTCTCGGTCGAGCTGCTCTAGAACTGCCTCCCAATCATCCGCAATGTGGTCTATTCTGCCCAGAACCTGCTGTGTAACCTCGTGCCCCTGGTTCTCCCAAATCGCCATCAAGTTGTCACGCAAAGCAGTTTTGCCGTAGGCTTCTCGTGCTTTGTAACGACTGTAATGGCGTAAGTAAAAACCTAGATCCGTGGTGTGGTCGTTCCATTGCTCATCTAGCCGCTGCCATTCCTGGACTAAATCAATATCATCCTGCTGGCGCTCAGCATGACTGGCAAAATCGATCAGCTTGGCGATGCCGTTTTTGTTGCGCCGCAAGTCGCGCAGAATAAGGTCTGGACGAGAACCGCTGTAAAGATCATCCTCAGTTGCAGCACGTTCGCAGATATAGCCAAAGCGAGGCACATCAGTACGTAGTCGATCGCAGAGTTGCTTCGCTTCACGCGGCTCCAAGTGAGTAAAGTGGAATGCCATCCCACTGAAGTAGCCCTTATCATCGTCAATGCTGACACCACTTCCCATTGTTGGGCTATAGCCAAATACCCTGGGGCGACGTTCGTAAAGCCACTCAGTCGGGTTTTTGATGCACTTGTGCGCCCAGTCTTCCTGTGAGTTTTCGGAGGTGATGAAGACGCAATCAAAGCCCTGATCTTGCAGCCAGCGCTCGATTTTTGCGAGCCATCGTTGAGAGTCGCTAGTGACAACCAGGTTTTCACCCTTATCCAGGCGAATTAAAATCTCCTCGCCTGTAATCGAGGGAGAGTCGTAAACATAGTAGCTGCGCGGATTGGTGACTTGCCTGGTGAACTTTAAGTGCTCTACCACCTCTAGCCCAGAAGCCTCTCGAACAAAGTCAAGCTCCAGGTTCGTTAAACCATCCTCAGAAAGAACGATCCAGCCGCCCCGCATTGCGACTTCTCGAAATAGCTGGCGAGTCCGTTCAATCACGAAAGCATGGTAGTTCTTGCAGGTATCGCCGTAGGTAACTTGCTTAAACGCCTGCCCTGCCTCATCAACCACAATCAACGGTGGATGATTTGGTAAATTCTCTGGACTGATTAGCCCGATCGATTCAAAGCAGGAAGTGCCTCTAAACCGCCCTTTATCCCTAGCAAAATCAGCCGTCGATCGATGGGGAAGTCCTAAAGTGTTGCCTGATTGCAGTCCGAGCAAGTTGCGGGGAGTAAAGAGCCACTCCAAACCCAGTGGGTAGCGCTTGCGATGCTGCCCTACCAGGTCCTTTAAAGCGGTGGCTGTTTTACCAACGCCCATTGTCCCATCGACCAGAATAATCCCTGGTTTGTCCGGTAACCGCATTAACCCTTTGGGTATGTATCGACCAGTCTCCCGAATCGTAGGCTCGACCCTTAAGCCGTTTAGCTCTGCCTGAATGCGCTCAGTTTCTTCCCTCCAGCGATCGCGCCGTCGTTGCTCTGCCTCTTCCTGTGCCTGTTTGCGATCTTCGCTTTCCAGAGACTCTAGAAGTTCTAGATCGCCCTCAAACTCAGCCGTATAGACAGCACCAGGCTTCCGTTTTTGATGCGTGTGCAGTTCGACAACGTTCGCTGGTTTCGATTGCTGTGGATGCCATACAGGAGGCTCTACGCCATGCGACGACAGAAAGGCTTTCGCTTGCTCGACGTACTCTTTGCCGCGTGGGAAAGGGGCACCTTTGCCATAGGTGGCATAGCGCCAATAGGTGAAGGCATCGATCCGCTTTTCGTTCGTACAGGCAGGGCAAACATAGCCCCAGGTGCCTTTCTTCCCACTGATATAGGCAGAGGTGCCAGAGGTTGAATCATGCCAATGGCAGCGCCCTCTAGCGTGTTCACCGCTCGGTTCAAACTGCCAGTTGTGGTTATATAGCTCGAAAGCATCTTTACCCAAGCGATCGCACGTTTCTTTAACCGCATCACTCAGGCTAGTGTCTTCTGATCTACCTTCTGCCTGCCAGCGCTGTTTGCGTTGCTCACGCCGTTGCTGCCGTTCGGCTTCTGCTTGGGCTTTGGCTGCCTCATAGCCAGCTTGACCAACTTCTAAGGCAGCTTTAACCAGCGCTGCTTTTTCGGCTTCCCCATGCCCCTTGTGATTGGGGAAAATGGGACAGAGAACTTCTTTCCACCAAATGTCCGAGATGGTTTCAGGGAATGCCCAGCCTTGATAAGCAAACCAGCGGCGGAACCCTGCGACGAGTTCCTCGTAGGTGTAGCGATCGCTGCTGTAGCTCAGTAACCGTTGCTCTGCATTTTTCTCCTTGCGATAAAACCCAGCAATCCGCATGGGTTGATGCAAACGCTCGGTGACGGGATCTGACATGAAGGCGACGATCGCCAGTCGTCTCAGGTAGTTTGCTTGCTCCAGTGGTAAATGCTGATCCGCTTTGATATGCGCGTGGATTGACCTCCCACCACTAGACAAAAGCGAAGCGTAATTTATACGAGCGACCTGATTGAGCAACTCATACTTGCCCAACTGATCCTCAGTGGACAAGGAATCCATCTCAATGCCAATGTCATCGGTTGAGTCAACGCAGCCAGTCACAGGCAAGCCAATCGGCTGTGTGGGGTTGTAGAATACTCCCCCCTCTTCAGTCTGGCTTTTCTCTCTGAGGAACTCAAAAGCTGTCCCGACCAGCTTGCCACGTTTGCGATCCTTGCCTTGCCCAACAGTTTCCCATAGAAGGAAGCGCCCTGATTTGCTGAAGTTGCCAACATAGAATTTGTTGTGCCCAAGCTTGAACCAGATTTCGCTATTCCCGTCTTTGGGCTGTAGGGTGCTGATCTGGGCTTTGAACGCTTCTTTGTCGCTAAGACCTTGTGGGATTAAGGAAGTGTTCATTTGACCACCTCCCGCGCATCTGACAGAGCCAGGTTTAACTGCTGCTGCAAGGCTTCCAGGTCAACCCCTACAACTTTGTCAGGATCGAGTGCTTCAGCCTTGGCTGCATACGCCGCTTTGACCGTCTCCCAGGAGGCATTGCGATCGACTCCCAGCGTTTCATACCAGGGCGTGATCTGCGTATCGAGTTCACCGAACTCCAGCGTCAGGTGATGCGCGACCCATTGCCTTGCCCAGCGGTTTTCCTTGTTGCAGAACCGAAACAGGTAATCGACAAACTCAGCTTTCCGCTTCTGGCTGTAGCGATCGGTCAAGATCGCGTGTCGCAGCCAGTCTCCCGGTGGGTTGTGCCCGAAGACCGTGACAAACTGTTCGATCGCCCAATCGGGTGAACGGTTGGCTTGATAGGCTTCTTTGCGCCACTCCCGCAGTTGCTTAATTTTTTGCCGCGTCAGCGTATCAGCAAACTCGTTTAGTTGAGCCAGGACAAGATCGCCCTGTTCGACGACGATCGCTGACTCCTGACTAAATTCAAACTGGCAGTGCGGGCAAATTTGGGCAAACTGTGGGACTTCAGCTTTGCAATTTGGGCATGTCTTTGTGGGTGCGGGAACGTCGTCTCGCGCTGGCTGCGAAATGTCGTAATCCTGGTAGCCCATCGGATTACCGAAGCGCTTCAGGTTGCCGCCAAAGTCGAGTAACAGGTAGTCTGTCTTGCCAGGGTGCGGACGGCTCCCTCTACCAGCGGTTTGCTGGAACAATGCCCGTGATTTTGTGGCTCGAACATACAGAATCGCGCTAATGGCTGGCAGGTCGAAGCCAGCGGTCAGGCAACCGACCGAGCAGATCACTTGGGTGATACCCCGACGAACACGCTCAAAGATTGCCTCGCGTTCTTCCTTCGTTGTGGAGCCAACAATCAGCTCTGCTGCTATGCCATTTTTGTTAAACCATTCACAGGTCTTTCGAGCTTGCTCAACCGTTGCCCCCACCATCAGCGTGGCGCAACCGTTGCACAGCCGCCGCCATTCACTCAGAATGTGGTCTAGAGCCTCGTCTCGACAAGCTTGATCGGCAACATCGGTATCGACAAACTCGCCTTGTCTGACTCGTAGCGTCTCCAGATCGAGGACTCCGCCGATCGTGAAGCCACGACAGGGAAGAGCGCCGCCCAGCTTGATAATTTCTGGCGGTTGTGGTCCTTCGACTAAGCCACTAAACTTTTGCCCCAACCATTCTTTCTTAGAGAGTCGCCAGGGTGTAGCCGTCAGCCCGATCCGAATCGCCTTCGGGAACGCAGTCTCAATATCACCGTAGGTAGTGTGGAAGGCTGCGACGTGCGCTTCGTCCACCATCACCAGGTCAACACAACCCAGGATTGCACCTAACGGCTTGCCCTTTCTGATCTGTGATCCGATCGTCTGAAGTGACGCGACAATTACGGGTGCTGCTTCGTCCACCGGGCGATCGCCCTGAAGGATAGTGCAATGCACTCCCAGTTTTTTTAGCGTCTTGTCGGTCTGTTCGAGCAGGACGGTAAGCGGTACCAAAAAGACACAGCGCCGCCCTTTAGTAACAGCGTCTCGCATCATCCAGGAGGCGATTACGGTCTTACCCGCGCCCATTACTGCGACGATTAGAACGCTAGTGGAACCTTCCCGCACTAGCCCGTAGGTTTTGCCGACAATCTTCTGCTGGTAGTCTCGAAGCTTAATTGCTGGTGCGACCTGCAATGGGGCGTTCGCTGTCTGTGTAGCAGTGGAGGTCATGCCGCCTCCTTCACCGATCGATTCTGAGAGGCTTGAGCGTTTTGCTCGGTTGCCCGACTTTGGGCTTCAATTCGCTGCCAGCGGCGCAACAATCGTTTTTGCTGGTTACCGAGAAATCCGCCTGACTGCTGTCTTTGCAGTAGGGTCTGAGCCTGTTTTCGGAGTCGAGAGCGGTAGTGAGGGGACGGCTTAGGGGCTGTTACACCCCGTGGTTTATCAGTTATGATTTCCATAGCAAAGCTACCCACTGCACAGGTGGGTTCCAATGTTGCCTGAAGGCGATCGCTGAACCGGAGTTGGTAGCCCTGGGGTCAGAGGTCGCTTTTTGATTTACCGGAGTTAGAGTTGGTAGCCCTGGGGTAAATCATCTTCAACCTTGCGATCGCTAAAATCAGTATCGGCGATCTAACCAGAGGTAACACGGTTTAACTTTTTCTTCTCAAACCGTTTACTGGAGCCTGTTTCAGAATCACTAATTTGTGTGTTATCTTTTTTCCTCCTTCCTTGCCTAGAAATTTTTCCTTTTCCTGACTGTTCATCTTTGGTGAACAGCTTCTGGCCCGCAGCAAAATTTGTCACCGTCATCCTTGCTTTGACGAAGGGAGTATAGACCGTAGTTCTAAAACGATCTTTTTGTTTAGCATGACGAATCGCTGCATCGAATAAAAGCTTTGTAGCTGGCCTCTCGAAAGGATTGTCTGCTATGGATAGTGGAGACAGCAGTGTTTTATTTTGCGAACGCGTTTTCTGATTCAATTCAGTCTTGTTTGTTTTTCGGTCGCTCAATGCTTGAACAGTCGGCGAAATCTCCCACTCCTGCATAATCTTTGCGAACCACAGTGCAGGGTGTCCATATTGAGGCTCAAGAAGAAACGTTTCACTGACAAGATTCAAGAGGGCAACTAAAAAAGCTGCTTCCAACTCTATTGCTTGCTTAATCGATCCTCGAAACCGATGGACACGAAACTTCGAATCCCATTTCTGCCGAATCATTTCGGCAAGAACAAGCCAGCGATAGCGGTGAGAAAGCAACCCAAAATCACTGGTTTCTTCTATGGCTGGTGGTGAGCTTAGAATGTGAATGACCGTTTTCCAAACGCCATCTGGGATCTTGTGTGAAAGTAGCGGAATTTCAGTTACTGATAAGTCCATCTTTTCTACGATTGCGTAATAATCCGATTTCTACCTGGATGACACATTGGCTTTGAAACCCTAGAAGCAGAATAAGCAGAAAGCGTATTTTCCTAACCTTTCCCAGGTAGCGCTTCGTGCTGTTGAAACGTATTGAGAAGATAGAGACGAATTGCCAAACGCGCGATCGCGGTTGGATTGGTCTGCTCCAACCGCGCTCTATCACACAGAGCCTCGAAATCGTGCTCGTTTAAACGAGTGGGCACGACTACGTTAAGGGGAGATTTCTGGACGATTGCCTTCATTGGATAGTCACCTCCAACGGGTATACAGACATCTTTGCAAAGCTCTGAAGTAAACGGAAAATCGGGTCAAAAAAAAAGACAAATGTAACGAAAAAGCAACAATTATATAAGGCCGCCTATGAGGCTTCCATCCTTCCAAGAAAAACCTATAGGCTTTTTGCTATTGCGCGAAGTGCGGGCATATAAATTCCCCTCACTGTCCCAATGGGTTTTAGACCGCACAGCTAGTTGGCGTTTTCTTGCTTCCATATAGTTGCCCCACTGTGGTTCAAGGTCTGTATATCGATATGGGTGAAGTGCAAGGAGTACAAATTCAAACCATCCTCCTTGCTTTAACTCCTTTCTATATTTTTCAATCAATTCGCGGTCTTCATCGGGGTCTAGAGAATGGTTGAGAAACTTCTTAAACTTTCTTTCCTCATCCCTCTCCGATCTACTAGGCTCTTGCGCCGGTGGCGTAATTATTTCTGTTAAATGTTTCTTTATAGTTTCGATACAACCTTCTAAAAACATCTCTAGCATCCTTTCAGAAGGCATATCTACACCTTCCACCTCTGCAAACTCCTTGACTTTTTGCTCTCCAGCAGTCATGAGACCAAAAATCGCTACGTCAACATTGACATTCAAAAGTAAATTACTAATCACCTGTTTTGGCAGGGGACAGTCCTTCAAGGGATCAGGAATAATTCCAAAAAGCCTATGGAATATGGCTAACCCCCTCATAAACTGGCAGTTTTCCAAAATACGAAAGTAATACTTCTGTGTATCAGAAAGTGGTTTGAGTTCAAAATTTCTAACAACATCACTAAAGCGGACAGCACATGAAGCTGCCTCATGTTCTTCAGGGCTGTCGTTGAACATGAAAACATGTGGCGTGTGAGAGGTATAAGTTGTAATCCCACCTGTTTTTTCTGGCGGCGGTCCGTAATCTATAGAATCTTTAAGGAGTTGTTCGAGCCGTTTACTTGGTCTACCTTTTTGAAAATCTTCCGCGAATTCTTTTTGTAGGTTGTGAAGCGTCTCCATGTCATCACAGTGCAGAGTCAAGGTAGCTTGAAAAGGTTGATCTGAGACGATTGCTTTATCTGGATTACAAACAGCGTAATTTTCTCCAGTCGATAGGTTCCTTTTTTGCTGCTTAAGTTTGGATTTTCTACCCATAAAACATTGCGCTCCTTCTTACGCAAAAAGCTGACTGCTCAACCTTGATAGCCCCTTATTGCTATCCTGGGATACTAAAAAAACTGGTATGCAAGCGATTGCCCCTAAATACCCTTGCGAAATTCTCTAGCCGCTTCAAGTCTTGACGTTTCAGCCAGCAGGACGCAACGTGAGAGGTGAGCTAAGTCGAGACTAGCCAGTTCAGAGATTTCGCTGCGATCGATGCGCTCATAGCCATCAGCCCGCAACCTGTAGAGGCTAAACAGCCCATCTTCCCAAAACCAGACTTCAGGGACACCTAACGCCTGATACCGTTGGAGCTTGGCTGTGCTGCCACTGGTAAAGATGACCTCGATCGATAGATCTGGTGGATTTTTTGGCTGTCCAATGCAATAAGACTCATCGGCTTGAGCTGAGACAACATTCTCGCGCTCTTGAGTGACAGAGCCAGTTGGCGCAAACTCAATGTCCTTCGCCAAAAAGAACACCTCCAGCAGCATCCCAATCACTGACTTGAAGAACTCGTGGTCAAGACCTGGCATGAGAATTTCGATCGTCCCTTCGTAATAAGACAGGCGCACACCGGGGGAATCTTCCGACGCTTGCTGAATGAGCTTAAATTTCTCCCACGTTCCTTGCAGAATAATGCGCTGGTCAGTGGCTTTTGAGAGTACCTGTGTCATGGCGACTTCCTTTCAGGGCTTGTGCCTAATTCCCCACTAGCTTCAGCTTTGGCAACTTCTTCTACCAGTATTGACTCAATCAAGTTGCTTAGAGATCGCAAACGGCTCTCTGCAAGTCTTTCAAGCTTTTCTTTAACCTCAGGTTCACAGTAGGCAACCAATCGAGCCTTGTTTGTCGCCACGTCGCTGAAAATCATTACGTTTCCTCCTTCAGAGTACCTCATGGCACATGGTTTGATTTAAGTGTACACACTTTATGCAAACTGTGTGCTACTTTATGGAAAAGAATGAAACGGTAGTGAGACACGACTGGAACTAGCCGAAACAAATTAGGAACGAAAGAATCGTGTTCCTAGCCGTTCCAAAAGCGTTCCAACTGTTTCACAGCAGTTCCCACAAGCATTTGAGGAAAGCATGAATACATCACTAACTAAGTTTTGCCGTGACCACGACCTACCCAAGTCCAGCGTTTATCGCCGCGCTCAAGAACTAAATATTGACACCAGCGATGGGCTATCGCCTGAAGCCTGCGATCGGCTGCTGCATGAGTTTGATGTGGTGACTGAGCCGCCAGCCGTAGAGCCAGAGTCGGCAGAACAGCAAGCCGTCACTGTTGAAGTTGGCAACCATCAGATCGTGCTGTCGCAACCAGCGATGCCGCAGACATACAGCCTGGAATCGCTGCGCCAAAGTGAGGTTGTCGCGTTTGATGATCCGTTGGCGATCGCCGCCCAATTCTTGCAAACTGCTGACGTGCTTACAGAGGAGATGCAGCGCGATATCCGAGTACGGGAACAGAAGTTGCAGCAGACCCAGCAAGCGAAAGCCGCGATCGCTGAGAAAGCCCACGATTTCAAGCTGGAAGCGCGACTTTACCGCGAACGGACAGAAATGCTGGCTACAGCGCAAAGTCAGGAGACACAGGGTTTGCAGCAGTCTTTAACAACCTTGCAAAATCTGGGAAAGCAAGAGTGAGCAGGCAGTTACATCCTGTCTGGTTGCTTGCTTACCTGCTTTGCATTCTGGCGATCGTCGCCGTTGGCAGTATGGCGATCGCCCACGCTCAAAAGTCTATCAAGTTAGTGCCAGCATCGCCCCGAGCAGAGTTTGACGCTGGCACCTGACTCCCATCCATAAACAGGAGTATTCCCATCATGACCGATGTCATGCAGGCGATCGCTGATAGAGCGAGTGCGAACCCTGCCTACACTCAACCCATTCGAGTCAGCCGACCGCTCAAACCAGAGTTAAGCCAGTGCCACAAGGTTTGTCGGACACTGGCTGTTTTCGTGTGTGGTGTGACCGCTGGCGTGTTGTTGCACAAAGCGCTCGAATGGTACTTTCCCGCTGACTACGCCCCGATCGCTCAACCCACTTCGCAGAGGGCAAACCGATGAATCCAGTACTGACTCAAATCATTAAGCATCCTGAATGCGGTTATATCTTGCCTCAAGCCGTAACTTTTGCGGCAATGGGGACTAACGATAAGACCGTGAACGCTCTACGGAAAGCAGGCAAGCTGATTGAGGGCGAACACTTTGTCAGGGTGCCTCAACGTGCGGGAATGCCGCGCATCCATTGGACGGTGGCAGGATTGCAGTCATTAGCGCTCGGGCTCGGTACTGACCGGGCAAAAGCCTTTAACGCAGACCTGACGCAGTGGCTTCAGACTCGCAAGGCACCCGCTCACAATGACTCTGCTATCCAACATCAACCACGCGGCTATGCTGTGCCTCCAACAACGGCAGAAGCCTATGCTGATTATGAGCCAGTAAGGCTTCAGCCCTGGCAGCAGTCAGCACCATTAGCACCATTAGCCGTCACTGACTATCAGGAACAACAGACCTCCCCTGGTCGTTACTCGCTGGCAGAGTTGCAGGAAATGAGAGCAATCGCCCAGACCGAGCGCGATGGTCAGATGTTGGCATTGCTCGATAAGGCGATCACAGCATTGGCAACTCATCAGCCAGCGCAACAAAGCCAGCCTGCGGAGCGTGTTGTCTACGTCCAACCGCAAAAGACGACTAACATTAACTTCCTCTGGCACTGGCACGGCGGGAGCAACAACTTCGGCAACGGCTCGATGGAAGTCTTCTTTGGACTGTTGCTGGTGCTTGTCTTGCTGTCTGGTTTGTGGGTGATCGCCCTGGTGTCTACGCAACGCTCACAACTTGTCTATCCATACCAACCGGGGATGCGTACCCATGTTGAATAAGCGACCGTTCACGCCTGTAGACCTGGTGTTTATCGCTTGCATGTTCACGCTTATGGCAGTGGCGCTCTACACCGTCCCTACTGCTCACTCCCCCTCGTCTCAGGAGGTCTCGACTGATGACTGACAACCAAACACCTAACGATGCTGCGCCCGTTGGCACTCCCAAAATGGTGATTGAGGGCTTTAACCCGTTCGCGGGTCCAGCCGTCAACAAGCAAGTGGTCATTGACTCCAATGATTTAAGCCCGATCGGAGAAGCGGAAAGCCTGTGGTTAAGGGCACTCGCCTTTCCACCCCGTCCGGTTGATTTGACCTTGCAGGCGGTTTGCTGGGTGAGCAGCAGTTGCTTTCTCACCAGCGCCATCAAAGCAGGCTTGACACTCACGCTGCCAGTCATCGGGGCGATCTTGCTGGTGATCGTTCTGCCTGCCACCCTAGCGGGTTTGTATGCCTTTTGCACGTTCCCACGCTTGCAACCCTTACTCATTTATCGTCTCGTCCTGATTGCGATCGGCTGCGTTGTGGGGCTGTATCTATGAGCGATCTGCATCCCTCCCAGTTTGAAGAACGCGCCAGCATCAACCGCCATACGGCTCTGGCGAGTTGGGGTATTGCCGCTGCTGCTACAGGCTGCTTGGCATTAGGAGCGATGCCCGATCGCGCTCCCAGTTGGCGGCTCCCCTTTACGGGCGTTGCCTGGGGGCTGACCCTACTCGCCAAGCCACTGCGGAAAATCGTCATCGACTCGGAACGCCGCGCTAATGACGGCAGAGACATCAGTCAGAAGGCTTGGCAGGATTGGTTACTTGCGAGCATGAAACCCACCGCTAGCGCCACACTCACACCTGTAGAAGAGGACGCGGTAGAAGAAATCATCCCCTACGACTGGAGCCAACTGAAGCGCGAGTCAAACCACATCCTGCTCATGGGTCCGTCCGGCAGTGGCAAGGATACGAGCGCTCGGATGATTTCAACCATGTACGGCGATGACCATCAGATCCTCGTCATTGACTGCCACAACTTGAAGAATCCCTGGCAACCTCTAACCGTGGTGGATTCTACGATCGCGGCGTTTGCTCAATTAGGACTGCTACTGGATGAATTGAAGCAACGGAAGGCAGAGGGTAAGAAGGGTTTACCAGAGCGCTCACCGTTGCTCGTCATTATCAACGAATGGTTAGCGCTGGCACTGCAAGCCAAGTCCAGAAAGCTCGACATCTGCGATCGCTTCATCCGCGTCATGCTGTCAGAGGCTCGCAAGTACGGCATTGTTTTCTTGTTTATGTCGCAGGCTGAAAGTGCTGAGTCAATGGGCTTAGAAGGCTTTGCTGCGCTCAAAGATGCGTTCAAAGCGATCCGGCTGGTGAAAGCCTGCAAACGGTATATGCAGACATCCTCAGACCGGGTACTGCGCGATTACGTGATGGCGCATAAGGGCTGGGTGTGCATGGTGGATGATGAACTCGCGCACCATCTTACCCATTACCATCACCCACGCTTCGGGAAAGACATGCCACCAGTGGCTATCCCGCCGCTGCGATCGCTGCCGTTAACGATTGCTGTCGCCGTAGCCGTGGATGATGGCACCGATGATGGTGGTTATGAAGTGATTCAGAATACATCTGTTTACGCAAATGTACCACCGCACCCAGCCACTGCACCCGACCGCACCTTCACCGCACCCAATACCGCACTCGACGAACCGCTCTTAGACGACCGCACCCGCTTAGAACGATTGTGGAGATATGATTTCAGCCCGACCGCACCCGAAACCGCACCTTTTTCAGATCCATCCCCAGACAGTGATAGAGGGGGTGAGGAGTCAGGGTGCGGTCAAGAAAATGACGAGATTGACGGCTTGGATGATGAGTATCTAAGAGCACTCGTTTTCCACTGTCTTTCAGAAGGCATCACAAACGAGGCTGATCAGATTAAGCAAATTTGGGGCATCGCCAAAAGTGGTGAAAACCCGCGCTATCGAAAAGCGGTAAAACGGCTGAGGGAAGTCAAAGCCAGATTCAATCTATGAACGTGCAACTATCACTCTTCAATGTGGAGCCGATCGCATCTCCTCCCACTCCTGAACGCTGGCTTTACCCAATGTGTACGCTGTTCAACTCTGGCGATAGCGGGCTTTATCACATCGCCGCCAGCAGCAAAGAAGAAGCACGGGCGATCGCTGAAGACCAGCTCCGTTCCAAAGGCATCCCGTTTCGAGGGGTTGCTTGCTGTCTGGGGACGTACTGGCGGAAGTCGCTCGATGGCTACCCCTGCTCACCTGTCAGGCAGTGCGATCGCTGGCTTTAATGTCACACGCCCGCACCTGGTAATAGTTTTGCCGCTGCCAGCGCTTTGGACACAGCTTCTCTAAACAACCATTGTAGATCGCTGGCGCTCATCGCCCCGAACAGCCTTTCTACTGAAAGTTGTTCGAGTGTACGTAGAATATTAAGGTCTTACGAAGCAACCGTTTCATTTATAAAAAGTTTGACTTTTAGATGTTTTATATAGAGTAACGCCCAAACTTTCAATCTTACGGCTTAACCTCGTATGACACCAATTAAACCGTTTGCTTTGACTTGCGTTAATTATCAAAACAGAGCTGCGCTTCCAGGAGCACCAGGGATTTATTACGTGCTCAATCTATCAAAACATGAAATTCTCTATATTGGTCAATCTAAAAATATTCGAGCGAGATGGAACGGACATCATCGCGACTGGGAGATTGGGATGTTTCAAGCGATGTATGAAAGCAGCATCGTTATAGCTTGGGAGTTGTGTGACAAAAGTCAACTAAACGGATTTGAGAAAAGAAGGATTAAAGAGTTCAAGCCAACTCTAAACGGCAAGAACAACGATAATACAGAAAGTATTCTCTTTGGCAAAGAAGGACTAGAGGACTTACCAGCATATTACCGTTACGTTGTAAGTAACCCTAGTCAAGAACTTATTGATCATGTCGGTGAGCGAACGTTTAATTATCTCAAAGCAAAAGCCAAGCTGATTGAAGTCTTCAACTACAGGCACCCATCGAACCGTCAGTTGGTTCCTCATTACAGATTTTTTGAGAAAGAGTGCCTTATGCATGTTGCTGTCAATTTTGATAACGATTCAATCTTCTCTAAACTTACTAATGAGTTTTATGAGCTAGTGAATGATGACGTGCGTATTATTCTGGATTACTCTAAATGCCCCGAAAAACCTTGGAAATTTGAAAGTCTAGGCTGGTCAGAAGATAAAGTGGTTCTTGCACTAACGTTTCTCTTCAGCGAGTTTGTTGAAGCTGGCATTAAAGCAATCAACGCTGTTATGCCAGTTAAAGATCCTTATCAATTGGTTTTGGAGCAGGGTAAAGATCCTTCAGTCAAAGCTACTTTCCTTAGTATATTACGACCAATCTATCGCAAAGCAGCAAAGAGGCATTGGGAGAAAATTGTTCTTATATCAGATGTAGAGTTTGATGAGAAATCTTATTTGCTAGTAGAGCAAAACTAGGGATTGGAGTTCGAGGAGCCTAGAAGTGAAATGCAAGTTAAGCCTCAATCAGCTTTTGAATCCGACACAAAACACTGAGATACACACTTTTGATGTGGCGATCGAGAAGCCTCAAATCTTTCGCTTACCCTGGCAATAAATCAACCCTGACAAAGCGACAGGCTGACGGGTTTAGGCCGCATCATCGCCACTGGGCAGCAGCTTATCAGCCTTCAACTTTTCCTCGACTGCTGCTCGAATGTAGTCCTGGTGATTGCCAACCTTGCCTAGTGCTTCTGCCACATCCAACGGGTAACGAGTGCCTACTACACGACCTAACTCGCGATCGCTGGCACGTTGAAACGATTTAAGGTTTTCAGTTTTAGGGTTTGGATTAGACATACTACCGCCTCAGTATTGAAGCCACTCTATCACAGTTAACAAGTGATAGAACCTCATAAAAGCTTTACATCAAAACAGCTCATTCACTCGTTAACAGTGATACATTAGGTTTATGCAAAAGAGAAAGCGCTACCCCTCCGACCAAGAAGTAAGCAGCGCCTCTCAACTAAGTCCCATTATTGGAACATCTCATTATGTCTCAAACAACGATCGCAACAAAGACTGTAGATGCCGTCATTCTCTATGGCTCAACCGATCCAGCGCTCAATCTAGCAACGGTACGCGCCCAGGCGATGACCGCAGACGAGCTGTATCAGGCAGGTTTCGATCATGGCTTCAATAATCGCGGTATGCGCGGTTCTTTGGCTGACTTCCCCAAATACGTTCGCGGCTGGGGTGAAGGCTATCGAGCTAGATTCTAGACCTTGACCGCTGCTGCCTCGCGCCTCGCCCTGTCGCACTGGCAGGGCTTTTTTTTATGTCAATCAAACGGTATCCTGAGTTTTCCGAGTCGGTATCCAGGGCTGTGGATGACCAAAGCGATCGTGTCCAGTTGGGCGACGACGATCTTTATCTGCCTTTAACCTTGCACGGGGAACTTTCACTGAGGCTTCACAGCAATCATCAGGATTTTTCTACTGTCCTGAGAATTGCTTAGGTATGCCCTTACTGGTGACCTATGAAAGTTCTCTACTGCGCGATCGCAGCCTCGGTTGCGCTTGCATCTTTGCCTACCTTACAAGCATCAGCGCGTCCTGTTGAACCTGATTACCCGTGCTATATGCGAACGGCTGCGGGGAAGCTTATCGATCTAACGGCTTCAATGTGTGCTTTTCAACGGTTGGAGTTAGTACAAGCTTCGAGCAGTATAGTGCCAGCTACAGGATATGCTCCGCTGTTACCCAATGGTGCTGACAGTTACGATCCTCGCTACCGCTCTGTGAGAACAGAATCGAACGGTGGTGTCACTCGAATCATTTCTGGCGGACCTGGCGATGACCTTTCTGACGGTCGCGATCGCACCACTGTGATCAGTCCTGGCATCAACTCAACTGGCAACACATGCGTTTATGCTGGCGATCGGGACTCCATAGGGCGGCTCTGTGGCGGACGCGCTTCTAGCGAGAGACCAGGTGGTAGGTAGTCACCAGGACTTCGTCCCACAAGATTACTCAATGAGCTTCAAAGCGGAAAACATTTTCGATACCTCTTTGACTATTAAAACTATAAGCAGGAAAAAACATGCGTAAGCTTGTGTTTGTCGGTCTGATACCAATTCGCACCTGAGAGCGTTATTTAGATCGGATCAAGATCCTAACGTTACTTGCAGGATCGTATGTCCAGAGTCAGCTCCGTGAAACGGCATCTATCCGAAGCGCAGGTGAAGGCTAAGATTACCACTGCCCCGACAGTTCGTTGTCAGCAGAAATGGATGATTATCTACAACGCTCTTGTGGATCCACGCCCTGCATCAGCGATTGCCAAGCACACAGCCACTAGCCTGCGCACCGTCCATCAGGTGATTGCGGACTATAATCGCGCGGGGGAGAGTGCCCTTCAACCCAGAACCCGACCAGGGAAAAACCCTGGTGCTTATTTGAGCTTTGCACAAGAAGCAACCTTTTTAGAAGCGTTTCATGAACCCGCCAAGCACGGTCATTTGACTACCATTCAAGCGATTCAAACCGACTTCGAGACCAAAGTTGGGACTGCGGTTGCGCCGAGTACAATCTATCGCCTCCTAGAGCGTCACGGCTGGCGTAAACTCGCCCCCCGACCGTATCACCCGGAGGGGGACAAAGCAGCCCAGGCGGCTTTTAAGCAAACTTTCCAGACTTGGTTCAAGCAGCCATCGCAGACCGTCCAGAGGCGGACGACCGTCCCCTTGTGATCATGGCAGCGGATGAAGGACGTTTCGGGCGACTGGGTCAAGTGATGAGAGCTTGGCGTGGCCCTGGCGTGCGTCCCGCAGGCGGACAGCAGTTGGTGCGTGAATATCTCTATGGCTTCGTTGCCGTTGCCCCGGCCTTAGGCATGATGACCGCTCTCGTCTTACCCTTCTCCAAGACTGAGATGATGAATTTATTTCTCAACCAGGTGGCGCAGGAATTTGCAGACTATTTTGTGGTGATGCAGGTGGACGGAGCCGCTTACCATACTGGACAGGACGTGGTGGTTCCAGAAAATATACGCTTGATTGTGCAGCCGCCTCGCAGTCCAGAACTCAATGCTGTGGAGCATGTCTGGGAAGAGCTTCGAGAGAAGCACTTCTATAATCGTGTTTTCGACTCCTTGGATGCCGTATCGGACACTTTATGCAAGGGATTGAAAGAGTTAATGGACTTACCAAATAAGATCCGATCGATGACTAACTTTCCTCATATGAGAGTTACGTTTTAAGCTGCGAATTGGTATGACTGGCTCGATCGCTTTAACTGTCGCTGGCTGCTCCTCTCCCTCAAAAGTCACTGTCACAACCGCACCTGCGACAGACTCGCCTAATGCACCAGAAACTTCAACCGCCACACAGCCTTTTGATGCCAAGTCAGCTGCAGCCTTAGTCCCTCAAGTGTCTGCTCCTGAAAATATTCCAGGACTGGTGCAAGCAACCAATGGTGACGAACGGGCTAGACAGGTACAGAAAATCATTGACAGCGAGAAAAGGCAAGACCCGTTTGCAGCGGTGCCAGTCACACTACAACAGTCAATCCCGCTTCCCGATCGCACAGTCATTCCTTTCAACAGACCGACGGTTTCCGCTCCGTCTCCCACTTTGTTTCCCGCACCGATTCCACGACAAACAAAGATTAGAAGGAGAACACCTGCGCCAAAAGTTGCTTACTACCCTTACTCCCCTCCTGTAAAGCCCTTATCAGTGAAGAACAAACCAAGCATCACTGTTCCCCCAAGACAACCCGTAACGACACAAGTAAAGCAAAACAGTCCGGTCATCGCAGTCTTACCGCCATTGCCATCGGCGGCATTAGCGAATGCGGTTGAAGTCAGTGGTGTTGTTGTCGTCGGTAAAGTGACTCAGGTAATTGTAAAAGCACCCAATGAAGTCTCTAGCCGTCACGTACAAACCGGGCAACGTCTTTCCAACGGACAAATACTGGTCAAGCGCGTTGAGATGAGCGATGGTGCCGAACCAATAGTCATTCTGGAAGAGAATGGCATTGAAGTTGCCAAAACGATCGGAGTCTTGATACAGGCTGCCAATCCCGTTTAGTTTATTTTCTTCAGGTATTGAAGTTTAAGACCTGATGATGTATTCCCGTAGGACTTACGCACTTGAGGCTTGAAACCTCGATCCCCCCTTGCCCCCCTTAAAAAAGGGGGAGCTCCAAAAGCCCCCTTTTTAAGGGGGTTGGGGGATCTTCTGCGTAAGTCCTATCCCGCTGTCGTTCAGCAATTGCGAATCAGAACCGCCGCTCGCGCAATGCCCACGTCACAACAACCAGCAGCCCGATCGCAGCCACTACAAAAAGCCCTGCTTCATTCGTTGGCTGGTAGTAGCCATAATCGAGAGCAATGTCGGTTGGACTAAAGTCTTCCACTAGCGATTACACGCTCCACCATACAGAAACTCCTGGTGTCCGGCAGGATAAGCCCTCATGCACCAAACGCCACCGTGCAGCTTCACCATGATCGGGTGATAGAACCATGACATCGCCGCCGCAAGAAGCAGCATGGCGAGGACAGTAGCGACAACCCTGCCAGGTCTAAAAGTGGTGGGCTTGAGCTTGAGTGTGGTGGGTTGCATATTGAGAAAGCCCAGTCTTTGGACTGAGCAGTAATTCTTCAGGTGAACCTAATGGCTTAGAATGCCCATTCAGCGCGAAGGTTGAACAAACACTCCTGATACTTAGTTCATGCTCGACAGTAAGAAGATACGAAAAAGCCCGATCGCTGGCATCGGGCTTATGTCATTTGCAGGGTGTATCTATGTCAATGCTAGTTTGCTTAGTGTGCCCAAATGCCATTACACGTCACACAGGCTAAATAACAAAAATTACAGACAATGCCATCGCTACAACACCGCTCACAAACATGATCCCCTGAAAGATTCCTAACGGTCTTACCGTTTTGTGCTGTGTGACTTCTGAGCCTTTTTTGTTTTTGGCGACAACAGAAGAGATGATCGATATTGCCAACACCCCAGCAACGAAGCTGAAAATTAAGCATATGAGCGAAATCTTAAGTATGATTTCAGTGGGTGTGTTTCTGAAATTATTTGCAAACGTCAAACCTAAGCCGACAAGTACAGAAGCTAGCGTTACTTGCTGCTTGACAAGCTCTATCGCTATATCTAGGGACTTTTGCCTAGCCAAATTATCGTCAACGTAAAGTTTGGGGGCTGTAGACGGAGTATCCATGTCTTCACCTCTATTCGGCTTCAGTGTCAGGACAAATGATCGTAGAACAAAGGAATTGAAACTCTAACTGTTTTTCGCAGCAAAGATACTCAAGAAATCTTTTAATGGAGCTGGCGTTTAGATCACTTGCCCCCAAATCATCCCAGTATCTGATAATGTTTTCGGCGAGTAGAACGAAATCTTTTTCAAGACGTTCGATCTTCTCTGAAAATTCCCGCTCAGATCTGCTTTCGCCTAGAATTACAGAAATATGCCTCTCAGCCCTTACCTTGATAGACTTAGAAGAGCCTTTTTCAACTTTGAAAGCACCGAGTCCTACAACTGATTTGAAAAGTCTCCACATTTCCTTTCTTGAACGACCCAAAGTGTTCCGATTTACCCTAAAGTATTTCTCCTGATTTTCAGACTGCATGCAGTACGCTTTTATCCTATCCTAAAAGTTAATTAGGATAAGGGTAATTTGAATTACCTGCCATGTCAATCAGTCTTAATGTAGTCTTAGCCTTAATCTAGCTTTAACGATTTAATTTGTGTATCAAAAGCGTAACAGTTACATCAATCTTTGCAGTACGGGGGGAATGTAAAATTTTGGTAAACGGCACCCCTTGACCTGATACGCGCAAAGCATCTGTCCTCACTTGCTTCTAGCTACCTCATAGAAACCGTCCACAGTGTAAAATCACTATCCAGCAAGCGTTTCAGTAATTACGCTATAGATAAGATCAAGACCTGACCCACGATCAGAATGGTGATGAGCTTACGAGACATGGGCTAGCTTCCATATAAAAGCCCGATGCCAGCGATCGGGCACGTCCATTCTTAAAGGTGCATTTACCAAGGCATGGCTGGCTGGCTTAGAGTGCCCCATCCATAAGCAGGGCTAACCAGACGATCGCCCGCTTCACTCTGGACTACTCGCCAACTGGCACAAGCGCTCAAACCTTTACACCGCCGCTTTTTCCCTTCTCCCCCTCCTCGCCCTTCTGCTGAAGGATGCAGAAGTGCTACGAGAGAATGGGGCTTTCAGCCGTTGAAACCATATCAAAAGAGGCTATGTACTACTGATTTTTGATTAGTACAATGTCCAAAAGTAGTCCAAACCATTACTAATCAAGGGTTTCAGCAGTGCAGCTTAAATGATCTATTTCCTGAAATCCCTACAGGTAAAGAGTTACAGCCTCATGTTGCACTTTTTTGCCCGTATGTCGGTGCGACCCCTTAATGGGTCGGTGGATATACTGATGCAAGAGACGATCGTCCGGTGGGTGCAAGAGGCGATCGCGCTTAATTGCTCGTTGGTTCGGCAGATTCACTGAGGCGATCGTTTTTAAGTCCTCTCAGTCGATCTGCTCTCAGTCTGTTAGCTTAACTCCTCATCCATCTCTTCCCATGACCCCCACACGCGCTGTTGCTAATTTACTGCTCTCGTCTACGGTTGTGTTCGGAGCGTTGCACAGTGCAGCCCGGGCACAGGTTGTACCCGCCAGTAATGATGCCAATACCATCGTCACGCCCAGCGGCAACACGTTTGATATCACAGGTGGGACAACCGCAGGCACCAACCTCTTCCATAGCTTTCAAACCTTTGGGCTGAATGCCGACCAGATTGCGAATTTTCGCGCCAATCCAGCGATTCAGAATATTCTCGGTCGAGTGGTGGGCGGCGATGCCTCTGTCATCAATGGGTTAATTCGAGTTACGGGCAGCAATGCGAATCTGTACCTGATGAATCCGGCAGGGATTGTGTTTGGTGCCAATGCTCGCCTGGATGTGGCAGGTTCCTTTACAGCCACGACAGCAAACGGGATTGGTTTGGGCGATCGCTGGTTCAATGCGATCGGCTCTAACGACTACGCTAATTTAATCGGCAATCCTGGCAGCTTTGCTTTGACGATGAGCCAACCAGGAAGCATTATCAATGCGGGCAATCTTGCCGTAGGAACGGGACAGAGCATCACCCTGCTGGGTGGCACCGTCATCAACACAGGAACGTTGACCGCGCCAGGTGGCAACATCATCGTTGCAGCCGTACCAGGCGAGAAACTCGTCCGCATCTCTCAGGATGGCAGTTTACTGAATTTGGCATTGCCTGTAGACACAGGTACAGCGGTTAAGGCACTGCCCTTTACACCATTGACGCTGCCTCAATTGCTCACTGGGGGGAATTCAGGCAGCGCTACTGGTTTAACAGTCGAAAATGGTCTGGTGAAACTCATCGGCTCTGGCTTGCAGGTGCAAAATGGCGATGTCGTTGCTAAAACAGTTACCGCTCAAACAGCAACGCTAGCAGCCGCCAACAGTTTGACCCTACCTGAAAGTCAACTTCGCGTCACCGATGATTTGCACTTGTTGGCAAACAATGCAGTCATTGTGCGGGATAGTGTGACGAACCCAGTCAACATTCGAGCGGGTGGAAATTTAACGATTCAGGGCGATCAGACGGTTGATATCTTTGCGCTTCACCATGCTGCCAGTAGCTTAGTTTCGGGTGGCGATATGGTGTTGCGATCGACCCAGACAATCAGCGGCGATGCTCACTACTTTGCAGGCGGCAGTCTCAAATTTGAGCAGCTCAATGGTAATCCAGGGAATGTTTTCAGTCCTTACGACCCAATTATTCTGGCAGCAGGCGATGTTACCCTGGGTGACTACACGGGAGCTTCGTTGCACATCCTTGCAGGTGGTAGTGTGACACTCGGCAACGTCGTGATTAATGCTCCAGGCATTGCCGCCGAGACGATTAATCCGGCTAATGCTGCCCTCTTCAACGGTAGCCGCACCTTTGCCAGCCTTGCCCCCATCACCCGTGCTGATGGCAGCCCTTTGTACGTTAATGTGACTCCCACGGTAGACAATGACGGCAACATACAGCGCATTCCAACCGCAGCCAATCAGTTAGTAATTGATGGGCGTAATCCTACCCTAGACGTGCGAGCAGGCATTGATTGGAATCAGTTAGGAGGCTTGCCTGTAAATCGCTCCATTCCAACGCCCCTGCCCAATAGTGCGCCTTCATCAAATCAACCCACATTTACTGCACCCACAAGCGCCAATATTACGGTCAATTCTATTGAAGTTAATGGAGTTCTTGGTTCTGATATTAGTACGCCAGGTAACCCTGGTTTTGTCTTGCTGACTAACCAGTACAAACCCAACACTGCTCTAACTGGTGGAGCCATTCAAGTAGTAGGAACATTACCAACTGGGACTCCTGCTACTAGTATTCGCTGTGTCGATTGTTCTACCCGTAATTTTGTTGTTGGTACACTTGCGATCGACTCCCGCAGTGCTATTAATCTAGGTAATATCGAAGCTACGCGTAGTAGCGCGGCAGCTCAAAGTAGCAGCACAAATAATATCAATGTTGATTTAGCCGCAGTTGGAAATATAGCTACAGCTTCTATTATTGCAACAGGTCTCAATCCTTCAGACTATGCTGCCAGTTCTGTTGTTTTGCGCTCTACTGCTGGTGACATTCGAGTCAGCATAATTAGTGCTTCAAGCAATGGAGTTAATATTAAGGCGGCGGGTCTTTTTCAAGCAACAGGCGTGGCAAGAACACGATTTAATGATCCTCGCCCACGAGCAACTTCATCCGCTCCGGGCACCCCTCTCTACAACTTTTTGATTGCTAGAGGTGTTCCAGCCACTGCAATCCCTAGTTCCATCATGGTGTTGTATGATGCGTCGCTGTACGAAAACAGTTCGATTCTCGTGACACAAGGGGGTTCGGTCGTTATTCAGTACGGAGATGCTTCAAGAACTCTGTTTGATACGAGTACTACTAATAGCCAAGGGGGAGCTTTCCTTCGGGGTATCATTCGAGGCGGCGATGCAGCGTTCTCTCTAGGACCACGGGTTAGCGGCTCTATCATTTCTGGTCAAGAGCCTTATGCAGTTGGAGTCTTTACGGGTGGAAACTTGCAATATCAACCTGTTACTGCTCAAAACGTTAATTTTAATCAATTTTCTAACAGATCTAATCTGTATTTCAATCAGCAGTATGCACCCCTTATGTTTGGTTCAGCAGATTTTCCAGTAGATGTCAGTGGACTTGTTGGAGGCATTACATTCACTACTGGCACTGATTCAGTCCTATACGGTTCCATTCAAAATCTATCCTTTCCAGCGATACCGAAGCAACCGAATCCTGTTACTGGTGGAGTTCCAACCGTCGATCGCCTTGCTGCATTGCGGCAACGGTTCCAGGGAGAAGATGGGCAAGTGGCGCAGCGACAGTTGACGGCTCAGGAGAAGGAAGCTGTTTGTGGGGCAGCGGCGACGATCGCGGTGGTGCCGTCTGGTCAGCGTGGGGGGGCAACGGGAGATAACCCCAGTCGCACGACTGCTGGCGCGGCAACGTCTGCCCAGACTGACTGTAGGCAATCAAACGATGACGGTCAGATCCTCAAACTGCTAGAGGACGAGCCTGGTGCCAGCCAGAATAAACAGTTAGAGTTGGACAGCTTGCCCACACCCGCTGCCACTGACCCTCACAGCGCTCCTACTCGTAACTTGAAGTGATATGCGGTAGTGTTTCAACCATGTTGTTCTTCTCTGTAGGAACGTTACATGTAACGCCCCTATAGCAGGTCAGCCACACGTCTGTCACACAACCATGCTATGTAACTCTGTAAAGCTTGCCTGATCGGATTAACGCTTGTAGCGATCTCTGGAACCGTCAATATTAGGGGTCTGAGGAGCAACGGAACGGTAAATGTACTTAAGGCTCCAGTTCTATTTCAGTTAGAGAAAACCTTAGCCAGCAGCCCTAACCACAAATGCCTTGAGCTTAGGTTAAAAGCTATGCGTGACCTATGAACTGGATTGCATAAACCTGTTGCCAATTGATGCTCTAGTGCAATACGTTTATGCAACAGCCAATGCCTATCTTTCTGGTTAGCTTCGGATCGTTGCACAAACGCTCGTTTGTGCAACGATGAGTACCTCTAATTATGAGCGGTAGTAGCCGTTAATTCATGGTACAGGGCGAAAGGGCTGAAAGGCTCTATTTGCAGTGCTTTAGGACACTATCAGATAACATTTGAGAACGCTTAAATGCATTTACCGTTCCGTTGCTCCCCAGACCCCATACACATCTGTCTTTACCGCGAGAGAATCGCAGCGCGTTGCTGGGCGGGCGTGACATCCAGGTAAACGCTCAATTCATTGAGCGATTCATGCCCGGTAATGCTGGCGATCGTCTTCAGTGGGATGCCCTTACCGTGGAGGTTAGTTGCCAGCGATCGTCTAAAGGAATGCGTACCCACACCCCTAAGCTCTAAGGCCTCACAGACCTGCCTGAGTTCCTTGTCTACTGCTTGCCTGGTGATGTGCCCTGCTGTGCGTGGTGAAGGGAAGAGATAGCCCTCTGTGGGCAAGGTTGCGTCACTCAGCAGCGCTACCAGTTCAGGGTGCATCACCACCTCCCTGGCCTTGCCTGTCTTGGTATGAGTCAGGGTAAGCGTTCCTGCTAGCAAGTCAAGGTTCTCTGCTCTCAGTGCCAGCGCTTCACCCATGCGGCAACCCGTGAAGGCAGCGATCGCCACTTCGTGCTTTGATGCGATTGAACTCTGCTCTCTACTTCACGACAGATTTGTTAAATCATCTGTTTCTGTCTCAAGCCCTCTTTTAGCACAGTGCGAGTTCCCACCACCGACCGATTAGTATCAGCGTCAGTGTTGCTAATCTATGATCGTTAAGATAATCAAATAACAAACTTAACTGGTGCTGTACAGACGTTTTGCTGTTGTGGTCTGGTATTGCACCCCGAAGGAGAGCGACCGCAGGGGTGCGAGCAGCGCAAGTTGAAGAGAGCTAGGGCGTTCGGTGTGGAGTTTCTGTCGCTTCCTCCACTTTATTACTACCAACGGGAGGCTAAACCCTCTATCAGAGCAGCCAGAGGTAGCAAACGAGTAAGTCATGTGCCCGATTGTATATGAGTTGCTGACAGCCTTAAGCCAGAGATGGTTTGAGGCTTTAGCTTTGTCCAGCCCAGACGAGAAAGCCCGCTGCCAGCGATCGGGCGATGTGTTTTCTACTCAGGAGTGCATCTACTTATGGCAATGCTGGCTTGTTTAAGATGCCCATTTATAAGATTGGCTAACCAGGCGATCGCTTGATCTTGTCCTCATCGAGTCTCCAATGAAAGAAAAAGAGCGAAAGCTGCGATGATGGCTCCTGTAGCGTCTACCCTTGTCTGTCATGCGTTCCCTCTTGAAAAAACTGCGATCAGTTAAGCTTCGCCTTTCGTTCTTCTACTGGACGGTAGGAGTGGTACTCTTCATTGCCCTAAGCTTATGGGTGGCTTCCTGGGGAGGTCGAGTGTCGCGAGATTGGGAAAAGCTACAACAGCAGCCGACAGACGCGACCAAAAAGCAGTTTGATGCCTCTCTGGATGTTGTCAAAGCGATTGTTGGCGGCGTTGGTACGATCGCCACCATTGGCGGTGGCGTTTTTGTCCTTTGGAATCTGCGGCTCACGCAAACACGGCTTATTACAGAGCGGTTCTCTAAGGCTGTAGAGCAACTGGGCAGCGACAAGATCGAAGTCCGTCTTGGTGGCATCTATGCGTTAGAACGCATCGCGTATGACTCAAATCGAGACCACTGGACCATTATGGAAGTCCTCACGTCTTTCATCCAGGAGAAATCGCCGATCCCTACTGAAGAGCAGATCCGCGTCAAGGCTTATGAGCTATGGCAGAACAGCAATGGCAGCGGTACAGAACAAGAGCATTGGACTCAAGCAATTAAGGCACTTACAGGTGAACGAGTCACGAAAGACGTTCAGGCAGCTTTGACAGTCATTGGACGGAGGCAGAAAAAGGACCCACCTGATAAGTACCTTGATCTCAGCGGTGCCAATTTGCAAGGGGCAAAACTCAACAATGCCAATTTGCAACAGGCAGACCTCAACAGAGCCAATTTGCAAGCGGCAGACCTCAACTATGCCAATTTGCAACAGGCAATCCTCCTCGCTACAGATCTCCGCAACACCAAAGGACTCACCAACCCCCAGTTAGGGGGAAAACAGCCACCGCTACTGTGCCATGTGGCTCTACCCGAAAGCTTCCTGGACAAAGACAAGCTCAAAGATCGAGACTGTGATCGCCTGCCCCAAGAGTTGCTCAAGCGTTATCCGCAAATCCTCAAGGACATTGAAACAGTTAAGAAATATGTGGATAAGACAAGGCAAAAGCAATGGGAGTGACCTCTGCATCAAGACGGCTGCCTGCTAGTCCACACACTCACAGCAGTTCCCCTGCCTTTTGCGCTTCACCGTTCAACCCTTCGATGTACAACCCGACGTTGGCGATCGACGCGTGTCCAGAGCGCTCCTGAATCGTCTTCAGGTCTACACCCGCCCGGTAGAGGTTGGTAATTGAAGTGCGCCTGAAACTGTGGGTGCTGATGCCCTTCAAGCCCACATAATCACAGACTTTGCGGAGTGCCAGGTCACAAGACTTGGTGGTGATGTGGCTCCCCGTCGCGCCCGTTCTGGCAGGGAACAGATAACCCGACTCAGGCAGGTCAACCGCATCAAATTCCGTTTGCAGTTTTTGCGGGATGCTCACTTCTTTCGTGCGCTTGGCTTTCGTATTGGCAGAGCGAAAGACGATCTGACCGTTTTGGATATCACCGACCTGAAGCGCGACGGCTTCACTGATCCGGCAACTGGTGTAATAGCAGATGGCAAAAATGAGCCGATGGGGATGCCGCAACTCACCCAACACCAGTTCTAATTGCTCAGGACTGAGAATCTCCGCCTGACCATTCCTTTCCACCTTCATCGCTAAACCCCTCTCTACTTCGTCTTCTGTTATTTTACGAAGTAAGAAACCTAATGTCTATAAGGTTTCTGGTTTTGGGGTTGCAAACTGGCACAGCGGCGATCGCCGCTCTTACAGATTACTTATCATTCCCGCTGCGATGGAATGGGCGTTTCATCGTGAAACTACCCCGATTCATCAGTTTTGCTTAAGTCGTTAACGCTGTTTACACTTTTTCGTGTGCCATCTCTTGACGCATTGCGTACCATTGTGTATGCGCGTTTACGGCGTTCTGATGAGTAAGCCCAAAGTGACGATCGGCTGTCGCATTCCTGATGACTGGATAGGGCAGATTGACGCAGTAGTGAATGAGTTAGGCGTAAGTCGCTCCGAGTGGTTCGCGGGATTGGTCAGTGAGGCATTAAGGAAGCAAGACGCTGGAACAGTGCGATCGCTCCAGCAGCGCTTGACTACTGTGGAGCAACGGCTCAACAAATTGGCGCGACTGGTGATGCAGTAATTACGTGAGCACTTGAACAAGTGAACAAGTAGTTGCGTAATTACGTATCTAAGTGATTGCGTGAACAAGCGAAAAACTTGCCAGTGGACGAACAGGCGTAGAATCACTTGATTCTCTGAGTTCGCTTTTCTACTGGATGTACTAGCGACTGATCAAACCAGATAGAAGGATAGCAAAAAGAAACCAAGTAGCGGTTCCGAGAAAGCCAGCAATGAGAACGCCTTTTGCCACCTGATCAGTGACATCTGCTTGCTTGCGATTTTTTAAGTCAGAACGCAACCCGATTAATTCCTCTTTAACTAGCGCCAGCTCGCTTCGCAAAGCTCTGAGTTCAGTTACAGAAGGAGGGATGCTCTGAGGAGTAGGCTTGGGCTGATTCATAGCTATAACGAGATCAGGTAATTACCTCTCAAAATACTCAGCAGCCAAAGGAAATCCTGACGCTTCTGATTAAGTTTTAGACCAAGGTGATCACCTCAACACTACGCGATTGAATGTTAGCAAATGTCAGCATTTGCCATCAGTACTCAAGCGGCACAGGGACTAGGGAGACCGCAGAAGCTTAGACTTGTTTGGGTTTGTTAAGGTGCCGACAATTCTTCATGCCATTGTTCAGGATTTCTCTAGACACGGCGGAATAGGTTCAAAACCACTCTTGTCACCGCTAGCTATGAAGCCTGATCCGATCGACACCGAATTAGAAGCCTTGAAAGCTGCTCTCCTTAACAAAAGCAAAGCAGGAGAAGATAATTTCTCAAGTTACGTCAGCACGTCGATCCAGTCATTGCAGGCGATCGCCTCAGAGCTTGAAATATTTGAGCGCGAATTGAGACAGCGCTGCATACTCAGCAAAACTAAAGCAGTAGAAGCCGATAAAAGCTTGCAGCTAGCATTAGCGAAACAAGACATGGGGCAAGTTTTCCAGCACTCCATAGACAAGACGGTGCATTTAAGGCTTGCACAAGCGATGGACAAACAGCTTTCAAAGATCGAGACTGAGCGAATCAAGTTAAAGGTCAACCTGGAATTGGCAGCCAAAGAGCTTGGAAAATCCTAAGGTTTGTTAAGGGTGAACGAGTGCTAGACAATTTTTCATGCCATCTTTCGGGGTTTTCTCTAAGAACGTAGGAATACTTAAACGTCCCCTACCATCCAGTCATGACACCACAAGAGGTATTAAGCGCTGCCAAACAAGGCAACCCACAGGCGATCGCCGCTCTGATGAATCGATCGCTGAATCCCAAAGGCATCAAGGTCAAAACCAAACTGACAGGCAGCGAACTCCACGTCATGCTGGAAGCCGAGCATACGCCAAACCAGCAAGCGCTAGTCGCATATGTTTCCAAGGGCATTGCAAACTTAAAAATCGAAAGTATTAAGAACCTCGCTATTTATGGGCGCGTAGAGGGAGAAGATTTTCCAGCATGGAGCGATCGAGTGGGGTTAACAGTGCCTCATCAAGCCGTTGAAAGCGGCATCGAAACAGCTAAGACTGAACCTGGGAAAGCTAAACAAAAAACGACGCCAACTGTTTCTGATGATCCATATGAAAGACCTGTCGTTTTGATGCCGACAACGAAAAAGGCTAAGGCTACAGCGATTGTCTTAGGCGTGATTGCTTCAGTTGTCATGCTAGTAGTGGCAGACACCATAGGGCTGTTTCGTCCCTTGTCACCGCAAGCAAAGCCTTCACCTTCAGCCGTTGCGTCTACACCCAGCCAACCAGAGACCTCTTCAAGTAGCGATTCGACTAACTCTGGTGACTTAGTTAGCTTCAAAGAGGCGATCGCCAAGATCGACCCAGACAACACCATCATTGCCAGCATTGATAGCAGTAGCATTCCAGGCGAAGCGGTGATCACGGTTCAGAATGTGTGGCACAGTCAGCCTTATCAAACGCGTTTACAGACCGCTCAGAACTTACAGAGGGCATGGGTGAGAGTCGGATATCCTACGCAACCGGACAAAGCTCGGATTAAGCTGGTTGATTTAAATGGCAACCATGTAGGCGGTTCTGGCTGGCTAGCTGGATCGTTGGTAGACGTAGACAAATAAACCCATCGCGCTATTGAAGTAGCCAACGTTAGCCTTTCACTACAACCCCTTACCTAGTCAAGCCGATGAAACTTTTGCCCCGTGTAGCGCTGCCCGTATTGAGTCTTGCTATTGTGTTTGGCTTGTTCATGCCTGCGATTGTTAGCGCTGCTCCAGCACGCCCCAAATTCAGACCAGCTTTAAGTGGCAAATTTGATATTGCCAAGTTAAAGAAGTATGCAGATGGTGAGTATGTTATCTATCGCCGCAAAGGTGAAAACCGCTTTGTGATTCAGAAAGAAGAGTATCCCTACACTATCTCTGGCGTCTTCCTTTCCTATCAAACGATCGACTGCGTGACAGGCTGGACTCAGAACGAAGACAAAGACTATGAGAAATGGTTGCCAGCAAGTTACACCCACATTCCAACCACTCACAAAGGCAATCCAGGCGTGGTCAAGATGTATCGGAGCTATTGCAGCGATATGGGAATTAAGCCAAGGTTTTGACCCCTAACTGCTGACTCCATTGATAAGCAAGGCTAACTGAGCGATCGCGATCCTCGCCTTGGACTAACCGCAGACTGGCACAATGCCTCAAACATCGATGCTTTCGTTGTATACAGTTGCACTTCTGCCAACGCAATTAACCCACTGGGGTAACCGCAGCGTTAAAGCACTACTTGATGGATGTTTTGAGTTCTGGGTTAGTCCAACTTTTACGACTCTGGACTACGATTGGACTGTGCGACCCGTTCGCTCGAAATGAGTGGCAACACTCAGGGATGAGCGGCAAGAAGCGCGCCATAGCGTAC